>NZ_OZ061318.1:657555-1315111 GCF_964063345.1 Pseudomonas lini
ACCGATTGCAGTGACCTCGATTCAAGACGCCATCGGCCATGATTACCCGCTGACTTTTACCGACATCCCAGGCCCGAAGAAACACTTCCAGGCTCACCTGAAATTGAAGGACGGCAGCCCCGTCACCCTTGATGTGCGGCCTAAGATGGTGCCGTTGTCGCCGTGGTTGCCAGCGGTATTGCTGGGACAACTGGTGCTGATGATTGCCTGCACCTGGCTGGCCGTGAGAATCGCGATCCGCCCGCTCACCCGCCTCGCCCAAGCGGTGGAAACTCTCGACCCCAACACCCACGCCGTGCACCTGGACGAAAAAGGCCCGAGCGAAGTCATCTACGCCGCCCGGGCCTTCAATGCGATGCAGGCGCGCATTGCGGCGTATCTCAAGGAGCGCATGCAACTGTTGGCGGCAATTTCCCACGACCTGCAAACTCCAATCACGCGCATGAAACTGCGCGCCGAATTCATGGATGACTCCAGCGAGAAAGACAAACTGTGGAACGACCTCGGCGAGATGGAACACCTGGTGCGCGAAGGCGTGGCCTATGCCCGCAGCATCCATGGTGCCACCGAGGAAAGTCGTCGTACTGATCTGGATTCATTCCTCGATAGCCTGGTGTTCGACTATCAGGATATGGGTAAAGACGTGCAGCTCGACGGCAAAAGCGCAACCGTGATTAACACCCGGCCGCATGCCTTGCGACGGGTGCTGGTGAACCTGATAGACAACGCGCTGAAATTCGCCGGCGCGGCAGAGCTGTGGGTGGAAACGAAGGCTGATGGCAGCTTGTCGGTGAAGGTGATGGACCATGGGCCGGGGATTGCCGAAGAGGAATTGGCGCAAGTGATGGAGCCGTTCTACCGCGTGGAGAATTCGCGTAATCGCAGTACGGGAGGGACCGGTTTGGGGTTGGCAATTGCGCAACAATTGGCGCTGGCGATTGGCGGGTCGTTGAGATTAAGCAATCGCGAGGGCGGTGGGTTATGTGCGGAGCTCAAGTTGCCGGCGACTCAATAACACTCAATATCCCACAGGAGTCGTGGGTGTTTGAGGGACCTGCGCTCAGTCAGGCAGCCATGCCACCACAAACCGGCAACACCATAAATCCATTGTGGGAGCGGGCTTGCCCGCGATGAGGCCAGCACTTCCAGCATCCATGTTGGCTGACACTCCGCCATCGCGGGCAAGCCCGCTCCCACAGGGGTCGTGGGTGTTTGGGAGGTTGCACTCGATCAGGTAGCCATATCCACCAGAAACCGGCAACACCATAAATCCATTGTGGGAGCGGGCTTGCCCGCGATGAGGCCAGCGCTTCCAGCATCCATGTTGACTGACACTCTGCCATCGCGGGCAAGCCCGCTCCCACAGGGGTCGTGGGTGTTTGGGAGGTTGCGCTCGATCAGGTAGCCATATCCACCAGAAACCGGCAACACCATAAATCCATTGTGGGAGCGGGCTTGCCCGCGATGAGGCCAGCACATCCAGCATCCATGTTGGCTGACACTCCGCCATCGCGGGCAAGCCCGCTCCCACAGGGGTCGTGGGTGTTTGGGAGGTTGCGCTCGATCAGGTAGCCATATCCACCAGAAACCGGCAACACCATAAATCCATTGTGGGAGCGGGCTTGCCCGCGATGAGGCCAGCACATCCAGCATCCATGTTGGCTGACACTCCGCCATCGCGGGCAAGCCCGCTCCCACAGGGGTCGTGGGTGTTTGGGAGGTTGCGCTCGATCAGGTAGCCATATCCACCACAAACCAGCAATACCATAAATCCATTGTGGGAGCGGGCTTGCCCGCGATGAGGCCAGCACATCCAGCATCCATGTTGGCTGACACTCCGCCATCGCGGGCAAGCCCGCTCCCACAGGGGGCGTGGGTGTTTGGGAGGTTGCGCTCGATCAGGTAGCCATATCCACCAGAAACCGGCAACACCATAAATCCATTGTGGGAGCGGGCTTGCCCGCGATGAGGCCAGCACATCCAGCATCCATGTTGGCTGACACTCCGCCATCGCGGGCAAGCCCGCTCCCACAGGGGTCGTGGGTGTTTGGGAGGTTGCGCTCGATCAGGTAGCCATATCCACCAGAAACCGGCAACACCATAAATCCATTGTGGGAGCGGGCTTGCCCGCGATGAGGCCAGCACTTCCAGCATCCATGTTGGCTGACACTCCGCCATCGCGGGCAAGCCCGCTCCCACAGGGGTCGTGGGTGTTTGGGAGGTTGCGCTCGATCAGGTAGCCATATCCACCAGAAACCGGCAACACCATAAATCCATTGTGGGAGCGGGCTTGCCCGCGATGAGGCCAGCACATCCAGCATCCATGTTGGCTGACACTCCGCCATCGCAGACAAGTCGGATCGCCGCACCGCTCGCTCCTACAATTGATGCGTGCCGATCACCCCTTCCCCGTGCATCTGCCGCAACAACACCAATCCGCTGTCGATAAACTCCAGCGCCCCCACCATTCCAGCCTCCGCTGCCGACCCTTCCAGCTGCGCTCGGCCAGTGAGCTGAGGAAACGCTTCGATCCGCTGCAACAACCGCCACGCCAACGGGCTTAGTTCGCAGAAGCGCACACTCCAGTCCTCGGCCCGACGAACCAACAGCAACGTCGGCTGAACGGGCGGCGAGTCCGGCCGATAATCCGGCCCCAGCAACTGCACCGGCCAGCCATACGCCAACGGCCAGGCCAGCGGCGAAACCTGCAACGGTTGATCCAGCAGCAATGCGGCATCGCTGGCCGGCAACGGCTCCGCGTCGGATTGTTGCAACGCCATCTCGACCCATTCGTAATGCGCCAGCTCGACCATGAATGGCGGCCACGTTCCATCGCTCAACGCCAACGGCTCAGAGGCGAGGAACTCGACAAATTCCTGGGCGATCTCGCCGAATTTCGGCGTTTGAGCGCGGTAGTCCCGCAGGAAGATCCGCACCAGAGAACGCCACTCACCGTCACCCAATATCTTCACCAGCACCGGAAAAGTCCCGCTGAGCAACGACGACAGATTCGAAAACACCAGATCTCGATAAACCTGCGCCCGTGCCACGTCCATCCCGGCGGGCGGCGCGTTGTGGTCGGGGTCACGCAGGTAGCGAGTCAATGTGTCTTGCTGTTGATACAAACTCGGCTTATCCACGGTTCTCACCTTGCAGGCGGCGAATGGTCTGCAATTCACTCACCAATTCAGAGAACACCGGAAAGTTGAAATCCCGTTCCAGCAGCGTCGGTTGCACACCAAACCGCCCATACGCCTCGGCCAACAACGACCACACCACCGGTTTGACCGAGGCGCCATGGGTGTCGATCTTCAGCGTGTCGGATTCATCGAAGTGTCCCGCCACATGCATGGCAACCACCCTCCCCGCGTCGATGCCGGCCAGAAACGTCTGCGGATCGAAGCCGTGATTGATCGAGTTGACGTAGACATTGTTGACGTCCAGCAACAGGTCGCAATCGGCTTCTTGAAGCACCGCGTTGGTGAACGTCAGTTCGTCCATGTCCTGCTGCGGCGCGGCGTAGTAGGAGACGTTTTCCACCACCAGGCGTCGACCGAGAATGTCCTGTGCCTGCCAAATTCGAGCGGCAACGTGATGCACCGCTTCTTCGGTAAACGGCAACGGCAGCAAATCGTAAAGATGCCCGTCATCGCTGCAGTAGCTCAGGTGTTCGCTGTACAGCGGCACTTTGTAGTGATCGAGAAAAACCCGCACTTCCTGCAGGAACCCGACGTCCAGCGGCGCCGGCCCGCCCAAAGACAAGGACAAGCCGTGACAAGACAACGGATAGCGCTCGGCCAGGGCGCGAAACGCCGCGCCGTGAGCGCCGCCGATGCCAATCCAGTTTTCCGGCGCGACTTCCAGGAAGTCGAAAGCGCCCACCGGGGCCGCTTGAAGATCCTTCATTAAACCGCGGCGCAAGCCTAGCCCGACGGTCGCCTTCGCTGATGTGAGGGGAGTCTGCATGGTGTCGATCTCATCCTGGATTCCGGTCTCCAGCGTCTGAAAACTCAGTGCCGGCCGGCAGGCCCAGTCAAGCGCCGTGGTGTGTCGGGTCTGTGTTCACCAACCCCGCTCCTCTCAGGCCACTGTATCGGACAGGCAGTCAGATACAGTGGGATACACGAACTAGACTTGTTGATTACCCCCATAAGGGAGCCAGGACGCGGTTATCGTCCTGTTCATTCCCACGATCACCGCCCAAAGGTGCATGCCTCGACAAACAATGCCTCTGGACCGTGATCCTGCTGAAGGAGCACACATGATGGACGAGGCCAAACTCAATGATTTCATGGGCAAACTGGTAAACGACATGGGCGGCGCGGCGATGCTCGCCAACGTCATCCTCGGCGAAGAACTTGGCTTGTACCGGGCCATGGCCGACAGCCAGCCAGTTACCCCCGAAGCACTCGCCGAGAAAACCGGCTGCAACACCCGTCTGCTGCGTGAATGGCTCAGCGCCCACGCCGCCTCCGGTTACATGGAACACCGCGACGGCCAGTTCCGCCTGCCCGAAGAGCAAGCTTTGGCGCTGGCGATCGAAGATTCACCGGTCTATGTGGCCGGCGGTATCGGCGTGGTCGCATCGTTTTTCCATGACAAAGACAAACTGGTCAATGCCATGCGCGGCAACGGCGCCCTGCCCTGGGGCGATCACCATCCGTGCATGTTCAGCGGCACCGAGCGATTCTTCCGCCCAGGTTACAAGGCGCATCTGGTCAGCGAATGGCTGCCGGCCCTCGAGGGGGTAGTCGCCAAACTGGAAGCCGGCGCGAAAGTGGCGGACATCGGCTGCGGCCATGGCGCCTCGACCGTGATCATGGCCCAGGCGTTTCCGAATTCGCGGTTCGTCGGTTTCGATTACCACGCGCCTTCGGTCACCGTCGCCACCCAGCGCGCCGAAGAAGGTGGTGTGGAAGGCCGGGCGCGGTTCTTCCAGGGCACCGCCAAGAGCTATCCGGGCGACGACTATGACTTGGTCTGCTATTTCGACTGCCTGCACGATATGGGTGACCCGGTCGGCGCCGCAAAACATGCCTATGAATCGCTCAAGCCCGACGGCTCGGTGCTGCTGGTAGAGCCCTTCGCCAACGACACGCTCGATGCCAACACCACCCCGGTGGGACGACTGTTCTACGCCGCCTCGACCTTTATCTGCACACCCAACTCATTGTCCCAGGAAGTCGGCCTCGGGCTCGGTGCCCAAGCGGGTGAGGCACGGTTGCGCAAGGTTTTTACCGAGGCCGGATTCACCCAGTTCCGGCGGGCCACGGAAACGCCGTTTAACCTGATACTGGAGGCGCGTAAGTAAGGAGTGATCCCGCCAACCCATTCCTGTGGGAGCGGGCTTGCCCGCGAAGGGGCCGGTACAGTCAACATGGATGTCGCCTGACACACCGCCATCGCGGGCAAGCCCGCTCCCACACTTATTGCGTGGAGAGGCGCTCGCCAAGATTTTCAGCCTTGAGAATATCGAACAACGCTTGCGCCGCCGCCGACAGTTCATGTCCCGTCGTCAGCACCCCGATCGCCCGCTCCACCACCGGATCGCGCAGGGTAATGCAACGCGCGCCCAATTCGCGCATCTGCCCGGCACACAACGCCGGCACCGCGCTCACACCCAATCCGCTGGCCACCATCCGCCCGACTGTCGCCAATTGATGGCTTTCAAACTCCACCGGCAACTTCATGCCGCGTGCTTGCAAGTGCTCTTCGAGCATCACCCGCACCGTCGATGGTCGCTGCAAGGTAATGAACGGTTCCTTGAGCAAGGTCTGCCAATCAATGTCGTCCAGTTCCGCCAGCGGTGAATCGAGTGGCACCACCGCCACAAACCGGTCGATGTACAACGGGGTAAATTCCAGCGACGAACTCTGGGTCGGTTCGAACGCCACGCCCAACTCCACCTGACGGTCGCGGACCATTTCCAGCACTTGCTCGTTGATCACGTCGTTCACTGTGACGTTGACCTTGGGATAACGCGCGCGAAAGGTCTTGAGGATCGGCGGCAGCAAGTTGCCAGCAAACGACGGCATCGCCGCCAGGGTCACGCGGCCGCGCTGGAGGGTGAAGCGTTGGCGCAATTCATCCTCGGCATTGTCCCAGTCCGCGATCAACCGACGAGCCAGCGGCAGCAACGATTCGCCTTCGGCGGTCAGTGCGACGTTGCGGGTATTGCGCGTGAACAAGCGCCCGCCCAAGCCCTCCTCCAGCGCCTTGATGGTCAGGCTCAACGCCGACTGGGACAGGTGCAGCCGCTCGCACGCCACGGCAAAACTCAAACTCTGGGCCACGGCCAGGAATGCGCGGATCTGTTTGACGGTCATGACCACTGTCTCCAACGTAACTTCAATGTCTGCGCGCGTTCGGCGAACCACCGCCGCTCAATGTAGGAGCTGCCGAAGGCTGCGATCTTTTGATCTTGATCTCCGGCGCCCTTAAAGGTGCTGAAGATCAAAAAGATCGCAACCTTCGGCAGCTCCTATGCATTAGTGAGTTTTATCTATCAATAAACCTTAAAAATCAACTTAACAAATAAATCCTCCGGCGAGACACTCCCTCCTCATCCGGCTAGCCAGCCGCCCACAAAGAATAAAAGAGGTGCATATGGCAGGGTTCGACAAGCGCGTGTATTCCTACGAGGAAGCGATGGCAGGTCTTGAAGACGGCATGACCGTAATCTCCGGCGGCTTCGGCCTGTGCGGGATTCCGGAAAACCTCATCGCCGAGATCCAGCACCGCGGCACGCGTGATCTCACCGTGGTCTCCAACAATTGCGGCGTCGACGGTTTCGGCCTCGGTGTGCTGCTGGTAGACCGGCAGATCCGCAAGGTAGTGGCCTCCTACGTCGGCGAAAACGCGCTGTTCGAGAAGCAACTGCTAAGCGGTGAAATCGAAGTCGACCTGACCCCTCAAGGCACCCTCGCCGAGAAAATGCGCGCAGGCGGTGCCGGCATCCCGGCGTTCTTCACCGCCACTGGCGTCGGCACTCCGGTGGCCGACGGCAAGGAAGTCCGCGAATTCAAGGGCCGCCAGTACCTGATGGAAGAGTCCATCACCGGTGACTTCGCCATCGTCAAAGGCTGGAAAGCCGACCACTTCGGTAACGTGGTTTATCGCCACACCGCCCAGAACTTCAACCCACTGGCCGCCACCGCCGGCAAGATCACCGTGGTCGAAGTCGAAGAAATCGTCGAACCCGGCGAGCTGGACCCGTCGCAGATCCATACCCCTGGCATCTACGTCGACCGGGTCATTTGCGGCACGTTCGAAAAGCGCATCGAACAGCGCACCGTGCGTAAGTGATCCCCTGCCCCCGGACCGAATGAAGGAATAACAACAATGGCACTTTCCCGCGAACAAATGGCTCAGCGCGTCGCCCGCGAAATGCAAGACGGCTACTACGTGAACCTCGGCATCGGCATCCCGACCCTGGTCGCCAACTACATCCCTGAAGGCATGGAAGTCATGCTGCAATCGGAAAACGGCCTGCTCGGCATGGGCGCCTTTCCGACCGACGCCGAAGTCGACGCCGACATGATCAACGCCGGCAAACAAACCGTGACCGCACGTATCGGCGCGTCGATTTTCTCGTCCGCCGAATCGTTCGCGATGATTCGCGGCGGCCACATCGACCTGACCGTGCTGGGCGCGTTTGAAGTGGACGTCGAAGGCAACATCGCTTCCTGGATGATCCCCGGCAAACTGGTCAAGGGCATGGGTGGCGCGATGGACCTGGTGGCCGGTGCGGACAACATCATCGTCACCATGACCCACGCCTCCAAGGACGGCGAGTCGAAACTGCTGTCGCGTTGCAGCCTGCCGCTGACCGGCGCCGGTTGCATCAAACGCGTGCTGACCGACCTGGCCTACATGGAGATCCAGGACGGTGCGTTCATTCTCAAAGAGCGCGCGCCGGGCGTCAGCGTCGAGGAAATCGTCGCCAAGACCGCTGGTAAACTGATCGTGCCTGACCACGTCCCGGAAATGCAGTTCGCTGCCCAGTGAGGAATTTTTCCATGCAAGAAGTCGTGATTGTTGCCGCCACTCGTACTGCCATCGGCAGCTTCCAGGGCTCGCTGGCGAATGTGTCCGCGGTTGACCTCGGTGCTGCGGTGATCCGCCAGTTGCTGGCGCAGACCGGCCTGGACCCCGCGCAAGTCGATGAAGTGATCATGGGCCAGGTGCTGACCGCTGGTGCCGGACAAAACCCGGCGCGTCAGGCCGCGATCAAGGCCGGCCTGCCCTTCGTCGTGCCGGCCATGACCCTGAACAAGGTCTGCGGCTCGGGCCTGAAAGCGCTGCATCTGGCGGCTCAGGCGATTCGCTGCGGCGATGCCGAAGTGATCATCGCCGGCGGCCAGGAAAACATGAGCCTGTCCAATTACGTCATGCCGGGCGCCCGCACCGGTTTGCGCATGGGTCACGCGCAGATCGTCGACACGATGATCAGCGACGGTTTGTGGGATGCGTTCAACGATTACCACATGGGCATCACCGCTGAGAATCTGGCTGAGAAATACAGCCTGCCCCGTGAGCAACAGGACGCCTTTGCTGCCGCCTCGCAGCAGAAAGCCGTGGCCGCCATCGAAGCCGGGCGGTTTGCCGATGAGATCACGCCGATCCTGATCCCGCAGCGCAAGGGCGATCCGCTGTCCTTCGCCACCGATGAACAGCCTCGCGCCGGCACCACCGCCGACTCCCTGGGCAAACTGAAAGCGGCCTTCAAGAAGGACGGCTCGGTGACTGCTGGCAACGCCTCTTCGCTGAACGACGGCGCCGCTGCGGTGATCCTGATGAGTGCGCAGAAAGCCAAGGCGCTGGGGCTGCCAGTGCTGGCGAAAATCGCCGCTTATGCCAACGCGGGTGTCGACCCGGCGATCATGGGCATCGGCCCGGTGTCGGCCACTCGTCGTTGCCTGGACAAGGCCGGTTGGTCCATCGATCAACTGGACCTGATCGAAGCCAACGAAGCCTTCGCCGCGCAATCTTTGGCCGTGGCCAAGGATCTGGAATGGGATCTGAACAAGGTCAACGTCAACGGCGGCGCCATTGCCCTGGGCCATCCGATCGGTGCCTCGGGTTGCCGGGTGCTGGTGACCTTGCTGCATGAAATGATCAAGCGTGACGCCAAAAAAGGCCTGGCCACCCTGTGCATTGGTGGTGGTCAAGGTGTGGCGTTGGCCATCGAGCGGGCGTAATCCAACACCCTGTGGCGAGGGGGCTTGCCCCCGTTGGGTTGCGCAGCGGCCCCAAAATCTCGGTATTTTTCGCAGATTTTGTGAGTGCTACGCACTCAAACGGGGCGATGCGGCGTTCCGACAAGCCCCCTCGCCACAGTTGATCGGGGTTGATCACAAATTTTGTGATCGGCGCAGTTCCAATGTGGGAGCGAGCCTGCTCGCGAAGAGGCCCGACCAGACGCTCTCCCGAGTCAGGCCACAAACTGCAGAATCAACCAGCTGTTCGCCCCGCTGATCACCACAAACAACCCCCACGCCAACCCCCGTGTCGGCAGTCGATTCACAAACGGCCCCATGAGTTTTTGATCGTTGGTCATGCGAATCAACGGATACAACGCGAACGGCAGTTGCAGGCTGAGTACCACCTGGCTCAACACCAACAGTTTGCCGATCGCCCCGTCGCCTATCAGCCAGACACCGATGAACGCCGGGATCAACGCCAGCCCGCGAGTGATCAACCGCCGTTGCCAGCAAGGCAGCCTCAGGTTCAGGTAGCCTTCCATGATCACCTGGCCCGCAATGGTGCCGGTGAAGGTCGAGCTCTGTCCTGACGCCAGCAACGCCACGCCGAACAGCACACTGGCCAACGCTCCGCCTACCAACGGGTCGAGCAAGTGATAGGCATCCTGAATGTCCACCACGTCGGTATGCCCGGTTTTGTAGAAGGCCGCCGCGGCGAGAATCAGGATCGCCGCGTTCACCAGCAGCGCCAAGGCCAGAGAGCCGATGGTGTCGATGCGCGCCAGTTTCACCGCGTCTTGCTTGCTGGCCAGATCCTTGCCGATCATCCGGGTCTGCACGATCGAGGTGTGCAAATAGAGGTTATGCGGCATCACCGTGGCCCCGAGAATACCGATGGCCAGGTACAACGGCGCGGCATCACCAATAGCCGAAAGTGACGGTGTAAAACCACGGACGACGTCCGGCCAGTAAGGTTTGATCAGCAACAGCTCGACGAAGAAACACGCACCGATGGTGCCCACCAGCACCAGCATGATCGCCTCCAGCCGGCGAAAGCCACGGTTCTGCAGTGCCAATACCAGCAGCGTGTCGAACGCTGTCAGCGCGATGCCAAATGTCAGCGAACAGCCCAACAGCAAGTGGAACGCCAGCGCGCAGCCGAGTACTTCGGCGAGGTCGGTGGCGATGATCGAAATTTCCGCCAGCAACCATTGGGTCCGTGCGGTTCGCGTGCTGTAGCGTTCGCGGGACAGTTGCGCCAGGTCACGCCCGGTGGCAATGCCCAGACGCGAACACAAACACTGCACCACCATTCCCGCCAGGCTCGCCAGCAACACCACGAACAACAGGCTGTAGCCAAACCGCGAACCGGCCTCGATGGCCGTGGCCCAATTGCCCGGGTCCATATAGCCGATGGACACCAGCAAACCGGGGCCGGCAAAGCGCAGGACGCGTTTGAAGAAAGACGCACTCGGGTCAACGGCAACAGTGCCGGCCACTTCCGGTGGGCAAAACGGCGCAGTGCCGACTTTGGGCAAACTGAATTTCACGCAAACATCCGTCAACAGGTGGAAGCGCGCAGCTTAGACGTTTCGCGCCTTCCGGTGTAGACGCTGCAGCCGAACGCAGGCATCGCGAGCTCGACAGCTGCTACAACAAACGCAGGTTGCGGCAGCTGCTACAGAACGCGATCCGTGGGATGATCGCCATCAAAGCGCGGATCATCCCACGGAGAGTTTGAATGTCATTGTTGAGTAAAAAAGCCGTTGTCCTGCTGCTGGCGGCGGCTGCCAGCCTGGGCGCCATGAATGCGCAGGCGGCGAAGGCCACTGCCAGCGACAAAGCGCCGACCCAGAAAGTCTCGATGCTCGGCGGCAAGTTCAAATTCACCCTGCCCAAGGGGTTCATCGCCAACCCGCTGCCGGCCGGTGATGCGGCCACCGGCACTGCCGGGGCGACGGGCACGATGTATACCAACCAGACCACCAAAACCGTGGTTATCGCTGCTGAAAACACCCTCCCCGGCGGCGCCAACGTCAAGGACAACGACGGTGAGTTCCTTGACGCCACCGTGTCCGCGTTCGCCACCGAGCAACGCAACGCCTTGCCGGATTTCAACAAAACCAGCGAAAAAAGCCTGACCCAGAAAGGCACGGGTCTGGGCCTTCGGCAGATCGACAGCACCGCCACCCAGGGCGGCGGCATGACTCTCGACAGCACGCTGATGGCCGCTTCCGGCACGCGCATGGCCATCGTTCAGATCATTTCCCGCCCCAACGACAAAACCGGCCACGAAACGCTGGTGAAACAGATCGTCAGCGGCAAATAAACCCGACCGATTCAGGGATTGAGGCGCTGCAACCATGCGCGCAGATCCTGTATCTCGGTGGCGCTGATGCTGTGACCGACACCTGGATAGGCGTGAAATTCGGGCTTGAGTGACAGGCGCTGCAACAGGCTGTCGGCATCAGTACCGTCGTTGTAGGGCAGGAGTGTGTCGGCGGTGCCATGACCGATGAAAATCGCCAGCTGCTGGCGTTTTTCATCCGGTTTGAGCTCGGATTCGAGCACCGGCAGAATTCGCCCGCTCAGTGCCGCCATTCCACCCACTACGTCGGGATGACGCAACGCGACCTCGTAGGACATCATCGCGCCCTGGCTGAAACCCACCAGGAATACCTTGTCCGCTTCGGTGTGATATTTCTTCGCCGCTTGTGCGACAAAATCCCGCAGCACCTGACCGCTGGCCTTCAGGTCGTCCGTCTCGCCGTCATAGGCGCCCTCGCCCTTCTGGCGAAACCACTGGTAACTGCCCTCTTCCAGCGTCATCGGCGCCCGCACCGACAGGTAGTTGTACTGCGGCGGCAATTCATCCTTGATGTCGAACAGGTCCTGCTCATTACTGCCGTAGCCGTGCAGGAAAATCACCAAGGGTAGGTTGCGGGATTCAGCGTGGGCCTGCTCCAGGTACTTGAGCGGCAGATCGGTGTGCAGCGGGGCTTGAGCGTGGACGGCGGTGGACGCCAGGAGCGTGAGCAGAGCGAGTAACTTCAACATAAACCTTCCTTCACAGCGCGCAGGATTCGGGGCAAAGCCTAACACTGTGAGGCGGTATGTCGATGATGACCCAGGCATCTTCGCCGCTTCGGGAGGCCGTCTTCGCGAGCAAGCCTGTTCCCACATGAAATCGCGGCCTGATAAGAAATCACAAAAAAGTGGCCACCGCGTCAACAGTGGACCTACAAGATTTCGGGCGTGATCCGATTGAACAGTCGCGCTGGCGATGAAGCTTTTTTTGCGGCACATTGACCCTGCCAACCCATTCCCGGAAGAGAAGCATGATGCCCGCGTTGAACCTGATCCAGCATCATCCTGCCGAAGGACCTGGCGCCATTGCCAAATGGGCCCGAGCCCGTGGCATTACGCTGAACGTGTTTCGCGCCGACCTCGGCCAGTTGCCGCCGGTGAGTGCGACACCGGTGATCCTGTTGGGCGGGCCTTATGAATCCAATGCCGGGCCGACGTGGCTGGAAGCGGAGCGTCAGTGGTTGGCGGGTAGTCTGGATCAGGATGCGCCGGTGTTTGCGATTTGTCTGGGCGCGCAATTGCTGGCGCTGAGTCTGGGTGGCAATGTGCGGCGGATGGCTTGCCCCGAAACTGGCTGGACGACCGTGACCTTTGCGGATGGCCAGAGGCTGAAGGTGCTGGAATGGCACGAAGACGCGATCGATCTACCGGCGGAGGCGCAATTGCTGGCCAGCAGTGACGTGTGTGAGCAGCAGATGTATCGCGTCGGGGCGACGCGGGTCGGGTTGCAGTTCCATCCGGAGTGGAATGCCGAATCGGTGGCGACCCTCAATCAGCACTTTGCCGAGGAATCGCCGTTGCCTCGGGGGCCACAGGACAGCGCCGCCTATGCAGCGGTGTTTAGCTGGTTACAGGTGACGCTAGATGAGTGGTGGACCGCTTCATCAGTTAATCGCTGAATCCGAGAATTGATGGACGTCTGTGGCGAGGGAGCTTGCTCCCGTTGGGCTGCGAAGCGGCCCCAAAATCTCTGATATATCAAAGACTTTGTGAGTGCTACGCACTCAAACGGGGGCGAGCCCCCTCGCCACATTTGATCACCTGTGCCTGAATGTCAGCATTCGCAACCAATGACCGCCGTAGCGGTGCGTGCAACCGCAACACTCAATTCAAACCCCTCATCCAGCCACCCCGTCACCCCGCCAATCATCTCCTTGACCGGGTAACCCAGCGCCGCCAATTTCACCGCGGCCTTGTTGGCGCCGTTGCAGTGGGGCCCTGCGCAATAGACCACGAACAGCGTGGATTTCGAATAACCCGCCAAGCCGTCAGCCGTGATCAGCCGCCCCGGGATGTTGATCGCACCCGGCACATGTCCGCGTTCGAACGCCAATGGTCCGCGCACGTCGACCAGGACAAAATCCACCTCGCCGGCCTGTTGGCTGCCATAGACGTCGGAACAATCGGTTTCGAAAGTCAGACGGTTGCTGAAATGCATCAGGGCAATGGCAGATGGGGCGGCGGGAATTTCGCGAACCAGGCTGGGCATGGGCTGTACTCCAAAGTCTCGGTGGGTGTGGGAAGACTTTATCTGCCCCGCGCTTGCCGCTACAGTGGCGCACAAGACACTCACCGGGAATTTTCCGCCAAATGCAGCCTACCCCTGGATTGGTCGCGATTCTGGCCTACGACGGCCTCTGCACTTTCGAATTCGGCATCGCCGTGGAGATCTTCGGCCTGGCGCGGCCGGAGTTCGATTTCCCTTGGTATGAGCATCGAATCGTCGCCGTCGACCAAGGGCCGATGCGCGCCATGGGCGGCATTCAGGTGCTGGCCGACGGTGGGATGGAACTGCTTGAAGAGGCCCGGACCATCATCATCCCCGGCTGGCGCGACCGCAGCGCGGCGGTGCCTGAACCCTTGCTCGCCGCCCTGCGCCGGGCCCATGCCCGGGGCGCGCGATTGCTGTCGATCTGTTCGGGGGTATTCGTACTGGCGGCCACCGGTTTGCTCGACGGTCACGGCGCCACGACGCATTGGCGCTATACCGCTGAACTGGCCGAACGTTTTCCGGACATTCAGGTGGACCCGGACGTGCTTTATGTCGATTCGGGCCAATTGATCACATCAGCCGGCAGCGCCGCGGGCATCGATGCCTGCCTGCATCTGGTCGCGCGGGATTTTGGCACTCAGGTGGCCAACTCGGTGGCGCGGCGGTTGGTGATGTCGCCGCAACGCACCGGCGGCCAAGCGCAATTCATTCCGTCACCGGTCAGCCCGACGCCACGCAGCGATCTGTCGCGAGTCATGCAGTGGGCGCGTGAACGTCTGCACGAACCGCTGGAAGTTCGCGACCTTGCCAGCGAAGCGGCCATGAGTGAACGCACGTTCCTGCGGCGGTTCACCAAAGCCAGCGGCCTGCCGCCGAAGGCATGGTTGCAACATGAGCGTCTGGCCCGGGCCCGCGAACTGCTGGAGAGTACCCGCCAGAACACCGAGCAGATTGCCCAGCGCTGCGGTTATCGATCGGTGGAAAGTTTCCGCGTGGCGTTTCGCAGCGTGGTCGGTGTGCCACCGTCAGTGTATCGGGAGCGGTTTGGACGTGAGGTGAAGGCGATTATTTGAGTGTGTTTGAGAGCCTCATCGCGGGCAAACCCGCTCCCACAGGGATTGTGTTGTTCACAGATAATGTGTTCAACACACAAATCCTGTGGGGGCGGGCTTGCCCGCGAAGGCGTTACCCCAAACACCCATTATCTCAAAACTTGCGCAACAAATAGGTATCCATAATCCACCCATGCGCCAGCCGCGCCGCCTTGCGCACCCGTTCAATCTCATCCGCGACATCCTTGAGCTTGCCGCTAATCAGGATTTCATCCGGCGTCCCCAGGTAAGCCCCCCAGTAAATCTCCGTCTCCTGATCGGCCACGTGACGGTAGGCATCTTGTGCATCCAGCATCACCACCAGGCTGTCGGCGTCACTCGCCTGCCCCGCCGCCAACCGTCGGCCGGTGGTGATTTCAATCGAGCGACCGATGCGATTCAGCGGCACCTTATGTTGCGCCGCCAATGCCTGCACGCTGGTGATCCCGGGGATCACCTCGAACTCGAACGCACACCGGCCTGACGCCAGAATCGCCTGCAGAATCCGAATGGTGCTGTCGTACAACGCAGGATCGCCCCACACCAGAAAACCGCCGCACTGGTCGTCGGTCATTTCCTCGCTGATCAACCGCTCGAAGGTCTGCTGCTTAGCGCGGTTCAGGTCTTCGACGCTGGCCTTGTAGTCCACATCCCCGCGCTCCCGCTCCGGGCTGTGGGCTTCGACGAAGCGGTAGTCGCGATCGGTGATGTAGCGCTCACAGATCTCGCGGCGCAGGTCGATCAGTTTGTCTTTGCTCTGGCCCTTGTCCATGAGGAAAAACACATCGACGCGGTTCAGCGCCTTCACTGCCTGCATCGTGATGTAGTCGGGGTTGCCGGCGCCGACACCGATGACCAGAAGTTTTTTCATCAACGTGCTCCCTCAGGGTCCGTGCCCATCAAGCGTAGCCGCCAGCGACCGTTGAACCGCAACTCGATGGCTGACAACGGTTCGACGTCGATCTGGTTGAACGCCGCACCCTGCAGCACCTGCATCAATGCGGCGCGGATGACAAAAGGATGGGTGATGGCAACGACATGCCCCGGCGTTGCCTCAAGGCTATTCAACCACGCAGCCACCCGCTCACCGAGTTGCGTCACCGATTCTCCACCGTGGGGTGCCGAGGTCGGGTCATTGAGCCAGGCCTGGAGCGTCTCGGGTTCAGACATCTGCAGGTCGTCGATCGACGTGCCTTTCCAGCGTCCGAAATCGCAATCCCCCAAGGCCGCGACAATCTCCACATCGTCGCCAAACAGCTTAGCGGTTTGCCGGGTTCGTAGTTCTGGGCCACAGAGCAAACGGGGGGTGCCCTTGAACTGGCGGCAACGCGACCCCTTCGCCGATTGCCAATCCATTTCCAACGGCTCATTCGTAGGAAAACACGCCAATTTTTGTGCGACGGTTCGAGCGTGGCACATCAGGGTCAAGCGGGTCGCCTGCACGGAAGATCACTCTGTCGATGGGATGGAGAACGGCACGATGCCACGAATAATCAGCCCATTGTGCCGCAAGAAGCGCGATCCAGGGCGCTTCGTTTCAAGCAGCCGACCGGGTTGGCGACCCCATTTTACCCCCGATAAGTAGCGATCTCTGACACCTCTACGGGCGATGTCCTACAAAGGCAGTCGACATCCGCGTAGCCCGCGGCGTACGGGGTTTTCGCCCCATTTTTGAGCGTTTAAAATCCACACAATAATTCACTAGACATGTAGCACACGTTACATAAATACTGTTTTGGCAATTTATGAAATGAAACCGACACACCCATCCAGCAGGAGCCCGGATGCCCTCTCTCAGAGACCTGATCACCGATCCCGGCCTGGACTTCACCCCATCGGAACGCAAAGTCATACGAGCCTTGCTGGACCAGTACCCGCGTAACGGACTGGGCCCCATGTCACGTCTGGCCGAACATGCCGGTGTCAGCGATCCGACCATCGTGCGGCTGGTAAAAAAGCTTGGCTTCAGCGGTCATGCCGAGTTTCAGGAAGCGTTGCTCAGCGACATGGATGACCGCCTGCGCTCGCCCAGTACCCTGTTGCAACCCCGCGCCCATCTCAAGAAAGATGACCCCTGGGGCCATTATCTGGCGAACAGCCATCGAGCATTGGTCGATACCCAGGCGCTGACCCAACCCGAAGATGTACGAATTCTGATCGAATGGCTGCTCGACACCCGCCATCAGGTCCATTGCTTCGGCGGCCGTTTCAGCAGTTTCCTCGCCAACTATTTGCTCAACCACCTGCACCTGTTGCGGCCCGGTTGTTTTGCCCTGGAAGACAACGCGCAATTGCCGGACCGGTTGTTCGACGTGCAGCGTCAGGACGTGGTGCTGGTGTTCGACTATCGCCGCTATCAGTCCCAGGCCCTGCGGGTCGCCAATGCCGCGAAGAGTCGACATGCGCGGGTCGTGCTGTTCACCGATATCTACGCGTCACCGCTGCGAGAAATGGCCGACCTGATCATCAGCGCACCGGTGGAATCGGCGTCGGCCTTCGACTCGATGGTTCCGGCGCTGGCTCAGGTTGAAGCACTGGTTGCCTGCCTGTCCCTGCGCAGCCCCGATCTGGCCGATCGCCTGGAAGGCATCGATGCCCTGCGGACCGACTTCGACACTCACCTGCTGGAGGATTAATAAGGATGTTCACGCTCCCCCACCATTCGCCCCGGGACTTGCCGTTTACCGCCGACCACACCGCACTGTTGCTGGTGGACATGCAGCGTGCCTGGCTTGAGCCGCAGTTCGACCCACACCTCAACGGGCCGGATGCCGAATACTTTCTGACCCGCGCCCACATGCAGGTGGTGCCCAATCAACGCCGGTTGCTCAGCGCCTTTCGCGGCGTGCGGCAAAACGTGCTGCACACACTCATCGAAAGTCTCACCGCCGATGGTCGCGACCGCTCGCTGGACCACAAGCTCTCGGACATGCACCTGCCCAAGGGCAGCCCGCACGCGCGAATCATCGATGACCTGACGCCGATCGAAAACGAAATCGTGTTGCCCAAGACCTCTTCCGGGGTCTTCAACTCCACCAACATCGACTACGTGCTGCGCAACCTCGAAACCCGGCACCTGATCATCGCCGGCATCGTCACCGACCAGTGCGTCGACATGGCCGTGCGTGACGCCGCCGACCGCGGTTACCTGGTGACGCTGGTCGAAGATGCCTGCGCCACCTACACCGAACAACGGCATCACGCCTGCCTGAACGCCATCAAAGGCTACTGCTGGATCACCGACACCCAAACCGTGCTCCGCCGGTTGCAGGAGATGCAGTCATGAGCGCTCGCCTGTCGCCACTGCCGATGACCACGATCGTCACCACCGACCTGATCGGCGTGACGCGCGGCCGTTCCTTTCCCACCGACGAACTCGATGCCTATCAAGTGGCGGGCTGCGGCTGGGTGCCGGCCAACAGCGCCCTGACCCCGCAAGACATCATCGCCTCCAGCAATCCATGGGGTGCTTATGGAGACTTGCGGCTGATCCCCGACTTGAGTAGCCGCGTGACCGTCAACAACGGCCCGGACGCCAATGCCCCGGCGCTGGACTTCATTCACGGCGACATTTGCGAAACCGATGGCCACCCGTGGGGCGCCTGCCCGCGTACGCTGTTGCGCAACGAAGTGGAGCGTTATCGCGACGAATTGGGACTGCAGATCCACGCCGCGTTCGAACATGAATTCAACCTCGGCAGCGGCGTGGCTGAGCATCTGGCGTTTTCTCTTGAGGCACAGCGCCAAGGCGCCGAATTCGGCGGCTGGTTACTCAGCGCACTGCGTGCCGGCGGTGCGGAGCCAGAGATGTTCCTGCCGGAATACGGCAAGCACCAATACGAAATCACCTGCCGCCCGGCCCTCGGCGTCGCCGCCGCCGACCGCGCGGTGAACGTGCGTGAGATCACCCGTGAGATCGCTCGGCAAATGGGCCTGAACCTGAGTTTCGCCCCCAAGACCTCCGAGCAGGCGGTGTGCAATGGCGTGCATTTTCACGTGAGCCTGCAGGATCTGGCCGGCCACCCGGTGCTGTACGACGCCGGCACCACCAACGGCCTGTCGACCCTCGGCCGGCATTGGGCCGCCGGCGTTCTGCATTATTTGCCGGCGCTCTGCGCCTTTACCGCGCCGACGCCAGTTTCCTATCAGCGCTTGCAGCCCCATCACTGGAGCGCTTCCTACGCCTGCCTCGGCCAACGCAACCGCGAAGCGGCGCTGCGGATTTGCCCGACCGTGAGTCTGGGCGGCAAAGCCGTGGCGGCGCAGTACAACCTGGAATTTCGCGCCATGGACGCCACCGCCTCACCGCACCTGGCCATGGCCGCATTGCTGATCGCCGGGCGCCTGGGCATCGAGCAACATCTGGCCCTGAACGCGATCACCGATGAAGTCCCCGATGCCCTGAACGAAGAGCAACGCCAGGCCCGCGGCATCGTCGCCCTGCCCGCGTCCCTGTCCCAGGCCCTGGATTGCCTGCGCAACAGCGAGGCGCTGATCGAAGCCCTGCCGAGTGCGTTACTGGACACTTACTTCGCCGTTAAAACCGAGGAACTGAGGCTGACGGAACAGCTCTCGCCCGCCGATCTTTGTGAGCACTATGCGCGTCTGTACTGAGTCCGCCGAGCTGGGGATCTACACCCAGCCTGCGTACACCCTGAGCCGGGAAGCCTCCGAGCACCCGCTGATTCTGGTGTGTGAGCACGCCAGTCGTTTTATCCCGGCCGGGTTGAATGACCTGGGCTTGAGCCATGAAGCCGCCCGCGAACACATCGCCTGGGATATCGGCGCCCTGGCGCTGGCCGAAGGCTTGTCCGAAGCACTGGGCGCCACTCTGTTGGCGGCCAACTATTCACGCCTGTTGATCGACCTCAATCGCCCGTGGCATGCGCCTGACAGCATTGCGTTGCAGAGCGAGATTTATCAGGTGCCGGGCAATCGGGATCTGGACGAGGCCACCCGCGACTATCGCCGCCATTGCCTGTTCGAGCCATTTCATACACGCCTGCAAACCTTGATCGACGCCCGTGTGGCGCAAGGTCGACCGGTTCGCGTGGTGGGGATTCACAGTTTCACGCCGATATATTACGGCCAGCCACGGTCGCTGGAAGTCGGCGTGTTGTACGGACAAGCCGGGGAGTACGCCCAGAAAGTGATCGACGGGCTGAGCCGGCATCCCTTGAAAGTCGCCGGTAATCAGCCGTACAAAGTCGATCCGCGGGGTGATATGACCGTGCCGGTTCACGGCGATGCACGAGGGCTTGAGTCGGTGTTGATCGAGGTACGCAACGATCTGCTGCGCACGCCCGAAAACATCGGTCGCTGGACCGACTATCTGGCGCTACTGCTGTAGAGCAACAGCTTCAAACTCGCAGCGTGCAGCTGCTTTCAAATCAAGGAGAAGGGCTTCATGGAAATAGAAGAATTCGGCTACAAGCAAGAGTTGAAACGCAGCCTGTCACTGACGGACCTGGTGGTGTACGGGATGATCTTCATGATCCCCATCGCCCCGTTCGGCGTTTATGGTTACGTCAACGCCGAAGCCCCGGGGATGGTGCCCCTGGCCTACATCATCGGCATGGTGGCGATGCTGTTCACCGCCCTCAGTTACGGCAGCATGGCCCGGGCCTTTCCGATTGCAGGCTCCGTGTATTCCTACGCACAACGCGGCCTCAACCCGCATGTCGGGTTTATCGCCGGTTGGCTGATGCTGCTCGATTATTTGCTGATTCCGCCACTGCTCTACGTCTACGCGGCGATGGCGCTGAACCATTTGTACCCGGACATCCCGAAAGTCGGCTTCATCCTGGCCTTTCTGGTCAGCGCCACCTTCGTCAACCTGCGGGGTATCACCTTCACCGCGCGGATGAACATCGTCTTTCTACTGGCGCAACTGGTGGTGCTGGGGATCTTCCTGTTCTATGCCTGGAATGCCCTGCACAACGGCGGCGGTAACGGCGAGCTGACTCTGGCGCCGCTGTATAACCCCGAGACGTTCAACTTCGCCCTGTTGATGCAAGCGGTGTCGATTGCCGTGCTGTCGTTCCTCGGTTTCGATGCGATTTCCACCCTCGCCGAAGAAATCAAGGGAGACCCGGGTCGTAGTGTCGGCAAGGCTGCGCTGATCACATTGCTGGTGATGGGCGTGATCTTCGTCGTGCAGACCTGGATTGCCACGGATCTGGCCGCCGGCCTGGGCTTCAAGTCCGCCGACACTGCGTTCTATGAAATCGCCGAAATCGCCGCCGGCAGCTGGCTGGCAACCCTGACCGCCGTGGCCACCGCCCTGGCCTGGGGCGTCGCGGTCGCGATCACCTCGCAAGCGGCGGTTTCGCGCCTGCTGTTCGGCATGGCGCGGGACGGCAAACTGCCGAAAGTGCTGGCCAAGGTGCACCCGAAACACAACACGCCGTATGTGAGCATCTATCTGGTGGCGGCGCTGTCGCTGGTGATCTGCTACCTGTTCATCAACTCGGTGGACACCCTCACCTCCCTGGTGAACTTCGGCGCCCTGAGCGGCTTTATGTTGCTGCACCTGACCGTGATCAACTATTACTGGCGTCGGCAGAAGTCCGGCCAGGTGATTCGTCACCTGCTCTGCCCGGTGATCGGCTTCATCATCGTCGCGGCCATCATGTACAACATGGGCGTCGATGCACAGAAACTCGGCCTGATCTGGATTGCCCTGGGGCTGGTCTATCTATTCTTCCTCAACAAACTGGGTGCCAGCACGGTCCTACCCGACCCAAGCAATGGCTGACAAGAAAAAGAGCAGCGTCTGACATGAATTCAGGCGACTGCCGATTTAACGCGTGGAAACCGACAGTGATAGTCAGGTTCGGTGCACATCGCCGAACCCTTTGATACAGGAGTACATCCATGCTGGTCTTACGCCCAGTGGAGTTAACCGACCTGGTCCAGTTGCAGCACCTTGCGCGCGACAGTCTGGTGGGGGTCACGTCCTTGCCGGACGACACCGAACGCCTGCGCGAGAAGATTCTCGACTCCTGCGCTTCGTTCGAGAAAGACGTCCAGGGGCCTGGCCCGGAGAATTATTTCTTCGTGCTGGAAAATCTCACGACCCGCCGTCTGGTCGGCTGCGCGGAAATCCTCGCCACCGCGGGGTTCAACGAGCCGTTCTACAGTTTGCGCAACCGCCATTTCACCAGCGCCTCACGGGAGCTGAACATCGAGCATGGGGTGCCGGCGTTGTCGTTGTGCCATGACCTCAGTGGTCATACTTTGCTGCGCGGTTTCCATATCGACGCGGCGCTGAAACGCACGCGGTTTTCCGAATTGCTGTCCCGGGCGCGGCTGCTGTTCATCGCCGCCCACAAGGCGCGCTTTGCCGAAGCGGTGATCACCGAGATCGTCGGTTACAGCGACGAACAGGGCCAGTCACCATTCTGGGATGCGCTGGGCAAGCATTTCTTCGACCTGCCGTACGTCGAGGCCGAGCGGCTTTGCGGTCTGCAGAGCCGGACATTTCTCGCCGAACTGATGCCGCAATACCCTATTTACGTGCCGATGCTGCCGCCGGCGGCACAGGCATGTATCGGCCGGATTCATCCTGACGGTCAGGAGGCCTTCGACATTCTTGAACGCGAAGGCTTCGAAACCAACAGCTACATCGACCCGTTCGACGGTGGCCCGACGTTGTACGCACGCACCTCGAACATTCGCTCCATCGCCCAAAGCCAGACCGGTACGGTGCATCCAGGCTCAGCCATCGACGCCCGTGGCAACTACCTGGTGAGCAACGATTCGTTGAAGGGTTATCGCGCCATCGTCGCCGAGCTCGACTATCGAGCCGGGCAACCTGTGACGTTGAGCGCCGAAATGTGTGCGGCCCTGAATGTGACCGACGCCAATGCGATCCGGTTGATCGCCCTGTGAGCCGCCACCGGCACCGTACCCAACGACAGCGCCCGAACGAGCGCGAAGAAGGAGCTGCCTCATGATTGTCCGCCCGGTTCAAGTCACCGACCTGCCCGCCTTGCTGGATCTTGTGCAACGGGCCGCCCCCGGGGTCACCACCCTGCCGGCCAGTGAGGAACGCCTGGCCCACCGAGTGCGCTGGTCTCAGCGCACCTTTGCCGAACAGGTCGAGCGTGCGGACGCCGATTACCTGTTCGTGCTCGAAGACGACGATCAACAAGTGGTCGGCGTCAGCGCCCTGGTGGGGGCTGTAGGCCTGCGGGAGCCCTGGTACAACTACCGGGTCGGACTCACCGTCACCTCGTCACCGGACCTGGGTATTCAGCGCCAGATCCCCACGTTGTTCCTGAACAACGAAATGACCGGCCAATCGGAAATCTGTTCGCTGTTTCTGCGACACGATCAACGTCATGGCAGTAATGGACGATTGCTGTCGCTGGGGCGCCTGCTGTTCGTTGCCGAATTCCCCCATCTGTTCGGCGACAAGCTCATTGCCGAACTGCGCGGCAGCGCCGACGAACAAGGCTGCTCACCGTTCTGGGACAGCCTGGGCCGGCATTTTTTCAAGATGGATTTCAGCCATGCCGATCATTTGTCGGGGCTGGGCAGCAAAGCCTTTATCGCCGAACTGATGCCGCGCCAACCGCTCTATACCTGCCTGCTCACCGAACAGGCCCAAGCCGTGATCGGCAAGCCGCACCCGAACACGGAGCCTGCGCTGAAGATCCTCACCACCGAGGGGTTTGCCCATAAGGGTTACATCGACATCTTCGACGCAGGCCCGGTGATCGAAGCCCCGGTATCGAGAATCCGCACGGTGCGTGACAGCCAACGCCTGGAGCTGACCATCGGCACGCCCGACGACCAAGCGCCGGTATGGCTGATCCATAACCGCCGCCTGGAAAACTGCCGCATCACCACCGCCCAGGCGCGGCTGGTCGGCAACAGCCTGATCGTCGACCGGCTCACCGCCAAACGCCTGCAGTTGCAACCCGGTAACTCGGTCCGCGCCGTGCCGCTGCGCAACCAACAGCAGCAGGCGGTGGCGGCGTGATCAGAAAAGATCGCAGCCTTCGGCAGCGCCTACATCCCATCCGCATTGAGCATTGAACATTCGGTGAGCTGCCGCAGGCTTTTGATCTTGCATCCCCCCTTGGCCGGTAAATTCGTCATCATTCTTCACCCGCCCACGTGATAGCCTTTTGTTCCTTCGGCGTTGACACTTTTGCTCAAGCCCTTCCATTCCTTTGTATTGGTGGAACTCATATGTCCAGGCTGTCACATCAAGATTTGCGCCGTAATTTCCGCCAACTGTTCGCTTCCCACGCCTGCTATCACACCGCGTCGGTCTTCGATCCCATGTCGGCACGCATTGCCGCTGACCTGGGTTTTGAAGTGGGGATCCTCGGTGGTTCGGTCGCGTCGTTGCAGGTGTTGGGCGCCCCCGACTTTGCTTTGATCACCCTGAGCGAGTTCGCCGAGCAGGCGACCCGCATCGGCCGCGTGGCCCAATTGCCAGTGATCGCCGACGCCGACCACGGCTATGGCAATGCGCTCAACGTCATGCGCACCATCGTCGAGCTCGAACGCGCCGGCGTGGCCGCCCTGACCATTGAAGACACCCTGTTACCGGCGCAATTCGGCCGCAAATCCACCGACCTGATCACGGTCGCCGAAGGCGTTGGCAAGATTCGCGCGGCACTGGAAGCGCGGGTCGACTCGGAAATGGCGATCATCGCCCGCACCAACGCGGGGATCCTGCCGGTTCAGGAAATCATCAGCCGCACCCAGCATTACCAACAGGCCGGCGCCGACGGGATTTGCATGGTGGGCGTGCGGGACTTCGACCACCTCGAGCAAATCGCCGAGCACTTGAGTGTGCCGCTGATGCTGGTTACCTACGGCAACCCGCTGCTGCGCGACGACAATCGCCTGGCCGAACTGGGCGTGCGCGTCACCATCGACGGCCATGGCGCCTATTTCGCGGCGATCAAGGCCACTTACGACAGCCTGCGGGAACAGCGGCAGATCTTCACTCAGGCGTCGGATCTGAGCGCCACCGAACTGACTCACACCTATACGCAGCCTGAGGATTACATTCTTTGGGCGGAAGAGTTCATGAGCGTCAAGGAATGAGTCCTCGCTGACTTCGGCGCCTAAAGCAACTTGTGATTCAGCCGGTAGACGCAATGTCACCGGCAGGGTTGCAAGGGAACTGGGGCCGAATGACTGTCATCTGTTTCTGCCAGGAAATACACACCTGAAAACAAACACCAATATTTAATAACAACTCCAGAGTTGATATCAAATATCGCCTCCTCTAATCTCAAAACCGTTAAACAACAAAAAACATTCAACCCTGAAAGCAACAACTTAATGCAATATCACTACTTACATGCCGAGCGATTCATCCTCGCCCAACACAACAACAAGGGAACTATTTATGAAAACTACTACTAGCAACTGGCAAAACACCCCTCTATTACGCGCCGAAACCAAAGTTATCAACACACCGACAAAATCGGACCATGAGGCCAACTGTCCTGGCTGGGATGGGCTCCGCTTTAACATAGGTAACATTCACGAAATCAATAAACTCTGGAACGGTCCCGCCAAAGATTAAGACCGTATAGCGATTACCGGGTTGCAATCCTTTCACGCGAAAAACATCATTGCCGCGTCGACCAGAAAACGCCACGGCATGAATTGATGGGAAAGTATACCTTGCCTTAATGTTGGCAACCTTCACGTAATCAAGTGCTACTGGCTGTTGAGCGCGATGCTCGAACCTGCCTGGCAGCACCGCCTCATCTGTTAGATAGACGTCAGCGGCCACTCAGCCTCTGACGTCTGCTTACAACTAACGGGCTTGATACATAAAAGTCACCCACCTCAATAACAACAACTGTACGACTCTATCCGCTCATCATTAAAAACCATAAAAATAAAGGCGAATTTTTCGTGATAAAAACCTTGCTCAGCACTGACTTGACGCCTTCACAACTTATTGCCCGCATCAAGACACTGAATATGACTGCCGAAGTAAAAAAACTGGCAGACCCATTACCTAAAAAGACAGCACGGGCTTTTGATTCGTCTCACGGTGCGGAAATCCTGAGACTGACAAACACTCATACTGGAACGTTGACATTACATTGCAACAAAAGTGGCAATATCAGCCTCAAGGCACCTGATAGCGCACCGGCGTCTGAACAACTCTATTCCGTACCCGGCAACAGTGTTTTATTTTCGATCAACGCAGAACCGTTTCCCCTTCAACTTTACGAGCTCGAAGATGAACATCTGACTCGCGCAGAGCTGGTCATCGTAGATGCCGGTAACCCGTTGTTCATCGACGGCACGCAGACCCTGTTCGACAGTAATGCGCACGGCACTGGACACTCCGCATTTATCGGCAGTCTTAACTTTCCTGACAAGAGCGCCGACATTTACGTCTTTGATCGCGTGTCATTGCAAAAAACTGCCTGGTTCCCTCATGACGACAGCGCCGCCCGCTACCTGGTCAGCCTGGAGTTGCTGGAGGCAGCCCAAGATCCCGGAGCCGGCAAAGTGGCCGAAGAACTGATTTATCACTATCACCCCGCCGTCGCATGGAAGGCGTTCCAGATGATTCATCTGGTAAATCCCGCCGCAGCGCTGGTTTATGCGCCTCTTTTAAGAAACCTGCAAAACACTCGACTCAATAACTTACTGGATCAGCACGTGGGTGAGATGGCATGAAATTGGCCACCTTTGTTGAACGCATGGACACGTACGACCTCCATCAAGACAAATCACACATCATCGCTGACCTGCGCGAACTCGCCACCAACAGAACATTGCTGAGCGAACACCTTCACAACACCCTTCAACGTGACGGGTACAGCATCAAAAACAGTTTGTATAACGCCTATGCCTTTGTGCTGCATTACTCGGATGCCTATACCGTCCGTCTCGGTTTCTGGGCTCCGGTGTCTAGCCGGGACGAAAGCGAAACGTTTATCTACAACTTGAACCACACCCACGATTTCGAGATTTACGCGGTGGGTTACAGCGGCGATGGCTACACCACCATCCAGCGCAAAATCCTCGATCAGACGCCATTAAGCGCCGGCATTCGTCCTCCCCTGGGCGACGAAACAACACTCAAACTCGCCCAAGACGAAGTGATGCACATGCAACCTTATTACGAAGTGCATCGACAGCTACCACCCCGGGACATGTCCTCTTCACTAAGCCTGATCATTCATGCGCCGCCAACGACCAGTGCTCAGGCCTGGTGTTTTGATGAGGACTACTTGCCCACGTATCCCGGCATCGCAACGCAGGAGACAGCGTTTTACGAACACACGTTGTCATTGCTGGGGGCCCAGTAGCCTGAACAGGAGGTAGGCACGGTGACGTCCCGATATGAAGAATATTCGTCACCCTGCCTGCTCCCGAATCAACGGGCCTTAGCCAACTCCATAATCATCCGCGACAACAGATAAATCCTCGGCGCTACGCTCTCGACTTCGGCATATTCCTCCGGCGTATGGATATTCCCGCCGACAATCCCAAACCCGTCCAGCGTCGGTGTACCCACCCCGGCCGAGAGGCTGGCATCCGCCGCCCCGCCGCTGCCTTCCTCCGTCAACTTGCGGCCAATTTCGCCATAAATCCCTTGAGCCATGGCCATCAAGCGATCTGACTCCGCCGTTTGCGGCATCGGCGGTAAGCCGCGTTTAAGGGTGGTAGTGACTTCAGTCTCGGGAATCAGTTTGTCCTTGGAAACCCGTGCCAGATCCTTTTCGATCCGGTCGAACTCTTCCGGCACCGCTGCCCGCACGTCAGCCTTGGCGGTGGCCTGATCCGGAATCACGTTGGTGCGGTCGCCAGCGTTAAGCACGGTGAAGTTGATGGTGGTTTTCTTTTCTGCATCGCCCAGTTTGCCGAGTTGAAGAATCTGGTGCGCGGCTTCCATGGCCGCATTACGCCCCAGCTCCGGCGCGACGCCGGCGTGAGATGCCTTGCCTTTGACCTCGACCATGGCGGTGGCGCTGCCTTTGCGCCACACCACCAAACCATCCGCCGGGCGACCCGGTTCGAGGTTGAGGGTCACGTCGTGGGCCTTGGCGGTTTTCTTGATCAGGTCGGTGGCGACGTCCGAGCCGGTTTCTTCGCTGGCGTCGAGCAAAAAGGTGATCTGCGCGTAGTCCTTGAAATCGAGGTTTTTCAGGACTTTCAGCGCGTAGATCCCGGCGACGATGCCGCCCTTATCGTCCATCACGCCCGGCCCGTAAGCCCGGCCGTCCTTGATCTGGAACGGGCGCGCGGCGGCCGAACCTTCCTTGAACACGGTGTCCATGTGCGCCATCAGCAGGATTTTCGCCGTGCCGGTGCCTTTGAGCGTGGCCAGTACATGGTTGCTTTTGTCCGGGGAGTTGGGCACGAGCTCGATGGTGGCACCGAGTTTCTTCAACTCTTCGATGGCGATGTCACTCACCTGGGTCAGGCCCGGTTCATAACCGGAGCCGGAGTCGATGTTCACCAACCGTTCCAGCAGTTTCAGGGCTTCACCCTTGTACTGTTCGGCATCGGCGAGGACTTGTTTATGGGGTTCGGCGAAGGCTGCGGGGGTGAAGGCGCCGAGGGCGAGGGTCAGGCCGAGGCTGGTGGCCAGGAGGGAGCGAGAGCGTTTGAACGTCATGAATCGATCCTTGTTTCGTGTCGGGGGTCGAAAATACCCTACCTGACTACGACGCAAGGCTCTACACCGGATGCGACCCACACAAACCCGATTGACCACACATCCCCTGTGGGAGCGGGCTTGCCCGCGATAGCGGTCTGACAATCACAGAGATGTTGAATGTGCCGCAGTCTTCGCGGGCAAGCCCGCTCCCACAGGGGTTTTGTGGTGATTAGGTTACACCGAATCGAGCAACTCTTTACGCGGTTTACCGTCGCCGTGGCAAATGACGCGGTTGCGGCCGGTGGTCTTGGCTTCGTAGAGCGCCTGGTCAGCGTCATTGAGCCACAGGGTCGCGTCGTCGTGGGCCGGGTTGAAGGCCGCCAGGCCGATGCTCAAACTGACTTTCAGCGCCGGGTTCTGCTCGTAACCCAGCGTGGCGAAACGATCACGCAGCGCATCCATCGCCACGGCGGCGCGGTCCAGCGGCAGGTCCGGCAGCAGCACGCAGAATTCATCGCCGCCATAACGCCCGGCGACATCCGCCGCCCGCAGGTTCTGCTTGAGCATTTTGCTCAAGCGACGCAGGACGATATCTCCGGCGACATGGCCGTAGGTGTCATTGATAATTTTGAAGTGGTCGATGTCGATCAGCGCAATCGCCCCGCCCTGCTGCTGGCGTTGGCAACGCTGAAACTCGATTTCCAGCTGATCTTTCCAGGCACCGTGATTCAGCAATCCGGTCAGGCTGTCGGTGCGACTCAGGGCCAATAGTTCGCGCTTGTGTCGGCCGAGGGTGTGGGCCTGACGGAAGCAGATCCAGCCCAGGGACATCGGATAAATCGACAGCAAAGGCAAGCAGGCGTACAGCTGAAACGGGCTGGTTTGCGGGACAAAAGTCGGCATGAACACCAGCAGCCCGATGCCGATCCCGAGCATCTGCGCAACAGCGCCCACCAACAGAAAACGCAAACCACCGATAGCCACGTTGTGCATCGCCATCATCGACAGCGTTGCCGCGCTGGGCAGCGGATTGAACTGCATGGCGGCCACCCAGAAACCGCCGAGAAACGCGTCCACCAAAATGTTGCGGTGTTCGGCGTGGTAAGGAATTTTCGCCCGGCGCGCCCATTGATAGGCCACATGCGGCCAGAGCAGCCCATTGATCAGCATCACCCCCCAGACCCAAGGCGCCGGGTTGAGTGGATACATTCCTGCGCCGACGCACAATAATCCAAGGGCCAGCCCCAGGATTCGCGACCCATAAAGCCTCCTGGCCAGTGAAAGTCCCTTTCCTCCCTTTTTTTCCATAGCGGCCTCTGTACCACTGAACGGAGCCTGACAACACACGGGGTGAAAGTGTGTTTGAAGTCTATCAGGGCGACGGCAAATAGCCATCACCGGTTGGCGGTCTGAATTGCCCGGCCTCGCCATGAGCTGAGTGCCCAATGTTTGGTCTATACATGAAGGGAGGGATCGATAAACAACCTGCCCTAATCACTGCAAAGGAATAGCCTGATGCTTTTGTTGGTTGTCACTATCGCCGTCTTCGTGGCCTGGAGCTGGTTGAGCTACCCGACCATCGGTTACTGGCTCTATGACTTGAACATGGCGCTGGAGGCCCGGCTGTACCGGTTACACAAGATCGTCGTGCCGATCACTGAAATGACCGTCTCGACCTGGCAAGGCGGGCCTTACGAAGCCTCCAGCAGTGTGCTGATGCTGCACGGCTACAGCGCCGACAAGAACATCTGGCTGCGTTTCGCCCGGCATTTTGTCGACGACTACCGGGTGATTATTCCTGACCTCGCCGGGCATGGCGAAACCGGCTTCAAGGCCGGCGGTGGCTATGACATTCCGGTCCAGGCTAAACGGTTGATCCAGTTGCTCGATATCTGTGGGGTCGAAAAGGTACATGTGATCGGCAACTCCATGGGCGGTTACATCGCGGCGTGGCTGGCGGCCAACTACCCCGAGCGCATCATCTCCCTGGCGCTGCTCGACCCGGCCGGCGTCACCGCCCCGGAGCCCAGCGACATGGAGCGACACCTGGCCCGCGGGCACAACCCGTTTTTGATTCATTCCCGGGAAGAGTTCCAGTATTTCTACGCCATGACCATGGTCTCACCGCCATGGGTGCCGGGGATCGTGCTGGACGCCGTCGCTCAACGCTATGAACAGCAGCGCGACGAGCTGGAAGAAATTTTCAGGGACTTTCACGCCAGCCCGCCGATGGAGCCGAAACTGCCCGACATCAAATGCCCGGCGCTGCTCCTGTGGGGGCGCAAGGACCGTTTGATCGACGTCAGCAGTGTGCCGGTCTGGAGCAAGGGCATTGCTGATCTGCGGGTGGAAATCTGGGACGGTGTCGGTCATATGCCGATGGTTGAACAACCGGCCAATACGGCGCGGTTATATCGAGAGTTTTTGGGAAAGAAAAACTGATGAGATCCCTGTAACAAGCCCTGATCACAATCCCTGTGGGAGCGGCGGTGCGGCGATCCGACTTGCTCGCGAAGGCAGTGTGTCAGTCGACATCAATGCTGGATGTGCCGCCGTCTTCGCGAGCAAGCCCGCTCCCACAGTTCGCACCTTAACTGACTGGCATTGGGGCAAGTTCCCTTGTCATTGAGGTTCGCTCGATGAACATTCTTTACGACGAACGCATCGACGGTGTTCTGCCCAATGTCGACAAGGCTGCATTACTAAAAGCCTTGCAGCAGGAGGTGCCGGACCTGGACATCCTCTGGCGCGAAGAAGAACTCAAACCCTACGAATGCGACGGTCTCTCGGCCTATCGCACCACGCCGATGCTGGTCGCCCTGCCCCGGCAGCTGGAACAGGTGCAGGCGCTGCTCAGGCTCTGTCATGCCCGGAATGTACCGGTGGTGGCGCGCGGAGCCGGCACCGGGTTGTCCGGCGGTGCACTGCCGTTGGACAAAGGCGTGTTGCTGGTGATGGTGCGGTTCAACAACATCCTGCACATCGACCCCGCCGCCCGCACCGCACGGGTTCAGCCGGGGGTACGTAACCTGGCGATTTCCCAGGCAGCGGCGCCCTTCGGCCTGTATTACGCGCCGGACCCGTCCTCGCAAATCGCCTGCTCCATCGGTGGCAACGTCGCGGAAAACGCTGGTGGCGTGCATTGCCTCAAATATGGCCTGACCGTGCACAACCTGCTGAAACTCGACGTATTGACCCTTGAAGGCGAACACCTGACCCTCGGCGCCGATTCGCTGGACGCGCCGGGCTTCGACTTGCTGGCGCTGTTCACCGGCTCCGAAGGCTTGCTGGGGATCATCACCGAAGTCACGGTCAAACTGCTACCCAAACCCCAAGTCGCCAAAGTCCTGCTGGCGAGTTTCGATTCCGTCGAAAAGGCCGGCCGCGCAGTAGCCGAGATCATCGCCGCCGGGATCATTCCCGGAGGCCTGGAGATGATGGACAATCTGGCGATCCGTGCCGCCGAAGACTTCATCCACGCCGGTTACCCGGTGGACGCCGAGGCTATCCTGCTGTGCGAACTGGACGGTGTCGAAGCTGATGTCCACGACGATTGCGAACGAGTCCGCGAGGTGCTGCAACAGGCCGGCGCCAGTGAGGTACGCCAGGCCCGGGACGAAGCCGAACGCGTGCGGTTCTGGGCCGGGCGCAAAAACGCCTTTCCGGCGATCGGCCGCCTCTCGCCGGATTACTACTGCATGGACGGCACCATCCCCCGCCGCGAATTGCCCGGTGTGCTCAAGGGCATCGCCAGTCTGGCGCAAGAATATGGCTTGCGCGTGGCCAACGTTTTCCATGCCGGTGACGGCAATATGCACCCGTTGATCCTGTTCGACGCCAACCAGCCCGGCGAACTGGAACGGGCCGAAGCCCTCGGCGGCAAGATCCTCGAACTGTGCGTGAAAGTCGGCGGCAGCATCACCGGCGAACATGGCGTCGGCCGGGAGAAAATCAATCAGATGTGTGCGCAGTTCAACAGTGACGAACTGACGCTGTTTCACGCCGTCAAAGCCGCGTTCGACCCAAAAGGCCTGCTCAACCCCGGCAAGAACATCCCGACTCTGCACCGCTGCGCGGAATTCGGCGCGATGCACATCCACGCCGGGCAACTGCCGTTTCCTGACCTGGAGCGTTTCTGATGCCGGACTTCGATGCCAGTGAAGCCCTGCTGGAGCAGGTCAGGCAGGCGCGGGAGAATGCCACGCCACTGCGCATTCAGGGCGGCAACACCAAGGCGTTTCTTGGCCGCGAGGTTGCAGGCGAAATACTCGACACCCGCGCCCATCGCGGCATCGTCAGCTACGACCCGACGGAACTGGTGATCAGCGTTCGCGCCGGCACGCCGCTGAGCGAACTGTTTGCCGCACTGGACGCAGCGGGGCAAATGCTGCCCTGCGAGCCTCCATCGTTCGGCGAAGGCGCCACTGTTGGCGGGATGATCGCGGCGGGGCTGTCCGGGCCACGGCGCCCGTGGTCCGGTTCAGTGCGCGATTTTGTCCTCGGTACGCGGGTGATCAGCGGCCTCGGCACCCACCTGCGCTTCGGCGGCGAAGTGATGAAAAACGTCGCCGGCTACGACCTCTCGCGCCTGATGGTCGGTAGTTATGGCTGCCTCGGGGTGCTGACCGAAGTCTCGCTCAAAGTGCTGCCCAAACCCCGGCAATGCCTGAGCATCAGCCTGGACATCGACTGCGCCCGCGCCTTGGAAAATCTGGCGCAATGGGGCCAGCAACCGTTGCCCATCAGCGCCGCCAGCCACGATGGCCAACGTCTGTATCTGCGGCTGGAAGGCGGCGAGGGTTCGGTCACTGCCGCCCATAAACGGCTCGGCGGCGAGCCGTTGGACTCCGGTTATTGGGCCGACCTGAACGAACAACGACTAGACTTTTTCAATGAGGGCTTGGCGCTGTGGCGCTTGTCATTGCCTAACAACCTCGGGCCTCTGGACTTGCACGGTGAGCAACTGATCGACTGGGGCGGCGCGCAACGCTGGTTGAAATCCGCGGCTGACAACATTCAGTCGCGGGCCCTTGAACTCGGCGGCCACGCCACCTGTTTCAGCCATGGCGTCAGCGAAACGCCCTTCCAGCCGCTGGCCCCGGCGCTGCTGCGCTATCACCGGCAACTCAAGGCGCAACTGGACCCGCAAGGGCTGTTCAATCCTGGGCGGATGTACGCGGAGTTTTAGCATGCAAACCAATCTCAGCGAACAGTCCAAACGACTGCCCCGCGCCGAAGAAGCGGACAAGATTCTGCGCACCTGCGTGCATTGCGGGTTCTGCAACGCCACGTGCCCGACCTATCAACTGCTGGGCGACGAACTGGACGGGCCGCGCGGGCGCATCTACCTGATCAAGCAAGTGCTCGAAGGCGCCCCCGCCACGGCCAAAGCCCAGTTGCACCTGGATCGCTGCCTGACGTGCCGCAACTGCGAAACCACTTGCCCGTCCGGGGTGGATTATCACAACTTGCTGGACATTGGCCGCGCCGTGATCGATCAAGCGGTGCCGCGCCCGACCAGTCAGCGGTTGTTGCGCCAAGGGTTGCGGGCACTGGCGCCAAATCCGAACCTGTTCAGGACTTTGTTGCAAATCGGCGCCACATTCCGGCCGTTGTTGCCACGGGGCATTGAGGCGAAGTTGCCTCACGACCTACCCGCCGCGGGCGAGCGCCCTGCTCCTCGGCATGCTCGTCGGGTGCTGCTGCTCGAAGGCTGTGTGCAACCCGGTCTGTCGCCGAACACCAATGCCGCGACCGCGCGGGTGCTGGATCGGCTGGGGATCAGCGTAATCCCGGCGCCAGACGCCGGTTGCTGTGGCGCGCTGGACTATCACCTCGACGCCCAAGCCATGGGCCTGAACCGCGCCCGACGCAACATCGACGCCTGGTGGCCGCACCTGGAAAACGGCGCCGAAGCCATCGTGCAAACCGCCAGCGGCTGCGGCGCGTTCATCAAGGATTACGGGCATCTGCTGGAGCGCGATCCGGTCTATGCGACCAAAGCCCAGCGGGTCAGCGAACTGGCCCTGGACCTGGTGCAAGTGTTGGCCGATGAACCTTTGGAACGGGTTTGCGCCGCCACCGACCAGCGAATCGCCTTCCATTGCCCCTGCACGTTGCAGCATGCGCAGAAACTCGGTGGCGCGGTAGAAGCCGTGTTGATGCGATTGGGCTTCAATCTCACGGCGGTGCCCGACAGTCATTTGTGTTGCGGCTCGGCGGGCACCTATTCGATCACCCAACCGGAACTGGCCCGGCAACTGCGTGACAACAAACTCAACGCACTGGAGAGCGGCCACCCCGAGGTCATCGCCACCGCCAACATCGGCTGCCAGAGCCATCTCAACAGCGCCGGACGAACGCCTGTCAGGCACTGGATCGAACTGGTGGACCAAGTGCTGCAATAACCGAACACTTCTGCATTAGAAGAACAGTCCTTGGCAGAATGAAGTTCGTCAGAAACTTCGTTTGTCGGCGCCGCCGAAGACTGCGATCTTTTCCGGCATCCGTTACGTCACTGCGCCAGGAAACTTTTCATGAGCCATCCGAACTTCGTCAGCCCTGACCTGATCCGCCAACGCTTCTCCAAAGCGATGTCCGACATGTACCGCGAAGAAGTGCCGCTGTACGGCGCGCTGATGGAACTGGTGGAGCAGACCAACCGCCACGTGCTGGACAGCGATTCGCAAATCGCCCGACAGCTGATCAGTACCGGCGAAATCCAGCGGCTGGACCTGGAACGTCATGGTGCGATCCGCGTCGGTACCGCCGCTGAACTGGCGACCCTCGCCCGCCTGTTCGCGGTGATGGGCATGCAGCCGGTGGGCTATTACGACCTGACCCCGGCCGGCGTGCCGGTGCATTCCACCGCGTTCCGTGCCGTGCATGAGGCGGCGTTGCAGGTCAGCCCGTTCCGGGTGTTCACCTCGTTGCTGCGCCTGGAGCTGATCGAAGACGCCGAACTGCGAGTCTTTGCCCAGTCGGTGCTGGACACGCGCTCGATCTTCACCCCGGCGGCATTGGCCCTCATCGAACGCGCTGAAACTCAGGGTGGCCTGACCGAATATGAAGCGCAAGATTTCGTCGCACAAGCCCTGGAAACCTTCCGTTGGCACCACAGCGCCACTGTCACCGCCGCGCAATATCAGCAACTCAGCGCCCAGCATCGACTGATCGCCGACGTGGTCGCGTTCAAAGGCCCGCACATCAATCACCTGACGCCACGCACTCTGGACATCGATATCGTGCAGGCGCAAATGCCCGCCCATGGCATCACCCCGAAAGCGGTGATCGAAGGCCCGCCCCGCCGCCAATGCCCGATCCTGCTGCGTCAAACCAGTTTCAAGGCGCTGGACGAGCCCATCACCTTCACCGATCAAGCCCAGACGCGTGGCAGCCATAGCGCCCGCTTCGGTGAAATCGAGCAACGCGGCGCGGCGCTCACCCCCAAGGGCCGGGCGCTTTACGACCGCTTGCTTAACGCGGCCCGGGATGAACTCAAGGACTTCCCCAACGAAGCCAATGCCGCACGCTACAACGCGCTAATGACGCAGCACTTCGGCGAATTCCCTGACACCGTCGAAGCCATGCGCCAACAGGAATTGGCGTACTTTCGCTACTTCGTGACGGAAAAAGGCCTGGCGGCGGAAGAACTGAAAGGCGCGTCGCTGGAAGATTTGCTCACAGGCGGCTATGTGCGGGTTGAACCGCTGGTGTACGAAGACTTTCTGCCGGTCAGTGCGGCGGGGATTTTTCAGTCGAACCTGGGGGATGCGGCGCAAACCCACTATGGCGTGCATTCGAACCAGCAAGCGTTCGAAAAAGCCTTGGGAAGGTCGACGATTGATGAGTTGGGGTTGTATGCGCAGACGCAGCGGCGGTCGATCGAGGAGTGCTGCAAGGCATTGGGATTGCCGAGTCTGACTTGACCAGTCAAATGCACTTTGTGGCGAGGGAGCTTGCTCCCGCTTGAGTGCGTAGCACTCACAAAATCTCCGCTTGTACGCAGAGTTTTGGGGCCGCTGCGCAGCCCGGCGCGAGCAAGCTCGCTCGCCACATAAAAATTTTTGACCCGCAGGCTATCCGGGATTAACCCAGCTTCGCCAACAAAGCCTTGGCGGTCGCTTCCGACGAGGCCGGGTTCTGACCGGTCAGCAACAGACCATCCGCAATCACGTAACTCGCCCAGTCATCGGCCTTGGAGAAAAGACCACCGTTGGCCTTGAGCATGTCCTCCACCAGAAACGGCACCACATCCGTCAACTGCACAGCGGCTTCTTCGGAGTTGGTGAAGCCTGTCACCCGCTTGCCTTTGACTAACGCCTGACCGTCCGCATCCTTGACGTGGCGCAACACCCCCGGCGCATGACAGACCGCCGCAACCGGTTTACCCGCGTTGTAGAACGCCTCGATCAGCGCAATTGAAAAGGTGTCTTCAGCCAGATCCCACAACGGGCCATGCCCGCCTGGATAGAAAACAGCGTCATAGTCCTCGGCCCTCACGGTGCTCAGCACTCCGGTAGAGGCCAATGCGGACTGGGCAGCGGAATCCTTGTGGAAGCGATCGGTGGCGGCGGTTTGCGCGTCTGGCTCATCGCTTTTAGGGTCCAGCGGTGGCTGGCCGCCCTTGGGTGAGACCAGAGTCAGCTGCGCGCCAGCATCCTTGAAGGTGTAATACGGAGCGGCGAATTCTTCGAGCCAGAAGCCGGTTTTCTTACCGGTGTTACCCAATTGATCGTGGGACGTTAAAACCATCAGGATTTTCATGTCGTTCTCCGGTCGATGTCAGGATTGTTCAGTGATCTCGGCGCTGGGTTTGACCATCGGACAGCGCTGTTCGTTGCGCCCATTTTCGGGGTGAAGGCTCATGGCCTTGATGCGCAAAAAGTTGCGCAACTGTCTCGGGGAATAGTCCCCCCAGCGACGCTGGACGCCAGGTTTATCAGGCCCTCCAGCCGAGTGCGCAAGAAGTTGCGCAGTGCTGCGCAACTTCTTGCGCACCTTTTCAGCTGATCCTTGCCGAAAACCCTTTCGGCGCTGGATAAATCGCATCAACCACCTGATTTATATAGCGTTATTCATTTCTGGCACGGACCTTGATAACAGTCAGGCACCCACCGGGCGATACCGCCTCCCGGGCACCCTAACTTTTAGCAAGGAGCACCTCCATGGCTACACCAGCGTACATGTCCGTTACTGGCGAGAAACAAGGCCTGATCACTGCCGGCGCGTTCACCGCCGACTCCGTGGGCAACACCTACCAGGAAGGTCACGAAGACCAGGTCATGGTTCAGGCTTTCAGCCACGACGTGATCATCCCGCGCGACCCACAGTCCGGCCAACCGACCGGTCAGCGTGTACACAAGCCAGTCGTGATCACCAAGGTCTACGACAAGTCTTCGCCACTGCTGCAAGCGGCATTGACCTCCGGCGAGCGCATGAGCGAAATCGTTATCCAGTGGTACCGCACCTCGGCTCAAGGCACCCAAGAGCACTACTACACCACCAAACTGGAAGACGCGATCCTCGTCGCCATCAACAACAAAATGCACAACTGCCAGGATCCGTCGAACTCGCACTTCACTCACCTGGAAGAAGTGCAATTCACCTACCGCAAAATCACCTGGACCCACGAAGTATCCGGTACTTCGGGTTCCGATGACTGGCGATCCCCGGTCGCTGGCTAAGTCTGGCCGACCGTTTCAAGCATCGGCCGGCTCTGCTGGTCGATGTTGTTTGCGCCCTCCAAGAATTCTAGCGTCCGCAAGCCCCCCGGGTGCCGCGAACGCCGCTGCACTGCACGAGGAACAAGGGATGTTCGCGCCGGCCAATCAGACTCACTTTGCCCTGACTATCGAAGGTCTGGATAACGATCTCCAGGTCCTTTCCCTGCAAGGTCGGGAAGCCATCAGCCAGCCCTTTGTGTTTGAGGTGGAGCTGGTCAGTGAGCAGCCGTCCCTGGACCTCGAGACCCTGCTGCACAAACCAGCCTTTTTGCAGCTCTCGCCTGACGGCAGCGGCATCCATGGCCAAATCTATCGCGCCGCCCAAGGCGATTCAGGCAAACGCCTGACCCGCTACGCCGTGACGCTGCGTCCGCAGCTGTCCTACCTGGCGCACCGCATCAACCAACGCATCTTCCAGAACCTCACCGTACCGAAAATCGTTGGCATGGTTCTCGAAGAGCATGGCATCCAAAGCAACGCCTACGAATTCAAAGTCGGGGTGATTTATCCCGAGCGCATTTACTGCGTTCAATACGATGAATCCGACCTGCAGTTCATCCAGCGCCTGTGCGAGGAAGAAGGTATCCACTACCACTTCCAGCACAGCACCACGGCCCACAAGCTGGTATTCGGCGATGACCAGACGGTGTTCCCGAAACTCGCGCCCGTGGCCTATCAGCAAGACTCCGGCATGGTCGCCAACGACCCGGTGATCAAACGCTTCGACCTGCGCCTGGAAACCCGCACCAGCCGCACCACCCGCCGCGACTACGACTTCGAAAAACCGCGCTTGACCCTGGAAAGAGAAAACCGTGGCGACGCCCTGCCCGACCTCGAAGACTACGACTACCCCGGCCGCTTCATCGACCGCGAACGCGGTAAGCACCTGGCCAAACGCGCCCTCGAACGTCACCGCAGCGACTTCCAGTTGGCCGAAGGCAATAGCGATCAGCCGTTACTGGTCAGCGGCCACTTCCTGGCCCTGACCCAACACCCGAAAGCCAAATGGAACGACCTGTGGCTGCTGACCGAAATCCTTCACGAAGGCAAACAGCCGCAAGTACTGGAAGAATCGGTCACCAGCGACACGACCCAGCTCAAGGACGATTTCCATCAGGGCTACCGCAACCGCTTCCAGGCCACCCCGTGGGACGTACCGAACCGCCCGCCGCTGAACCACCCCAAACCACGAATCCTCGGCAGCCAGAGCGCCGTCGTTACCGGGCCCAAAGGTGAAGAGATCCACTGCGACCAATACGGCCGCGTCAAAGTGCAATTCCACTGGGACCGTGAAGGCCAGGCCGACGACAAATCCAGCTGCTGGCTGCGCGTCTCATCCGCTTGGGCCGGCGCCCACTACGGCGGCATCGCCATTCCGCGGATCGGCATGGAAGTGCTGGTCAGCTTCCTCGAAGGCGACCCCGACCAACCGCTGATCAGCGGCTGCCTGTACCACAAGGAAAACGTCGTCCCCTACGCCCTGCCGGCGAACAAAACCCGCAGCACCTTCAAAACCCTGAGCTCTCCCGGCGGCGGCGGTTACAACGAACTGCGCATCGAAGACAAAAAGGGCCAGGAACAGATCTTCCTGCACGCCCAGCGCGACTGGGACGAAAACGTCGAACACGACCAGAAAATCCGCGTCGGCAACGAACGCCACGACACCGTCGAACAAAACAGCTACAGCGAATTCAAGGCCGAAGAACACCACACCGTCCACAAAGACCGCAAAGTCGAAACCCGCGCCAACGACCACCTGACCGTGGGCGTGAACCAGCACATCAAGATCGGCACCGGCCAGTTCATCGAAGCCGGCCAGGAAATCCACCTGAACAGCGGCATGAAAGTCGTGCTCGAAGCCGGCAGCGAACTCACCCTCAAGGGCGGCGGCAGCTTCATCAAGATCGACGCCAGCGGCGTAACGCTGAGCGGGCCGGTGATCAACATGAATTCCGGGGGTAGCCCGGGCAGCGGGACTGGGGCGGCGCCGCTGATGCCGGGGGAGCTGAAACAGGCGGATGCAGACAAGGCGGGGGCGGTTCTGAGCCCGGCGCAGATCAATACGCTTAAACGCAACGCACCATTATGTGAAGAGTGCGAGAAGTGCAAGGCAGGTGTATGCGATATAGAAAAACCCAACCACGATACTGAAAAAACCACCCACGACTTAGTGTTCGTCGTGAATGACGAAAAAACGGGCATACCAAAGCCGAATACCCCTTACCAAATCAAGCTTGAATCTGGACTTATTGTTAAGGGTGTTACTGACAGTAAGGGATTGATCCAAAAAGTTTCATCCAACAAACCAGAAAAAGCCACTATCGAGGCCCCCTACTATGGCGACACTACAAGCGACACTCACTCCGACTGCGGATCCGACGCCTGTAGCTGTTAGTGTTTCAGCGGATGAACCGAGTGGTGCTCAGTGGGTGGCAAGGTTCCTGGGCAGCGCTAATGTCACGTCACTTGCATCTCCATTTCGTGAAGCCGTGACAAAGTTTCTTGATGCAGTAAGAGCTGCCGGCGGGGCTGTACACATTTCTGCGACATATCGGCCTCCGGAAAGAGCTTATTTAATGCACTGGTCGTGGAAAATCATTAAAGCGGGCTACGACCCACGACAGGTTCCTGGCTATCCAGGTGACGTTATAAAAATCCAATGGGCACATACTTCCGAGTCTGGCGCATTTGATCAACAGGCCTCTGTACAAGCAGCCAGGGCCATGGTGAATGGTTATGGAATCAGCGGCTTGAACGTCGCCCCGGCGCTTAACTCACGGCACACCCAGAAACAGGCGATCGACATGAATATCAGCTGGTCCGGGACATTAACAATAAATAATTCCTCAGGAACGACGGTCACTATAAGTTCAGATCCCAAAACCGGGATGAACAGTGAGCTTCATAGCGTAGGGGCCACTTATGGCGTAATCAAATTTGTTGGTGGACATAGTGACAAACCTCACTGGTCAAACGATGGGCATTAAAATGCAGACAATCGCGCGCTATTTCTTGCTCATCGCATTCGCCCTCTCACTGCTTTCTTGTGCAGCCGAAAGCGATGACTCAATGCCTGTCGACGTCTCCGATTACATAACAAGCAGAGACAACTGTGACTCTCTGCGCGGAGACATCCCCGAGCCGGACCCCGCCGCCCCGGACAACCTCAGCCGTGTCATCAGCGATATCAATAAATACTGCAAGGGCACAGATCAAAAACTGAAGCAGTTGAAAGAGAAATACTCTGGAAACGAAAGCATTGTGAAGTTGCTCTCGACTTACGAAGAAAATATTGAAGCGGATATGAGTTTTTAGATTCACTCATCAAGGACGGCTGTTGTGAAATCTGAAAACACCAATCCACAGGTCTGGTTATCCGAAACCCCGCTACTGCCGGGTGAACGCCTCTACCTGATCATCAGCGCGGCCAGCGATGTCGAAGCGCTCAAGACGCTTTACCAAAACGAACCGACAACCCAGGCGATCCCGATTTGGGGCGGCACACCCTACGCGACTTGGCAGCCAGTGATGCCCTACCTCACCGAGTTGAAACCCAACTCAAGCTTCCTGCCATGGATTGCCGAAACCGACGCCCTCGATTGGGGATGGCTAGCCGTATCCCGCTCCGAGCCGAACGAGGTTTTCGAACACCTTCGCAGCCTGACTCAAGTGAAGATGCCGGATGGGACTGAAGTGTTTTTTCGGTTCTGGGATGGTCGGCATATCTACCCGATTCTGGATGGGCTCGGCGATGCCGCCGGTGAAGTGCTGCCGGTGTTTGATCGGTACCTGATCAATGGGAAGAGTCTGGAGGTGGGGCCGCACGCGGTGCCACCGGCGAAGGACTGGCCTTGGTGGGTGGTGCCGAAGGCGTTGCTGGATGACCTGACCAAGCAAAACCCGTCGACCGTAATAGGCAACATGATGCAGTGGCTGCAGGACGACCACGCCGAACTGTATTTCTCGTTCCCTGAATCCAACCTGCGAGAAAAAGTGGCGCGCTTCGTAAAGCGCACGCCGCTCATGGAAGAAAACTACACAGGGCTGCTGAAAGCCCACTTGGAAAATGAGGTGGCTGTATGAGCATTTTGATGGGTGAGATCATAGGCAACCTCACGGCAAAACAACCTGATGCTCAGGCCATCATCAGTGACTTCAAGAAGTGCCTGAAGGATTACCGTGAGCATGCCGAGGCCTGGTACGGCGGAGTCCTGGACGCGGAACAGCAATTCAAGGTCGGTGATGAGGTCGGCACTCAGGACAAGGACAGCAAAAAGGAAAACACCCTTTACGCCAACTGCCCGGCAAACGGCAAGCTCACGCTTGTACATAGCTTCGAGTCTGCGCGATTTGTTCCGATCGGCAATACGCCGGTCCGTCTAGTGCCTGTGATGGATGGTCGGTTCATTGGCAAGAACGAAGCCGGACCGGAAATCAACAAGACAATCGACTCGACCGGGATTCTGGAAGTCACCGGCCTCACGCCCAATCAGCAATACAAAATCACATTCTTCCCGAACCCTACTCGCGCGCAGATCGACAGCCTGTTCAACTCCTATCAGGGCGTGATCGGCGATTTGAACGGCTGGTTGCAGACTGAATGGAGCACAAGTTTCCTACCGCTTTGGCAGGCACATACCAATGCATCGATGGGTGGCCGTGTCCTGCAGGAACTGGAGGCCGCATGGGAAGGCTTTCTGAAAGCCATCATGGGTTTGTGGGGCGATATCAAAAGCCTCTACAACCTGGTTGCGCATCCTCGTGAGAACTACGAGAAGCTGAAAAACTTCTTCACCGAAGAACAAATCAAGAAAATTTATGACGCCTCCGCTGAGGCCATTCACACCGCCCTGTTGATCGCCAGCGATGAACCACTAATGTGGATCTACGTTGCCGCCATCATGGCCTGGGTGAAGATGCTGCCACCGCAGACCTGCACGGAAGTGCTGGCTCAGCTGACCACAGAATTCCTGCTGAACATCCTGGTCGGTGTCGTCCTGACCGGCGGTCTCGGCCTGGCCGTGCGCATTGGCACGAAGGTAGTTAAAGCCACGCAAAACAGCGGCAAAGTTGTGAAACTGATTGAAGACTTTACCGGCATGCTGATGAAAGTCAGCAAAACAAGCGCCACACCGCATACCGAGGCTGCTCGGCCTTTACTGCTTAATGGCAATTCGGCATTCAACCCGGCGCGTAAAGCCAACGTTGAGATCGCCCCGCCCAAACCCGCCGAAACAGCAACGGCGCCGAAGAAAAAATCACCTGTCGCCGGTGGAAAAGTGGAAACGGATGCGCAGATCCAAGCGCGCGGCAAAACTGAAAGCGCCACACGCGTCGAGCAAAAAGAGGCGGTCGACAACGCGCCAAATCAATCGAAAAACCCGGCTGACCAACCCACCGAGTGTGCCAACAAAACCTGCCTGAAAGACGACCCGATTTCGATGGTGACCGGCGAGGAATTGCTGACCCTCTCCGATGGCGAACTGGGTGGTTTGTTGCCTCTGGAATGGACGCGCCTTTACCGAAGCAGTGCGGTCGAAATCGACAGCCGTCTTGGCCATGGTTGGAGCCATTCCCTGTCTCATCGTTTGCAACTGGACGATGAAGGTGTGCTGTGGACGGACAACGAAAACCGCCAGATCCGCTTCCCGATGCCAACCGAACAACGCCCGGCTATCACCAACAGTCTGGCGCAGGCGGCGATTTACTTGGGCGATGCTCCCGGTGAACTGATCCTTACCCAGGCGAGGCCAAAAGCACGCTTCTATCACTTCCGTGCCGGGCGATTGATCACCATCAGCGATGCCTATGACAATCGGGTGCATATCAGTTATGACTTTGTCGACCGCATTCAACGCATCGACAACGGCGCAGGCCGCGCTTTGCTGCTGCGTTACGACGACCGTCATATCGCCGCGGTGGATCATCAGCAACAACGCTCCGAGTACAACGAGCGCGGTGAACGCCAGGATCCATGGCTAACCATTCAGACCTTGGTCTCCTACCGCTACAACACGCGTAATCAGCTCGTTTCCTCGACCAATGCGGCAGGTGAAACCGAGCATTACCGCTACAACGATCAGCACGTCATTCTGGAACGGCAACTGGCCGGGGGCGCCAGCTTCTTCTGGGAATGGGAACGTGAAGGCAAGCTTTCCCGTTGCGTCCGTCACTGGGCTAACTACTCGCAGCTGGAAGCGCGTTACGAGTGGGATGACAAAGGTTCAGTGACTGCTTACAACTCCGACGGCAGCGAGCATGTCTACGTGCATGACAAGAATGCGCGTTTGATCAGCGAGACCGCTCCCGATGGCGGGAAAACGCAGAATGCCTATGACGATCAGGGTCGCCTGGTCGCAGTAAAAGACCCGATGGGGGCCATCACCGAGTATCAGTACAGCGATGCCGGGCGCTTGATGGCCGTGATCCCGCCGGAAGACGAACCGACCCGTTACAACTACTTCAATGGTCAACTCATTGATGTCCAGCGAGGTAAAGCGCGCTGGAAGTACGAGCGCAACCGTCAAGGCGATATCACCCAACAAACCGATCCTCAGGGCGCCGAAACCCACTACAGCTACGACCGTCAAGGCCGCCTGCTGGAAATACGTCATCCCGACGGCAGCCGTCATCAACTGGGCTGGAACAATCTCGGCCAACTGCTGGAAGAACGCCTGCCTGACGGCGGCCAACGCAAGTACCGTTACAACGCGCTAGGTCGGCAAATCACACGTCAGGATGAAACCGGGGCCATCACCCATTACCAATGGGACGCCGTTGATCGCCTGACACAAATCACCCTTCCCGGTGGCGCCACCCGCGCCTTCACCTACAACCCGTATGGTCGCGTCACCGCCGAACGGGATGAACTCGGGCGCATCACCCGCTACGAATACGCCGACAACCTGCACCTGGTGAGCCGCCGCATCAACCCCGACGGCAGCCAACTGCGCTACCGGTACGACAACTCGCGCCTGCTGCTCACCGAGATTGAAAACGAACGCGGCGAGCACTACCACCTCGAGTACTACCCGAACGGCCTGATCCAGCAGGAAACCGGGTTCGACGGTCGCCGCACCGCCTACGAATACGACCTCAACGGTCAGTTGCTGAAGAAAACCGAATTCGGCGACGATGGCAGCGAGCTGGTGACCGAGTACCTGCGCGACGCTGCGGGCCGCCTGCTGGTGAAAACCTTGGCTGACGGCGAAGAAATTCACTACAGCTACGACGCCCTCGGTCGCCTCGTTAACGTTGACGACGGCAACTGGCCGCTGGCGTATGAATATGACCTGCAAGATCGCCTGATCACCGAACACCAGGGCTGGGGCACCCTGCGTTACGAGTACGACAGCGTCGGCCAACTGAAACACTGCCGCCTGCCGGACGGCAGCAAGCTCGACTACCACCACCAGCCTGGCGGCCAGTTGAGCAGAATCGACCTTAACGGCTCGCACCTGACCAGCCACCAGTTCAACGCCGGCCGCGAACAGCAGCGCCAACAAGGGCTGTTGCTCAGCCAATATCAGTATGACGAACAGGGTCGGTTGCAAGCACACAGCGTCAGCCAGCGCGAAAAGAATCTGTTCCAGCGCCGCTACACCTACGACGCCAACGGCAACCTTGCCGGCATCGACGATAGCCGCAAAGGTAACCGCAGCTACCACTACGACCCGCTTGATCGCCTGATCAACGTCCGTGGCAGCACGCCTGAAAGCTTCGCCCACGACCCGGCAGGTAACTTGCTGGGCCAAGGCGACCAACCAAGCGCGAACCTGGCTAACGTCAAAGGCAACCGCCTACTGATGCAAGGCGATCGCCATTACGACTACGACGCCTTTGGCAATCTGACCCGCGAACGTCGCGGTACCGGCCAGAAACTCGTCACCGAGTATCGTTACGACTGCCAGCATCGTTTGATCGGCGTCAGCCTGCCGGGTGGCAGCATCGCGAGCTACAAATACGACGCCTTCGGCCGTCGCATAGCCAAAACCGTCGATGGCCGCACCACCGAATTCCTGTGGCAAGGTGAACGCCTCATCGCTGAAAGCGCGGACAACCGCTATCGCAGCTACATCTACGAACCCGGCAGCTTCCGCCCGCTGGCCATGCTTGATGGCGAAGGCCCGCTGAAAGCCACACCGTTCTACTACCAACTCGACCACCTCGGCACGCCTCAGGAACTCACCGACTACAGCGGCGAGATTATGTGGTCGGCGAAATACCGCGCCTACGGTAATCTCGCCACCCTCGACATCGCTGAAATCGACAACCCGCTACGCTTTCAGGGCCAGTATTTCGATGCGGAAACGGGCTTACATTACAACCGGCATCGCTACTACAATCCGGGGACTGGTCGGTTTCTGACGCCGGATCCGATCAAGCTTGCGGGTGGGTTGAATAACTACCAGTACGTGCCTAACCCTACGGGGTGGGTGGATCCGTTGGGGTTGAGTGGGTGCCCAGGGGCAGGAGATAAGGCAGATCCCTCGGTAAACCCAGCAGGTAAAGCCAAAGTCGACACCAAAGAACCGCCGGTTCCCGATGTTCCTTGGACAAGTCCTTCTGTAAAAAGAGCTTCAGATCAACTCGATCAAGGAGCACGAGATGTAACGGTCAATAGCCGAGCAGAGGCCGAAGAACTTTTCAGGGGTAAATATGTCGGCAAAGGTTATAGAAACGCTGAAGAGTTTAACTCAGTGACGGCAAAGGACTACTTTGAAACTCCCAAAGGAAAAGAATCATACTACCATTGGGATGACACTCCTGCTTCCGACATAGACACTAGAAAAGTTCACATGGCAAACCATAGCCCTAACGACCCTCACTCAGCACTACCGCATTTGCAACTACACCCAAAAGACGGCAAAGTAATTCGTATCTATTGGCCAAATCAATTTGAGGGGCAAAAATGAACGACCAAAAAATGATCCCACGAAGTGTTTGGTACGGACTCGAAGGTACAGGCTACGACAAAATCGCACAAGAACTTAAGTCTGAAGATGCATTACTGCGCAAATGGATTGCCATATATGCAATTTACAAATTTGAATTTTCGCCAGATGACCCTTTTCAATATTATGACTTCATAAGCTCATCAAAGAATTCACGCTATGCAGTAATAGAATTCTCAATACCAATTGAAACAATAAAAACAAGCGACGGCATTGATGACCGAGACATCACAATAATAAAACTTGAAACAATGGACTCGGAAGAAGAAATAAATCTCCTTCTAGAAAAAATCAATATTGCACCGGAACTTTTCACACCGCCATGGCGATGTGACTACCCCCTGTAAATTTACAAGTAATTATAAAACTCATACATAAGAGTTGGAAACCTATTTTCTACGCACACATGAAAATAAATCCGCCCCCTTTTTGCTCTGAAAGAGGATCCAACGCACAGAGCACCTAGCTATGTCGTTGATCAGATACCTGCAAAGGGAAGAGTATTTCCGCTCAAGGGCGGAGATGGAACAAATAACACGCTCACACAAATGGAGGGGACAATGAATAACAAACGTGGCATTTTCGAATGGATTGTAAATTCAAAACTAGAGCTAACTCATCAAAGATTCATCCCTGATGGAAAAATGACTGGCACACCAAACCAAATTCCATCAAGACTGCCCAAGTAGATACAAAAATTAAAAATCTTTCGATCGACGGCCATTACATATACAAAAATACCCCATGGATAAATTGGAAGGAGCTTCTATATGGATTTGAGCACGGCTTTGTAGATAAAAAAGGAGTATCGGAATACGTTTGTGAAACCCTAACAGAAAAGTCCTCACAAGAAGCCATTGAGCTCGCCTCATTGCTACCTCAAGAAAATTATTTGGCAAGTGCCTTACTCCAATCACTGGTAGATAAGGACCTCTCCCCAGCAACAGACGCCACCAAACCTTGGATTTTTTTATTACTTTCTTTTTTACTTGAACATCAAGAAGACTATGAAGATCCACTTGAAATAGTTGAAGAGCTGTACGCAGACTTCGACTACCCAGAAGAAATTGCCTCTTTAGTTAGATACATGCCTGCCCCAGAAGGAGTCGAAGGATCCGAAGAGAGGCTATTTGAAAATTGGACAATTGCCTTATCAGCTTATAAAGATTTCTTCGAACAACAGAATAGACCAATTTAATAAGAAGCAAAAAAAAGAACAGCTTTATTTTCTATGGCCTGAAAGCAACAAAATTAAATCTTACATGCTTGAAATTTAACAGCAAATGAAAAGATGACAGATTTATTTTCTTGTCGCCTTTCTTCGCTCATGAAAATATATCTGTCACCTTTTTCGATTCAGCAACAAAACACTACCAAACGGAAAACAAACGGGCAGAACACAGAGCGAATATAATGAAGCAACCCACTTCAACAAGGAGCCAGAAAAGTGAAAATGATCTCCGTACCATTGAGCTCCGAAGCAATGAAACGTTTAGATCTAGATGAGTGTTTATCAGGAGACCTTGAGGAACTTCAACTATCAGAAGAGCACTACATACAACTATCGAAATCCGGGACAATTGAAAAAATAAATTCATCTTTAGGAAAGGTGATAGACGAGTTCGAGGACGAAAGCATTCAGGGCCAAGTAGAGCTTAGCGCCCTGCTGAAAATACTAAATGAAGCGCCTGAACATATAGAGCTTGACATAATGGAAAAAATTATCCATCTAAACAAACCAACCCTACAAAATGATACTGGATTGTTCTTTTATTTTTAGAACCAAATATATATCTCCAGGAAAATGGGTAAAAGCAGTTAAGGGGGATGTTTTTATTTTCATGCACATAGAAAATATCTGCCTCATTTCTTTATACCCCTTTTCTCAGTTCGGTCACAAGGTGCAAAAATGAAGTTCTGGAACGATATCGATGGCAGCATTTTTTTCAACCAGATTTTCAAAACCCCCGTAGCAACTGGCCTCATTGAACTTTTCACAGTAAACATCGACAACAACAGACCAACGATAATACTTGAATTTGACATCGAAGAACTCCCTGCCCCCCCTCCCGCAAAATGGAAAAAGGCTGAATTCAACACATGCCGCATCGGTTTAAACTGCAGCGAAATCAGAGGCCTAACGATCAAAAATATACCTACAAAAGAAAAACTTAGTATAAGAATCACTCAGCGCGAAAATCTCTTCACGATTCACGCCTCTAACAACAACTCGATAATTGAATTCACAACAAAATCTCCGCTACTTTGTGGACCCTCAGTTTATATGAACGATAAAAAACCCGAGCTCACTTAAAACGAAATCTGACTCAATTTTTTAGCCCTTCGGGACGCCTGACAAAAGCATCAGACATTTCCCACAAAACCCATCGCCCCCATGAACTTGTACACCCCTTCCTCCCCAGATAACCTCCCCCAGCCGCTGCAACCTCAGCGACCGGTTTTGACAGACCGAACACGATCAAGGCATGCAAATGCCGCTTTGCGGCTCCATTGTTTCAGGAGCTTTACGATGAAAAAATTTCCACCCGACTCCCTCGACCCCCACCAACTCAGCCAAGCAACCCAACGCACTATCAGCTCCCGCCTCCGCGATCCCAAAAATCCCGACCCCATCAGCCACGTTTTCACCCTCCTCCCCAACATCGACACCGAAACCCTGCTAAGCCACGCCTGCGAAACCCTCGCCTCGCTCAACGTGCTGACGACCGACTTTGCCTGCGAGCTAGAAGGCTCGCACCGCAGCCTGGCGCTATCGATTCAGCAATTGGCCGTGCTGGGGGAGTTGTTGGTAAACCGGGCGCTGGACAATCTCGATCCACACGGTGGGGCGTCCGATGTTCAGGAGGTGCAGCCATGACTCGATACATACCGATTACCGGCATCGACTGCGCGATCCCTTCCCTGCTGATCGACACTGAAGCGCCTGTCGACGTGTTGCACGACACGGCGGCGTATCGCATTCGCAGCGTCACTCAACTGTTGGAAACACTTTCCCTGGGCGAAGCGCTTGGTGGTGATGCTGCGCTGTTGCAAGAGTTTGCGCGGGTGTTGGCCATCCCGTTGCGCGATGGCTGCGATTTGCTGGATGTGGTCGGACGGCGGTTGCGAGCGCCACTTTAAATCATCAATAAAAATGGGCGACCCAGGGTAGGGTCGCCCATTTTTATGTCCGAAGCTTTTAAACATCGCCTCCCAGACTTATGCACTCAGCACTTCGCAGCGTTTGTTAAAAACCGTCTTTAAACTTCTGATCAATCCAAGAAATCGACTCAACATTGTGAACACAAAAAACCCAAAAAACTGGCTATTCGGTCAAATAACTCCCTCACCGCATCATCTAAAAACAGCGAAAACAACAATGGTTTTCAGCCAGTCTTCAACCTATGCTTGGGCATACAGTATGGAGGCTGTGATTTATGTTCAAACTCAGACGGAAAACATGGGCGTTACTTTTGGTCTACATCGTAGGTGTCAGTGGCTATATCTACTACCTCTACGTCGAGACTCAAGGCATTCTCACTGACAATGTTAATAACAAGCTGCTGCATGCCGCGTTGGGGGCTTCGGCCATTCTTGGCGACCGCTACCATGACAATCTGATCGACAAGCAGTCCAAATCCGAAGCAGAAGACTGGAATACCATTCAGCGGCTCTCACGGTTCAACGAGTCCATGGGCACCGCCTTTGTCTACAGCGTGGTCAAACGCTCGGGTGAGGCTTACCTGGTCAGCTCCAGCGCATCGAAAAAAGAAATTCAAGAACAGAATTTCGTACGCTTTTTCGATCCCTACCCGGATGCCAGTCAGGCGTTGCTCGACAGTTTTGAGCGCACCGAACCCACCTGGATCGACTACTCGGATCATTGGGGAGACTTTCGAGCTGTCTTCGTTCCCATGAAATCGCAGGACGGTACGATTTATGTTGCTGGCGCAGAGATGACGTTGGCGGATTACTACCAGCAACTTAATCAGGACTCTCTGCACCATATCATCCTGGCCATTCTGGTATTTCTGGCCTTCAGCCTTTTGTTCGTGATTGACTTGTTGCGCATGCGTGCTCATCTGCAGCAACTGCAAATAAACGAACAAGTGTTGAATCAAGCGAAAAATGCCGCGGAGGACGCTGATCGTTCAAAAACCAGATTTTTGGCGACCATGAGCCATGAAATCCGCACGCCGATGTACGGTGTCATCGGTGCGACCGAGTTACTGGCGGGGTCCGCCCTGAATCCCGAGCAAAGCAGTCTGCTTAATACGATTCATACGAGCGGACGAACCCTACTGTCGCTTATCGACAACATTCTCGACCTTGCAAAAATCGAAGCGGGCAAACTTGAGTTGAAGCCTTGTGTGTTCGACGTGAGAACACTGGTTTCATCCAGTACTGCGATGATCCGGCAAAACATTCAGGACAAGCCGCTAGTACTTGAGGTCCAAATTTCACCGGACGTACCGCTATTGGTCAAAACCGATCCCGATTGCCTTCGCCAGATATTGATTAACTTGCTGGGCAATGCGGTCAAATTCACCGAAACCGGAAAAGTATCGCTCGTGGTCACGACTAGCGGTTACGGCCCTCGCACTCGACTCGAATTCTCCATACGCGATACCGGCATAGGTATCCCCATGGAACGGCAAGACAGTCTGTTCAAGCCCTTTGCCCAGTTTAAAGAGCTGGCCAGTCAACGCTTTACCGGGAGTGGGCTCGGTCTTTCAATCTGCAAGAATCTGGTCGAGGCGCAGCAGGGGACTTTATCCTTTACCAGTCAGTCTGGCGTCGGATCGACGTTCTCCTTTTCGCTCCCCATGGCGCTTTTTTCAGTCTCGGAAATACCCGTCGGGGACGATCATGCACCCGTTGGTTTTGATTCATCGTTTGCCGGGGATTATCCACTCGATATCCTGCTGGTAGAGAACCATCCCGTGAGTCAGAAAGTTGCCATGGCGATGTTGCAGACGCTGGGTTATACACCCGACCTTGCGTCAAATGGCCTACAGGCAGTCAATGAATACATGATGTCGACGCCAGATATCATTTTTATGGATATCAACATGCCTGTCATGGACGGGCTAGAGGCCATCCGTAAAATCCGCCACCTGGCACTGGGCGATACTTGCTATATCGTCGCTTTCACCGCGAGCGCTTTTTCGAGCGAGATAGAACGTTTCAGGGCCGCCGGTGCCAATGACATTTTAACCAAACCGGCAAACTTTCAGGCCTTGACCCGAGTACTTCAGCGTGCAGCCAACTACCGGCAGCGGTTCCAGCCCAGCACGCCGGTAGTTGATACTGTTTCAAGTTGACATGGACTCAGGGCACAAACGCCATCACGGAAACAGGAGAACCTGACCCCTCTTTCAGTCGAAGCACGCCAATGACCAATGTCGTGCCTTTGGCGGGTAGCTGATCGAGGTTAGTCAGGCACTCCAGGACGATGCCTTCTTTCGCCAGAATCTGGCTGTTGGTGGCGTAAACCGTGTCCTGCCCTGGATCAGCTCCGTGCGTATCGATACCGACACCGGCTATCTGGCGTTCTTCAAGCAGAAACTTTGTCGTTGCAGCACCCACACCGGGAAAGTGCGGGCCGCTTGCATCTTCATTGATAAAACGCTTGGGATCGTCCCACAGGGCTTGCCACCCTGTATAAAACAGCACAACAGAACCTTGGTCGATGCGCCCATGAGCCTGTTCCCATTGCTCGATGTCCTGGATGCCAATCACATAGTCCGGGTTGTTGCTGGATTGGGTTCGCATATCAATCACAACGGCCGGCCGCACCAGGGACTCTGGCTTATAGGCATCAATCCCAATGGCATTGGGGTGAAAACTATTCGGCGCGTTCATATGGGTTGCACTGTGCTCGCCAATGCTGAAACGCCGCAGGTAATAACCGTCTTTTTCCTGTGAGGCCACCACATCGAATGTCACCGGCGGGTCGTTTGGCCAAAGCGGGATGGACGTGCTGATGATATGGCTGAGGTCGATAACCTTTCGAAACTGAATACTCTGCATTCCTTTGACGTCCTTTTCCTCTGCGAAACTTTTAGCGGCGCCGACCGACAGTAAAGTGGCCAATACACCTATTGAAATTCGTTTAAAACAGCTGCTGTCTTGCTTTGATGTCTCCATAACGATTGACTACTCCTTCGATCATTAAAGGGTTTCTGCCCTCTCGTCCACCCGTGCCCAGCTGTTCTCTATTCTCTGCTGGTTGAGTCTGAAGAGGTTTCTGTATCGGAGAGTATCAATATTGATCGTTTCACTGCATCACGGAGGTAACCACCTTGCGTCTCAGACCTCGATCCAAGGCAACCTCGCTCAACCGGTAAGGTCCTCGGGCAACGCTTTAACCCACCCAATAAAAATGGGCGACTTCAAGGTCGCCCATTTTTAATGTCCGAAACTTTTAAACATTGCGTTCCAGAGGAGGTGTTCGCCCAGTGTAATGGCCTGGCAATCCATGCACCGGTAAAGAGCCCTGACACCGGGCGAACGGGAAGGATTTTAATAGAATTTGGCCGATATGTCCTCGGTATAAACATGAAATTTATGCACGTAATATTTCGTGAGCTTTTGCTAAAAAATCGGATACAAACTTCTTAAAACTCACCGATTCGACCATTAAAAATGATTGTTCTTCTAGCGCTATTTGCACGAGAACAATCAATACGTCGTCGGGGTTTTCCAAGGGAGTGGTCGGTTTGGGATTCATGGGGTTTTCCTCAAGCTTCGGGATCGTCGACTTCGTGGGCGACGTTCACGGCGGGTGAGTCTTTGTGGGATTGATCGGCCTTGGTTTTGAGGATCTGCCATTGCTCGAGGTCGATGGCGCCCTGCCCCAGCAGATCGTCGGCGATGCGCGGTAATTCGCTGTAATGCGCGTCGGGAGATTGCTGCCAGTAGGCCTTGTCGTCGAACAGCCGCTGCCAGGTGGCAAGGGTCGGCGGTTTGAGGTCGTCGCTCATGGCGGGCTCCCGTGAATGGGCTTCATTACGTAGGAAAACGGCGTGGCGTCGAGAGTTCCGGTCAATACCCGGTCATCTCCAGATACCCCTGCCCGCCATGACTGCCGCTGAGCCGCACCGGCCCTTCCCAATAGGGAATGCGCAAGTCCATCCAGGCTTTGGGGTTAACGGCGGCGATAGTGATATCGAGGTGCTTGGCGGGGATTTTGATCGACCAATGCACGGGCATTGAACGCCCGGCCACGTTGGCGGTGTCTTGGGGTGTGAGGCTGATGTCGTCGGCATGCAATAACTGCGTCTGCCCTTGCGCATCGATCCAGGTGCCGGTGAGGTATGGCGCGCCGTCCTTTTGCCGCATGCGGTAGAGCATGACGTGTTCGCCGCTGTCCAGGTGCAGGGAGAACCAGTCCCAGCCGGTCTGGTTGGCGGTCAGGGGTTGGCTGCTCCACTCGCGGTCGAGCCAGGCCGGGCCGCTGACCGAGTAGGTTTTGCCATCGATTTCCAGCGTGCCATTGGCCTGGAAAAACGGCTGGCTGTAGTAGTACGACGCCTGGCCCTGTTCGGATTTCTGGCTGAAGCCTTTGTCTCCCTGAAGTACCAGCGGACGTGTGGAAGTCAGTCGAAGCTGGTAGCTGAAAGCCTTGTCGCGGGCGCTGAGTTGCAGGTCCGCCAGAGGGTCTTCGTGGGTGGCCTGACTGCTGAAACGCCAGTCGTCGATCCATGCGTTGAACGGCGCCAGGCTCACTCCGGCCTGGCCGACGCCGCCCCGGGCGTAGCGTTCGGCGGCATGATGGGCCGTGGCAGAAGTCACTGCCGCATGGCCCAGCCAGATGGTCTGATTGCTCCAGCCAGATTGTTCGGGAGTCGCTTTCAAGGCGCTGCGAAACAGCGTCCATTGGGCGCCGAATTCCTGGCCCTGATCGTCCTTGAGGTTGGCGGTGACGTACCACCATTCGATGCGAAAACCATCGTGAGGGCCGTGGTCCGCCGGAAAATTGAAGACTCGCCCGGGCACCACCGGGGTAAATGCGGCGGCCTGATGGCCGAGGCCGGCGAAGCCTTTTTCCGGCGCAGGCGTGTTGTCGCATCCGTTCAGCAGCGCGGCCAATAACAACACGCCGAGCTTAATCTTCATGAGCAAACGTCCTCAGCAGGTCCGCCGGTTGCGTGCGATACAACGAGTACAACGGCCACGCTGACGCGAGCAATGTCGCAATCAACGCCAGGCCCATCAATTGCAACAGTTGCAACGGAAACACCCGCAACGGCAAGCGCCAGCCGAACGCCTGAACGTTGATCACCGTGTCCAGGCACCACGCCAATGCGATGCCCAACGGCAATGCCAGCACCAGCGTCAACACCGCCAGCAACCAGGTTTGCCCCAGATTCAGCAGCATCAACTGCCGCCGCGTCACGCCCAGCGCCCACAGTGGCGCGAGTTGCCCGAGGCGGCTCTGGCTTTGGGTCAGCAGGCTGATGAACAGTGCCACGCCCGCGACGCAAAGCGTCAGGCTGTTGAGTGCAGCGGTGGCGGCGAAGGTACGTTCGAACACTTGCGTGGACCAGCCCTTGAGCCGGGCCTGATCGACGATGCGGCTGTCATCCAGGGTGAAGCGGGCTTGCAGCGTGGTCAGGAACCCAGGGATCGATGCCGGTTCGATGCGCAGGTTGAAACGGCTGGGCGTCAATTGCGGCCAACCGCGCAACAGGTGATTGATGTTGACCAGCAGATGCCCCTTGGGATTGCCATAGTCGGCGTAGATCCCGACGATCCGTGGCGACCATGGGCCATTTGGTGTGGGGATCGTCAGTTGATCACCGAGCCGTACCTTCAACCGCCGCGCCAGTTGCTCACTGAGCATCAGCGCGTCGTCCTTGGCCAGTCGCTCCCAAGGATTGTCACCCAAGGCTTCCAGCAGCGGCCAATGCTGACGATAAGTCGGGTGATCGATTACGCCAAAAATGTCCGTCGGCCAGCCCTGCAGCTGAATCGACACCTGCCAGTTCGGCAGCACCGCGGTGACTTGAGGTTGTTGCTTGAGCCAGGCGTGCAGTTCTCGAGCCTGGGCCGGATTTTGCGGATTGAGGTACAGCTCGGCGGTCAGGCGTTGTTCGAGCCAGTTGCTGAACGTCTGGCGGAAACCGGCGGTCATGCTGCCGGCGCCGATGTTTGCCGCCAGCGCCAGCAACAGCGCCATCAAGGCCAGGCTCAGGGCCGGCAGTTGCTGGCGGCAGTCGGCGAGAAACCATTGGCCGAGCACCGAACGACTGCGCCCAATCACCCAGTTGAGCACACTGTTCAACACCACCGGCAAGGCCAGTGCGGCACCGATCAACAAGGCGGCCATCAACACGAAGCCGCTGCTCAAGCTGTCGCCGAAGCTCAATGCCAATAACGCGATCACCGCAGCTATCACCGCGACCCAACCCTGGCGCCGCAACCAGCGCGCGTGGGCCTGATGCCAGGCTTGCGGATTGGCCAGCGCCAGCAACGGCAAACGCGCCGCACGCAGCAAACTGTTGGCGCCGGCCAGCAAGGCGCCGAACAGGCTCAGGCCGATACCACTGAACCACCACAGCGGACTGAGGTTCAACTGCCCCGGCACTTCGGCACCGTACAAACCGCGCAGGCTGGCGGCGACGTCCGGCAACAGCACACCGGCCAGCAGGTAGCCGCTAACGACGCCGGCGATACCACCGATCAGCGCCAGGCCACCCAGTTCGACGGCAAGGCAGGCAATCAACAGGCGTGCGCTGACCCCGCAGGCGCGCAGGGTTCTGAGCAAGCTTCGGCGTTGCTCCAGCGCCAGGCCGATCGCCGCGTGAACGATGAACAGACCGACCACGAACGACAAAAAGCCCAAGGCATCAAGGTTCAGGTGGAAGCTCTCGGTCAGGCGCGCGAGATTGTTTTCTTCGCCGCTGCTTTTGAACTGAAGTTGGCCCTTGAGCTCATCAGGCAAGGTCGCGGTGAAATCCTTGGGCAGCAGCAGGCGCGACAGTTGATCGGGCAATTGCAGAATCTGTTGGGCGAAGCCGATGTCCACCAGCAACACACCGGGCGCCATGTCGGTCTGGGCACGCAGCGGCGGCAAGGTGACTCCGCTCTGGGCCACCGGGGTTTCACCTTCGTGCAAGCCCAACGCCTGCAAAGTTTGCGGTGAAATCCAGGTGCTGCCCGGCGGGGTGAAAAACTCGACAATCTGCTCGATCGGCAACGACCGCCCGGCCACCGCGGAACCGGCCGGCAACGACACCGGTTCAATGCCCATCAACTGCAAGCGCTGGTCTTCATGGCCCTTGAGCGTCACCCGGCCTTGCAACACCGGCGATACCGGCCAGCCTGCACGGCGCAGATCGACAAACACTTGCTGGGAAAACACCCCACCGCCGGGCGCACTGAGGCTGGCTTGCGGTTCACCGCCGATCAGCTGACTGGCCCGGGCGTAGCTTTCTCGCGCCTGGCTGTTCAGCGCTTGCACGCCGGTCAGCAGACTGGTGGCGAGCCAGAGCCCGGTCAGCACACTGAAAAATTGCACCGGATGCTGTCGCCAATGGCTGAGCAGCGCCCGCAGCGTCTCGCGAAAAACCCGCACCTTAGTGCTCGTCCGCGCCAGCCAGACGACCACCGTGCAGTACCACTTTGTCTGCCAACCGAGCGGCGACTCTTGGGCTGTGAGTGACCACCAACAACGTCGTCGGGCTGTCGTCGAGCAGTTCCAGCAACAACTTCAACACCTCATCGCTGGTCGCTTCATCGAGGCTGCCGGTGGGTTCGTCGGCCAGCAGCAGTTTCGGTTGCGATGCCAGGGCGCGACCCAGCGCAACCCGCTGCTGCTGCCCGCCGGACAGTTGTTCCGGATAGCGCCGCAGCAAATCCCCCAACCCAAGACGTTGCACCAGATGCGCCTGCCAACGTGGATCGTGGCGCCCGGCCAGACGCGCCTGAAACGCCAGATTGTCTTCGACGCGCAAACTGCCGATCAGGTTGAACTGCTGGAACACCAGACCGATTTCGGTCCGCCGCCAGTTTGCCAATTGGCTTTCGTTCATTTGCTCCAGCCGATGCTCGCCGCTGCGGATGCTGCCGCGATCGACCTTGTCCAGCCCGGCGATCAGGTGCAGCAAGGTGCTTTTGCCACTGCCCGATTCGCCCATCAGCGCCAGGCTGCTGCCGGGCTTCAACGTGAGGTCGACGCCTTGCAGCACGGGCAATGGGCCTTGGGGGGTGGCGTAGCTTTTGAAGACGCCCTGGACGTGAAGCATGAAGGGGAAACTCTTTTGATGAGTGGGGGGCAAGGGTAGAGAGTACACCCGATAATCTTGGGTTGAATGGTCTGACGTCTTCGCGGGCAAGCCCGCTCCCACAGTGATCGAGGCGAACCCAAACCTTGCGTACGCCATCGCCCCTGTGGGAGCGGGCTTGCCCGCGATGAGGCCCGGTCATTCCATCGAAAATCTCACTGCCCCACCGCCACACTCGGCACCACCTGCCCCGGCGTCACAATGCTGTTCAGATCAATATGCTTCCACTCAGGCTTGGCCCCCAGCCGCGCATTAAACCGATAGTTAAAGGTGAAATCGTCCGCCGTCGGCACACTCAACGGTTTGCCGTACACCGCCTCGATCCCCGCCAAGTCATAGCCCATCAACTGCAGCAACGTCGGGAAAATGTTGTAGTGACTGGAGCGATCCTTATTGGCCGGCAACTGCGCCTGCCAGTCCAGGGTCTTCAAATCGCTGCCAGAAATCACCACCAGCGGCACCACCCCCTCCTCCTCCACCGGATCACCACCGCAGTGAGTATTGAGCCCAGGGTTACCGCGTTCGTGCAGATCCTGCCCGTGATCCGAGGTGTAAATCAGCAGCGCATGACTCAAATCCGCCTGAGCGAAAACCCGTGCGAAGAACTCGCCGACATTCCACAACACGGTATTTTTATAGGCGTTGCGGTACAGCAACCAATCATCCGGTTGACCATTGAAACCATCGCGTGTGCCCGTGTCCGCCACTTCGACAAACTGCCCACGGGGCAATGTCGGGCGGTAAGCCATAAACGCATCCGGGTACTTGTCGTGCACGGGAAAATGCGCACCGACCTTGTTGATCACCACCAGCTCCGGCTTACCGTCGTTGAGCAGATCGATCAGCTTGGCCGCCGCCGCCATGTCGCGGTCACGCACGCTGGTCTGGTCGAATTGCACGAACTCATCGATGTCGTTTTTCTCGGCAGCGTTCATCAGGTTCTGCAAGTTGCCAGCGGTGCGTTGGGAGTCGATGTAAACGGTGCGCAGCCCGGCGTTCTTTGCGTACTGCCAGATCGACGGCAGCGTGCTGTTGATCCGTCTGTAGTCGGCGCGGGTGCCACCGTAGCGCAGGGTGACATTGGTGTCGGCACTGCAATTGGCGATGGACGCCGCGTAGCCGTAATTGAAAATGTCCACGCCCGGGCGCGGTTCCTTGAGGTTACTGTGCACACCGAACGGCGTGTTGATGTCCAGGTAGTTGCCGGAAATGCTCTCGTCGATGATCAGCACAATGTCGTGCCCCACCGGCTGATCGATACGCGTCAGGCTCACCGGTTCACGCGGGCCGACGGTGTTGTGCAGCGCTTCATAGGTGAACAGATTCAAATAGGCCAACGGCGTGTACATGATCGGCAAGCCACGGGCACCCTCGCCGGCCCGCACGAACAGTACGACGCTGAGCAGTAGCACCCCGAGCACTGGCGCTGCCACCAGCAGTGCACCCGGTAATGGCGCCCGTCGACGCGGTTTGAGCCCGATACCGAACAGCAGCAACAAACCACTGACCGTCCCGCTGATGATTGCATCGCGGTACTGATAAGCCGCTTCCTGAATGAACCCGCCGGAATACACCAACGACACGAAACTGCTGTAAGTCATGTAGCCGGCAGTCACTTGCGTATAGACGTCAAAGAACACCGCCGAGCCAAACATCGCCAACGCGAACAGATGACGGATCAGCGTCTGACGGATGTAGGCGGTCATGAACAACGCCACTGTCAGCACGACGAACATTGCGCCATACAACAGCACAGGAAAACCGATGCCCAGCGCGTCAAGACGATCGAGGTAGTCGTCGTAATGCTTGAGCAGATACAGAACCAGCAGCAGTTCCTTGAGGTAACGGATCATGGTGATTACAGCACCTCCGTGGCCAATAGATTGCCGGCCATTTTCTGACACTAGCACCGAGCCCTGGAAGCGCAAGAAATGCCGGTTTTTTTCGCAAAGCGTCAAAAAAACGTTGCCTCAAATCTGACACACTGAAACGTCTGTAACCCTTGTGTTTCAAGCCTTACGACCGTTTATCGTTTTCTTCAAACCCTCAGAAACCCCTCAAAACCGCGGCAAATCCAGCTACGGCAAGCACTTGATGGCAAATAGCCCGTGAAATAGGGGTTTCCCCGGTCGCGTTACCCGTCATTTTGCTGACTCGCTTTCCCATGGCTGGGCTATACCCCTTTTGACAGTCTCATTTCAGTTACATCCACCGTTTTACGAGGCACGCCAATGTGGACGTGAGCGTATTTGGTACGGGCTATGTAGGCCTCATTCAAGCTGCAGCATTGGCCGATGTCGGACATCGCGTCTTGTGCGTCGATATCGACCCCAACAAGATCAGGCAACTGCAGCAAGCCGTGCCCCCGATCAGCGAACCGGGACTGTCCAGCACACTGGAAGACAACATCAAGGCCGGTCGCCTGCTCTTCTCCACTCAGGCCAGTGACGCGGTCGAACACGCCGAACTGATTTTCATCGCGGTGGGTACACCCGCCGATGAAGACGGTTCCGCCGACCTCAGCCATGTGCTGAATGTTGCTCGGCAGATCGCCAGTGTCATGGAGGCCGATCGCACCCTGATCATCAAGTCCACCGTGCCGGTGGGCACCGCGGACCAGGTGGCAAGCGCCGCCAACGAAGAACTGCAACGCCGTGGCAAAGAGGCGTTGAACGTGCGGGTGGTGTCCAACCCGGAGTTTCTCAAGGAAGGCAGCGCCCTGGCCGATTGCATGCGCCCGGACCGGATCATCGTCGGCACCAATGACGATGAAGCGCGCAACCAGTTGAGCGAACTCTATGCGCCGTTCTGCCGCAACCGCGAAAAGCTCATGTTCATGGATAACCGCAGCGCCGAGCTGACCAAATACGCGGCCAACGCGATGCTCGCCACCCGCATCAGTTTCATGAACGAACTGGCCAATCTCACTGAATTGCTGGGGGCCGACATTGAGGCGGTGCGCAAAGGCATCGGCTCGGACCCGCGCATCGGCTATCACTTCATCTACCCCGGCTGCGGCTTCGGCGGCTCGTGCTTTCCCAAAGACCTGCGTGCCCTGCTGCACACCGCCGAACACAACGGCATGCCATTGCGTTTGCTGCGCAGCGTCACCGACGTGAACGACAGCCAGCGGCACATTCTGTTCAGCAAACTGCAGGCGCTATTTCCCGATGGCCTGATCGGCAAATCCATCGCGATTTGGGGCCTGGCCTTCAAGCCCAATACCGATGACATGCGCGAAGCCCCCAGCCGTTATCTGATGGAAGCGCTGTGGGCTGAAGGTGCGAGCGTGCAGGCTTACGATCCGGAAGCCATGTCCGAGTGCCGACGCATTTACGGCTACCGCGATGACCTGCACCTGTGCGCCACCCGCGACGACACTCTGGAAGACGCCGACGCGCTGGTGATCTGCACCGAGTGGAAGAATTTCCGTGTGGTCGATTTCGACCTGCTGGCGAGCAAACTGCGCGCGCGGGTGATCGTCGACGGGCGCAACCTTTACAACCCGGAACACGTGGCGGCGGCCGGTTTGCACTACAGCGGCATCGGGCTTCGGCACATCGCTCCCGAGGCGCCACGGTCATGAAGATACTCGTCACCGGAGCGGCCGGTTTCATTGGCGCCCATTGCGTGTTGCGGCTGTTGTGCGACGGGCATCAGGTGTGTGGCCTGGACAATTTCAACGACTTCTACGACCCGCAACTCAAACACGATCGCGTGGATTGGGTACGTGGGCTCGTCGGCGATTTTCCGCTGGCGAAAGTCGATGTCGCCGACGCCACCGCCCTCGACGAATTGTTTGTTCGTGAACAACCGGAGGTGGTGATTCACCTCGCGGCTCAGGCCGGGGTGCGTTATTCCCTGGAAAATCCTCGGGCCTACGTCGACAGCAATCTGAGCGGGTTCCTGAACATCCTCGAAAGCTGCCGCCACCACCCGGTCAAGCACTTGATCTATGCCTCGTCCAGTTCGGTGTACGGCGCCAACCAGCACACGCCTTATTCGGTCAAGGACGGCGTCGACCACCCGTTATCGCTGTACGCCGCGACCAAAAAAGCCAATGAGCTGATGGCCCACAGCTACAGCCATCTGTTCGGCATTCCCTGCACCGGTTTGCGTTTTTTTACTGTGTACGGGCCTTGGGGCCGGCCAGACATGTCGCCGATCCAGTTCGCCCGGGCGATCGCCGAAGGTCAGCCGGTGAAGCTGTTCAACTACGGCCAGCACCAGCGTGATTTCACCTACATCGACGACATCATCGAGAGCATCGCCCGTCTGATCGAGCGCGCCCCCCAAGCAGCACCGGACTGGAACCGTGAACAACCGGACCCGGCCAGCAGCATGGCCCCATGGCGCATTTACAACATTGGCGGACAACAGCCGGTGGAGCTCAAGGACTACCTGGCGCTGCTGGAAAAACACCTCGGACAAAAAGCCCTCGTCGAGTTGCTGCCCCTGCAACCGGGCGACGTGCTCAACACCTGCGCCGATGCCAGTGATCTGGCCCAGGCCACCGGTTTCCAGCCACGGATCGAGCTGGATGAAGGACTCGGACGATTCATCGCCTGGTTCCGTGACTACTACCCACTGCGCAACGCCCACTCGCCACTCGCGGAAGGGCTTCAGCGGAGGCCTCTATGACTGGACAAGAAAAAGGCGTGTTGCTCAATCACATGCTGCGTGACAAACGCCTGGACCCCGAACACCGAATGCGCCTGGACACGGCGATCCACATGCAGGGTCGCGGCTGGCTGACCGGCCGTGACGGTGGTCGCCCCTGGACCCTGTCGCGAACCAACCGGGTGGTTGCATGCCTCGGTGCGCTGGTGATTCTGCTACTGCTGTCCCCTGTGCTGCTGGGCCTGGCGCTGGTGATCAAGTTCAGCAGCCCGGGGCCGGTGATGTTCGTGCAAAAGCGCACCGGTTACCGCGGCCGCCTGTTCGGCATGTACAAGTTCCGCACCATGGTGAGCAATGCCGAGGAGCTCAAGGAATCCTTGCGGCACCTGAACAAGCACGGCGCCGACGCCATCGATTTCAAGATCGACGACGATCCGCGGATTACCCCCATCGGCGGCTTCCTGCGGCGCAGCAGCCTCGATGAGTTGCCCAACCTGATCAATGTAGTCAGCGGCGACATGCGTTTAGTCGGTCCACGACCGACCTCGTTCAACGCCTACCGCTACAAAGACAACCACCTTGCACGCCTGAGCATCTACCCCGGCATGACCGGCCTGTGGCAGATATCCGGGCGCAGCAATATCGACTTCGACCAGCGCGTTGAGTTGGACCTCAGCTACATCGCCGAGCAGAGCCTCTTGCTTGATCTGAAGATCCTGTTGAAAACCCCCTTCAAAGTATTCAGCGGCCACGGAGCGAGTTAAATGGACGGTTCATCGAATAAAAGCCTGACCATCGCCAGCCCGAGCGAGTCCAACCTGACCTCGACCGTGCTCGACCTGGATCTGCGGATCCTCTTTCTGACCGCTGCCAATGCAGGCACCGGCACCACCACCAGCGCCCTGGCGCTGGCCGGCCAACTGGCGTCCATGAGCAGCGGCCAAGTGCTGCTGGTGGACGCCAGCCAGTCGGAGAGCAACCTCACGCAACAACTGGGACTGACCAAAGAGCGCGGCTTTCGCGACCTGCTGTTCAACGCCTCGCCGCCGCTGCTGCAGGACTGCCTGGTGAACGTCTCCAGCCTGCCCTTCCACATCCTGCCGAACGGGCGGCATATCCGCGGCGCCGAGCACCTGACGACCGAACAATTGGCCCCGTTGCTCAACCAACTGGGGGATCGGTATCGCTTCGTGGTGATCGACGGCGACGCGGTGTATTCAGCCGCCGACACCCTGGTCATCAGCACCCTGGTGGACGGCGTGATCATGGTGGTGCGCGCCGAAGACACGCGTTGGGAAGTGGCCCAGGCCGCGGCCCAGCGCCTGACCCAGGCTGGCGCAAAACTGGTGGGCAGCGTCTTCAACCGACGCAAGTACTACATGCCCAAATGGCTCTACAACAACCTGTAAGCAACCGCAGAAAAGGATGACGCCATGAACGCCAAAATGCTTCTCCTGCTGTTGCTGCCGCTTGCAGGTTGCTCCAGCACCAGTGAGACACAACAAATGCCGGTGCAGATCCTCACGGCCGAGCCGGCCAATGCCCAGGCCACCGACATGCCCAAGGTCGAACAGACCCTGCGGCCCAAGGACGTGCTGGACGTGATCTTCCACGTCAGCACCAGTGGCGCGGGCGCTTATCGCATTCAGCCCGGCGATCAGGTCGCCCTGAACTTCACCGCGGCCAGCCAGCTCAACGGCACGCAACTGGTGCTGCCCGACGGCACCATCGAACTGCCGGGAGCCAACACCGCGGTGAAAATCGCCGGGCTGACGTCGGTCGAAGCGCGGCAGGAGATCCAGCGTGCTTATGAACGCAAATCCCTGTTCCAGCCCAATCGCAATCAGGTGACCGTGCTGGTCACCAGCCCGCTGAGCAACGAGCAGAACCTCAAGAGCACCCTGAACCACCCCGCTACCGGCATGAGCCGGGAGATCACCGTGGGCAACGACGGCTATGCGAGTTTCCCGGAAATCGGCTCCGTGCCGCTGCAAGGCATGACCGTCAACCAACTGGAAACTTTTCTCAATCAACGCTACGCGCAATTGCCGGGGCGGATGACGGTCGACGTCATGCTCAAATCCACATCGGGCAACGAAATCTATGTGCTGGGTGAAGTCGCGCAACCGGGCTCCTACCCGATCAACCGGCCAGTCTCGGTGCTTGAAGCGCTGACCCTGGCCCGTGGCACCAACGTCAAGGCGCGGCTCGATTCGGTGGTGATCATGCGTCGCACCGGCAACCATGTGCAGGCCGTGCACTACGACGTGGAAAAAGCCTTGTCCGGTGACGCGTCGCAGATTGCTTACCTGCAGCCGAACGACATGCTCTATGTGCCCAAGACCAAACTGGCCAGCGCCGGTGAGCTCGCGCGGCAACTGGCGGACGTGGTGTTGTTCCAGGGGGTAGGCTTCGGCTTCGGCTACCGCGTCGATAACAAAGGCAGCGACAACTAACGCTCAGGTGACCGACCATGAACCCAAAGGAAAACTACCTGCATGAGTTCTTCAGGATCTTCTTCGCCAACAAGCAGTTGGTGAAACGAGTCTTCCTGCTCTTTGCAGTAATCGCCCTGCTCTTGCCGCTGATGCTCAAACAGAGCTTCGACATCACCGCGCAGGTGATCGTGCAGTCCAAAAAACTCTCCCAGGGAGACGCCACCACATCCCTGACCCAAGGTGATGCCTCGTTCATTCCGCCGTCACTGGCAGACATGGAAACCGAGAGCAATATCCTGCGTTCGCCGGCCCTGATCCGTCAGACCATCAGCGACCTGCGGGACAAAGGCGAGTACGCACCCAACCCCGGGATCTTCAGCACACTGGTGACCGAACCGATCAAACGTTTTGTGGCCACCCCCTTGCGTGAATACGTGGTCAATCCAGTGCGCGATGCATTCGGGCTAGAGACCGACCCCGTGCGGGATACCGACCTGGATGTCTTCACCCAGCAGGCCATCGAAAACCTGAAAATCGAAACCCTGCCGGGCTCCAACGTAATCTCCATTGTCTACAGCTTTGGCGATCCAGCCCAAGGCACCCGGTTTGTAGCGGCGCTGCTGCAAAACTACCTGGCCAGTCGTCAGGAACTGCAATCGATCGACCTGCCGCAGAGCTTCTACGAAACCAAGAAGAAGCAATATCAGGTGCGCCTCGATGGCCTTGAAGGCTCACGACTGGCGTTGCTCGAAGGCGTGGCTTCATCCGATCCGAAGGAAGAAATCACCTTCCGCCTCAATGCGATCAACACCGAGGAACAGGCCCTGAACCTGTATCAGGATCGCCTGCTGCAAAGCCAGCGCTGGCTCGACTACCTGAAAATCGCCCTGGCGTCAGCCACCAACACGTCCCGGCTCAGCGATTACACCTTCCCCTTCACCTTCACCACCACGGTGGACAACATTGCGTTCGAGGACCGCGAGATCAGGCAGCTCGGTGAGCAACTGACCACTCAGGTCAGCCGCTACATGAATGACCTGGCGGTGTTCCAGCCGGGCAGTGAACCGATGCTGTTGACCCGCGAGCAGATTTCCCGCACCCGTCAGCAGTTCCTGAAAATCGTCAGCAACCGGATTCAGGAGCGTACCAACGACCTGGCGATTGTCACCTCGGTGATCAAGCAGAAAACCGCGCGCATCGCCGACTTCAAGGACCGCATCCATCAGTTGCAAGTGGCTCAAAGCAAGTTGCAGCAAATGGACACCGAGATCAATGCCTTGCACGCGGCGTTCTCCACCTACGCCCAACGCTTTGCTGAAAGCAGCTCCGCCGGTTTGCTGGACAACGATATGTCCAACGCCCGGGTACTCAGCCCGCCGTACGAACCGACCGAGGCGGCGTTTCCAAAACCGCTGCTGATCATTCCGTTCGGGATGCTGACCGGTCTGCTGCTGGCGATTGCCTTCGTCTACATGCGTGAGTTCTTCGATCATCGCTTCAAACACCCAGCGCAAATCACCCATGAACTGGGCTTGCCGGTGCTGTTGGTGATCAACGAGCAAGACGTTATGCCGAACAATCCGCACAAAAACTGGACTGTGGATAGCTTCGTGTATTGGGTGCGCCATTGAACGGGCCGCTCAGCGCCAGCGCTCTGCCGATCATGCATTTGATCAGCAGTGGCGGCTTCTATGGGGCTGAGCGGATGCTGCTGGACCATTGCCTGGCGACGCCGGGGCAGCACCAAGTGCTGTTTCTCGATGCGCCGCCAGTGCTGATCGCGCGATTTCGCGGGGCCGGAATCGACTGTCGCAGCTTCACGGGTTTGAGTGCTTTGCTGCGTCATTTACGTCAGCGGCGAGCTGAACAGCCGCTGATCAACACGCACAATTTCAAAGGTTTGTTGTTTGGCTGGGTGAGCGCGACGTTATTGCGCTTGCCGTTGGTGATTACCCAACACGGTTTCACCCCGCGCAGTCGCAAGCAACGTGTCTACGGCTGGCTGAGCCTGCAACTGTGCCGTACGGCATCGGTGCATCGCGTGGTTTGCGTGGCCGAAAGCATCGCCGTGCTGCACCGCAAGGCCAGTGTCCGGACGGAGAAACTGCAAGTGATTCCCAATGGTTTGCCAAAGGCCAGCGGCCTGCTACCCCACAACGCCACGCACTCGCGCTGGCTGGCGGGTTACGTCGGTCGGCTGAGCAATGAAAAAGGCCCGGACCTGTTTCTCGATGCCCTGATCCCGCTCTGTCAGCAACACCCGCAACTGGACGCCGTGATGCTCGGCGACGGCCCGGAACAGCAAACCCTGCTGACACGGATTGCCGCTGCCGGCTTGCACAAACGCATCACCTTGCCGGGTTATCAGACCGACATGAACCGGTGGTGGCAGCAACTCGATGCGCTGGTGATCAGCTCGCGCACCGAGGGCACGCCGATGATTTTGCTGGAGGCGATGCAGGCCGGAGTGCCGGTGGTGGCGTTCAGCGTCGGCGGGATTCCCGATGTGCTGGAGGACCGGCACAACGGCCTGCTGGCGACACCCACCGACAGCGTCGCCCTCGCCCGGCAGATCGACACGCTGCTGAGTGAGCCGGCCCTGGCTCGCGAACTGATCGACAACGCAAGACGTACGCAATTGGACCGTTACGACCTGAAGGCCTTGGCCGAACGCTGGTCGCAGCTTTATATCCGTACTGCACGGGAGGCACGCGCGTGATTTTTCCGCTCTCGATCGTCAGTCTGCTCGCCCTGGTCTGCCTCGGTTTGCTGGCCAGTCCTTATCCGTATCTGGCGCCAGGCGCGGTGCTCGGCCTGGTGGCTGTCGCGGTGCTGTACCGAAAACCTGCCTGGGGTTTGTTGGGCATCGCGGCGCTGGTGCCCTTCGAAGGTTTCTTCAAGGGCGATGCACTGTCGGGCACCAAATTCATCGGTGCGTCGCTGGCGCTGATCGTGATGTTACAACTGGCTATCCACCAGATTCCGTCCGAGCGCCTGCGCAGCAATATCTGGCGTTACCTGATCTGGTTCATGGTGTTGTACCTGTTGAGCATGATCAATACCGACAACCTGGACATGTCCCAGAGTCATCTGCGGGATCTGAGCGTCGGCCTGGTTCTGTTTGTGATCACCTTGCTGATCGGCCGTGAATTGAACCTCGAGATGTTCGCCCGGCTGGTGACCCTCAGCGTCAGCGCGACCTGCGCGCTGGCCATGTTCTCCACCAAGTATCAGGATCAGGGCCGCGCCGCCGGGCTGCTGGAAGACGCTAACTCGTTTGCCCTGCTGATTGCCTTCGCCGTGCCGTTGGGCCTGCTGCTGATGATCCGCGGCCCGAACCTGCTGCACCGATTGTTCTGGGGCGGCTGCTGCATTTTGCTACTGGGCGGCATGACCAAAACCGATTCCCGTTCCGGGCTGGTGGTGTTGTTCGTGAGCTTGATGATCGGCGCCTGGCACTACCGCGCACAATTGCCACGCATCCGTCCACGCCATCTGGGTTTTGCCATGCTTGGCCTTGCGATCGTGATCCCGCTGGCCATCTATTCGATGCCGGCCGGTTACGTCAAGCGCATCCAGTCCTTGAGCGTGTTGAAATCTGGCGCCAAAAGCCAGGACGAATCCCTCGGCCGCCGCGCGTCATATCTGGTGGTCGGTAGCCAGATCGTTCGTGAGCACCCGTTGCTCGGTTCCGGCCCCGGCACCTTCCCGCTGCACTACGCCTCCTCCGGTTACGCCAAGGTGTTTTCCGCCAACCGCAAGCCCGGCGACCTGTACCGCCGCGCTCACAACACGTACATGGAAATCTTCAGTGAGCTGGGAATTCCCGCCGGGCTGTTGTTCGTCGGCATGCTGGGCCTTGGGATGTACAACCTGATCCGCGCCCGTCATGCCTGGTTACTGCGACGGGATTGGGAACAGGCCGACATGCTCACGCACCTGGGCATCAGCTATCTGTCGCTGATGCTGTTTTTGATGTTCCTCAGCGCACCGAATCACAAATACCTGTGGATCATGCTCGCCCTGACATTCGTGCTGCGTCTCAAGGCTGAAGAACGTCCGCCGACGGAAGCCAGGGCATGAGCCGCATCAGCCTCGTCATCCCGATGTACAACGAAGCCCGACACATCGGTCGGACGTTACTCGCCGCGAAAAAAGCCGCCGAGGCCACCGGGCTGGAATACGAGTTGATCGTGGTCGATAACGGCTCCGACGATCAGGGCCCGCACATCGCTCGCCAGTTCGGTGCGCAGGTGCTGGTGTTGCCCGGCCTGCTGATCGGCGCCCTGCGCAATCGCGGAGCGGCGATGGCGACAGGCGAATGGCTGGGCTTCATCGATGCGGATATCGAAATGCCCGGGGACTGGCTGACGCTCTTGTTCGAACTGGAGTCCGGCGGTCAGGCCGATGTCCTTGCCCTGGACTTGCACACCCCTATCCAGGCGCCGTGGTTTGCCACGGCCTGGCAACGCCGCATGGCCCGCCCGACCACTCACACCTTGCACCCGGTGCAATGGTTGCCCAGCGCCAACCTGCTGATGCGCCGTACCTGGTTCGACAAGGTCGGCGGCTTCGACGAAACCCTGCGCACCGGTGAAGACAAGGCGTTCACTATGCGCCTGAGTGAAGCCGGCGCACGATTGCTCGCGGTCAACCAAAGCGTCGCCTTGCATTGGGGTTATGAAGGCAGTTGGCATGAATGGATGGGCAAGGAGTTGTGGCGCCAGGGCAGTCACCTGCAACTGCTGCGCACCCAAGGGATGAGCCTGCGCTTGTTGCGGTTCCCGGCCTTTTCGATGGGCGTCTGGGGGCTGGATTTTATTGCTTTATCCACCCTGCTCAATGGTTTCCCTCAAGTGGCGTTATTCATCGTGTTCATCACCAGCCTGCCAGCGCTGGTGCTGAGCCTGCGCCACAGCCTGAAACACCGTGACATTGGCCTGATGCTGCAACTGTGGGGCCTGCACTGGGTGCGTCTGCACCTGGCCGGTGCCGCGCTCATTTTGAGCCTGTGTCATTGGAATGCCAGGAGGCCGGCCCGTGGCTGAATTCATTTTCTGGTTGTGCCTGTTATTGCCGGTGTATGCCTGGCTCGGCTACCCGCTGCTGCTGACGCTGATCGCGCCGTTGTTCCGCGTGCGGCGTCATGCCCCAGCACAACCGATGAACGTCAGCATCATCATCGCCGCGCACAACGAGGCCCGGCATATCGAAGAGAAGTTGCGCACCCTGCTCACCCAGGATTATCAGGCGCGCTCGCTACAGATCATTCTGGCCAGCGATGGCTCCACGGACGACACCGTGGCCTGCGCCCACAAGGTCGTCGACCCGCGCATCAGCGTGCTCGACCTGCCCCGTCAGGGCAAGGCCGCCACCTTGAATGCTGGCGTAGCCCAGAGCACCGGCGAGATTCTGGTGTTCACCGATGCCGACAACCAATGGTCGACCGACACCCTTGGCCAGTTGCTCGCGCCCCTGGCCGACCCAGAGGTCGGAGCCTGTGCCGGGCACATGCTGATTCCGGTGCCGGGCAAGGGCCTGAGCCTGGGCGACAGCCTTTATCGGCATTACGAAGGCTGGTTGCGCAAGATGGAAAATCGCACCGGCTGCATGGTCTCCGCCGACGGCGCCCTGCTCGCCCTGCGCCGTGAGTTGTTCCAGCACGTGCCGGCGGAGGTCAACGACGACTTCTTTATCAGCACCTGCGCGCCGGTGGCGTTCAAACGCATCGTCTATGTGCCCCAAGCACAAGTGAGCGACCAGGGCGTCGACGAAATCGCCAAGCAATGGCGTCGGCGCCAGCGCGTCACCGTCGGCGGCCTGCAAAGCCTGGCCCAGCGCCGGGAGATGCTGAACCCTTGGCGGTATGGCCTGTACGCGATTGCACTGATCAGCCACAAGCTGATTCGACGCCTGGCACCGATCCTGTTGGTGCCGTTGCTGCTGAGCAATTTCTGGCTGTGGAATGTACATGGCTTCTATCGCCTGAGCCTGATCGCGCAACTGCTCGGTTACGCGATGGCCATCGTCGGCCTGCTGGATGTGCAACATCGTTTGCCCAAACCCTTTCGCCTCGCCGCGTTCGTTCTGGTGACCCTCGCCGGGATGAGTATCGGTCTGTGGCAGTTCTTGCGCGGCCAGCGGTACGCGCAATGGAACCCCGAGCAAAATCGTTGAAAGGACCGCGCCATGGCGATCAAACAATTATTAAAACGCACCAGTGGCTGGCTTTATCTCAACTCGCCCGTAGGCCGTCACCAATTGCACGGTGCCGGGGTGATCCTGATGCTGCACCGGGTGCTTGCCAATGACCGCGCCGCCGACCTGCCCCATCGCAATGAGCTGTGCGTCGGGCCGAAGGCATTCGAACATCTGCTCGCCTGGTTGAAAAAAAACTTCGAATGCGTGCCGCTGATGGAGATCTTGCAACCCGGCGCCATCAGAACCGAGCGGCCAAAAGTAGCGCTGACCTTCGACGACGGCTGGCGCGACAACGCGCTGAATGCCTTCCCGTTGCTGAAAAAGTTTCAGGTGCCGGCGAGCATTTTTCTTTCCACCGATTTCATTGGCAGCCGGCAACGCTTCTGGTGGGAAAGCCTGGGGGAAACCCTGTGGCACAGCCACGGTGAAAAAGCCCGGACGCATTTGATTGAATGCCTGCAACAGCTTGGACGACCGCTACCGGTGCTGCTCGATGATCTGGATGTGCAGCGCCGTAGCCTGGCGCTTTTGCATTTTCTGCAAAGCTTGAAAGACCTGCCCCCGGGTGAACTGGACCGGCTCACCGATCAATGCCCGGAGGAGTCGTTGCCCCAGGCGCTGGACTGGCATCAAGTACGCGCGCTGGAAGCCAGCGGGTTGATCCGCTTCGGCCCCCACGGCGCCAGCCACGCGATCTTCACCGGCCTTGACGATCAACGTCTGGACGAGGAAATCAGTCGCAGCCGCAACGCCCTGCACAACGGTTGCAACCGACCGCTGCCGGTCTACTGCTACCCCAATGGCAACCACGATGCGCGGGTGCGCGAACACGTGGCCGACCACGATTTCCCGTTTGCCCTGGGCACCATCCCCGGAATTTATCGTGGTATCAGCGATCCATTGGCCTTGCCGCGAATCGGCATCAGCCAACGCACGGCGCGCAACCCGGAGTTGCTGTCCTGGCGCATCTACCGCGGAGCCAGGCCATGAGTCGCAGTCATTACCTCAAACACCTGGCCCTGAGCATGGGCACCAAACTGGCGATGATCGGCCTGCGGCTGCTGCGCAACGTATTGCTGGCGCGGATTCTGGGGCCCAGCGAGCGAGGTCTGTTTGCGTTGCTCAGTACCCTGCCCGATTTGATCAGCGCCGCCACCAGCGGCGGGCTGAATTCGGCGGTGGGGTATCAGGCGGCCAATCAACGACCCATGGGATTGTTGCTGAGCCAGGTGCTGGTGTTTGGTTGCCTGCTGGCGGGTTTGCTGACGTTGCTGGTGGTGGCGCTGGTGCGCGAATTCGGCGGCGAACTCGACATCACCACGCAACTGGGATTACTCGCCTGGCTGTTGCTGCTGGCGGTGCCGCTGACCGTGCTCAAGAGCGGTCTGCTGACCTTGCACAATGCGTCGGGCGGTGTGGTCGCGTTCAATGCCCTGCGGCTGGTGGAATCCCTGGCGCCACTGCTGCTGTTCCTGGCCTTGTTCTGGATGTGGAAAGACGCGGCGCTGGAAGCGGCTCTGATCAGTTGGCTGGCCGGTCTCAGCCTGGTGGTGCTGGCCGGGTGGTTCTGGCTCAAGCGCGCTCAACCCCTGGCGTTGCAATGGGACCGCGCCAGCCAGAATGAACTGCTGCGCTACAGCGCTCGCAGCCATCCGGACCTGCTGTTCCAGCAAGTGATTCTGCGCTCCGATTTCCTGTTCATCGGCGCTCTGCTCGGCAGCACGGCGTTGGGGCATTACGCCATGGCCAGCGCCGCCGCCGAGTTGCTGCTGATCGTCCCGGAAGCGGTGACCACGCCGCTGATGAAACGCCTGCTGCAACAGGACGAAGGCATGGATCGCCTGACCCCGTTGGCCCTGCGCCTGACCGCCACAGTGATGCTCGGCGCCTGCCTGACCATGGCGGTGATCGGTGAATGGCTGATCGTCACACTGTTCGGCATTGCCTATCAGCCGGCCTACCCAGCGTTGCTGGCACTGCTGCCGGGGCTGCTCGGCCTTTGCTATGCGAGCATCCTGCGCCTGGACTTGCTGGGCAAAAATCGCCCCGGCACGATTTCGCTGTTGATGGGCCTCGGCGCGTTGCTGAACCTGGCCCTGAACCTGTTGCTGATCCCGATTTACGGCATCGTCGGCGCCGCGACGGCATCGTCCATCGCCTACCTGGCGGTAACCCTCGCGCTGCTGGTGATGTATTGCCGGTTGAGCGGCGTACCGGTCTGGCAAACCCTGATCATTTTGCCCAGCGATGTGGCCCCGATGCTGCAGATGCTGCAACGGAAATCGGCATGAAACGCCTGATGCTGCTGTTGAGCCTGGGCCTCGGTTTGAGCGCCCAGGCGGCGCCCATGCGCTGGGCTGATATTCGCGACGGCAGCCTGTACCTGCAAACGGATCGTCCCGACACGTTGACTGTTCGCTGGGTCCCTGCCTGGCAAGCCGATGCCAACGAAGAACACCTGTACCTGCTCGATGGCAACGGCAACCTCAAGGGCGAGCGACTGATCGCCGCCAGTGAAACCCGAGGCAAACAGAGCTGGCCGCTGGCACCGAGTGCCGCCAGTTATCGACTGGAAATTCCGGGCTACAGTTTCCGCCGCTACACGATCGAACACGACGAACACACCGTGGCGTTGTTCGCCCCGGCCAAGGTGCATTTCAGCGCCGAAACCCGTGGCGGCGATGAGCTGTATTTCAAGGTCGCGCCGGGGGAACACGCTGTACTGGCCGGCAAGTTTCACGGTGGGATCAACGCCCTGCAGGCCCAACGTGTGAGCGACAACAAACAGCTGTCCCTGGCGCTGAAACCCTATCGCGCCTATTGGCAGTTCGATCAACTTGAACTGCCTGTTACTCAGGACGAACAGGTTTGGCGCCTGCGCCTGCAAGGCAGCGGCAAGGTCGCATTCTGGCTCGATGGCACAGCGAACCTGTTTGCCCAGAACCCGCAGCAACTCAGACCGCTGCGCGAGGACGATGGTCAGACCCGCTTGACCCTGCACAAAGAGCTGCTCGGCCCCACCCCGAACCTGGGCATTTACTTGCCCTACGTGTTGCCCCCTCAATCCAGTTTCGCAGCGCTCGACGCCCTCAAGCCTCAAGCGGGTACCTATTACAGTTTCGTTGACGTCACCGCGCAAAATCCGCACCACGAAGATGCGTTCCGCCAGCTCTATCGGAACCGTTTCGGCATCACGCAAGACCTCACGCTGTTGGCCGGCAGCCAGCGTCAGGCCGATCTGCGGGCCGACACCCAAAGCAACGCCGGCCTTGACGCCTGGCTCGCCGCCACTCGCGCCCTCGGCGGCACCGGTACGCACTACATCGCGTTTGCCGACGAGCCGAACCTCAATTACCCGAGCTACGCCGACTACCAGGCGATCTTCAACAGCATGGCCCGGCAAGTGCGCAGCGATCCGGCCAACGCCAAGGCCGGTGTGCGCATCGCCATGCCCGCCACTTCGCGCTTCGTCAACGGCCCATTCGCCGACAATGCCGCCGACAAGCGCGGCATCGATTGGGCGCGGCGTCTGCTGGCCGAATCCGGCGAGCAGATCGACGCCCTCGCCTGGCACGAATGGATGATTCGCGACCTGCTGGCGACTCGGGTCTACCGCGACAGCGTGCGCCGTGCCGCCGAGCTGGTAGGCCTCGATGCCAAGGGCCGGCCACGCAAAGCCTTGCTGCTGGATCAGACCAATCTGTCCAGCGGCTCAAGCCTGAGCCCCTACGATCAGGAAACCCATTTTGCTTCCCTGTGGTGGACTTCGGTGGTCATCAACTCGGCCCAGGACGGGTTGCTGGACATGCTCAACTGGTTCCAGGCCGCCGACGAGCCGACTTACCCCAAAGGCATGGTGCGGGTGCTGGGCGGCGATCGTTTCGAACTCAAGCCAGTAGGCCTGGCCCAGCAATTCATCCAGCAGCACTGGCTGAAAAACGTCATGCGCCTGGACAACGACGCCTTCGAAGTCGATGTGCTGGCCATGGCCACCGAACGCCAGAGAAGTTTACTGGGGGTCAACAAGGGGGTGCGCTCGCAGCGTGTCGATCTGACCGGGGCGACGTGCCCGCTGGCCAAGGGCACGTTGGAGTACTTCGGTGCCGACAGCCGCAGTCGTAGCGCTCAATTCAACTGTCACGACGGTCGCGTCAGCTTCGACCTGCCGGGCGAAACCTTGTTCGCCTTGAGCTGGAGCGCCTCATGAACGCCGACCTCGTCAACACCATGGCGGAACTGGCCGCCATCCGAAAGATTCGTCACAACGGTTCTCGCCTGGATGCGCTACGTAAACCGTCCCATTCACCTGTTCCTGAGGCGGTGGCCTGAAGTTATGGTGGCACGATTCGAATGGCGCACGTCGTTGTGCGCCCCGGACTTTCCGGCAGCAGCCTATGAGGGGTTGCGCCTGCGCGTGCCCGATCACACGCCGTTCAACACCCTGGCCTGGCTGTGCGCGTCGGAACAGGCACTGACCGCCGGGGAATGTTTGCACGTTCTGCTGGGCTGGCAAGGTGATGAATTGGCCCTTTGCCTGCCGCTGGTGGTGTCTGTGGAGCGCTTTGGAAAGCTGCCATTTCGGGTCCTGCGTCACCTCGGTTATCCCCTCACCGATCGCCTGGCCCTGCTCACCTGCCTCGATGCCGACAGCATGCGCAAGGCACTGGTGATCATCCGCCGTCGCGTGCCCCATGCGATGCTGCAACTCAATGAATTGTCCGAGCCCATCGGCGAAGAAAGCGCGCTGACTACATGGATGGCCCACAGCTCGACCGGCGAGCGTCGCCTCAGTTGCCGGGTGCCGGTGCATTTGATCAACGAGGCCGACCACCAGGAGGTCTCCGGCGACCCACGCTACAAACTGCGCCGGGCGCGTAAGCGCATGTTGGCTTATGGCGCCCAGGTCCGACGCGTCAACCCTGACGCGGCCACCATCGGTCCTTTATTGCAGGCCCTCAGCGAAGTCGAAGCCCACAGCTGGAAAGGCGTCGAAGGCGTCGGGATTTTCACCAGCAACCGCAGCCGACAATGGATCAACCTGGCCTTCACCGCCCTCGCCGAACAGGGACTGCTGCGGGTGGTGATGCTGGAAGTGGACGGACGCTGCATCAGCTACCGGCTCGGTTTGCTGGAACAGGGCCGGCTGTACGACTACAACCTGGCGTTCCTGCCAAAATACGCCGATCTGGGCAGCGGTCGGGTGTTGCTCGAAGAGTGGATTCGCTGGGGTCTGGACGACAATTGGCACTGGATCGACGCATCGCGGGTCAGCCTGATGAACTCCAGCCATCAACTCCAGGAACGCATGACCGGGCAACTGGAGCACTGGCGCTGGAGCTTCTACTCCTGGCGTCCCAGCGGCCTCGCTCTGGGGCTGGCCATGCGACTCTGGCACCGACTAAAACCCTGGTTGAAAAAGTGGCAGGCCTGGCGTGCAGCCGCGCCGGTAGTCCCTGCTTCCACGCCTATAACCGCACCCGCCCCTGCGCCCGCCGACAAAGGCCCTGCGTCCATTGAAAAAACAATAGAAGGTAAACATGCCTCGCCAAGTCATAGTCAACGCTGACGATTTCGGCCTAAGCCTGAGCGAAAACACGGTGATCCTGGGCGCGTTCAAGGCCGGCGTCATCAGCTCCGCCACCGCCATGGCCAATATGCCGGCTTTTGAGCAAGCCTGCGTCCTGGCCCAGGAGCCGTTGCTCAAGGGGCGAATCGGCTTGCACTTCAACCTCACTTACGGCCGACCGTTAAGCCCGTCAATTCTCGCGCGTTCGACGTTCTGTGACAGCCAGGGCCTGTTCGACCTCAGCCTGCCTCGCCACAGCCTCTGGCTGAACCGCCACGATCGTAATGCAGTGCTGGAGGAACTCGAAGCGCAATGGCAACGCTGCCTGGATAACGGCATGCGCCCCAGTCACATCGATTCCCATCAACACGTGCATAACATCTGGCCTATCGGCGAAATCGTCGCGCGCTTTGCCGCCTACCAAGGGGTGCCCGTGCGACTGGCGCGCCATCTGGGGAATAACTTGAGTGTGCCCAAGCGCGTGTTCAAGACCTTGCTCAATTATCGATTGAACCGTTTGGCCGGAGCGACCGCCGAGTACGTCTGCACCCCGGTGGACCTGCGCAACGTGGCGATGCCGATCAACGGCCTGCTGGAAATCGTCGTCCACCCGACCCACATCGGCGCCGATTTTGGCGACATCTATTTAAACCCCGGAGAGTCTTTGGCTCACATATTGGAGATGCGTCTTCCGGGCATTCCGAGAGTGTCCTATGCCGTTGTGCCAAAAACGTGCGAAGAGGCCCCCCAGTACTCGACTGATCTACAAACGTAGCAACCTTGATTTATCGCCATTGAAAAAACGTTACTCAACCAACCCTGGCTTCAGCCTCGGAGGACTTCATGAGCGCCATCGACAAGCTTCGCGAACGTATCAAACAAAAAGGCCTGCTCCACACGCTCCAGTCGCTCTGGAAGCGCTATGTGTACTTCCACCGAGAACTGTTGTGGCTGGGGCGCGATCTGGTCACCCCGGTGGCGCCGCACAAACTGCGGCCCTATACGGGTTTAAAGCGGGTGACGATTACTCAGGAGAACGCCATCGCTTTCACCAAGTATTACGGTAACCGCGTCAAGGCCATGGCCCAAATCGCCTCCGAAGGTCACACCGGGCACATGTATGTGGACGAGGCAGGTGATGCGATCGGATTCATCTGGGGCAGCCTCAGTGACTACTTTGACCAGCACTATTACGGCTGCTGGTTCCGGGTCAAACCCGGTGAGTTTTTCCAGTTCGGCGGTGAAATGATCCCTCTCTACTTCGGCTCCAGCCTGTCGGTGGATGCCCAGTACAATATCTGGGGTGCGATGCGGGACCAAGGCTGCAACAAGGTCATGGACGTCTGCGATGTCCGCAACATCCAGGCCATGAAAATGCACCTGCGCATGGACTACCAGGAGCAAGGGCGCATCACCCACATCTACGACCTGTTCGGCCGCTTTCGCTTCTTCCGCGAAACCTGTTACAGCGGCTCGCGGCTGGCTGAACTGCGCAAACCCGCGCAGCCGACGACGACTGCGGCGCAGGCGTGATTGGCCAGTGGGAGCGATGGTTGTTGCTTGACTGCAGACCGTGTCGCCGCCATCGCGGGCAAGCCCGCTCCCACAGGTATCTGCTTTGACCAAAGGATTTGTGAACGACAGCGATCACTGTGGGAGCGGGCTTGCCCGCGATGGCGGCAGTCAGTGCAACTCATTCCTCAGGTCTGACACTCAGCGCTTCACCGCCACCAACGTGTAACACAATGGCAACTGCGCCTTTTGCTGCTGATACCGATCGTAGAGTTCTTCGCGGTTGGAATGCGGGTATTCCTTGAAGTGGCTGATCTGCAACCCCGCCTCAACGGCACCGGTGAGGATGGCGCCCAGGGTGTGGACGAACCAGTAGGACGCTGAGGCCTGCTGTTCGACTTTGCCTTCGTAGACGATCGGCTGATTCTGGACGAAAGGTTCGCTGCAAAAATACGAGCTGTCCGGGCGATAGGGATCGGCTGACTCGGGGTCGAACATCTCCAGGAACGGGTGGGTTTCGTATACCACCAGGCTGCCGCCGGGCTTGAGGGTTTGCGCGGCATGGCGCAAGAACTCGGCGATGTCCGGCATCCAGTTCAATACACCGATGGTAATCAGTGCCACGTCAAAGCGCTGATGAAGATCAGTCGGCAGGTGATGGATATCAGCCTCGATGAATTCGGGCTCACGGGGCGAACGGGATGCCAGCTCCCGGGCCTGATCGAGAAAGGCCTCCGACTGGTCAATGCCCACGACACAACGGGCACCCAGCGCAAACAGCGAAAGACTTTCGCGTCCGTTGTTGCAGCCCAGTTGCACCACATCCTTGCCATCGACGCCGACCTGTTGGAGCAACCCGGTGAGGGTGTCATCCAGGCAGGAAAAATCGCCATCGCTCACGGCACTCAAACAGGCCTGCCACTCAGGGGTATCTTTGTGGTGTTGGGCGGAGTCATTCCACGCATCGCGATTGCTGGCGATGACTTTTTCTTTTGTCGGCATTTCCATTGCACGCTCCAGAATTCGGGCCTTTGATTGGCCGGCAAGAGTCTGGATCAGCATCAGGAAAATCGCCATTCGAGCTTTGTTGCGATCTTGTAATCACCTGTGGGGCGAACCCTCTTCGCGCTGATTCAACCGCTCACGCAAGAACTCGATCAACGCCTGCACCGGTCGCGAACTCTGGCGATGTTGCGGGTAGACGGCCGACAAGGTCAGCGGCCCGGGGCGCAAATCATCCAGCACCGGCACAAGTTGGCCGTCCTCCAGGGCCGAACCGACGATGAAGGTCGGCAGGTAGGTGATTCCCATGCCGGCGATGGCCGCGTCCTTGAGCAACTCACCATTGTTGACCCGCATCCGCCCAGTGACATTGACGTTCAGCGGCTTGCCCCGCCCCTCGAAACGCCATTGCACCTGCCGACCGTGGCCGTAAGGCAGGCAATCGTGGGTGTGCAAATCCTCGGGTTTGAGCGGCGTGCCGCGCTCGGCCAGATAGGCCGGACTGGCGCAGTACACCCGCTCGATGGAGGCGAGGCGTCGGGCGATCAGTGTCGAGTCTTCCAGCACCCCGATGCGCAATGCCAGATCGTAGCCCTCGCCGAGCAAGTCCACTGGCCGATCGCTCAGGTCGACCTCCACGGTGACCTCGCGATAACGCTGTAAAAATACCGGCAGCAGACTGCCCAAATGGGCGACCGCAAATGACAGCGGCGCGCTCAAGCGAATGGTGCCACGAGGTTCAGTGGTCTGGCCGGCGATGCCCTGCTCCACTTGCTCGACTTCGCTGAGCAGGCGCAGGGCCGATTCGTAATAACTCTGCCCCAGCGGCGTGACGTCCAACCGCCGGGTCGAACGGTTGAGCAGGCGCACGCCGAGGCGCTCTTCCAGTTGCATCAGGCGGCGGCTGACGAACTGCTTGGACAACCCTAATTGATCGGCTGCCGCAGTGAAGCTGCCAGAGTCCATGACCTGGCAAAAAATACGCATATCCTCGAACGGGTTCATTGTCGCGCCCTGGTTGACGGTCAAGCGCTTTATAGCCGTTTTTGCCGTTCCCGGCTCCCCAAATCTAAAGATCAAAAGATCAAAAGATCAAAAGATCAAAAGATCAAAAGATCGCAGCCTGCGGCAGCCTATAGGGTTGCGTGTACCCGAAATGATCAGGTGCACTCAAATCCCCGTCGGAGTTGCCGCAGGCTGCGATCTTTTAAAGCTGCCGACCGAAACCGGCAGCCGTTCCTCTTACTTCGCAGTGAACTTCGTGTAGCTGTTGATCAGGTTGCGGTAGTTCGGGATGCGCTGCGACAGCAGGTTGGCCAGGCCTTCCATGTCGTTGCGCCAGTCGCCTTGCAACTCGCAGGCGACAGAGAACCAGTTCAACAGCTGCGCACCGGCGGCCGACATGCGCGCCCAGGAGGCTTGTTGCACGGTGGTGTTGAAGGTGCCGGAAGCGTCGGTCACCACGAACACTTCAAAGCCTTCAGCCAGCGCCGACAGGGTCGGGAACGTCACACACACATCAGTCACCACGCCGGCGATGATTAGCTGCTTACGGCCAGTAGCCTTGACGGCTTTGACGAAATCTTCGTTGTCCCAAGCGTTGATCTGACCTGGACGCGCAATGAACGGCGCGTCCGGGAACTGCTCTTTGAGCTCCGGCACGATTGGGCCGTTCGGGCCGCTGTCGAAGCTGGTGGTCAGGATGGTCGGCAAGTTGAAGAACTTGGCCACGTCGCCCAAGGCCAACACGTTGTTCTTGAATTCGTTGGGCGAGAAATCCTGCACCAACGAGATCAGGCCAGTCTGATGGTCGACCAGCAATACAACTGCATCATCTTTGTTCAGACGTTTGTAAGGAACGTTGCTCATGTGAAACTCCTCGCAGGATTGACGTTGCTCAGGGCGCCGACACACCAGGTCGGCGCTTTTTTAAATGACTAGAAGGCAAAACACGAGCAGCCAAACGCGCCCCAGAACCCCTGGAAATCGCTGACCGGTGCGTTCGACAAACGCGCCCGTTCATGGCTGTGGGAATGCACCGCGCACGGCCCGCTGCACAGGTGAACCTGCGCCTGCATCGGCGAAGTCGGACGCCAGTGACCCGGCACCTTGACCACCGGTGACCAGTCCGGCAGCACCGGCACACTGGGGGGCCCCAGTTTTTCGAATTCGCCGGCGGCGTACACCACTTTGCCGCCGACCACGGTCAGCACCGATTCGATCCATTTGATGGCTTCTTCCTCGACACTGAAAAAGTCCGCGCTCAATGCCGCCACGTCAGCCAGTTGACCGACCTTGATCTGGCCTTTCTTGCCCTGTTCCGACGAAAACCAGGCACTGCCATGGGTGAACAGTTCCAGCGCGGTCTGCCGGGGCAGGCCTTCGCTGTGCAGCGCCAGGCCACCGACGGTGCGACCGCTGACCATCCAGTACAACGAGGTCCATGGATTGTAGCTGGACACTCGCGTTGCATCGGTGCCGGCGCCGACCGGTACACCCTCGGCCAGCATGCGCTTGATCGGTGGCGTGTTTTCGGCGGCTTTGGTGCCATAACGCTCGGCGAAATATTCCCCCTGGAACGCCATGCGATCCTGGATGGCGATACCACCGCCCAGCGCCCTCACCCGTTCGATGTTCTGCGGGGTGATGGTTTCGGCGTGGTCGAAGAACCATGGCAAACCATTGAAGGGAATGTCGCGGTTGACCTTCTCGAACACATCGAGCATGCGGCTGATGGATTCGTTGTAGGTCGCATGCAAACGGAACGGCCAGCGCTGCTCGACGAGGTGGCGAACCACCGGTTCCAGCTCGTCTTCCATGGTTTGCGGCAGATCCGGGCGCGGCTCGAGGAAGTCTTCGAAATCCGCCGCCGAGAACACCAGCATTTCCCCGGCACCGTTGTGCCGCAGGAAATCGTCGCCCTGGTGCAGCTTGACGCTGCCAGTCCAGTTCTTGAAATCGGTCAGCTCTTCCTTGGGCTTCTGGGTGAACAGGTTGTAGGCGATGCGGATGGTCAGTTGCTGGTCCTTGGCCAACTGCTCGATCACCGCGTAGTCGTCCGGATAATTCTGGAAACCACCGCCGGCGTCGATGGCGCTGGTCAGGCCGAGGCGGTTGAGTTCGCGCATGAACTGGCGGGTCGAGTTGACCTGATACTCCAGCGGCAACTTCGGCCCTTTGGCCAGGGTCGAGTACAAAATCATCGCGTTCGGCCGCGCCACCAGCATGCCGGTCGGCTCACCGTTGGCATCGCGCACAATCTCGCCGCCCGGCGGGTTCGGCGTGTTGCGGGTGTAACCGGCGACGCGCAACGCGGCGCGGTTGAGCAACGCACGGTCGTACAAATGCAGCACGAACACCGGCGTATCGGGTGCGGCCTGGTTGAGTTCTGCCAGGGTCGGCAGGCGTTTTTCGGCAAACTGAAATTCGTTCCAGCCACCGACCACCCGCACCCACTGCGGCGTCGGCGTGCGGTCGGCCTGATCCTTGAGCATGCGCAAGGCATCGGCCAGGGACGGCACGCCTTCCCAGCGCAGTTCGAGGTTGTAGTTCAGGCCGCCACGGATCAGGTGCAAGTGCGAGTCATTAAGGCCGGGAATGACGCAACGACCCTTGAGGTCGATGACCTGGGTGCCCGAACCGCGCAAGGCCATGGCTTCGGCATCGGTGCCAACCGCGACGAAGCGGCCGTCGCTGATCGCCACGGCGCTGGCGAGGGGCTTTTCACGGTCAACGGTATGGAACTGGCCATTGAACAGAATCAGATCGGCGTTCATCGCGTTTCCTTAAGGCTGTGTGGAATGGGACCGGCCGGCTTCCAGCCACGGCGCGAACAGGCGCGTGGCCAGCGGCATAAAGATGTACACCACCGACAGCACAATGGTCAGGGTGATCAGAAACGTGGCGACCACGTAGTTGGACAGGAAGGCATTGAGCTGCAGCAGCGGCCCCCAGAGCAGCGGCACCAGCAAGGTGTGCGGAAGAATCACCAGCAACGTCACCACAGCCTGCTTCCAGCGCGGCGGTGGCGAACCGGCCTCAGCCAGCGGTGAGAACCAGAACTCATTGACCGGGTTGACCTCGGTCTGGTCACCGTCGGCCAGCATCGGCGCAGCTTCATCGACCAACGCCTGACGTTGCGGCGAATCGAGCCAGCGCTGCATGGCCTCGGTCGAGCAAAAACGCAGCACGCAGGTGAACATATCCAGGCCACCGTTCTTGCCGCGAATCACATCCACGCCCAAGTGTCCTTCGCTCTGCCCGGCCACATTGACGATGTTACGCAGCCAAGCCTCGTAAGGGACTTCAAAACCGGCCTTGACCCGGTGCTTGACGATCAGGGTCACGACTTCTTCGAATCGATTGGAATCAGGCATAACGGAAGGCTCCGGTGAATCGGACATTGAGCGCCAGTCGGCCAGGCCCGGCGATGAAGAGGCTGGTGAAGAGGATCAACAGCAACCAGCCGAACTGCCCTTCGGCCACACTCCATTGCGGATGCACGACCAGCAGCGCCACCAGCAGCACAAACAGAATAGGCAAGCACGCCAGCCGCGCCAGCACACCGGCGATGATCAGCAGCGGGCACAGCACTTCGGCGAAAATTGCCAGACTCAACGTAAGGCTGGTGCCTAGGTGGAACGGGTCCTCGATGCGTTGCAGTTCGGCGCTGTAATCGAGCAGTTTCGGCAAGCCGTGGACCCACAACAAAAACAGCCCGCCGCTGACCCGCAGAAACAGCAGCCCGAAATCTTGAGCCTGTTCATTCCATTGCGAAGCGTTCATGGCCCTACCCGTGATCGATCATTGGCCTTAATAGTGCCGCTGCGGGGTAGGAAAAAATTGAATGTACGTGCTCTCTTTGCGAGAGCTCCCGGATCATCTGAACGAGCTGACTCGCAATAACGCCGGGTCAGCCAACGTCATTACTGACGATGGCCTTATGCATTACCGACACGCTTTCTTTCAGGCGCCAGCCAGGATCGTATATTCGCGCGGCCGGAAGACCACCGCTGTTTCGCTATTGGCGACCCGGTCCAGGTTCACGCTGAAGTGGATGGACAGTTTGGTGTCATGCCCAAGACCTTTCAGGTAATCGTAAATAACATTTTGGCTGTAGGTGCCGCCTAAAGCCCACGAGCGAGGGACCGCATTGCCAGCTGCCGTCCAGATCGTAAGATTATGAGGATCGCCCTTTGCATCGGTGCCTATCAGAGCCAGCGATATTCGTTGTCCCGAAGCAATATGCGGCCACCCGCCAAACAGCAACGTCGCGCCAGCCGTGACAGTTTTAAGATCCAGCACAGCGGTACCGTTCGCCTGGGTAATCACCGGGGCGACAAACTCGGCGTCTGGAATAGTCCCCACCTTCAGAAACAACGGTAGTGACGTCACTGGAGGCAATAGCCCACGCTCGTAGGTGAAGGTGACTGATACCGTTTTATCCAGATTGAATGCCACCACTGAAACGGGCAGCGGGATTTTCCTGGGCCTTGTGCTGCCGGCCACGACAGTATTGGTGGTGTGCGAACCCGCCGCCGGAGTGCCTTGCGCACCGGTCCATGTCAGCCTGATCCTGTCGTCGGGCAGCATGTCGTAATTCACGACAGCAGTCAGGTTCATCGTAGCGGCGAGCGGGTCCAGATTGCCATTATCAGGCGCTTCTGCAATCGTCAATTCCAGGTTTAGCAGCACAACATTGATCGTCCACGGACTGGAGACCCCACCGCTGCCATCCAGGGGCCGGGCGGTGAATACGTGCAGGCCGCCAGTCAATAGGACCGCCCCAAGCTCCCAGGTACCGGAAGCTGCCGTGATCGTGCCTATGACGGTTAGCCCGTCCAGTATCTCCAATCGTTGGCCGGCAATTGCGGTGCCGCTGATCGTCACCCGGGTGTCGTTAGTGGTCCCACCATCGGCAATGTCCTTATTGGCGGCGTCTTTCACCGACAAGATCTTCGGATCCAGTGCTATCGGTCCACCCGTTTTGACAATGTATTTTCGTGCTGGAAACTTCAGTGCTAAAGCCTTGTTCAAACTTTTATCCAGCGCCACCTTGAGTTCCAGTGTCAGCGTGCTGCCATCCTCGAGCAGGTTCAGCGGCGTGGTTGAAAAGATTTGCGAAAAGAAGTCATGGGTGACAAACGAATGGTCGACGGGGGGATGGGGGGCAATCACGTACTCGACATTGTAAACATCGCCATTGGCCAATGTTCCAATCAGGCTTAACCAGAAGTACTGGCCGATAGCGATCAGTGGCCAGCCCTCTATGAACAGGGTGAACTCCGTGCTGGAGGTCAAGTCCAGCTCGTCGCCATAGCCATTGCCCGAAGCTTGCTTGATGATCGGGCTGGTCAATGCGCTCGAGGCCAGAGACAGCACGGGCAATATCAGCGGCAGTGAACTCACGGCCGGAGCGGTGCCGACAATCAGGTCAAAGATTACTGTCACCGTTTGGCCCAGGTTAAAGGCGATTACCGAATTGGGCAGCGGCACGTCTTTAGTACCGGTAGCGCCGGCATCGACATAATCGGTGACGAATGAACCGCTTGCCGAAGTGCCCTGCGCGCCTATCCAGCGCACACGGACCTTGGCGCCCGGTATTACGGGAAAGGAAAGACGAGCGGTGAGAGTGTATCGGGCCGCTAGCGGGTCCAGATGGGGGTTACCTTTGGCTTCCACGATAGAGGGAGCCAACAATCGCGCCTGGGCATCGTTATTGATGGTGTAGTGGCGCGGCGCAAACTTCAGCGCTGCATTCTTGTCGAGTTTTTTATCCAGCGCTGCCCTGAAATTCAGCGTCAATGTGCTGCCATGCTTAAGCCGCTTGAGCGGTAACGCCGAAAACGATTCGGCATAAAAACCGGACTGCAAAAATGCCTGGGTGACCACGCTGTTGGGCGCTATCCAGTATTCAACGTTGAAAGCGCTGTCGTCGGCGTTGATGCCACTCAAGCTTATCCAGTAATACTGCCCATCCGTTATCAGCGGCCAGCCATTTATGCGCAGGGTGAAGTTCGTCAGGAACACAACGTCCAGCACGCTGCCTATGCCATTGTCGAGCGCTTGGGTGATCAGCGGAATGGGCAGAGCGCTTTGGGCAAGTGGGAGAATGGTGACCGTCAACGGTAAGGAAGTCGCGATCGGTGTGGCGCCGTTCATGACGACATAAGTCACCGTCACCACGTTGTCCAAGCTATAAGCCACTATCCAGTTGGGCAGCGGGACTTTCCATGGCGCCGTGCCGCCAACCGGAAAGAAGACGGTCGTGAATGAGGCCTCGCTCGGCGCTCCCGCCACCGCCGTCCATCTCACTTGCAAGCTCTCCCCGGGCTGCATGGGGTGGTCGATGAGAACCGTCAGGTTACTGCCGACCAACGACGGGTCAAGTGGCGGGTTACCTGGATTCTGCTCGAGTTGCGGGGCCGGCGGGATGTTGATAACCGCTGCGGCAGAGGGGCTATTCATCACTCATTCCCTGTGCATGATTGAGTTCGCCCCATGGGCACTGACTCATCACACACCGGTTGGCAACATCGCGCTACTGTCAGAAATAACAGGTCAGGGAAAAAATGGATGAACGGTATGAGCAGAAGCACCTTGTTCGCAGCGGTGTTTTACCTGGTTACACCGCCGGAATATCCAGCGTCACCGACATGAACTGACTGATTCGCGATCGCAACCAGCGCTCCGCCGGATCATTGTCGTGCACCCCGCTCCACGCCATCGACAACTGCGCCGCATCGATGGGAAACGGTGGATCCTCGGCGCGCAATGCACATCCCTCAACCAACGCGCAGGCCGCGTAATCCGGCACTGTCGCGATCATCTCAGTGCCAGCGAGCAACGCGCGTAACCCACTGAATTGCGGTACACCCAGCACCACCCGGCGGGTGCGCCCGACCTTGGCCAAATCCACATCGATGTTGCCGCTCAGGTCACCGGAAAATGACACCATGGCATGGGGCCGCGCACAGTAATCATCCAGGGTCAGCGGTTCTGGCCGGTTGTCGCCGCGCAGTACTTTGCAGGGGATGTCGCGCAGCTTCTTGCGTCTGGCGTTGGCCGGCAGGTCGGTGGTGTAGCTGACGCCCACCGAGATTTCGCCGGAGGCCAGCAATGCCGGCATCAGCAGGTAATTGGCGCGGCGCACCACGACCACGACCCCCGGCGCCTCTTCTTGCAGTTGCCGGAGCAACGGTGGGAACAGACCGAACTCGGCATCGTCCGACAGTCCGATGCGAAACACATCGCAGCTGGTCGTCGGGTCGAACTCCTTGGCGCGGCTGACTGCCCCCGAGATGGTGTCCATTGCCGGTTGCAGTTCCTTGAGAATCGCCAGCGCCCGTGCCGTCGGCTCCATCCCGCGACCGTTGCGCAGCAACAACGGATCGTCGAACAAATCACGCAACCGCCCCAGCGCAGCGCTCACTGCCGGTTGGCCCATGAAGAGTTTTTCGGCGACACGGGTCAGGTTCTTTTCGAACATCAGGGCTTCGAAAATCACCAGCAAGTTCATGTCGACGCGGCGCAGATCGTTACGGTTCATAAGCACAATCCCATTGTGTTTTCGGCCAGGCACGAGGGTTGACGAGTGTGACTGACTGTACTCGAGACAGCCCGCCCCTTTCGAGGAATTAACAACGTTTAACTCGCAAGCCAAAGCTCCCGCGACCAAGAATGAAGCCCTCTGCGCAGACCTTTTTTTCAGAGGGAACGTGCTGACTTACCGTGCAGCGCACCCGCGCGCGCCCTCCGACACGGACACTGGCCATGGCTCACTTTCAGCAAAACGCGATCAGCGCGTCCCCCACTGAAACGCGAAAGAAACCCACTGGCGGGCTCAGCCCCTGGCGTGAAAATCTGGCCAGGCAGTTGATCCTCGATCACCTCGGTGAAACTCTGGAAGTGACCGAACTGGCACGGGCCTGCGCCCTGTCACGCAGTCATTTTTCCCGTGCATTCAAGTGCAGCACCGGCCTCTCGCCGCAAGACTGGATTCGCCGGCAACGCATCGCCCGGGCCAAGCAGTTGATCCAGAACACCGACCTGACCCTGACGCAAATCAGCCTGGAATGCGGCTTCTGCGATCAGGCGCATTTTTCCCATATCTTCACCCGCAGCGAAGGCGTTTCACCGTTTGCCTGGCGCTGTCGAGCTGTGCGTTCTCTTCCCTCTCTCACAATCAAAAGATCGCAGCCTTCGGCAGCTCCTACAGAGGCTCACTTAACCGTGTAGGCGCTGCCGGAGGCTGCGATCTTTTGATCCTGATCAGCCCTTGATGAACGCCAGCAGATCTTCGTTGAGTTGATCCTTGTGGGTGTCGGTCAGGCCGTGGGGTGCTCCCGGGTAGATTTTCAATGTGGAGCCCTTGACCAGGTTCGCCGCGGCGATGCCGGCGGCTTCGATCGGCACGACCTGGTCGTCGTCGCCATGCACCACCAGGGTCGGTACATCGAACTTCTTCAGGTCTTCGGTGAAGTCGGTTTCGGAGAACGCCTTGATGCAGTCATACGCGTTCTTGTGGCCGGACATCATGCCCTGCAACCAGAACCAGTCGATCATGCCTTGGGACGGCTTGGCCCCCGGGCGATTGAAGCCAAAGAACGGACCGCTGGCCAGATCCTTGTACAACTGCGAACGGTCGACCAGGGACGCCTGACGAATACCGTCGAACACTTCCAGGGGCAAACCACCGGGGTTGGCCTCGGTCTTGAGCATCAACGGTGGCACCGAGGAAATCAGCCCGGCCTTGGCCACGCGACCGGTGCCGTGGCGACCGATGTAGCGCGCCACTTCGCCACCGCCGGTGGAGAAGCCGAACAGCACGGCGTTTTGCAGATCCAGATGCTCGATCAGCTGCGCCAGGTCATCGGCGTAAGTGTCCATCTCATTGCCGAACCATGGCTGGCTCGAACGACCGTGACCACGGCGATCATGGGCGATGACCCGGTAGCCTTTGGAGGCCAGGAAAATCATCTGCGATTCCCAGCTGTCGGCATTCAACGGCCAACCGTGGCTGAAGACGATCGGCTGACCGGTGCCCCAATCCTTGTAGTAAATCTCGGTGCCGTCTCGGGTGGTAAAGGTACTCATGGTGATGTCTCCTCATGCATGGATTTTGCGTCGGTTAATAAGAAGTTCGGGCCATTCGTTCGGCCAGGCGAGCCACCCGCTCGCCCAGATGCGCGGCAGTGCGGCGGTCTTCGGGCGGCGGTGCAAGGTCGGGGGATTGTTCGACGTTCGATTGGGCCATGGCTCCCAGCGAACTGCCGAGCCGATTCAACTGCCCATCGAACAGGCCAATGCTGCTGCGCGCCGGCAGCAGGTCGAGGCCGACCCAGATCATCGAGTGCTGGGCGGCGAACACTGTCATTTGCAATAAGGTGTTGAGCTTGTCGCCGCACAGGCAGCCAGAATTGGTGAACCCGGCTGCGAGTTTGTCGCGCCAGGGTTGGGCCAGGTAAAACGACGCGGTAGCTTCCATGAACCCCTTGAAGGCCGCCGAGGCACTGCCCATGTAAGTCGGGGCGCCAAAGATAATTGCATCGGCATGGTGCAAACGTTCCCAGTGCTCATCCACTTCCTCGACCGGAATCAGCCGACAGGTGCTGCCCAGGTGCCGTTCCACACCCTGTCCCACGGCTTCGGCCATGACCCGGGTGTGCCCGTAGCCACTGTGATAGACCACCACCACGTTGCTCATTCCGGTTCCTCCAGAAGTGTTCATCCTTTTTTCGGCACGCTTTTTGTTGCTAGAAGGTCAGTGCCTTCGGTTGAACTTGAAGGGATGGATTTTTGAGCGTAGACCGGACACAGGACGAGTTAAACGTTGTTAATTTTTAAGGGTGCGCCAATGGATCCCGCAGCGCCTTCAGCGGCATCGCGCCCAATAAATACGGGACCGGCCAGCACTGGCTTGAGTACAGTGACCGATACGCACTGCGACCAAGTGCTCGACGCTGCGTTGCGCTGCCGAAAAAACCTGAGGAATATGCCCGGATACCGCGTGATAGACGGATGCAAGCAGGAGTGACCCGTTGACCCTTTCCCCCGAACAGGCCATCCGTTTCGGCCCTTACCGGATTTACCCCGGACAACGCCTGGTGATGGAGGCCGACCAGCCCTTACGCCTGGGTCGGCGCGCCATGGACATTCTGTTGATCCTGCTGGAACACGCCGGGCATGTGGTGAGCAAGCAGCAACTGATCGCTCGGGTCTGGCCCAAAAGCGTGGTGGAAGACATCAACCTGCGGGTGCACATGGCGGCGCTGCGCAAAGCCCTCGGTGACGGGCAGGCCGGCCAGCGCTACATCGTCACCGTTGCCCAGCGCGGGTACAGTTTTGTCGCGCCGTTCTCTGTGGAGCACGTCGAGCAAAGCCCGAAAAGCGAAGAAAATGGACCGAGCCGGCATAACCTGCCAATCCGTCGTACCCGCATGATCGGTCGTCAGGCGCTGGTCGACAGCCTGGTGACGCAACTGGCGCGGCAGCGTTTCATCACCCTCGTGGGCCCCGGAGGAATCGGCAAGACCACGGTGGCACTGCGCGTTGCCGAACAATTGATCGGCCGCTACCGAGACGGGATTCGTCTGCTGGACCTGGCACCGATCAACGACCCTATGATGATCACTACACACTTGGCAACGCTGCTGGATTTGTCCTTGCACGATGCCGAACCCATGAACGGTCTCGCCACGTTCCTGCGCGAACGGCAGATGCTGCTGGTCATCGACAACTGCGAACACTTGATCGATGCCATTGCGTTGCTCAGTGAAAGCATCCTGCGCGTGGCGCCCCAGGTGCACATTCTGGCCACCAGCCGCGAAAGCCTGCGGGCCGAAGGCGAGTTCGTGCAGCGCCTGGAGTCGTTGAACTGTCCGCCGCCCATTGCCGTCCTCGATCGCGCTCAGGCCCTGACGTTTTCGGCGCTGCAGTTATTTGTCGAACGGGCAATGGCCAGCCACGACAGCTTCGAACTGAGCGAAGACGAATTGCCGTTGGCGATTGAAATCTGCCGGCGTCTGGACGGCATCCCGTTGGCCATCGAACTGGCGGCGGCGCAAGTGGGCAGCCTGGGATTGAGTGGGTTGCTGTCGCAACTGCAAGGCAGCTTTCGCCTGCTCACCCAAGGCTGCCAAACAACCTTGGGCCGCCATCAGACACTGCGCGCGACGCTGGACTGGAGCTTCGAACTACTCAATGCCTGTGAGCAAATCTGCCTGCGTCGACTGGGTATGTTCCGGGGCGCCTTCACCCTGGAGTCGGCGGCCGCCGTGATCGTCGGTGACCATATCGACCCCGGCGTGGTGTTCGCCTCGATCACCCAATTGGTCGCCAAGTCATTGCTGAATGTGGAAGTCGGCGACGAAGAGGTGTTCTACCGTTTGCTCGACACCACGCGTGACTATGCATTGGAAAAACTCGCCCAGGCCAAGGAACTGCCGGACACCCGCGAGCGCCACGCTGAGCGCTGCCTGGCCTTGATGCAGCAAGCCCAGAACGACTGGGAGCAGATCTCGAGCGATCGCTGGACCGAGCGTTACGCTCGCAACCTGGAAGATATTCGCGCGGCGCTCGATTGGGGCTTGAACGCTCAAGGCCCGCAGGCCTTGGCTATCCGCCTCGCCGCGACTTCGGCACCGCTCTGGCAGGAGCTGTCGTTGCTTAAGGAACACGGCGTGTACGTGCGCAAAGCCCTGGCGTTGCTCGAAGCAACGCAACAGCCCTGCCCGCGTTTGACCATGACCCTCAAGCTTGCCCTTGGCAGTTCGTGCTACCACACGTTGGGCAGTAGCGCGGAAGCCGTCGAAGCATTCGTCAGTGCCAAATACCTGGCCGAACATTGCAACGATGTGGCCGGTCAGCTCAAAGCGATTTCCGGGCACTTGGCGGTTGATCTTAGTGGCGGCCACTACCAACTGGCCCTGGAGCAGAGTCGACAATTCGAGCGGTTGGGGCTGCAGGGCGATGCGGTGTTGTCCCTGAGCACCCAACGCTTGCGGGTGCTGGCCCTGCACTTTGCCGGGGATCAGGCCTTGGCGCGGGAAAATGTCGAACAGGTCATTCAATGCCTGGCCCAGAACGGTCACCTCAACCGCTTCAGCTATTGCTTTGGCGTGCATTACGATCAGAGCGTCGCAGCCCTGACGATTCTGGCGCGCATTCTCTGGTTACAAGGGCACCCGGAAAAAGCCTGGCGCACCGCGCGGCAAGCGCTCGACATCGCGATGCAGATCAATCATGGCACGTCCATCTGCTACACCCTGGCGCTGGCCGGTTGCCTGATCGCTCACTACAACGGCGACACCCCGGTCGCCCGCGAGCTTCTGAACCTGCTGCTTGAACAGGCGAAGAAACACTCGGTGCTGCTGTTTCACACGTGGGCCAGACATTACGCGCAGGTGATCGAGGGGGGCGATGCGCCCTCGTCACCGCGAGCGGATACCGGGTTGATCAAGGAAATCATGGTCACACTGGATAGCCGTTTCATCGATGACGCGTTGCTGGAACGGGCTGAAAACGGCGCGGCTGGCTGGAGCACCGCGGAAATTCTGCGAGCCCGGGCCGACGCGTTGCTGACCGAGGATTGCCCGAGCCGGGTCAATGCGGCCGAGGCAATGCTGCTCAAGGCGTTAGCCATAGCAAAGACCCAGGGAGCGCTGGCCTGGGAACTGCGCAGCGCCACGTCACTGGTCCAGCTGTGGCAGCGTCAGGGTCACTTGCGGCAAGCCCATGAGTTGCTGGCGCCGATTTACCAGCGTTTCACCGAAGGCTTTGCCACACCGGACTTGATGAAAGTCCGTCGGCTACTCGACGAGCTGCAGAGACACCTGCCCGGCTGATGCCCAGCGTGCCCGGCTGATGTAGCGCTCATAACGCAGTTCATAGGCTCGCAAGTAGCCACTGTGATCGAGTTTCTCCAAGGCGTAGGTGCGCGTGGTGTTGAGGAAACGGTAACGGGTCTCGCCGCAGCCCTGTTCCACCGACAGCAGTGATTTGCTCGCCAGTCGCTCTATGATTTCGACCAGGCAGGTGGGCCGCAGCACCGCGCAACTGATCACGCCAATCGCCGATTCCAGCGTAAATGCCATTTTGAACACTGCCAGCTGCTGCAATACGGTTTGCTCCATCGGGCTCAGCTGTTCATAGCTCCAGTCCAAGGCAGCTTTCAGACTCTGATGCCGTGGCAGAGCGGTGCGCCGGCCTTGAGTCAACAACTGCAAACAGTTGCCGAGTTGCGCTTGCACCCCCACCAGCGCCAATGCATCGATTTGCGTCGCCGCCAGTTCAATGGCCAGGGGCAGGCCATCCAGGCGCCGACAGATTTCGCGCACAGCCTTAAGATCCTGCTGGCGCAGGGCAAACCCTTGCTGACGGGCTCGAGCGCGGCTGACCAACAGCTGCACCGCCGAATAATCCATGACCTCGGCCACGCTGTATATCGCTGAGGCCGGCGGCACCGCCAGGGCCGGTAAACGCAGCAGCGTTTCCCCCGCCGCTTGCAGTGGTTCGCGACTGGTGGCCAGGATCGACAGCCGTGGCGCCGAGGCCAGCAGATTGTCCACCAGTGCTCGACAGCATTCGAGCAGGTGATCGCAATTGTCGAGCACCACCAAGGCATGCCGTTGCGCCAGCGCTGTCCCGACGTCCATTTCCAGCGTGCGCGACAGATGCTCGACGAGTTGCGCCGGGTCATCGATGGCTGCCAGATCAACCCTCCAGACACCGTCCTGATAGTGCTGCAACAGCAACTCGGCCACTCGCAGCGCCACGGTGGTTTTGCCGATACCAGCGGGACCCACCAGGGTCATGAGACGTCGAACCGGCAATTGCCGGACCACGCTGCCGACGATCGAGTCGCGACCGGTCACCGGAGTGAGCCGCGCAGGCAGGTTGTGCTGAGGCTTGTGCACTGTCTCGACCGGCACCGGCGTGCCTGTCCCGTCGCGGTGTACCGGGGCGATGAAACTGTAGCCGCGCTGGGGAATATTGACGATGTAACGCTGCCCGTTCTGGCCATCGCCGAGTGCCCGACGCAGGGCGGCGATGTGCACGCGCAGGTTGATTTCCTCAACCACCGAGGTCGGCCAGACACGGGCAATCAGGGCATCCTTGCTCACCACTGAACCGGCGCGTTCGACCAGCACCTGCAAGATATCCAGGGCTCGCCCGCCCACGCGCAACGGCCGATCACCCTCCAGGATCAATCGCTGATGCAGGTGAAACGCATAGGGCCCGAACCGCAGCACCGCATCGCTGTTTATATTTCTGAGGCTGTTCATGCACGTTCATGCGCTGAAAACCTGGCCCGGCAAGGTACCGCAAAATCCATCGCACGAGTCCATCCAGGCTCCCGCACCTCCATGGCAAAGAGTTCACGGGTATCTTGGCAGGCATGGGTGTCGGTACAACGGCCGCGGGAGGAGCGTCACGGCCATCAAGGTGCGCGTGACGGACAACGCACCCTAACTGAACTGTTCGCGGTATTGAGTAGGGGTCAGGCCGAGCTTTTCACTGAACAGAAAACGCATATGCCGCACGCTGCCAAAGCCACTTTTATAGGCCACGGTCTTGAGCGGCAGGTCGCTGGTTTCCAGCAGATTCCTGGCGCAGTCGATGCGCGCGCTTTGCACAAACTCCATCGGCGTCATGTTCACTTCCCGGGCGAAAACCCGGGCGAAGTGCCGCGCACTCATGTTCACCAGACTGGCCATGCGTTCGATGCTGAACGCTTCATCCAGGCGTTCGAGTACATGGTTCTGTACCCGGGTGATCGGCGTTTCATGGGGGGCCACCGCCGCCATCAACGGACTGAACTGCGCCTGCCCGCCCTGGCGCTTCATCACCACCAGCAATACTTTGGCAACGTCCTGGGCGACTTTCTTGCCATGGTCCTGGGCAACGACTGCTAGCGCCATGTCGATGCCTGCGGTGACACCGCCAGAGGTTATGAGATTGCGGTCCTGTACGAAAATCTGATCAGTCTCGACGGTGGCCTTGGGGAAGCCCTTGATCAGGCGCTCGGTGTAATGCCAGTGAGTGGTCACGCGATAGCCGTCCAGCAGCCCGGCATGCCCGAGCACGAACGCGCCGGTGCAGATCGAACCGTATCGGCTCGCACGGCAGACAGCGCCCTGAAGCCACGCTAGCAACGGTGGATGTTTTTCGTTATAGGCCCCCGGCCCGCCCGGCACCAGCAACAAGTCATAGCGTTCGTTCGCTTGATCGATGTGCAAATCGGCCTGAACGTTGACACCGTTTGAGGCTCGCAATGCGCCATGCTCGGTGCCGATGGTTGACAGCTCGTAACGATCGCCTGGTGCCAGATAACGATTGGCGATGGAAAACACCTCCATGGGACCGGCCATGTCGAGCAGAAGAAAGTCGGGGAACAGCACCATTGCCACGGTTTTCATGGATTCAAAATCACTGAGGTCACTAAAAGGAACTGTTTAATACCATTGCACCAAATACCACCCTCCGTGTGGGAGCGCCCGGCATTATGGCCAAGTGTAACAACAAGGATACGTGAATTCGTGTGCATGACTGTCAACCTGAGTGAGACAGTATTTCAAATTTCATCTACTTATTGCGCTCAATGGTAAACATTAACCTTCTCCTCACTCGGACGAATTCACGTCCTGACAGGAGATTTCATCATGCTGACCCTTCGTAAAGCTTCGGATCGCGGCGCGGCCAATCACGGTTGGCTGAAGTCATTCCATACCTTCTCCTTCGCCAACTACCGCAACCCGCGGGAGCAGGGTTTTTCCGACCTGTTGGTGATCAACGACGACCGCGTGGCGGCCGGCAAAGGTTTTGGCCAGCACCCTCACCGCGACATGGAGATTTTTTCCTATGTGCTCGAAGGTGCCCTGGAACACAAGGACACCTTGGGCACCGGTTCGGTGATCCGTCCCGGTGACGTGCAGTTGATGAGCGCCGGCAGCGGCGTGGCTCACAGCGAGTTCAACCACTCGGCGAACAAACCGGTGCACTTCCTGCAAATCTGGATCGTGCCAGAGGTTAGCGGCGCCAAACCGCGTTACCAGCAAGAGCACTTCAGCACGCAGAAAAAACGCGGGCGCTTGCAACTGATCATCTCCCCTGACGGGGCCAACGGTTCGCTGAAAGTCCGGCAGGATGCGCGAGTGTATGCAGGCCTGATCGACGGCAAGGAAAGCGCCACGCTGGAACTGGCTGCCAATCGCTACGCCTATGTGCATGTGGCGCGGGGCAGTGTCGAGCTGAACGGCGTGCAGTTGCAGGAAGGTGATGGTGTGCGGGTGCGTGAGGAGCAAGTGCTGACCTTGAGCAACGGCGTGGATGCCGAGGTACTGGTGTTTGATTTGCGGCCGCAGGAATTGCCGGAAATGCCGTGAAGCCCGGGTAGCCTAAAACTCCCGCAGGGGGATTGAGGTGCCTTTGGGATTTACGACAATCTCGTGACTCATGAGACTTTCAAACTACCGATAACCACGAGCCTGCACGTTGAACAACTGCGCATAGCGCCCGCCCGCCGCGACCAGGCTGTCGTGATCGCCTCGCTCAAGGATCGACCCCTGGTCGAGCACGATGATGTGGTCGGCATTACGCACGCTGGAGAAGCGGTGAGAAATCAGCAACGTCATGCGGCCTTCGGTATGTTGACTGAAATGCTCGAACACCGCCGCTTCCGCCGCAGGGTCCAGGGCCGAGGTCGGCTCATCCAGAATCAGGATATCGGCATCGCGGCGCATGTAAGCGCGAGACAAGGCGATCTTTTGCCATTGCCCACCGGACAGCTCCTGCCCACCGGCAAACCACCGGCCCAATTGGGTGGCGTAACCGCGATCCAGACGTTCGATAAAGGGCGCGGCCATGCCCTCCGCGGCCGCTTGCTGCCAACGCGTTTCATCGTCGAACGCAAGGGTATCGCCCACACCGATGTTCTCGCCCACGGAGAACTGGTAGCGAATGTAGTCCTGAAAAATCACGCCGATGCGCCGTCTCAGCGCCTCTTCGTCCCAGGACTGCAAATCGCTGCCATCCAGCAAAATACGGCCCTGATCGGGGCGATACAGCCGAGTCAGCAACTTGATCAGCGTAGTTTTGCCTGAACCGTTTTCCCCCACCAGCGCAATGCTGTGCCCGGGCAGCAGGTGCAGATCGATACCCTGCAAAGCGTCGCGGCTCGCCCCCGGATAACGGAAGCCGACGCTCTCGAAACGCAAGCCATCGCCGGGCACGGCGCCCACGGTCAAACTTCCGCTATCGGCAATAACCGGCTCGGCCAAATACTCATAGAGACTCGACAGGTAAAGGCCATCCTCGTAGAGACCACTGATCGCGCTCAAGCTACTGCTCACCGCAGCCTGCCCCTGCTTGAACAGCACCAGATACATGGTCATTTGCCCAAGGCTGATGTTGCCGTGAACGGTATCGACCACGACCCAGGCATAGGCCAGATAAAACGCAGCGGTGCCCAGCAGCCCCAGTACAAAACCCCAGCCATCGCGACGCAGCGTCAGGCGCCGGTCTTCGGCGTAAAGACGCGCAAATGTGTCCCTATAACGTTGCAACAACAGCGGCGCGAAGCCGAACAACTTAACCTCTTTGATGTAGCCTTCGTGGGAGAGCAACGTCTCGATGTAATTCTGCTGCCGACTCTCCGGCGCCCGGCGCGTAAACAGGCGAAAGGCATCCCCGGAAAAGTGCGCTTCGGCAAAGAACACTGGCAACGCCCCGACCACCAGCAGCACCAGTGCCCACGGCGAAAAATGCACCAGCAAGACACCGAAGCTGATCAACACGATCAGGTTCTGGATCAGCCCCAGCGACTTCATCACCAACGCCAGCGGACGGGTCGATGCCTCGCGCCGCACCCGTACCAGCTTGTCGTAGAACTCGGAATTCTCGAACTGCACCAACGATAACGTCTGAGCCTTCTCCAGAATCATCGTGTTGACCTTCTGCCCCAACTGCACCCGCAACAGCGATTGCTGAACCGACAGTGCACGCTGCGTCCCGGACAACAACGCGAGCACGCCCGCTTCAAACAGCACATACCGCACAACCGGCCATAAAGGCGCACTGCCCTGCTGGGCGTGCAACTGCATGGCGGTGACTACTGCATCGACAATCCTCTGCCCCAACCAGGCAGCCAGTGCCGGCAATACACCGGCAATCAGCGTCGCCAGTACCAGCCCCAGAAACAGCCCGCGGGACGTTCCCCAGACCAGCAACAAGGCACGTCTCGCCTGATCGAGCAAAGAGGCGAAACGGGTAAGGACGGGCATAGGACGATGGTCTCGGTTGGCGGATGTCGCGGCAGGTTCTACAGTACGTGGGATAAGTCATCGACTCCACGGGGTTATGACGCGATAAGGCTGGCCTCACCCATCGTGAAAACATCTAAAAAAACACCTCACTCGCCACGTTTTAGCGCTTTGCTATGGAGAGTCAATGCCCATCGGGATTCGAGGACGAACCTGAACGTCCAGCCGATGTGCCCTCTCCATAACCGGGAGCAAAAACATGAAAATCAATCCCTACCTGATCTTCAATGGCGACTGCAAGGCTGCTTTCACGTTCTACGCCAAAAGCCTGCCAGGGCAGATTGAAGTCATGATGACCTTCGGCGAAACCCCGGCTCGCGATCATGTTCCAGCGGACTGCCACAACCTGATCATTCATACGCGCCTGCTGGTCGCAGACCAGGCAATCATGGGGTCGGACACCACACCTGATCGCCCCACCACCAAAATGAGCGGTTGTTCGGTTTCGTTGAATGTCGACAGTGTGGCGGAGGCTGAGCGGGTATTTGCTGCGTTAGCGGAAGGCGGCAGTATCCAAATGCCGCTGGAGGCGACGTTCTGGGCGGCACGTTTCGGGATGCTGCTCGATCGATTTGGCGTGGCGTGGATGGTGAATTGCGAGAAGGATCAGTAACCAATCCCCCCGGTTAGTACATCGAACTAATGGCGCTTCAATATCAACTTTAGTGTTTTTTATTCAATAACCAAACAGAATAACTACACGATCACAAATTCAGTTTCCGACATAAAATCTTACAGATATAATGCAGAAAGACTCAATTATTATAGCCCCCGCTTCGTTCGCCCTAAAAAGAGGCGGTCGTTACACGCTTCGCCTCCTGAATGCGCACTCCCATCGCCCTAGAACACAGTGGAATATCCTTATAAATCAACTCCAGTTTTCAAAAATGCAGACATCCGCCCAGTTCATATGCCGAAACGTTTCAGTTGTGCCTCGTTCTGTCGCCCAGATTAGGGGATCAGTGGTGCATCTGTGTTGTTCATAGAAAAGTCAACCTAAAGAGCCTGAGCTGACTGATAAGGCTGCAGCAACTAAATCGATCATCATCAAAACAACTGGTTTAAGCCTTCGCAGTTGCCTTTGCCGTTGAATCAGCTAAAACCTTTGAGGATGGAATGACACGTGTTGACGGCTGGAAATGTTATAAAAAGTCAGATAATTTCAGTATTTTGTGTATTAAGACTGCAACGCCAGCACATAAGAGTAATTTGCATGATGAGTTCTGAGAGCAAAATCGAAAATAGCCAGAGAGGTATTCTTGCTATTGGGCGCACTTGGCGCTCGACAGAGAAACTTCGCCAGCTATTTGTACCGAATCTCACGCATGTTTATACATTAGACTACCCGAACCCAGTAAGCCTTGATATCGAAACTCAAACGCTCGATACCGTTTTAATCGATATTGAAAGCCCTTCCATTCTTGATGACTGCCTGGCACTGATCAAGAAGTTACGTTCGTCCCCGACCGAACTGGCCATTATCGTAACCATTAATTATCGCTCTCCGCAAACTAAAATTGAATGCTACCTCGCCGGCGCTGATCACTGCATCAATGTACCTAATGATCAGGATGAAAAGGCCAGGCTGATTTCAGAGTTGTTCGAAACTCCGGAATGGCAACCCAGCATAAAGTTGATACTGGACCAAACATGCCTGCACTTATACAGCAATGATTGCAAACTGGATCTGGCCTATCAGGAAATGAAAGCCCTGGAGGCACTTATTAACGCAGAAGGCAATATTCTGCACCATGATTGCATGGCCGAATCCATGGGCTTGAATATAAAACTCTACGACTCACGGGTCTTGGAGAAATCCATAAGCCGGCTTCGAAATAAAATCAAAAAACACTTTGGTATTAACATCATCCACAGTGTTCGTGGTTATGGCTATCGACTGCTTCGAGGAGTCGTATCAGTCAATCAAGCAAACTTTCACTCTTAAAGGACTAGATGATGGAGCCCGGCAGGCAACCTATAGTGCACGAAAACTTCGCATTGGTTTTCTTCAGGCAATCGATTCTGAAAAGAAACGATGAACTGTTCGGCAGCGAAATTTATGCCAAGGCAACCAAACAGGAGACCCCTCTGAACAAGGGGTATCAACAGCTGCATTCCGATCATCCGTTGGCGATTTATCATGAAGTCCTGACACGGATCCAATTGAATGCCCTCTCAAAGAGTGAGGCCATCCCGTCCGCACAGACGCCCAATAAACTGTTCGTGAACATGAATCAGTCTGCTCTATTGGATAAAGCGCTCATTAAGGAGATGAACGATGCTCAAGCTTTACTCAAGAAGCATGAGCAACAACTGATCCCCAGTATTAACAACAGTTCGCTCCTGTCGTTCAACCTGAAAGAAAAAAGAACCATTATCAATCACATCCACCTATTGAAAGACAATGGGATCGAGATCGCTTTCGATGGCTATGATTTAAGCGACGATAGCACTGAAAAACTGATCAGCCTGACGCTGTTCGATTATATAAAAGTGGATCTGACCAAATCCAACTTCGACATCATGGTCGAAAACAGCCAGGATTTTTTCGACAGGTCTTATGACTGCCTGAGCGGCATGATCCATGACAGCAAGATCAAATTCGTGGCGGACCGAGTAGAGCACAAAGCACTACACACACTGGCTCGCAGCATGCCCTTCGACTTTTTTCAGGGGAGGTACTACTCACCCACTGAGCTTATTTAAGTTTTGAAAACTTCACCAGACTAGGAAGGAACCTTATTGTGAACACGCCGAATAACAGCTTTCTGATTTTCACCCGGGATCAACTGGCACGACAAGCAATCGAATCGCTTCTCGCGCAACGCCTGTATCTATCGTTTGAAATAGAGTCAGGTAAACTCAGCAGCGAACGCATCCGAAAGAATCGATTCACGCACATCCTGCTCGACCAGGCGGATATATCGCTGAGCGATGTCAGTTTCATCCGCAAAAATCAAAAAGATGCGGAAATCATCCTCATAACGCCGAACTCTGAACCTTCGGAACTTCATCACTTTTCGCACTTCGGTATTGATGGCTTTCTCAAGAAACCGGTGGCCGACGAAGAGTTCATCTCGGCAGTCAGTCGGGTTAAAGAGTCCCAGGGCAATCCTGACATCTGGTGGTTTAACGCTGACGATCGAACACTGGTCAAAGAAGACATTACTATTCCATTGACCGGTACCGAATCGTTAATGCTCACCCAACTGGTACTCAGCGATCGACGTGTGCTCAGCAAAAACGATCTTATCCTGCGCATCGATAAAGACCCGGAACAATACAGCGGCCTTGAAATGTGCCTGAGCCGATTACAGAAAAAGTTCAAGACGGCGGCCAATGGAGAACGGCTGATCCGTTCGGTTAGAAACCGTGGTTACTGCCTGGCACAAAGGATAAGAGTCGCTTACTGAGCGAGTGATCGCATAAAACAATAACAATAAATGCGACTCCCCCGCCCCACCTTACACCCCACACCCATGTTCTGCTGCCTTGCACTGCATTTCCTGACTTACGCCAAACACCCTCCTATGGCTCCGGCCCCGTTTCATCCCTCGCCTACCCGGCAAACGTTTATCGAATACTGCAATTATATAGACGATTGAGCGATACCCTCCTAACAAAAGAGCACGACCTTTTATAACAAGGCCTCTGAAAGTACGACCGTTATAATTCGTCAGACACACACATAGATTTAGGTACTAGTATAAAACCCTGACACTGAGACAACCGTATCAGCTGACTTCAAAACAAAGCCAGGATGGCCGGCCATTAGTTCGCGTTATTCCCTTCTAATAATAAAAACAACTTCTGACTGAACCGCGTTCGCTCAGCCTTTGTGCGTGGCTGCCATTTATTAACCGTCGACTGATACACAACGTGGCGCAGGCCCGAGGGACACCGCGATGGTACATAATCGTATTAATCGAAATAACATAACCAAAGGACTGACCTTCTGGGGGCAATGGATAATTGCCATCACTTCGGTCAATACATTGTTATTTGGTCTGGCGCTGTACCAGACAGGAGAAATCGAAGCCCATTATCGCGTGTTGGCGGTACTTACTTTCCTCGGCTCGGTCCCTTCCTACTCCCTGCTGCTGGTCTATCACAAGCAGCATAGTTACCTCAGCGGCTTGGCGCGCCTGCTACTGGGATGGCTGCTGACGCTGGCCGGACTGACCAGTATTGGTTTTTTCAGCAAGACCAGCGAATTGTTTTCCCGGGAAATCATCGTGGTCTGGGCCGCGGCCGGTTATTGCATTCAGGCCTTGCTGTACCTGCCATTGCACAGTTTTTCCAAGCACTACCAGCGGCAATTGCACAGCCAGTACAACACCCTGATTATCGGCACCGATCAACTGGCGGTGAATCTGGCAGACAAACTGACCAAAACCGAGTACCCGCCGCTGGTGGGCCTGATCAGCTCAAATCCCAACGAGCTGTCTACCCAAGTCAATGCCCACCGGGTTCTGGGCCCATTGCAGGAACTGCGTGAGCTAATCCAGGTGCACGACGTCCGGCGGTTGTACATCGCGCTGCCCTTGAGCGAAGCCAAACAGGTCGAGGCGCTGTACATCGACCTGCTCGACGCCAATGTCGATGTGGTCTGGGTTCCCGACCTGGGCAGCATGACGCTGCTCAATCACTCCATCAGCGAACTGGACGGCCTGCCTGCCATCCACCTCAATGAAAGCCCGCTGACCAGTTACCCGACAGCGGCGCTGAGCAAGACCTTGCTGGACAGAAGCCTCGCCGCCCTCGCGCTGATCGGCTTCAGCCCGCTGCTTCTGGTGATCGCCGCCGCCGTGAAGATTTCTTCCCCGGGCCCAATCATCTTCAAACAGGAACGGCACGGCTGGAATGGCAAGATCATCAAGGTCTGGAAGTTCCGCTCCATGCGCCTGCACGACGACCATCAGGTGCGCCAGGCCGGCCGTGAAGACCCGCGCATTACTGCAGTCGGCCGCTTCATACGCCGCACCTCCATCGATGAACTGCCGCAGTTCTTCAACGTGCTGCAAGGCCATATGGCGCTGGTCGGACCGCGGCCCCATGCGATTGCCCATAACGACTACTACACCGGCAAGATCCAGGCTTACATGGCCCGCCATCGAATCAAACCGGGCATCACCGGCCTGGCCCAGATCAGCGGCTGCCGCGGCGAAACCGAGACCCTCGACAAGATGCAAAAGCGTGTGGAGATCGACCTCAACTACATCAACAACTGGTCGTTGTGGCTCGATATCAAGATCCTGATCAAGACACCGTTTACACTCTTTTCGAAGGACATTTATTAACTGCTGAGACGTTCACCTTCTATTCTTCAGCTTAGCTACCGGGGCAGTCAGGTCTCTGACTGCCCCGGAGCCCCCCGCCCCACCGCCTCATCTCATTCCCCCGCGGGAAAACATAACCAAATTCAAATTTTTTGTGAGGTTGCCTGGGAGAGTGGTGTTCGGCGGCATTGCTGTCGATCGGCAAGTAGCCTTACTCGACATACCGCTCTAGTTTGTTCCAGTTGCTCGCCAGGTAACCGACGGCTTTGCCCAAGGCCTTCCGAGCTGTGCGACTGCGTCTTTTCCACCCAGCTTTTTATCTGAGCCAGCACCGGCATTCTGAACTCACGGTGATCGGCCTTGCGATCTTCATCGCAGCCGTCCTTCAGGTCATGCTCGATTCCGAAAAGCTTGTTGATCAGGTTCAGCGCGATATCCGTACGCCCCGTCTTGCCCTTGGGTTGCACTTTTTGCGCATCGACGAACTTTCGCCGCGCATGCGCTAAACAGCGCAGATGCTCAACGCTTGCCTGTGTGCCCAGCGCGGTGCAGCCGACGTAATCGTCTTTCATCACGTAGCCGCGATAGCCATCGAGCAAACGCGTCGCCACCTCCTGCACCCGTCTGGTGGTGTAGTCAAAAAGAATCCCGGTCTGTCAGGCGGGCCGAACTCTGGCGTGGGATATCGATGCCGGGCCCAGCACCTTTTCGAAACGGTGAAGCGGTAGACCATCGACGTATTTGGTCGTCAGCAACATGGCCAGCACGCTCGGACCGGCTATGCTTTTTTCAATCAGTTGGGCAGGTTTATCCGCCCTCACCAGTGCTGACTCACAATCGCGGCAGCCATAGATCTTGCGAAAATGCTTGATGACGCGGATCTGCATCGGGACGATTTCAAGCTGTTCGCTGACCTCCTCGCCGATGGCGTGTTTATGGCAAGCCGCAGGCACACGTCAGCTCATGCTCGGGAGTTCGCGGATGACTTCGATTCGGGGCAGGCCCGCGGGGAGCGGCTTACGTTTGCCGCGACGCTGGTCGGCACGATGACCTCTTCTTCGCAGGCTTCATCGACAGGATCTGCAACGCTTTCTGCTTCATTGAAGAGAGCCCGCTGCGGTGGCGTTGCCGGATCAGTCGTTTGTCCGGACTTATGCCCGAATAATCTCTGGCGCAACAGCGCGTTCTCTTTTTCAGATGAACAATCTTACCTTTGTCAGACGCGTGCTCACTGAGCATTTGCTCAAGCAATTGCCTGAGCAAAACAGGATCATCAGGAAGGTCTTTGAGACATCACCCCACCTCGTCACACAAACCAGATTGACAATGAAGCGACTACCAACATACCCAAACGCCAAATTAATCACGCACTGAGGAAGCTGCCTGCTGATACAAAAAAAATAAACGTTTAGCATATAAGCTATGCCCGTAATCATTCGGATGCCAGCGCACCCCATCAGATGAACCAGCACCATGGGCTAGTGGAAGAGCCGCGATATCGGCTACTGAAGAGTAAGGCACATGCTCTTCAGAGGAGACCGACGCCATAACTTTATCGATATCCCCGGACCAACCATTGTAATGCCCCAAGCCATCTTGACTAGACAAGGACCATGGGCCTACAGCAATGATACTCGGACGACTGTCGAGTCGACGGAGAGCAGAAATTAGCCTTCTGTAATTTTTTTCTAAAATACCGATTCCGCTTCTAATATCCTCGTGCTCACCTAGCTGAATAACCACAAGATTTGGGCGCATATTAATTACAGAGCCCAATGCTCGAAGCCGCTGGTCAACTGTGCCACTTCCTCCCGCTGTGTGATAACAAACCACCGTCGACTGCTCGCGGGCATCACTAATTTCTCGACTTAAAATACTTACATAATCAGACTGCCTGGAGGATGCAGCCATACCACTTATATGACTCCATCCTAGATTCTTCCTTGTAGTCTCGTCGAAGCCATGCAAAGTAATGCTGTCACCGACAAACAATATCCGGTAAGCCTTGATATTTTCAGTATTACACGGCATCACGGCATCTAGCTGTGACAACGGTGCAGCAGCCAAAAAGGAGTAACCAAGAGCTAGGACACTCCCTACCAACACCTTCATTAGACCTTTCATTCAAAACTTTTCGCCCTCGCTCTAAAATCAGTCAAACTACTAAAATATTGTTTAACATAGCGATTGAGTTTATCCGTCAGTGGACACTCTACAAAACGATACATGAAAGCCCCAACGCAAAGGGCGACAAGGATACTGCCAATCACCGACGGAACAGAATAGATAATGCCAAGTCTCTTGAACACCTCAGGTACCACTGGGGCAGTTAGAGGATGAAACAAATAAATAGAGTAAGACGCCGCCCCCAAAAACACCAAACCCCGTGGCATTGTAAAATTTACCGTCTTTTCAAGGCTAGCACAGCAATAAACCACCAAAAAAGAAGCCAGACCATAAGTTATGGTATTTCCATACTCAGGGAAGCGCGGAAAAAACAAGTAGCCAAGGGAAAGCAGAAGAATGACAACAGCAGTATTTCGCTCAACGAGCACACTTCGCTGCATTAGCCTAGCCGTTAACATCCCCCACAAAAAATTAAGAACTATTGGATCAGCATAAAAAGCCAAAGCCACATTCCATGCATCCGTTTTAAAAACTGACGCAATTGCGAGAGCAACCAATAGCGGCGCTGTAAATTTCACCGCACTCACCCGAACCAACAATGCCAGTGTAAAAACAGCATAGAAGAACATTTCAAATAGCAACGTCCAACCGACCGCCAGCAGTGGTTTGGTTTCGTTATCCACATTGATAGCTGGCACAAAAAAATAGGACTTCACTGTGTACAACCAATCAACCTGTGCATGCAATACCAGACCGGTAGCCGCCAGAAGGGTGAATAGCTTCACCGAAGTAGCGAACCAGTAAAGCGGAACAATCCTAACAATTCTGCGTATAGCAAAAAGCTTCCAGGCACCATCCGCATTGTGCATTTTCTCAGCAGCTATCATCATCACAAAGCCGCTAATAACAAAAAAGAGAGGCACCCCATTAGCACCAAGGTTATAACTAATAGTCTCTGAATCCAGCCTTTCCTTTGAGTAAAACGCAGAGTGGCAGACAACTACAGCCAACGCAGCAATGAATCGCAATACCTGGATCAATTCGAACTTACCCGCCGTCGCACCTCCGGCGTGCTTTTTTGCTGCCAACATAGTCTATAACCTCCAAGTATTTATTAATGGCCAAAATGCTGCAGCCCCAAGAAAAGCGTTGACCAAAAAAGCAGCATGAACTCAGGTTCTCTTCTTGTCGCCACCTGATATCCGACAATTTCTAACACAAGGAGCGCACAAATGGTTTCGTTATTTTTCGTCCAAATAAAACAATATAGAAAAGGGCAAAAACATGTTAAAAAATCAAATATTTTTTACACCCCCCCCCCACTAGAGCCTAAGCACTACTCCCACTCGGGAGATCAATGCACCGTAAGCACTCGACCTAAGGCCCCAACATATGATTTTTATTCTGGCCGCCCTCGGCACACTGGCAATGACTTTGTCATTTCGCAGGAGCGTACTGCTCATCCCAGTCTGGACGGTACTGACGCCCAAAGCCTTGCTTCTGCTTGATACACCTTCACTGCCAGCCTTCAGTCTTTACAAATACCTTTGCCTTGTAATGATAGGTATGTACCTGACAAAGAATTTATTCAAAAAAAGACAACATACCCCTCAAAAGCCTTTCAGTCGTGCGTTCTATCTAATCCTCATCTCCTCGGCAGCTTCAGCCATATTAAACATAAGCTCTAGCAATTCTGGCTTGCTGACGCTAACAAGCATGGTCATTGAAGTAATCATGCCAGTGACTATCTACTGCGAATACCTTGGCAGGCAAACCCCTCAAAAGCTCAATTCACTTATGAGCAAATATATAATTTGCTACTGCGCCCTAGCAGTATACGGAACCCTCTGCTACTTAATAAACTACAACCCTTATATTGAATTCATTAACTCTACCACTCATACAGGCCGCATCATTGCTCAAACCTATGCAGAAACCTTACGCGGTATCCGGGCACAAGGCACAATTTCGCACCCCATCACCTATGGCGCACTTATTGTAATGATGCTGCTCACTTACTACACAGTGAAGCTCAAAAAAGCGAAGCTCAGCCTCAAAGATTATCTAAAAATCGGCTTGGCCACGACTATAATTATTGGAGGAGCGCTATTCACAAACTCTAGAACCCCACTTATTTTATTCGCGGTTCCGCTTATAATACTTGCACTCAGCCAAAGTGCAGCAAAATCCTTAAAATACACACTAACCTTTTCCTTGATTTTCGTTACTCTTTTTTCCACCTCCGAGCTATTTAGAGATAAAGTACTATCCGTTGCAAACATCTTTGATTCCAATCTCGGCGAAGACATGAATGGCTCCGACTTAACCATGCGCGGCGCACAGTTTGCAGCTTCCGCCCGTCATTTTTTTAATTCTCCACTTGTCGGAGGCGGCCTTGATGCAACTCGCAACATTGTATCCTCAGGCCTCGATCCAGATCTTTTCAATACTGAAAGCATCGTATTCCGCTTGATGATTGACCAGGGCACTCTTGGCCTCATTAGTTATGCTGCATTCTTCTTTTTACTTTATATCAAGGTCGCTCGAAACATCCAACGAGAGTCTGCTCGGCGCATGTATCTAGGAATGGTGATTGGCTATATTACATTTACAATATCCACCGGCCTCATTGACACATTACAGAATGCGCTATTCATGATTTGCGCACTCTATTATATATTTAAGTTTGAACCCAATAAAAATCACTCTATCAAACCGAGACCTACCCTGCTCCAGGGTGACCATCTTGGAATAATTTCGCCAAAAAACCACGTAATGGCTTCCTAATAGGCTTCCAAAATGACAGTTATCGCAGCGCTACTACTGCTATACACACTATCAATAGCATTATTAAACAAGCTATTCAGCTACTCCACATTACTTACTCAACAAACGCTAGAGCGCTCCTCACCATTAGATGCGCTTCGAGGAATCCTTGCAACATCAGTAGTGTGCCACCACTTCATCACCACCTACTATTGGAAAACAACTGGAATTTGGACACGCCCTGATAGCGATCTATTAAACAACCTAGGCGCTGTCCCCGTTTCATTATTCTTCATGATCACCGGATTTCTTTTTCTAGGGAAAACTTATGAGTCATCGCCAAACTGGACCAAATTATTCAGTTCCCGCGTGCGCCGTATCATGCCGCTTTATTTATTTGTGCTCGCGGCACTTATCCTTACCAGCCTTATCAAAACAGAATTCCAAATGGTTCACTTCAGCGTATTAGCAAAAGAGACACTGAAATGGCTAATTTTCTTTGGGGCATCATTTAATGGATTCCAGGATAGCATCCGAATGACTGCTGGAGCTCACTGGACCTTAGGTTACGAGTGGATTTTCTATCTAACACTTCCACTAATAGCTATCTTATTCCGAAAAAAAAGCCCAATAACCTACTTAATACTGTCATTATCCACCCTAGCATTAGTGGCGCTCGGGCTTCATAACAACCTCATTAAACCTGGTCTTTTCCAGCTATTTTTTTTCGGATTCATTCCGATTCTAATCAAAAATCATCTGCCTCACGCAGTCCCTTTGTTGCAAGGAAAATGTGCAGCATTTATTGCCACAATATTAATTGCAGCCGCACTCTTTCAACATGAAGAATATTCAACATTCCAAATGCTATTGCTCGCAGTTCCATTCGCTATCATCAGCCTTGGAAACGACCTATTTGGCTTACTGAAACATCACGGACTTAAATCTCTCGGAGAAGTAAGCTATAGCATTTATCTTACTCACGGATTAATACTTTATTGGGCATTTTCGACATTCAACATTTTTGATTTTTCAAAAACCGGGATTCTGACATTTGTCGCACTTCTCCCTATCGCACTAGTCGTAGTGTCAGGCACATCTGTCGTCACTTACTTATTCATCGAAAAGCCATTTATAGCACCAAATAAAAACAAGAAAAAACCCATCTCCCAGTCACTGAGCACTGCTGAACCCACTAACACCTAGGACTTACGGTGCCATTTTGAAAAAGCTACTAGTTGCTTCATTTCTATCCCTGATATCTTCCACCAGCTATGCTATTGACGTCGGAGTCTACTATTACCCCGGCTGGAAAAGGCCTGATGTAGATGGCTGGGCGAAAATCAGAGCGCACCCCGAACGAGAACCGCTTCTAGGATGGTATACGGAAGGGTCGGATGAGGTGACGAGAAGTCACCTACAATGGATGGAAAAATACGGGATAAACTTCATTGCCTACGATTGGTATTGGGATCAAGGAACAGGCGTAAAAAACCGCACTTACGCTATAGACTCATACATAAGAAATGCTAAGGACTACAACGTAGAATTTGCTCTATTATGGGCAAACCATACGAACACTCCGGAAAGCCTGTCACAGTTTGATGAAATAGTTAATTACTGGATATCCAACTACTTCAAAAACCCGAAATACAAAAAAATCGACGACAAGCCTGTAGTTTATATATTCTCTTCAGACATGCTAAGCAAAGATTCAGAGAAATTTGGTTCATCCTCAAAAAAACTACTAACGAGAGCGCGTAAGCTAGCAAAAAAATCTGGACTTAACGGAATCTTTTTCATTGGGGCGTCAGGTTCAAAAAAAGACTCACTAACACTTGAGCTACCAAATCAAATGTATGATGCAGTTAGCGCCTATAACTATCAGTACGGACCGTCAAAAACTCCAGCGATTCGCACTCTATCCAAAAGCTATTCGGAGCTGATGGATGGCTACTCCCAATCTTGGAACTTTACGTTGAAAACAAGCCCCTTACCTTACGTCATCCCCGTGACTTCGGGGTGGGATAGAAGTCCTTGGGGTGGTAGCAGCGATCCAGCGCACGACAACTCCTACAGCACCCCCGAGGAGTTTTCAGAGCATTTATCCAGGGCAAAATCAGAACTTCTTGGCAACCCCAAAAAAACGCTAAACACAATAATTGTTTGTTGCTGGAATGAGTTCGGGGAAGGCTCTTATATTGAACCCACTAAGAAATTTGGATTTGACTATCTTGAGCAAATACATAAAGTCCTAAAAACCCAATAGCCTTTAAAGCAAACTGTTTTTTCACAGTTATTTATACAGTCTTTCACAGGCCAACCATTCTGGCTCGGTCATACGCTGCCGCCAGCTCTGGGTCCGCTAACGGCAAGATAAACTCCTGGTATGAAATTGAACGGCCGGATGGTCCTCGACGCCGAATACATCAAGCGGGTCGAGGGTGTTTGTGCCATCGGCAAGAGAGGTATTGCTGGAGGGGGATAGAGAGGGATCTACGGTTGCAACATTCCGGCAAGCTGATTGGTATGTCCTGCCTGTTCAGCGCAACCAGTACCTAGAAATTAATAACCCCATCAGCACGCCGATCGTATTGGCCAGCATGTCATAAGGTGAAGCTGTGCGCATCGGCATCAAACCTTGCGCGACCTCGATGAGCACGCCGGTGAGAAGACACCCCAAGGCTATCCAGAAAAACTTCACATTGGGAAACGCCAGGCGGCAGCTGCACGCAAATACCAGGAAACCAATCCAGTGATGGAGCTTGTCCTCTTCGACGAACAGCTCCGGGATCGGCTGAGCGCGCAAACCTGCGAACAGCAGAATTACGGTCACCGTGACAAAGAGCAGGCCCCGGAGCCAGAACGGTAATTCGATCAAGCCCTTGAGCCTCGTAATCATTCGGTAATTTTCTCGAAGTTGTTGTAGAACAGATCGCTGTCACGTCCATCGGTCATGGTTTGCAGCGAGTAGGCACGACTCAGGCGTGCGCCACCATCGCGAGTCAGCGGTGCCCAGACGATATTGGCCCGACGCATGGTGGAGGTACTCATCAGTTCGTCGAACGGGATGGAAATATAGATCCCTTTGTCGAAACTGCCCTCGCCATACTCTTCCTTCGACGCGCTGGTCAGAGTGACCCAGCCGCCAAACTTCACGCCGTTCTTGAACTCCCGCGACAAGTCGATGGTGGTGCCCCAGTCCCGCGCCAGATAACGCCCGACACTGACCGCTGCAAGCATGTCATTGGGCAGCTCAGTATAGCTGGTGACATGGCCCGTCACGGTCTGGTAATCACGCAGGCCGAAGCCCTGATCAAAGTCCCGCTGACGCACGAAGTTCAGGTCTGCGCCCACCGACCAGCGTTTCCCCGTGGGTCGATACAGCACTTCGCTGCCGACGCCGGCGAACATGGATTCCAGGTAGCCGCCGTAGACCATGCCGTATAAATCCCGATCCAGCTGCGCCGCATGGTTGAACTGGAACGTTGGCATCGTCACATCGGAGGTGGTCACGTATTGGCGCAGATCGGTGCGCACGCGCGGTAGCCCGCTCGGCGCGTCGTAGGTGAACTTGTCATAGTTGTTGAGCAAGTTTGCACTGAGCAAGCCGCTCCACCAGGTATTGCGGGTGAAGCGGTACTCCGCGTCGACATCGGCGGTGAACTGATAGAGCAGTCCGTCGGGACCGCCGATGTTCTGTTTGTAGCCCAGACCGAGGCCGTAACTGAACGGTTCCAGTGCCTGGGTGTAGAGCGTGGTTTCCCGGTGCGCCGTTGCCGGATTGACCTCGGTCGTACGGTGCAGATCCTTCAGCGGCTGGTCGTTGTTCACGACCGCACGGAACGTTTCTCGCGGCACGCTGGTTTCTTCGATGGACATGTCGTAACGCTGGTTCACCAAGGTGAACCAGTCGATGTCCTGATTGACGCTGTTATCGAGAATCCGGCTGGCTCGCCCGACGGCTTTGGCCGAATAGAAATAACGAGACTGCTCGCCATACACCATCAGCTCAGAACCACGCTGGGTGATGCGTTTCACCTTGTAGCCAGCATTTTGTTGCAGTCGGTTGGAGACATCAGCCCAGTTGACCTGGTCAGCCGGGGTCGAGGGTTCCTGCGCCGGCAATGGTTCGGCGGGCGGATCATACGTCTTGACCGGTGTCTTGCGGCTGACAAAGTTGGTGTGCAACGTGATGCCGAACATCGCCGTATTGCCACGCTCCCAGCCAGCACTCAAATCGACGCTGTCGGCCAGCTTGTAGACCACGCCGATGTTGATCGGCAGGTCTTGCTTGATCGAGTTGTCCAGCGGCTCATTCTTGTAATCGTTGCCCTCGTACTCGAGCTTCAGGCTCAGCGGTGCCCACGGCGTTTGATAGGCAACCCCGCCAAACAACGAAGGGTGACCCCTGAAGTAAGCATTGGTGTTCACGTCCCCTGCCCTCGCGACAGCCGCCGAGCTCTCTGGCCGGTCGTTGAACTTGCTGCCGAAGACCGCCAGCGGGTTACTGAAATCCCCCCGGTTACCCAGATAGCCCCAGGCAATGCCGAGGCTGAAATCCAGCTCGCCATAACGCTTGTTGGCGACGAAATATTCGCTGGAAAACAACCCGGTACCGCCGATGTCCCGAGCGCCGATGGCGACTTGCGGCGCCCAGCGAGTTTCTTCCCAAAGCCGCGCCTTGATGTCAATGGCCTTGTCTTTGAAGCTCTGGTCGCCGCTAAAATCCTCGGGACCGTAATTGCGGTTGGTGATCGCCGTGTACCGAAACGAGCCCTCCAGCCAATCGAGCGGCTGCAAGGAAAAACTGTAGCGCGAATAAGGGTCAGTACGACTGGCCGTGGCGCTCAACTCGCCCGCGGGCGCCATGCGTGCGGTGGGGGTCTGCAACAGACCGACGCCACCGAAATCACTTTGGGTGTAACGTGGTTCGCCGTGAGCCCATCCGCAGGGCAAGAGCAAAACAGCAGCAAAACGAAACTTTAACAGGCACTTCAAGGGGCCACCTCAGCCAGCGGTTGAGTGGCGAGAAACTCGGCCAGTTGTTGATTGAGCTCGGGGGTCGGCACCTCAAGATCGTCGTTCCTGATCGGCACCAGGATCCTGCTGCCGGGAGCCACCACGACGCCGTCCTGACGATTCCATGCCGCCACGCCCACGCGCCGCACCTGGCCGTCGGGCTGGATCAGCCACAGATAATCGCGCTCGGCGTCGTCGAGGATGGCGCATTGCCGGGCATAGGCGCGGACTTCCTGCATGGCGCTATAAGGCACATGACAAGGCTGAGCAACCGCCCCGAGGATTTCCACGGTGGACGGCCGCGCGGGATATATCAGACGGTCGCCATCCTCCAACAGAGCGTTGCTGGCGAACCCCACTTCCACAGCAATCGGGTCGAGCACCGCGACTTGGCGTCCGGTGACCGGCAGCCCCTCGATTTGCTCATACAGGCGCGAGCTCAAATCCGCTCGCGTGCCCTTGCCATCCAGCAAGGCACCCCGCTGCAGCAGTTTCAGATCAAACAGGACGCCCGCCTTCAATCGCGCTTGTTGATTCTCCAATGAGCGATGTAGCCACGCCGCACCCAGCCAGTAACTTTCGGCGTTGGGTTGGGCGTCGCGAATGACGTCCATCAAGCGTGCACCGGGTTTGACATCGAAGTGGCCGGGGCTGCGCACGTCACCGCTGACCGTGACGGCCGCCTGGCTCACGCCCGGGCCGATCAAGAGCAAGCCAAGCAACATAAGGTTCGAACACTTCACCGGGCAGCCCCCCGGTCAGGGCGCACCTGCACGATTTTCAAGAACAGCTGCGGCGTCAGATGCTGCTCGCTGCGCAGGATGAAACCGTCCTGAGGGTCGACCCAGTAACGGTTGGTGGCACGGAAATTCAAGGTGGGTGCATCCACCTGCTCGTCGATACGCAGCAAGGCGTAATCCTTGTCCAAAATGCTGATGGTCTCGATGCCGTGGGGGCTGAAACGGCTGTTGACCGCGATACCGATTCGGTTGCCGTCGTAGATGTCGATCCAGCGCGTGCTGGTGTAACCGTCGGGCAACTGCTGAAGGCCGCGCTTGAAGGGCGACTCATCATTGAAGTGAGTGCCATCCAGTGAAACGCCCAGCCCGACGGTGCGCACCACCAGGCCATCGCGCATCATCAACACTTGCTTGCCGGAAGCGACCCAGAACTGCAGATCGCCCCGTCGGCGAGCCATCGCCATCACCCCCTCGCTGGAGGGTGTGGTGACCAGGATCTGCGGATACGGCACGGCATCGACCTGAGCGCGGGTCAAATTGATGGAGGCAGGCCCCGCGACGGACGCTTCAAGCGTGTCCCAGGAAGCCCTCATCAACGGGTTACACCCGCACAACAAGAGCGCCATCGTCAGACCGGCGCAGGTACGCAAAATTTTCACGGAGGGATAGAGCCTTATCTGCTGTTGGCTTCGCTGAGATCGTTAACTGAGCTGGCACCGGTCCCGAGGACACTGGCGGTAGGCAGAAGCTGGGTAATCAAACGGTTCCAGCGCGTTACGCCGGCCGGGCCGACATAGACGATGTCTTGCGGCTGCAAGTCGAAACGGGTGGCCAGCACCAAAGCGGAAGGCGATTCGGCATCGAGCTGGAACACCTTGGCCGGTTCGGTTTCCAGGTTGTCCGCGCCGCGAATCACGTACACCGCGTTGCCATTGGAGGTGGTCTGGTTCAAGCCTCCTACAGTGCCCAGAGCATCGGTCAGGTTGATCGATTTGCTCTTGAAGCTCAGCGCGCGAGGCTGGTTCACCTCACCCATGACATAGATTCGCTTCTGGTCGTTATAAGGCAAGTACAACCGGTCGCCACCCTTGAGGTAGACGCCCTGCAGCTGTGAGTCCTGGCGATTGAGCGTGTCCAGATCCAGCTTGTATTCGCGCCCGTCGCGGGTCAGCGTCAGGCCGGACAGGTCTGCGTTCAAAGGATCCACACCGGCCGCACCAACGGCCTCCACTACGCTCAGCGGGGTGGTCGTGATCGGCTGCTGGCCAGCTTTGAGCACCGCACCAGAAATCACCACGGTCTGGCTGGCGAAGCGCAATACGCTGACGTCGACCTGAGGGCTTTCGACAAATTGCGACAAGCGCTCGGCGATAAATGCTCGCAACTCTTCGATGGTTTTCCCGGCGGCCTGAATATTGCCGATGTAGGGATAAAACAGCGTGCCGTCCGGACGAACCAGGCGACCGTTGGCATCGATTTGCTGCTGCGGGCCAGAAGGCGCCGTCAACTCGGGATGATCCCAGACCGTAATAAACAACAGGTCATTGGCACCCACGCGATAACCGCCCGGAACATAGGACAACAACGCCGAGGGAACCGATTCGCGAACTTGCGTGGCGGCATCCATGGCAATCAATTTAGGCGTGATGGGAATAAGCTCCACCCGGCTACTTTCCCCAGAGCCGTCACTGACCATTTGACTGGTGTCCATGTGTTGACCAGGCGAAAACATACAGCCGTGCAAGCTGATACTTGCCAGCATAACAACAGATAATCTACGGATCATAATGGCACTACGCTAGTCGAGGGCAAATCTAAAACAAGATCACCCAGAAAGTTCTGAGTGATCTTGAACAACATACTTCGCGGGGTATTAGTTGGTACCAGTAGTTCCGGTAGTGCCGGTAGTACCGCCCGTTCCGGAGGTACCGCCATTGGAACTGCCACCGGAGTTTGAAGCAGCCGCCGCAGCACCGAGAATGGCCGCGCCGACCACCATGGTTTCGGCGACCGTCACGCCCCCGACCAGCGGGGTGTTCAACGACAGTGGCTCGCTTTCGCTCACCGTCTTGCTCACTGGTTCATCCGCTGCCAACGCCGCGGTACTCATGACAGCCAGCAAGCCAGCCGTAAGTAGTTTCTTCATATCAGACTCCTTCTCGACATCAACTTTGCATTAGATTTGATACTAGGGACCGGGAATGGGACAGCAGGTGATAGAACTGACACCCGTAAATTGAACGAGACAGTCCATGCACATTGCCTCCTTTGGAGAATGTCATTTATAGGCAGTGCATGCCATATGCAGAGCCTTGTCACCTCATCCGAAAAAACGTTTGCGCGGGGCAGGACGCACCGTCAAAAAAGGAGATTTTCCAAGAAGTTCACGGCGAAACAAGACATTTTCGGCACGAACTACTGCCTGTGAATAACTCACCCCTCGTGCCGATTGTTATTATTAGTCAGGATTTTCCCGAATCCTTATCCCGCAAGGTTCTACTGTGATTGAAGGTTCAAGGAAAAATAACATCGGGTCACAAATAGTTAATATTAACTATAGACCATTATTAATCGATCATTCCCCACTCAACACAGCTCGCAAGCGTGGATTACGCAGGTCTTTTTCCGAGAGTTGAGGCGACTCCAACGGCCAGGCAATGCCCAGCTCCGGGTCATTCCAGAGCAGACCTCCCTCGTCTTCGGGATAATACAGATCGGTGCATTTGTATTGAAAATCGGCGATATCACTGAGCACACAGAAACCGTGGGCATAACCCGGCGGCACCCATAGCTGAAGATGGTTGTCAGCCGTCAACTTGACGCCCACATGTTCACCACAAGTGGGGGATTCTGGATTGATGTCCACCACCACGTCGTACACCGCACCTTGAGTGACCCGCACCAACTTGCCCTGGGGCCGGGTCTTTTGGAAGTGCAAACCACGCAGCACGCCATACTGCGAGCGCGAGTGATTGTCCTGGACGAAAGGCAATTCGATGCCGGCGTCGCGATAACGCTCCTGGTGATAACTCTCGAGAAAAAACCCGCGGGCATCGCCGAAGATTTTAGGCTCGATGATCAGTACACCGGGCAACCGGGTATTGATGACATTCATTTCGCGGGCTCCGTATTCAGCACCCGCGCCAGATATTGGCCGTAACCGGTTTTGTGTAACGCGGTGGCTTGTTTATCGAGTTCCGCGGCCGACAACCAACCCTGGTGGTACGCCACCTCCTCCAGACATGCCACTTTCAAGCCCTGACGCGCTTCGATGGTCTGGACGAAATGCCCGGCCTCCATCAACGAATCATGGGTCCCGGTGTCCAGCCAGGCAAAACCACGCCCCAGCACGCTGACGTGCAGATCTCCGCGCTCCAGGTAGGCGTTGTTCACGTCCGTGATTTCGAGCTCGCCACGGATCGAAGGTTTGACTTGCTTTGCAATGCGCACCACGTCTTTATCGTAGAAATACAAGCCGGTGACAGCATGGTCGGACTTCGGATGTTTTGGCTTCTCTTCAATCGAGATCGCCTTGCCGTTATCGTCGAACTCGACAACGCCAAAACGCTCCGGATCACTGACTCGATAACCGAAAACGGTGGCACCAGTCTGTCGTTGCGACGCTTCACGCAGCAAGGCGCTGAAGCCGTAACCGTAGAAGATGTTGTCGCCCAGAATCAGCGCCACATTACTGTCGCCGATAAAATCCTCGCCGATCAGGAAGGCTTGGGCCAGACCATCGGGAGAAGGTTGTTCGGCATAACTGAGTTCAATGCCGAAAGAAGAGCCATCACCCAACAAGTTCTGGAAGTTGGGCAAGTCCTGCGGCGTGGAAATAATCAATATCTCGCGAATGCCCGCCAGCATTAATACCGACAGCGGATAATAAATCATCGGCTTGTCGTAGACCGGCAGCAGCTGTTTGGATACACCACGGGTAATAGGATGCAAGCGAGTGCCGGAGCCTCCCGCCAGAATGATGCCTTTCATATGAGGATTCCCTTCAGAGTTGAATAGAGACAGGGTTTGAATGGTTCAACCGATATGGCCAAGACGCTCAGACCGGTACTGTCCGTTGAGTATCCGTTGCCACCACCCTTGATGATCCAGATACCACTGAACCGTTTTGCGTAGGCCGCTTTCAAAGGTTTCCTGTGGACGCCAACCGAGTTCACGCTCGATCTTGCTCGCATCGATGGCGTAACGAAGATCGTGCCCGGGGCGGTCGGTGACAAAGGTGATCAGTTCCTTGTAAGAGCCCAGCTCTTCATCGCGGGGGCGCAGCTCATCGAGTAGCTCGCAGATGGTTTCCACTACTTGCAGATTGCGCTTCTCGTTGTGCCCGCCGATGTTGTAGGTTTCGCCCACGGTGCCGCGCGACACCACTTCGAACAGCGCTCGGGCATGGTCCTCGACAAACAGCCAGTCGCGGATCTGCGAGCCATCGCCATACACCGGCAGCGGCTTGCCGTGGATGGCATTGAGAATCACGTGGGGGATCAGCTTCTCGGGGAAGTGGAAGGGCCCATAGTTGTTCGAGCAGTTGGTAACTAACACCGGCAGACCATATGTGCGGTGCCAGGCGCGCACCAAGTGGTCGGAGCCGGCCTTGGACGCCGAGTACGGTGAGCTTGGCTCGTAAGGCGTGGTCTCGGTGAACAGATCGTCGGTGCCTTCCAGGTCGCCATATACTTCATCGGTGGAGATATGGTGGAAGCGAAAGCCCTGTTTCCGTTCCGCTGCCAGTCCCGACCAATAGCGGCGGCTGGCCTCCAACATGCTGTAGGTACCAACGATGTTGGTCTGGATGAAATCCGACGGGCTATCGATGGAACGGTCCACATGGGACTCGGCCGCAAGGTGCATCACCGCATCGGGCTGGAAACGCGCGAACAGTTCGTGCAGCGCTTCGGTGTCGCAGATATCCACCTGCTGGAATTCATACCGGGGACTGCCCGCCACCGACGCCAGGGATTCGGTATTGCCGGCGTAGGTGAGTTTGTCAATATTGAGCACACTCACATCGGTGTTGTCGATCAGATGGCGAATGACGGCAGAGCCGATAAAACCGGCACCGCCGGTGACAATAATACGTTGGGTCACTTGCTGTACTCCTTCGGGTACCACTGGATCAGTAATTTTTCATATTGGGAAAGGATGTTTTCCCAGGTGAACTTTTCGTTGAAGCGGCGGGTGCTTTCAGCCTTCATCGCCGCGATCAAATGGTTGTGGTCATCGCGCAGGTACTTCTCGAACAACTTCGCACAGTCGTGCTCGTCGTCGAAGTACACCGCTGCATCACCGGCAACCCAACGGTTGAAATGGTTGTTATGGGCAATCACCGAGCAGCCAGCGCCCAATGCCTCCACCAGCGAAGGGTTGGTGCCCCCTACTTGATGGCCATGGATGTAAAAGCGGCTGAAAAACCGCAGCGCCCGGACCACCGCCTCCTCATAGATAGCGCCGGGGAAGATCACTTCCTCGCCGGCCGCGTCCATCACCCGCTTGTGGTACTCGTTCTTCTCTGGCGTGAAGTTGCCCAGCACCACCAACTTATGGTTACGGCGCTTGCTGCTGAAGGCCTTGACGACCTGCAGAAAGGAGTTCTCCGGCTCCGGCCGGGCAATAACCACCGAGAAGCCGTGGGGCTCCAGGCCATAACCGGCCAGGGCGACCGGGTCTGCCTCGTGTACCCGGTCCCCGCCATAGGGGATCATGGTGACCTTCGAATCCTTGACCCGGGTAGCCAGGTGATCCCTGATTTTCGGGTGGTCGGCCACCAAGTGGTTGCCGATCCAGCAACCCGCCCGCTCGTTCAGCCAGAACCAGGTTTTCGCCACCAGTCCCCACTTCTCCCGCCGCCATTCGATGCCATCCATATTGATGACATTGGTCTGGCCCTTGATCCGCTGCAGAATATTGAACGCCGCCGTGTTGTAGCCGAGGGTCAGAAACAATCCCTTCTGGCCCAGCGCATGGACGGTGGCCTTCCAGTCGAAAAACACCGTGCCCGCCACGCCGGTATTGGCGATCGGGATATGAATTCGATGAACACCCTTCCATTCACTGGTCGATATACCGCCGGAACCCTCTTCCTGGCAGTAGACAGTGACTTTCCAGCCCTGCTTGACCAAGTAGAGAGAGAGCTTTTCGGCGAAGGTTTCAAAACCGCCATGTTTGGCGGGGACGCCGCGGATGCCGAGGATATAGAGGTTTTTCATAGAGGCGCTTTTTGGTTCTTTCAATGTAATGGGTTCTCAGAGTTACCTGAAATTTTTAACGTGCTTTTGATCTATTCTAAATATTGAAAAAAAAGAAACACATGAAACATGTGAAACACATGAAACACATGAAACACATGAAACACATGAAACACATGAAACACATGAAACATGATAGGTCTCATGGTATTCCCATGGCGTGACTTGACCTGGTTTTTAATATGAATTTTCTAGCGTTGAATTTATGTGTTCTTTATAGCTTTTTAATGAAAATTTCTTGTAATAAGTATCCAGTGCACACTTGCTCAGCTTTTCGTACAGTGGGCTGCTAGGCGGAGGAAGTTTTAGCAGGACATCCTCAAGGCTGCGGTGGTTGGCAGGGATGAAGAGAAAACCATCTCGTTCGTGGTTAACGATCTCCACCAGACCACCATGGCCTGCAGCTATCACTGGTTTTCCGACGGAGTACGCTTCGATCGCCACTCGACCGAACGGCTCCGGCTTCGTGGAGGGGACAACAACATAACTTGCCCATTGAAAGTGCTCGGTTGGATCCGAGCAAAAAGGGAAAAACTCGACGTTGTCAGAGATCCCATATGAGTTTACTTTTTCGATTAAATCCTTTTCCAGGTATTCGTATCCCTCGAAAGGGCTACCCACTATCCTTATGTGAAGGTCATCTCCGGCGTTATTGGCTATCTTTCCAATTACATCAATGAAAAAGTCTTGCCCTTTCCATGTGTTTATCCTACCGATCAAAAGTAGATTCTTGGAGTCTCTTTCAACACGCACCGACGGGACGCTGTAAAGAGGGGCTACACCATTATAAATCACTGTTCCCGGAAGATTAAAAGCGGCTTTAGTAGCCTCGGAATTGAATATTAATTTTGCACCTGAGAACCGTAAAAGCAAACGGAAGATCACAATGAGTTTTTTGTCTGGAATTTCTCGAATGTGGCAAAAGAAACTTTTCTTCGAAAATCTATAAAATCCAGCAGCAAGCAGTGCGGATACCATAACGGTCGTGTTTATGTATACCGCACTAAACTCCTTATATTTTTTTGCGTAATACAAGGTTGCCTTAATTAGTTCTATGCCATAGCTGACTGGGGTTTTCAGCTTCTGTTTTCTCAGTATTCCGTAGGGGTAATACTCTATTTCGGCACCTATATTTTTAACTAGAGCAGAGAGTTCCCCAAGAAAAGGCAGGATGCAATAGATCTTCTTTTTAGCGGAAATCGATTCAATCGCCGTAAGGAAACTTCGATCTGAACCGTACAGTTCGGAGCTTTGATGAAGACAAAGTATTTCATCTCGCATAGGATTTCCTTGGGATCAGTATGTGCAATGAAAGTAACATCAGGGATAAGTACCTGATGTTTTTTTCCTTAAGGCATGTGTTTAGGCTAAACAACAGCACATATAATGATATTTTAAGTTTGTGATGCTTGACATAATCGAAAACCAGCGGCCGCGACAGTAGTAGATTCCGGAAGCGCTGAACCTTTTTGGTATAAGCTTGTCCGCTCTCTCGGAGTGCCGAGCTATGAGGAATTGATGTTTTGAGAATGAATATTTCTCTGTATATATTTGCGTAATCGATGAAAAATCGTGTATCAACACCATAGAAATTCAAGCGCTCGTCAAACTTCAGCCCCCGCGACAACGCTTCTTTAGATATGACAGTCCCACTCATCATTGCCACTATTTTTTTGGACGGGACGGGACCTGTCGCCAGGCTTTGCAAGTTCAACGCTCTTCCGCGAACACCCTTTATGGTTCCAGGTGATATAAGGCTGTTATTGAACAAAATTTGAGGCACTGCTACTGGCACATTACTTCTGAAAAACACATCCAAACTGGATATATAATCATTAGTTATGCTGGAGTCGTCGTCCAAAACTATAAAGTAGTCCGAATCTGCATTTCGGGAGATTAGTGCGTTGTATATCTTTGAAAGGGGCTCGTTATTTCCACTGTGGTGATACGTTACTTCACCAGGCAGCGTGGGGATTGATGCCTCCCCAAACCCCTGTTCAGAGTTATCCCAAATTGAAAACTTTGGAAGAATTCTTGCCGTTTGAAAATCCAGGGTGGCTAGGGACTTGAGCGTAGTGGTTAAACCAGGACTGGTAGAATAAACCACAACAAGGAAGTTAACCTGTACTTGGCTCTGTGTGTGCGTCATGACGAACCTGATAGTTTAGCTACGATTGAATTGAACTAATGGCCATTGTCGATGTGCGCCGATTAAGGTCTATTGTGGCTAGAGGAAATAGAATTGCATTAATGCACGCAATGGTACTCCCGATGGCAACTGCAGCACCCAATACACCCCAGCCCCCTAAAAGCCAATAAGTCACGAAGGGAGACAGTGCGACAGTCAGATACAGTGCTACGTTAAGATGGTAGATATTTGAGGCATTCTGGTAATAATATCCGCATACCGACGTAGAGCAATTTACAAAATAGCCCAACAATACGATGTAGCATGCAACGTGGAAATTTTCCGGTATTTGCCCACTAAACCTTACTAAGGCCAGCAAAAAAACCAGATAAATACAGGAGAAGGAAGTTAATTTCTTTGTGTTGGACCAGAATATTTTTTTTATGGCTTGATAATTGGATCGACTAGAAAACTCTGAAAACTGAGGCGCTGATATAGAATTTATTGATACTGAAATAAAGGTTGAAAGCATGGCCAGTCTTTGAAGTATGTTAAAGACCGAAGCAAATGAAGCACCTAAAAACAAGGAGGCTAATAGAAAAGGTAACCAGCCCACTAACTGGGTTCCTATCGTTGCGGATGCAAACTTCAGTTGTGAGGCTAGAATTTTATTCAGTGGCTTCTTAGATAGCGCAGATATCGGAGCCCAAGTCATGCCTGCTTTTTTTGCAAGCACAACAGAGACAATCATGTAAATTAAAATGGAGGCATAGAACGAGACTACAATGGTTGTGTCGGAAGCTAACGATAGAAAATCAAAGTGAGTGGCGAGTTTAATCGATAGATAAAAAGCCAAAAAAACCCAGGGCTGAATGACATTGATGCCGAGGATTTGAATGATGGTCTTATGCCTGGCTTGATATATAAAAAAAATCGTATTGGCGGCAGAAAACAGAGGGATCAATAAAAATATAAGAAGTATAGTCGAGTGGTCACTGCTCGCGCTTGAGATGCTACTCCAGTGTTGGACGTAGAAACCTCCAATAAAGTATGTAATCGGGATCAGTATTGAACCCATCAGAAGGCTAACTACTACAGATTGATTGAAGCAATCCTGCACTTCCTCGCTTGACTGTTTATAATAATTTCTTACCAAATGGATGTCCGATCCGAAGCGCGCCATAACTGCGGAGATCTGAAATATAGTGTACGCAACAAGAAATAGCCCTGCCAAATCACTGCTTTCTATTTTTAGAATAACAATATTTGCAAGCAGCACTGCTATGGCACCGACAATTCGAATGCATAGCAAGTGAAGTGATTTCGATTTTAGTATGTTCATTGTGTCTTGGTAGCCAAATTTTTAAGTGGTTGACGACTACAAGAGCGGCAACCATTGCGCTTAATATGAACATGACGACTTGAATCATTGGCTGCTGGTCTATGCCTGGAATATCATCAGGAGAACCTGTTTGAAGTTGGGGGCTAAAGCCCCCGCTTCACTTTGCAAAACTACTGGCGGCCTATGGAGTAGTACTTAATACCTTTGTCTTTAAGCTTTTGAGGGTTGAAAAGGTTTCTTCCGTCAAATATTACAGGCTCACGAAGTTGGCTTTTAATTTGATCCAGATCGGGCGCCTTGAAAGCCTGCCATTCGGTAATAATGATTAAGGCATCGCTTTCTTTTAAGGTCTCTTCTTTGGTTCCGCACAGACTCAAGTCATCACGATTACTGTAAATTCGTTGAGTTTCTTCCATTGCCTCCGGATCATACGCTCTAACCTTGGCGCCGTTTTTCCATAGAGCCTCAATCAGTACGCGACTGGGTGCTTCACGCATATCATCAGTATTCGGTTTAAAACTTAAGCCCCAAAGAGCGAATGTTTTTCCTGCAATATTTCCACCGTAGTGGTTAATTATTTTTCTAAAAATCACACTTTTCTGGTCGTTATTTCTTGCTTCTACCGACTTCAGCAGTGTTGCGTCAAAGTCTAGCTGCTCGGAAGTTTTAATGAGGGCTTTTACATCCTTGGGAAAACACGATCCACCATAGCCGGATCCCGCATAGATGAAGTGATAGCCAATTCTTGGATCTGAACCTATGCCTTTTCGTACCATCTCGATATCAGCTCCGAGCATTTCTGACAAACTAGAAATCTCATTCATAAAGCTGATTTTTGTTGCAAGCATGCAGTTAGCTGCATACTTCGTCAGCTCAGCGCTGCGAATATCCATGACAATTATTTTTTCGTGATTTCGGTTGAACGGAGCATAGAGGTCGCGTATGACTGCTTCTGTGCTAGCCTGCTCTGTTCCGACAATTATCCGATCCGGACGCATGCAGTCAGATACTGCAGAACCTTCTTTTAAGAATTCCGGATTCGATGCGACGTCAAATGAGAGATCCGTGCGGCCACGTTGAGAAAGTACGCTCGCAACTCGGTCCCTCACTTTATCGGCCGTCCCAACAGGAACGGTAGATTTGTTAATGATAATACAATCGCTTTCAATGTTACTTGCTATCGTTTCGGCAACCGCCAGCACATATTTCAGGTCCGCAGATCCGTCCTCATCAGGAGGTGTCCCTACCGCAATGAATTGAACCTCTCCATGTTTCACTGCAGCTATAGCATCTGTAGTGAATTTCAATCTTCCAGCGCTGTAGTTCTCTTTGACTAAGACTTCCAGCCCAGGCTCATAGATTGGAATAATCCCCTGCTCCAGGTTTCTAACTTTTTGCTCATCTATGTCCACACAAATTACATCGTGGCCAATCTCGGCTAGAACCGCCCCTTGAACAAGACCTACGTAGCCAATTCCGAATACAGTGACTTTCATGATGATTACCTGTGATACAAACGTTAGTTTTTGGCTCACTCCGTCCACTTGGAAACCTAAGAAATCCTAGGTTCCTTAATAACCTTAAAGTTCGACGGCAAGAATGATCGATGAGGAAAGAGGCTGCACAAGACACGCTACCGCCCCAGGATTTTTCGTCATCTTCCTCAGGACGTGGTGTTTCCATGAAATATCGGGATCATGCCTATTGGCTAATGATCCGGCGCAGCAATAAACGATAAGAACTCAAGAACAACAATAACGCCGTCAAAAACCTAAACTTATGACGCGACCTTGTTCAATGCTCATCAATTTTTGTCGGAGGCGTAGTCATAGTGGTAATAACCATAATCACTGTAGCCATATTTATTGGAGGCCTTTTTCTCCACACCGTTAAAAATCGCACCTTTAATGGCAACGCCATTCTGGGAAAACCGGCGGACCGTCAACTCGATTTCTTTCGCCGGGTTCAGGCCATAGCGCGTCACAATCAGATTGGTTCCAGACTGGCGTCCGACGATCGCCGCGTCTGTCACCGCCAATAGTGGCGGCGTATCGAGAATCACCAGATCGTATTGCTTACTCACCTGCTCCAATAACGCGCTGAAATTGGCGTGCATCAGCAATTCGGAAGGATTGGGCGGGATTTGGCCTCGACTGACAAAATCGAAGTTGTCGATTCCGGTCTTATGGATAGCGGTGGCCACATCGCAGCGCCGGGCCAGGATATCGGAAAGCCCATTGTCTGAAGAAGTACCTAACACTTTGTGCAGATAGCCTTTGCGCATGTCGACGTCGATCAACAATACCCGCAACCCGGTTTGTGCTATCACCACCGCGAGGTTGACCGACACGAACGTTTTACCTACCTGAGGGCTCGGCCCGGAAATCATCAGGCGATTGTTGTCGGCCTCATGCATGGCGAAGTGCAGACTGGTCCGCAAACTGCGCAATGCCTCAATTGCCAGATCGGTGGGATGACTGATGGCCAGCAAAGTAGAACCTGCGGAACGCCCTCGTCCGCGGGAGACTTTGTCTTCTTCGGTTTTCTGCAGAGTGCTATAAGGAATCGAAGCGTAGACCGGCAACCCAAGTTGCTCGATGGCTTCCGGGCTTTCCAGCCCCCGGTTCAACGCCTTGCGTACCAGCACCAGGGCCACCGCCAGGAAGCCGCCAAGAATTGTGGCGATCAGCACGATCATGGCTTTTTTCGGTTTGACCGGCTTGAGAAAATTGACGTCCGCAGTGTCGATCAGACGCACGTTACCGACGGTGCCCGCGCGCATCACATCCAGTTCCTGAGACTTGTTCAGCAACTGGGTATAAATAGCCGTACCGACTTCTACATCCCGGGTAAGGTTCAGCAATTCTTGTTGGGTGGAGGGAAGGCTCTCCACCTTGGACGCCAAACTTTTCTGCTTGCTGCTCAACTCACCAATCTGGGTCAACAATGCACGATAGGCGGGATGTTGGCGGGTGAATTTTCGGTCCATCTCGGCTTGCTGCAATTTCAACTCTGAGATGCTGGTATCAAGCCCGACAATCTGATCGAGAATGGCTTTGGTTTCGAGCGTGATGTCCACGGACTTGCTGCGCGTCTGGTATTCATTCAAGGCATTCCCGGCTTTTTCCAGGTCCTTCTTGACCACCGGAAGTTGTTCTTTGAGAAACGCCAGGCTCTGCGCTGCCTCAGCTGAAGTGCGCTCTACGTTTTGCCGCACATAAATAGCGGCAATCTCATTGAGTGTTTTTATGGCCTGGTCCGGATCTGTACTTTCCAGCGCCAGCCCGATCATGCCAGACTCTTTTCCGCGCTCGGCTATATCCAAATCCTCTTGGTAGTCGAGGATGCTGGTCAGGCGAGAATTGCGGATGATTCTGAAACGAGTTCCAGGATTGGCGTGCATTTCTTCTATCTGAAACGCAACGCCATTTTGTTCGAAAAGTTGTCCAGCCTGGCTGGCTGCCAATACGTTGTCGTCTTCGTCCACCAGGGTGTAATGACCATTTTCACCCGTGGTCAGGGTCAACTTCTTGCCCAATTGCGAGTCGGGAAGATCCAGTTTGAATATCTTCAGCGACTCCCCTCCCCAGGCGAAACTGTTCAACCCCAACAAAGGGTCGGCTATTTCACCGGGATTTTTATTTTGGAATCGACGCGCCAGGAACTCACCGACCACCGGGAGGTACATCGGTTGTATGACGATATCAAGCTTCAGGTTATCGACCGTCTTGCCGATCACCGCACGAGACTTGATCAGCTCGATCTCAGTCGCAGAAGGCGACTCTTTTCCCAACATGCTGCTGACATCGGAGAAGCCCAACAAATCGTTCTTCTTCGCCTCAACCTGCAACAACGCAGTCGCCTGGTATACCGGCGTCGCCAGCACCGCGAACGCTACACCAGCCACCATAAATGCGCCGGTAACCGCGGCAATCAGCCATTTATGGTCGATAAGTGTTCCAAACAAGCCGAGAAGATCAATCTCGTCATTGTCGTCGTCCCGCACATTAACTACCGGTGCTTGCTGCATAAGTCGGATTCTTTGCCTGTATTACGATTCAAAAAGGAGTGGCCATCAGCGCGCCAGGCGCTGTGCCCATGCGAGTACGGCTTCTTCGATCAACGCATAAGCGTGCACAAAAGCAGGTTTGCCTTGACGGTAGGGGTCGCTGATTTCGCGATCGTCTTGCCATTTGCCCAGTAGCAACACTTTGCCTCGCGCTTCGGGGGCAATGTTGAGTACTCCGCTGACATGCCGTCGCTCCATCACCAGTATCAAGTCCGCCTCGCTGACGGCTTGAGATGTGAGTTGAACGGCTTCGTGCTCATGGGGCAGATGACCGTGCTCCGTGAGTACGGCGTGTGCCGTCGACTCGATGGGTTTGCCCGCGAGGGCGGCAAGGCCCGCCGAGCTGACCTCGATATCGGAATGAACGAGTGCCCCGCGCAGCAGATGCTCCGCGGTGGGGCTGCGGCAAATATTGCCGACGCAGACAATCAAAACCCTTTTAAGCAAGATAACATTCCCCGTCTTGTCAACATTGGCGGTGACATAGCACTTGCCGAACATAAGAGCTTTAAACTACGAATGAGGCCGGGCATTGATCAACCCGGTAAATGCAGCTGCAATTTTAAAAACAATCAGTGCGTATTTATTACCATGACACTTGAACAGCCCCCAACTTTTTCTTCAGACAAAAAATAACATTTCACTCTTTGAACGCTGAAAATAACAGTTCAAAAATTTATCCAGACGATTTATAACAATTACCGTTTTCCCGCTACCGTTCAATCTAAATTACACCAAAATAGAGAGCAGCTAATATATAGCTGTTCCGTTAGTGCATTGCCAGGGCGTCAGACATTCGGTTAGAAGTTGGGTATAGAGATGCCTTGGGCAATAACTTTGTTTACAGCGGGTTACGTCAAGAGCATGCCGTGGAATAACCAGGGATGCTCGCCGGCCAACCGACCGCACGATATTTCTCTCTGCCCTCGCCTTGCGCGAAACATGGCGTACAGGCCTTTCGCTGCCCCCGCAGCGTTGCCAACATTTTTCACGAGTGATCGAGCCATTTAGAGCCCGCACTCTCCAGCGTGCCGGTTCCGACAGCCTAGTCGAACCTTTCCTACTGCCATTAGCCATTCCATCTGTCTACTTTCAAGGACGTTTCCATGATTCGTAAATGCCTATTCCCCGCTGCCGGCTATGGGACCCGCTTTTTGCCCGCCACCAAGGCCATGCCGAAGGAGATGCTGCCGATCGTCAATAAGCCGCTGATCCAGTACGCCGTCGAGGAAGCGCGCGACGCCGGCCTGCAACATATGGCCATCGTCACCGGCCGGGGCAAGCGAGCGCTGGAGGATCATTTCGATGTCAGCTTCGAGCTGGAACACCAGATTCGTGGCACCGATAAGGAGCGATTCCTGGAAGGCACTCGTGAGCTGATCGATAACTGCACTTTCTCCTACACCCGTCAGGTGGAGATGAAGGGCCTGGGGCACGCCATTCTCAGCGGTCGTTCGTTGATCGGTGATGAGCCATTCGCCGTGGTGCTGGCCGATGACCTGTGTCTGAATCTGGAAGGCGATGGCGTACTGGCGCAAATGCTCAAGCTCTATGAGCAGTTCCGTTGTTCGATTGTGGCGATTCAGGAAGTACCCCGTGAGCAAACTCAGAAGTACGGCGTGATTGCCGGCGAGCTGATTCGCGAGGGTATTTACCGGGTCAACAGCATGGTCGAAAAGCCCCGCCCGGAAGACGCCCCGTCCAACCTGGCCATTATCGGTCGCTACATTCTGACCCCCGATATCTTTGACCTGATCGCTGACACCGAGCCTGGCAAGGGCGGTGAAATCCAGATCACCGACGCATTGATGAAGCAGGCCCAGAACGGCTGCGTACTGGCTTATCAGTTCAAGGGCCGACGTTTCGATTGCGGTGGCGCCGAAGGTTACATCGAAGCCACCAACTTCTGTTTCGAGCACCTGCATCAGAACACCTTGTGACAGCGTTGACCCCAGACAAGCGCGTGCGTTATCGAATCGATTTTTCGGTCTTTATTTCCCTATGGACGAAGCCTCTATGAAGACATTGAGCGGTTTCAAGGCAGGTGACAGTCGCCGCCCGTATGGCGCTGACCTTAAGAACAATCTCGCGTACCGCATCGTGCGCGCCTATGCGTCGGAACTGATCTTTTCCCGTGTGCAGAAACCACCGGTGCTGTTAGTGGAGCGCATCGGTGCGTTCCCCTCCTCCGGGGAAATCCAGCGTCACGTCAAGGATGGCCCGACGTTGCTGGCGAGCATCAGGCAGCGTTACGCCGCCGACGCCCTCGACATCGACGAGAGCGATGGGCTGAGCCTGGTCTTTGCCGACTGGCGTCTCAGCTTGCGTCTTCTGGACGATGGTTGCGTGATTTGCCTGACCGTGGAAAGTCGTGGCGACAGCTCGCTCATGCAGCACAAAACCGCCGAACTACTGGGGCAAATCGATGCAGGGAGGGAATTTGAATGAACGCGATTGCAGAACACGCCGACAAAGCCTGGTACCTGCTTCAGTGCAAACCCAAACAGGATGAGCGCGCCGAAGAACATTTACAGCGCCAGGGCTATGCCTGTTTTCGCTCGACCTACCGGCGTGAGCGCGTTTTGCGCGGGCAGCGTCGAGTGATCAGTGAGTCTCTGTTTCCGGGTTATCTGTTTATTCAACTGAGCCTTCAGGACAGTTGGGGCCCGCTACGCTCGACCCGCGGCGTTTCGCGCGTCGTCGGGTTCGGCGGCCAGCCACTGCCGATCCGCGATGCGCTGATCGACGAGCTCCAGGAACGAGACAGCCAGGCGATCGTGACAACGTTGTTGAGACATGGAGATACGGTGCGCATCACTGAAGGCCCGTTCTCCGATCTCGAGGCGGTGTTCCTGGCCATGGACGGCGAGGAACGGGTGCTGCTGATGATGAATTTCCTGCAGCGTGAACAGCACATCAGCCTGCCACTGGCTGGGGTTAACAAGATTTAGTACGCCTTCAAACCCATATAAAAACGCCGCTCAAAACGCGGCGTTTTTTTATGAATAGAGGAAAACCTACGCCCCTTCCGAGAGATGATTCCAATCGACCCAACCCAAAAACCACGTCGCCAGGATCAGCAAACCGAACGCGATCCGGTACCAGGCGAACACCGCATAACTATGGTTGGCGATGAACTTGAGTAAACCGCGCACAGCAATCATCGCAAAGAGAAATGCGGCAACAAACCCCAAGGCAAACACCGGCAAGTCTGCGGACTGGAACAGGTCGCGGTATTTATAGCCCGAGTACACCGCGGCCCCCACCATCGTCGGCATCGCCAGGAAGAATGAAAACTCGGTAGCCGTCTTGCGTGACAGGCCGAACAGCAACCCACCGATAATCGTCGAACCCGAGCGCGAAGTGCCGGGGATCATCGCCAGGCACTGTGCGCAACCGACTTTCAAGGCATCGGTCCAGCGCATTTCGTCCACGTGATCGATAACCACCACATGCTCACGTTGCTCCGCCCACAACATGATGATTCCACCTATCACCAGCGCCACGGCCACGGTGATCGGGTTGAACAGATACTCATGGATTTTGTCGGCGAACATCACACCCAGGACAACCGCCGGCAAGAATCCGATCAATAAATTCAGTGTGAAACGTTGCGCATTACGCTGGGTCGGCAAGCCGCTGGTGATCTCCAGAATCTTGTGACGAAACTCCCAGACGACCGCCAGAATAGCGCCCAACTGAATGATGATATTGAACGCCATGGCTCGCTCACCGCCGAAGTCGAGCAAGTCCGCGGCAATAATCTGGTGTCCCGTACTGGAGATGGGCAAGAACTCTGTGAGCCCTTCAACCAACCCTAGAATCGATACCTGCGTGGTGGTCCAGAAGTCCATTAATCCCCCGTTAAACCCTCTCGGCTGAAAGGTCTGTTGATGATGCCGAGCATTTGATCCTGATCACGATTAAACCTGTCGGACCAGCGGAGAATTAAAGCGCACTCTCTGCCTGCTTTAGCCAAACGTTATAAAACGTCCATGTCGGAGTGCCGGGTCAGGTCTCCTGAAAATGGCCTACGCCTGATAATGAAATTGTTTTACAGGACTGATACTTGTGAGCGGCAAATCTAGCGATGCCACTCATCGTCGGATCGTTGACGTTTTGACGTTGGGCGCGCGCAATGTCCTACCCAAAAATGATCGCCCAAGAGAAAACTCCATATGGCAAAGATCACAGTACTCGCCGGTGACTTCCCGCAGGGCGACGGGGAATATCACCTTGGAACCATCACCCTCAAAACGTCCCTCAAACCCCGGGTTGGAACCAGCTTCCCGGTCTCTGAATTTAAAGATCTAACCATTCAGAACACCGATTCCAATAAGAATATAAAGTCCGCCATAGGCTTGGGGCTCGCGGGTGCCATGTTGCTCGGTCCCGTTGGGGCCATTGCCGGTTATCTACTCGCCGGAAAAAACACCGAGGTGACCTTTATGGCCACACTGAAGGACGGTGGAAAGCTGCTCGCGGCGACCGATAGTGACACCTACCGGGATATCTCGGCACGCGCCCTGAAAAAATCCCGAGCCGGCCGCCGAAGCCCTCTTTCCAGTTCACTTAATAACGGATCCATTCATTGATCCGCTTGCCCGGCGACGGCGAGAATGTTGCAGGGTACCCGATACAAAACATGCTCCGTGGTACTGCCCACCCACTTCTCCAGCCCCTTGCGATGCGCATTGCCCATGACTATCACGTCGGCCCTGTGATGCGCTGCAAAGTCGGCCAGTGCTTTACCTGGCGGCCCTGCAACGAAGTGTTGCCGTTCGGTGGGCACGCCGTAGCGATCGGCCAATGCGATGAATGCCTTGTGCAAAGATTTGCGCACGTCGCTGTTGAAGCCAGGCATCGTGACTGCACCCGCGCCCGCATCGGAGATATGCGTCTGCGATAGATCGTAGGCATACAGCAGGTGCATTTCTGCATGGCATTGCGTTGCCAGGTCGTTTGCAGCCTGGATGATCAAATCGTTGATTCCAATGATCTGAGTCTCTGGGTGCGACGGATCGACTGCCGCCACGATCACCCGCGGAAGTGGGCAACTGACTTCGCTGACCAGATGGACAGGCACCGGACACTCGCGCAGTAGATGCCAATCCAGAGGCGTGATGAAAACGCGTTTGAGCGCCGACTCATGCTGCACGTCCTTGATAACCAGATCCGCCTGCGTTGTTGCCACGTGCTGAAGGATCTCTTGCAGAGCGTCGCGCGTGAAAAGCACCTCGGTACTCAAGTTGATTCCGCGCCCGCGAATTATATCGGCCTCATCCTTGAGCCATTTTTCGTTCTCTTGCTGACATGCTTCACGAAACCGTGCACTGGCGTGGATCAAACCCAAGATGTTGAAGTCTTCGATAAGCACCGTGATATGCAGCGCCGCGCCAGTCGCTTCGGCAATGGCGACGGCCCGCTGCAGCGCCGGCGTGTGACGCATGGTGGGACCGGCGATTAGAAAGAGTCGTTGATATTGGCTCATGTCACACCTCCAAACGTTCTGGGATATCTGCTAGCCCCCCAGCCTCTCGTCTGTCACACCGTCAGCGATCTGCTATCGCCTCAATGATCTGGATCGACACAATCAATATACGCCTGGATTCAACTAACCAGCCAAGATGTAGCTCATCGTGCCCAATACGATGATCCACACCCCGGCGGCTAATTGATTGACGATGCGAAGTTACTTCTTCGCGTACTTCGCGCCATGCGGATCGTTAAGTTTCACCTGCATCAACGCCCATTCACGCTGAATGATCGAGTAAGGGATAAAGATGCTGACTCTCTCAGCCCCCTTCAATCCGGGGTGAAAACTAACATCGTGGAGTGTGGTGGAGAAAAAACCGACATTGATACCGACAATGCTGCCGTCATTGCCGATGACGGGACCACCCGACATCCCCTTGATCATCGGGGCATCATGGATGGCATAGCGTTCGCCGCTGCCTTCCTCGCTATTGATGAAAGGCGCCGGGTACACTTTGCCTTGCCCGGTGACAGTCGTCATGTAGGGGCTCGCCCCCACGGCAGTGATGTGTTCACCCACACGCGGTGCGCGCCAAGACGGGTAGCGGCCGTCGGCCTTGTGCTGGATGAAAACAAGGTCGCAGCCTGTGCTGCAGCTGTATTCCACGTGGCGGATGAGGGGGGTGTGGCGGGTGGTGACGGCATAGTCTTCGTTCCATTGCACGGCCGAGGCCATGTACAGATAGGGCAAGGGAAAGCCCGAGAAGACGGAAAAGTATGAATCATTGGCAGGCCCCGACAAGTCGGGTTTTACCATACCGTTGCATCCTGCAAGAACAGCTCCTGTTAAAAAGTAGGTCATGATTTTAATCATGATAATCACCGACTTATAAGAGGATTCGATTTTTATTGTGGCGAAACTTTTAGTTGTCAGGTTCTTGTAGTTTTCCTTGCAGCGGCCGGGTGCGTTTATTTATGGCTGAAGCTGTAACAAATGCGTACAAATAAATTGTGCTAAGACCAATTGCTTTTCGATACATACAACAAACTTCAACCATTTGACGCCTGAAAAATGGCACGCGCATGAATAACCTACTAGAAATCAAACTTTCATAGTTTAAGTAAAGCGCGTGAAACAGCCGCTTTCAGGGCATTTAACGCACTTCGGCATGCCTTGGTAACGCCACGGAGATCAATGCCGCGAAAATAACAAACAGGCTGGATATCCATAGACACGCCTCCAGCCCGAAAGCCTGATAAACCCAGCCGGAGAGCACGGTGCCGATCAGCCGGCCCATGGCGTTGGACATGTAGTAGAAACCCACGTCCAGCGACACGCCGTCTTCCTTGGCATAGGACACGATCAGATAGCTGTGCAGCGAGGAGTTCACCGCGAACAGCGCGCCAAAGACCATTAAGCCGCCCAATAACACCACCTGTTGCGATAACCCGGTGTTCAGCCCCAGCGCGATTGCCGCGGGCAGGCCTGCCAGAGCAAGCGCCCATAGAAACGCAGCCCGGCCATCAGGAACATGCCCTCGTTGCTTGCCAGTAATGCGCGGCGCGAACGACTGCACGATGCCGTAGCCGATCACCCAGGCCGCCAGAAACCCGCCGACCTTCCAGAAGTCCCAGCCAAAGACGCTGCTCAGGTACACCGGCAACGCCACGACAAACCAGACATCGCGAGCACCGAACAGAAACATCCGCGCCGCTGACAGAATGTTGATGGCCCGGCTCTTGGACAGGATGTCGCGAAACCTGGGCTTGGCTTTGGCCTTGCCCAGATCCTTTTTTAACAGAATCAAGCTGCTGACCCAGATCAGCGCCAGAACACCCGCCATGGCCAGCAGTGCTCCCTTGAACCCGATCAGGGCAAGTAATGCCCCACCGAGAAAGAAACCGACACCCTTGAGTGCGTTCTTCGAGCCGGTGAGGATGGCTATCCATTGGTAAAGCTTGCCCTGCTGCCCATCGGGCACTAACAGCTTGATCGAGCTTTTGGCGCTCATTTTGTTCAGGTCTTTGGCAATCCCCGACAACGCCTGCGCGCCCATCACCCAAGGAATCGTCAGCCAGGCCACTGGCACCGTCAGCATCAACAGCGCCACAACCTGCATCCCCAGCCCGATGTTCATGGTCCGGTTCAAGCCCAGTCGAGCACCAAGATAACCGCCCACCAGGTTGGTGATAACACCAAACAGTTCGTAGAACAGAAACAACGCCGCGATTTGCAGCGGGCTGTAGCCCTGCGCGTGAAAGTGCAGCACCACCAACATGCGCAAAGCACCGTCGGTGAGGGTGAAGGCCCAGTAATTGCCCGTCACGAGCAGGTACTGCCGCACTGACGGAGCGAGGGCTGACAACGCTTTCATTACCGCTCCTTAAACCGCCAGGCCGACCATTCTGGCCAGTTCGACGGTGCGGTTCGCGTAACCCCATTCATTGTCGTACCAAGCATAGAGTTTGACCTGGGTGCCGTTGATGACCATCGTGGACAGCGCATCGATGATCGATGAACGCGGGTCGGTGCGGTAGTCGATGGACACCAACGGACGCTCCTCGAAACCGAGGATGTCTTTCAGTTCATTCTCGGAGGCGTCCTTGAGGAACTGATTCACTTCTTCAACCGTGGTGACGCGCTCGACTTCAAAGACACAATCGGTCAGCGAAGCGTTGGCCAACGGTACGCGCACGGCATGGCCATTCAGACGCCCGCGCAGTTCCGGGAAGATTTCGGCAATGGCGGTGGCCGAGCCGGTGCTGGTCGGGATCAAACTCATGCCCGAAGCTCGCGCTCGACGCAGATCCTTGTGGGGTTGGTCGAGGATGCTTTGAGTGTTGGTCAGGTCGTGGATGGTGGTAATCGAGCCGTGGCGAATGCCCAGCTTTTCATGAATCACTTTGACCACTGGAGCGAGGCAATTGGTGGTGCACGACGCAGCGGTGACGATGCGATGTTCCGCCGGGTTGAACAGCTGATGGTTGACGCCCATGACGATGTTCAGCGCGCCCTGCTCCTTCACCGGCGCACTGACCACCACACGTTTAACGCCCTGATCGAGGTAAGCCTGAAGCACCGCGACGGTCTTCATCTTGCCGCTGGCTTCAATCACCAGATCGCAGCCCGACCAATCAGTGTCGGCAATCGCCTTGTTGGCAGTGACTTTGATTCGTTTGCCGTCGATGACGATGCTGTCGCCCTCGGAGTCGGCCTGGTAACTCCAACGGCCATGCACCGAGTCGAAGTTCAGCAGATGCGCATGCGTGGCTGCGTCGCCTGCTGGATCGTTGATCTGCACGAACTCGAATTCTGGCCAGCTCCAGGCTGCGCGCAGAGCCAGACGACCGATGCGGCCAAAACCATTGATGCCCACTTTGATAGTCATTTTGTTGTGCTCTGTCTTTGTTGTTCATCGAACCGGGCAGCAGGCCGCTGCCCGTTCAGGACGGTCACCCATTTCTTCAAGGCGCTTGGCATCCGGGTCCAACCAATGCCCGTTGGATTCGAGCACCACGGTCAGCACCTGATGCACCCAGCCCGGAAGATTGGGGTGCAGTCGGTAGTAAACCCATTGGCCCTGCCGACGGTCCGAGAGCAATCCGCATGTGCGCAACTGTGCCAGGTGCCTGGAGACTTTGGGCTGGCTCTCATTCAATGCACAGGTCAGTTCGCAGACGCACAGCTCTCCCTCCCGGGCGATGAGCAGCATCATGCGGACCCGGTTGTCGTCAGCCAGGCATTTGAAAACGGTGGTCGGCGTCAGTTGGTCAGCCATTGGGTTTCTCAGCGTTGGGTGTTCACGGATCTAAGGTGAATACAGGTATATGCGCTTTTCCGAATATACGTTTTCTCGCATATACGGGTCAACGGCGAATGTGCCCCGGATAACCAAGTGGTTATGCCCGCTTACACCACACCACCGTGGACGCGGCGTTGCTCTACAACTTGCCGAAATGGGACATGGCGCTACGTTTGCGTAACATCTTCGACAAGGACTATTACGCCTCGGCCCATGGCTCGGTGGACCTGATCCCCCCGGAGCACCACGAACTCTGGAGTTGAGCACCAACTATCGGTTCTGAGTCATGCCTACCTTTGTGGCGAGCGAGCTTGCTCGCGCTGGGCTGCGTAGCGGCCCCAAAAATCTGACAACAATCGTCGATTTTTGTGAGTGCTACGCACTCAAGCGGGAGCAAGCTCCCTCGCCACAGGTGTCTGTGACTCAAGACTCTCTTCAGTGAATAGCAACATCGTGACAGCGATCAAAAGCTCAACTACCCTTCAGCGCGCGAGACTGATTGAGAATCTCTCGCGTTGTCGGACAACAACAATATTTCGAGGAAAACCCATGCGTAAACTTCTGTTGCTCTCCCTTCTTGCCGCCTCCCCCCTGGCTTTCGCCGGGACTCAATGCACCACAACCGACAAAGCTCAATGGCAAGACCAGGCCAAGTTTCAAGAAGACCTGAAGGCCAAGGGCTACAACATCAAGAAGTTCAAAGTCACGAGCGGCAATTGCTACGAGATCTACGGCTGGGACAAAGACAAGCGCAAAGTCGAGATCTACTTTGATCCGGTCACCGGCAAGGTCGTGAAAGAAGAAATCGAATAAGCCCCCTGTGAAAGCTGAAACCCTGCGCCTCTGGGACCCTCTCGTACGCGTTTGTCATTGGTCCCTGGCGGTTGTCTTCATCAGCGACTACTTCCTCAACGAGGAAGGAGACGGCTGGCATCGCTGGCTCGGCTATTACGCCGTGGCTGTCGTGCTGGTGCGTGTGGTGTGGGGGTTCATCGGCCCGCCATCGGCGCGTTGGTCAGACTTCTGGCCGACCCCGACCCGGGTCGTTCAGCATGGCCGGGCGCTGTTTTCCGGCAAGGGCTATCACCGCATGGGGCACTCGCCCATCGGAGCACTGGTGATGGTCCTCATGCTGCTGTTGATGACCGGCCTCGGTATCAGCGGTTTTTTGATGGAAGAAGTGGACTATTTCTGGGGCGAAGACTGGCTACGTGATGTGCATGAGGTTATGGCCAACGTGCTGCTCGCGCTGGTTTGCGTGCATATCGTCGCGGCGCTGGTGGAAAGCCTGCGCTTGCGTGAAAACCTGCCTCTGTCGATGATCACGGGCCATCGTCGCAAGCGCTAACGCTCAAGCATGTCCCCGCCACGAAGGTTCTTGCCCTCTCCCCCACGGGAAAGGGCATGTCCAACCTTATGTGTGATGAATTTCCCGATCCTTGGTTTCCGGCAGGAAGAACGTGCCAAGTATGGCCGTCATCACCGCGATGACGATGGGGTACCACAGCCCGTAGTAGATATCCCCCGTGGCCGCGACCATGGCGAATGCCACCGTGGGCAGAAAGCCGCCGAACCAGCCATTGCCGATGTGATACGGCAGCGACATCGAGGTGTAGCGAATGCGCGCCGGGAAGAGTTCCACCAGCCAGGCGGCGATCGGGCCGTAGACCATGGTGACGTAGATCACCAGGATGGTCAGGAGCAACAACACCATCGGGTAATTGGTCTTGGCCGGGTCGGCCTTCTCGGGGTAACCGGCCTCCTTGAGGGCGGTGCCGAGGGTAGCAACGAAGGCGTCGTTACGGGCCTTGAAGTCGGCGGCCGGCATACCGGTACCCTCGAAGCTCGGGATCACCTTATCGCCGATGCGCACTTGCGCTACAGCGCCCGGTTCGGCCTTTTCGTTTTTGTAGGGAATAGCCTTCTTCGCCAGCAGGGTCTTGGCAAGGTCGCAGGAGCTGGTGAATTTGGCCTTGCCCACCGGGTCGAACTGGAACGAGCACTTACTCTGATCGGCGATCACCGTGACCGGGTTCTTCTCCTGCGCAGCGAATACGTCGGGATTACCGTATTGGGTCAACGCATGGAAAATCGGGAAGTAGGTCAGCGCCGCGATAATGCAACCGGCCATGATGATCCCTTTGCGGCCGATGCGGTCGGACAGGCTGCCGAATATGACGAAGAACGGTGTGCCTATCAGCAGCGAGCCGGCAATCAACAGGTTGGCAGTCTGCGGGTCGATCTTCAACGTCTGCAGCAGGAAGAACAGCGCATAGAACTGCCCGGTGTACCAGACCACCGCCTGGCCGGCAGTGCCGCCAAGCAATGCCATGATCACTATCTTGAGGTTTTCCCAGCGGGCGAAGGATTCGGTCAGCGGCGCCTTGGACGACTTGCCTTCTTCCTTCATCTTCAAGAACACCGGTGACTCGCTGAGTTGCAAGCGGATGTACACCGAGACGATCAGCAGCAGGATCGACAGCAGGAACGGAATCCGCCAGCCCCAGGCCTCGAAGGCTTCGGTGCCGAGGATGGTTCGGCAGGCGAGGATCACCAGCAGCGAAAGGAACAGGCCGAGGGTCGCGGTGGTCTGGATCCACGAGGTGAAGTAACCACGCTTGCCTTTGGGCGCATGTTCGGCCACGTAGGTCGCCGCACCGCCGTACTCACCGCCCAGAGCCAAGCCTTGCAACAGGCGCAAGCTGATCAGAATGATCGGCGCCGCCACGCCGATGGTCGCATAGCCGGGCAAAAAGCCCACGACGGCGGTGGAGATACCCATGATGACAATGGTGATGAGGAACGTGTGCTTGCGCCCGATCATGTCGCCCAGTCGGCCGAACACAATGGCGCCGAAGGGACGTACAGCGAAGCCGGCGGCGAACGCGAGCAGTGCGAAGATGAAGGACGTTGTCTCATTGACGCCGGCGAAGAAGTGCTTGGCGATGATCGCGGCGAGGGAGCCGTAAAGGTAGAAGTCGTACCACTCGAACACGGTGCCCAGGGACGAGGCGAAAATGACCTTGCGCTCCTCCTTGGTGATCCCGTGGTGGGGCGCGCTGCCAGTGGAGGTGTTGTCGATTGCGGCCATGAGTCTTCTCCGTCTTGCTCTTGTTGTAGGCCGGAGTACCCCACTCTCTTTTTACCGCACCCAGGCCCTAGGGCTATGTCATCGGATTACGGATTGCGCAAAGCATGCAAACAGGCTGACGGCCTCGCATCGCTGCAAGGTTTCTTGAAGCATAATCGGCTTCACGCAGATATCCACTCGGCCATCCCGCTCAATCCCGGGCTGACGGGCTGTCGAATGACTACTCAGGCCTGTGAGATCTCACGTGAAGCGTCTGGGTAGCGCCCCGCCGATGCCTATTCTTCGGGGCGGCCATCGCCTGGAACTTCGCAGCGAAAGAATTTCGTATACCCTATCGCCATCTCACTCCAAACGACCGCTGCCGTGAACCTACCCAAACTCAACGCTCCCGACCTTGGCAACACACCTTCGACCTCGGAAATCATCACCCGTCATCTGCGGGATGCGATCGTCGCCGGGCATTTCGCCGAAGATGAGCCGATTCGCCAGGACGACATTGCCCGCCAGTTCAACGTCAGCAAGATTCCGGTGCGCGAGGCCCTCAAGCGGTTGGAGGCCGAAGGGCTGGTGATGTTCCAGCGCAATCGCGGGGCGATGGTCACGCGGGTGTCCGATGCCGAGCTGGCGCAGATGTTCGAAGTGCGGATGTTGCTCGAGGACAAAATACTGCGCCTGGCCATTCCCAACATGACCGAAGAAACCTTCGCCCGTGCCGAGCGTATCTGTCAGGAATTCATTGGCGAGGACGATGTGGGCCGCTGGGCCGAGCTCAATTGGGAGCTGCACGCTTGCCTTTACGAGCCGGCGCAACGGCCGTTTCTGGTCAGCCTGATTCGTTCGGTCAATGACAAACTGGAGCGCTACCTGCGCATGCAGATGAGCCTTTCGGCCGGCAAGGAGCGGGCTGATCACGAGCACCGTGAAATCCTCGCGGCCTGTCGTGCCGGGGATGTGGATCTGGCGGTGAAGCTGCTGGACGAGCACATTGCCGGGGTCTGCAAGACCCTGTTCGAGCACCTGCCTCACGCTCACTGACCCTTCAGGACGCTGTGCCGATTTCGTCATCGGCACAGGATAAATCCATCAAGCCGACACCCCGCCGCACAGGCCACTCTTTCGTTCACTCAACCGAACGGACGTGGCCCTCCCATGAAACGCATCACCGTGATCGACTCCCATACCGGCGGCGAACCGACCCGCCTGGTGACTGCCGGCTTTCCTGACTTGGGCACCGGCAGCATGGCTGAACGCCGCAAGCTGCTCGCCGAACATCACGATCAATGGCGCGCCGCTTGTGTGCTGGAACCCCGCGGCAGCGACGTGCTGGTGGGTGCCCTGCTCTGCACACCGGTGGACCCGAGCGCTTGTGCCGGGGTGATTTTCTTCAACAACACCGGTTACCTGGGCATGTGCGGCCACGGCACCATCGGCCTCGTGGCGTCGTTGGCGCATCTGGGCAAGATCAGCCCCGGCGTGCACAGCATCGAGACCCCGGTGGGTACGGTGCAGGCGACCCTGCACGAAGATCATTCGGTAAGCGTGCGCAATGTGCCGGCCTACCGTTATCGCAAGGCGTTGATGTTGCAGGTGCCAGATGTCGGTCAGGTGGTCGGCGATATCGCTTGGGGCGGCAACTGGTTTTTCCTGATCGCCGAGCATGGCCTGCGGGTAGCCGGCGACAACCTCGACGCGCTGACCGCTTATACCTACGCCGTGCAGCAGGCACTGGAGGCCCAGGGTATTCGTGGCGAAGACGGCGGGTTGATCGACCATGTCGAGCTGTTCGCCGAGGATGATCACGCCGACAGCCGCAACTTTGTCCTCTGCCCCGGCAAGGCTTATGACCGCTCACCGTGCGGCACTGGCACCAGCGCCAAACTGGCGTGCCTGGCCGCGGACGACAAGTTGCAACCGGGACAGATCTGGCGCCAGGCCAGTGTCATCGGCAGCGAGTTCGAAGGCTCTTACGAATGGCAGGGCGAGCGCGTTGTGCCGACCATTCGCGGCCGGGCCTTTATCAGCGCCGAAGCCAGTTTGATCATCGAACAAGATGACCCGTTCGCCTGGGGCATTCGCCCATGAACGAGGGCCTTGTGGCCGATGTGATCGTGATCGGCGCCGGCATCATCGGCGCCGCTTGCGCCCAGGCGCTGGCCCGTCGCGGTTTGCAGGTATTGGTGCTGGACGCCGGCCTGCACGGTGCGACGGCAGCGGGCATGGGCCACTTGCTGGTGCTCGACGACAACCCGGCCGAACTGGCCCTGAGTCAATACTCCCTGCAACGCTGGCGCGAGCTGGCGCCGGACCTGCCCGACGGCTGCGCTTACCGCAACAACGGCACGCTGTGGCTGGCGGCCAATGCCGAGGAGATGGCAGTCGCCCATGGCAAATACTTGAACCTGCAAGCCCAGGGCGTGGCGTGCGAATTGATTAGTGCCAGTGCTTTGCGCCAGCGTGAACCGGAACTGCGCGAAGGCCTGGAAGGCGGTTTGTTGATCACTGGCGACGGCATTCTTTATGCGCCGGCGACGGCCAGCTGGATGCTCGATACGCCGAACATTCGTCAACGCCGGGCGCGGGTCAGCGCGGTCGATGGCAATCGTGTATGCCTCGATGACGGTCACTGGTTGAGTGCCGAAGCGGTGGTGTTGGCCAACGGTATTCAGGCCAACGAACTGTGCCCGGAGTTGCCCATCGAGCCGAAAAAAGGTCACCTGCTGATTACCGACCGCTACCCCCGCACCGTCACCCACACCCTGGTCGAGCTGGGTTACGTGACCAGCGCCCACAACGCCACGGGACCGTCGACCGCCTGCAATATTCAGCCGCGCCCCACCGGGCAATTGTTCATCGGTGCCTCGCGCCAATTCGGCACCACCGACCCGCAGGTCGAAGGCTGGATGCTGGCGAAAATGCTCAAGCGCGCCGCCGAGTACATGCCGGGGCTGGCCCGGCTCAACGGCATCCGCGCCTGGACCGGCTTTCGCGCCGCCAGCCCCGACGGCCTGCCGCTGGTTGGCCAACACCCGCAGCGCCAGGGTTTGTGGCTGGCCGTCGGTCACGAAGGGTTGGGCGTCACCACGGCCCCCGGCACCGCCGACTTGCTGGTGGCGCAACTGTTCAACGAAACCCCGCCACTGGCCGCGCAACCCTATCTGCCCCAGCGCTTCCTCGGAGAACCTGTCTATGCCTGAATTGCTGCTGGACGGCCGCGCCTTGAAGGTGGCCGAGGGCACCAGCGTCGCCGCTGCCTTGGCGTTGGGCAGCGATGGCTGCACGCGCACCTCGGTCAGTGGTCAGCGTCGCGCACCACTGTGCGGCATGGGCATTTGCCAGGAGTGCCGGGTGACCATCGACGGCCGGCGACGCCTCGCCTGCCAGACTTTGTGCCGAGACGGCATGCAGGTGGAGACACGCCCATGAACGAATACGCCGATCTGCTGATCGTCGGTGCCGGCCCCGCTGGCATGGCCGCCGCCCTTGCCGCCGCACCCAGCGGCGCACGCATCGTCATGCTCGACGACAACCCACTACCGGGCGGGCAAATCTGGCGTGACGGCCCTCAAGCCAGCGTGCCCGATCAGGCGCGTCGCCTGCGTGAGCGTTTGCAGGCTTGCAGCAACATCCGTCATCACGCCGGCACCCGGGTGATCGCCAGTCCCGGGCCGAAACAATTGCTGGTCGAAGATGATGAGGACGGCTGGTTGATCAGTTACGACAAACTGATTCTGTGCACCGGCGCCCGCGAGTTGCTGCTGCCCTTCCCCGGCTGGACGTTGCCGGGCGTGACCGGGGCCGGTGGCTTGCAGGCGCTCATCAAGGCGGGTGTGCCGGTGCAAGGTGAGCGCGTGGTGATCGCCGGCAGCGGCCCGCTATTACTGGCGAGTGCCGCCACCGCGAAAAAACATGGCGCGCAAGTACAACGCATCGCCGAGCAAGCCTCGCGCATTGCCGTCGCCGGTTTCGCCGCGCAACTGCCCCGCTGGCCTGCCAAATGGTTGCAATCGTTCAGCTTGCTCGACCGCCATTACCGCACCGCAACTCATGTGCTGGCCGCTCTTGGCACTGAGCGACTGGAAGGCGTGCGCCTGCAACAGCAAGGCAAAATCGTCGAACTGGAATGTGATCGGCTGGCCTGTGGTTTCGGCTTGATCCCGAACATTCAATTGGGCCAGGCACTGGGTTACGCCATCGAAGGTCAGGCGTTGGCGGTGGATGCCTGGCAGGCCAGCAACCGTGCCGATCATTATGCGGCGGGTGAATGCACGGGGTTTGGTGGCAGTGAACTGGCGTTGGTCGAAGGTGAAATTGCTGGCCACGCGGCGGTCGGTAACCTTGAAGCAGCCCGTCAATTGTGGCCACGCCGGGCACGCTGGCAGGGGTTTGCCAAGGCACTGAATCAGGCATTCGCCCTCGACCCGCAACTCAAGTCCTTGTCTCAATCCGACACCCTGGTCTGCCGCTGCGAAGACGTGCCCTACGCCGCATTGGCCGGGCACACTGACTGGCGCGAAGCCAAGCTGGCCAGTCGCTGCGGCATGGGTGCCTGTCAGGGCCGAGTGTGTGGCGGTGCGGTGCAGCACCTGTTCGGCTGGCAACCTTCGGCGCCTCGCCCGCCCTTCAGCCCGGCGCGAATCGAGACCTTGATGTGCCTGGACGCCCCCCCTCCAGCCTGAAACCCCCTCGGGGGTTTCGGCCACGCTGTCGAGCCTCTATGATCCCGGGGTCGCCATCAGACCCCAGCGCCATGTATCCCTCGCTCAGCACCTTCAAACCCTGCGACCTGCCAACGCTGCTCAACAGCCTGCAGCCGATTGCGCCGCTGCTCGATACCCTGGCGGACGTGGTGTTTTTCATCAAGGACCGCGAAGCCCGCTACGCCTTCGTCAACCAGACCCTGGCCCGGCGTTGCGGTTTCAAACATCGCGAGGAGCTGCTGGGGCTCACCGCCGAAATGGTCTTCCCGGAACGCTTCGGCCCGCTGTACACCGAACAGGATCGGCGGGTACTGTCCAGCGGCCGCGAACTGTCCGATCAACTGGAACTGCACTTGTATTACGGCAATCAGCCGATCTGGTGCCTGACCCACAAACTCGCCTTGCAGGATGAACAGGGTCACATCGTTGGCCTGGCCGGGATCTCCCGCGACCTGCAATCACCCCAGTCCAACCACCCCGCCTTCCAGAAACTCGCCGCCGTGGATGCGCATATCCGCAACCACTTCGCCCGCGCCATCAGCCTCGCCGAACTGACCGCCATCGCCGGCTATTCCGTGGCGCAACTGGAGCGTCACTGCAAACGGGTTTTCCAGCTCACCCCACGGCAGATGATTCACAAGGCGCGCCTGGAAGAAGGTTCGCGGCTGTTACTGCACACCGACCTGCCGATCACCGAAATCGCCTTGCGCTGCGGTTACACCGACCATAGTGCTTTTAGCCGGCAGTTTCGGGCGTTGACTAGTTTGTCACCGAGCCAGTTTCGGGATAATCAGCGTTAGGTGGATGTGCGCGATTTGATCCTTGGTTTGAGGGTGTTCTTTCGGGCCTCATCGCGGGCAAGCCCGCTCCCACAGGTATCTGCTTTGATCACAGGATTTGTGAACGACACCGATCACTGTGGTAGGTATCTGTTTTGACCACAGGATTTGTGAACGACACCGATCACTGTGGGAGCGGGCTTGCCCGCGAAGAGGCCCTGAAGACCAGCACATAACTCAACATCAATATGACTGCCGCACACAGCTGGTGAAAAAAGGTATGGCTGCGCTTTGAGCACCAAGGTCCATTCCATGCCATTCAGAGGCGTACCCTTATTCTTCTTTCTGCACGAGATTGCCATCGGCGTCATAGACCAGAGACTCGTCAGGGTTGCTCGGATCCTCCACGTAGTAACGGGCTTCGTTGCCGTTATCAGGGACTTTCAGGCTGGTGTAGGAACCGAGTTTCTTGACCTGTTGGTTGTTTTGACTGATCAACACCAGTCCACTACTACTGCCGACCGGGACGGCGGCTGCGTAGCGGGTTTGAAATGAGTTGATCCGATTGTATTCCAGCGGAATCTGCAACCTGCCGGCCAGGTCGATGGCACCATAGCTGCGATCACGCCCGACCACTGCCATACCGTTGGAAAACGGCTCCACCTCGTCATACGGTAACTTGATGGGCAGCAGCGCCCCCTGGCGGTTAATAAAAGCAAATTTCCTGCTTTTAGCGTCCTGTACCAGCAGTGGCTGCTCGCCAAAAAACCGACCTATCACGTTGTAACCCTGGAGGTTGATCCGTTTACCTTCCAGGTCGAAAACGTCCTGACGACTCCGATCGGCAGAGAGGGTGTAGAGGTAACCACCGCTTTGCTCGATCTCGGAGAACTGCGGCGGTAGAACCTCCTTGCCGGCCAAGGTATAGGCGCCGTAGTGGCCCTCCGTGGCGTACGTTTTGTTGCCGAGACGGGCGATGAACAGGTTGCCGCTCACGGTGGGGTTGACGAACTTCATCGGCAGCGTGAAACGGTAATTCCTGGAGTCGTAGAGCCCGTAGGGGCCGTTGGTTTCACGCTCCACCAGCAGCAGGCCATCGTCCATTGTCTGCGTTATATATTCGAACGGCAGGTCTACGAGTTTATTGCTGCCAGCGGGGAAATAGGCGAGTTGGTCCCGCATTTCCTGCCTGTCCGATTGAGGGTCGCTGGACTTTTTCAGCGTAAACAACGTGTAGACATCCGCCACCACGCTATCTTGCACCTGTACCCAACGTGGTTTGATCAACCACTGTCCAGCCGGATCGATGAAGCCGTAGCGATCGGATTTCCGGTCAAGGGCGATGTAACGCGTTTGCTCCGCAAGGACGTTGTGTACCTCGGTGATAACGGCGGTGTTGTCTTCCATCGGATCAAGCACATGAATGACGATACGTTGCGGGGTAGCCTCGAAGCGGTAGTCGGCCTCGGTGTTTTTCAGCAGCCCTCCCCGGGTGGCAAGATCCTTGGTCAAATGCTCCAGCTGTTGTTGTACAGCCTGACTGGTCTTGAACTGCTGGAGATCATCCTTGGTCTGCAGCAGGGCTTTGTGAAAGTCACGCAACGCTGCAATATCGCCCTCTGAGGGGAAGGAACGGGTGTTGTTACCGTTGCTGTATAGCGCCTTGCCCGCATCGGTCAAACCCTGCACCACGAAGGTCGACTTTTTGGGCGTACTCAGCCGCAGCGAGGCGCTTGAGTCACCGAGGGCTGTGAGCTGAAAATATTGGCCGTCGTCCAGGGTCACCTTAGGGTGGTCCTTGTCCAAGACCACTTTTTTGAACGCCGGGTAGCTGCGGTAAGCAATCGTCAGGCCGAGACTGGCCAAGGGTTTGTTGACCGATAGTGCGATGGGTTCAGGGGACGGCACACTATCGTCCGGCTCGATCTTGGACTGCACCTTGATATCGGCGAAGTTTTTCTCGCTGCCATCTCGAAAACGCAAGCGCTCCGGACGGTACTGGTGGGCCACAGACTCATCCGGCGTGGCGGCGCGCTTCCAGAGAGGATCAAGGCTGCTGGTGTCAAACCTCAATTCGGAACCATCGGCAAACAGCTTCTGAGCAAATCGCAGGTCCTGGATCGACGCCAGCGCAGTTTTCACCTGCGCACTGGTGAAAGGGACAAACAGCTCCTCGTATTGCAGCTCCTGCTCGCTGGCAGGCTTGGCTCCGTCAACGGTCAGGCTAAATTCCGATTCAATGAGCAGCTCCAAAGAGCTGAGGGTTTCACCCGTGTCATGGATCAAGTAATTCAGACGCTTTTCCACGTCAGGCAGTGCCAGCGTGCCGATGTCCTCTACGCCGCCTTCGTTCATGTCCTCGGCGGTGAAGTTGTCACTTACCGACGCACTGCTCTGGCGAAACAGGTAGTAGGACGTACAGCCCACCACTAACAGGGTCACGGCCAGTATCGACAGCAATCTCAAACGAGGCTGGGTAAAGTTCATTATGGCTTCGGTAGTCAAAGGGCTGGGGAGTGCCGGCAGCTAACCACACGGCATTGCGGACTGCAAATCGCCTGGACGGCTCTATGCCGGGGCGTGGAAGGGCTGAGGACGTTCGGCGTCTGTGAGTCAGTCTTCGCGGGCAAGCCTCGCTCCTACGGGTTGGGTATCGATCACATGCCTCGTATGCGACACCAATACCTGTGGGAGCAGGCTTGCCCGCGATGAGGCCGGTACAGTCACCACAAGGCTCGGTGTCAGACTGCTAAACAGGCACTGTTTAAATGACACTTCCAGACACTCACCCGGGCTACACATCCTTGCGCCGTTGCCTACGACTACGCCAGAATCCGCCGGCTTGTGCGCCTTGAGGCCGGGCTCTATCGTTTCCGGGTCGCTGAAAAACAGCGATCGGGTTTCGCAGCCCGGCTCAATCAAGGCGTACAGCGCCACCGTTCCTTTTCAGATGACGTTTTCGTTCGCTGAATTGCATTATGGCGGCTGTGCGCGGGAGATCTTCGGGTCTGCCGGGTTCCTTGATTCCCGGTCTGCGAACCTGCGTACAGCTGCCACCTATCTTCGTTTCGCAGCGAACCGTGGCGGCTCCACTAATCAAGGAGCATTACTATGTTCAAAGCCACACCCAACCCACCGGAAACCGATCCAACATCCCCGTACGAATCCCTCGATTCCAAAAAGCTCAACGAAGCCGCCGACCGCGCCCTCGATCACTACCTCAAACCACCCATCCCCAAAGACACCAAGCGCAAACCCAGCACCATTTACCATGTCGGCACCCAGGTCGATAACGAAACCCTGCTGGTCAATGCCTGCGAATCCCTGGCGTCAGCGAGCATGATGCTCACTGAGTTCGCCGGGTTGATGGACATGCCACATCGCAACATGATGTTGGGGATTCAATCGGTGGTCATGCTCGGGGAATTGGCGGTGAATCGGGTGCTGGATAATCTTGATCCGCCGTCCTGACCATTGATCTGAGGCCACAGACCTTTTGTGGCGAGGGAGCTTGCTCCCGCTCGGCTGCGCAGCAGTCGCAAAGCCTGAGCATGCGGTATGTCTGAAAAACCGTGATTGCCGGGATTGGGGCCGCTTCGCAACCCAACAGGAGCAAGCTCCCTCGCCACATGGGGTGAATCCGGGCAAAGGTTGGTCGATCAAAAGATCGCAGGCCGGTGTTCCTTAAAGGGGCGCCCCGCACAACCATTGCTCCCATCTGTAACACCTGCCAATGCGGGCCCAAGCCTTCACGGCATCCAGTTGCGCCACTGCAACACCTCTACTTCAAGGGCTGCCGATTAATTCGCGCTTGCGCCTGGAAATAGGCACGTTGATTGCTATTGTTAATATCGTATACGAAATCCCCAATACGATATCCGACAGCACTTCACATCAACGAGGCCTCTATGAAAAACCCCGCATTTGCCGTAGCCCTCAGCGCTGTTCTCAGTACCTCCTTTATCGCCACCGCCCAGGCCGACAAGCTCGACGACATTATCGGTTCGGGCAAACTGCGCTGCGCCGTGACCCTGGACTTCCCGCCCATGGGTTTCCGTGATGAAGGCAACAACCCGGCCGGTTTTGACGTGGACTACTGCCGCGATCTGGCAAAAATCCTCGGAGTGGAGGCCGAAGTCGTAGAGACGCCGTTCCCGGACCGCATTCCGGCGCTGGTCTCCGGGCGTGCCGACGTGATCGTCGCCTCCACCTCCGATACCCTCGAACGGGCCAAGACTGTCGGCCTTACCGTGCCTTACTTTGCCTTCCAGATGGTGGTGCTGACCCGCGACAACACTGGCATCAACAGCTTCGCCGATATCAAAGGCAAAGCGCTGGGCAACACCAGCGGTACCTATGAAGCCATCGCTCTGGAAAAAGACGTGAAGAACTGGGGCACCGGCACCTTCCGCGCCTATCAGTCGCAAAACGACACGCTGTTGGCGGTCGCCCAGGGTCACATCGACGCCACTGTGGTCACCAACACTGTGGCCGCCGCCACGCTCAAATCGGGCAAATACAAGAACCTGAAAATCGCCGGTAACGCCCCGTACGTGATCGACTACGTGTCCCTCGGAGCCAAACGCAACGAGTACGGTCTGCTCCGGTATCTGGACCTGTTCGTGAACCAGCAAGTGCGAACAGGCCGTTACAACGAGCTGTTCACAAAATGGGTCGGCACCGAGATTTCACCCACCGACCTGACCGTGCCAAAGGTCTACTACTGAGATGTCCGGCATGCCTGGGTCAATTTCTCTGACCGGTCGCAGCCTGGTCGCGGGCGCCGCCCAAGGCGCCCTACTGTTCGCCGATGTGGGCTTGAGTTTCTGGGGCGGGGTCGATCCGTACAGCGGCGAGATCATTGACCGTCACCACCCGCTCAGCGGCGAATACCTGGCCGGCCGCGTGCTGGCCATTCCCAGCGGTCGCGGCTCGTGCACCGGCAGTAGCGTGTTGATGGAACTGATCAGCAACGGTCACGCACCGGCCGCACTGGTGCTGGCCGAGCCCGATGAGATCCTGACCTTGGGCGTGCTTGTGGCACAGACCATTTTCGAGCGTTCCCTGCCGGTGCTGTGCATCGGCAGGGAGGCCTTCGTCGCTCTGCGCGGCAATGCTTTCGCTCGGGTCGAGGACACAACGCTGAGCCTGTTCGAGCACCTGCCGGGCGATGCCTGGCAGGCACTCGACAGCCCTTTGCCGAGCACCGATATCGCCACCGCGATCGAACTCACCGAACACGACCGGGCGCTGCTCGACGGCCAGCATGGCAAGGCCGCGCAGATGGCCATGCAGATCGTCCTGCGCATGGCCGAACTGCAAGGTGCCCGACATTTGGTGGATGTCACCCAGGCGCACATCGACGGCTGCATCTACACGGGACCTGCGAGCCTGCGTTTTGCCCAACAATTGGTGCAATGGGGAGCAACAGTGCGGGTGCCCACCACCCTCAATTCGATTTCCGTGGACCAGCGCCGCTGGCGCGAGCTGGGCATCGACCCTGCCCTCGGTGAACCGGCCAGTGCCTTGGGCGATGCCTATATGGCGATGGGTGCACAGCTGAGTTTCACCTGCGCGCCCTACCTGCTCGACAGCGCGCCGAAGGCTGGCGAGCAGATCGTCTGGGCCGAATCCAATGCGGTGGTCTACGCCAACAGCGTGCTCGGCGCACGCACCTTGAAGTACCCGGACTACCTGGACATCTGCATCGCGCTGACCGGCCGCGCCCCGTTGATCGGCTGCCATCTGGACGCACAACGCAAGGCCCGACTGCAGATCGAGTTGCCTGCCCTGGGTGAACTGGACGACGCCTTCTACCCGCTGCTCGGGTACCACATCGGTACGCTGGCGGGCAGCCGGATTCCATTGGTGCGCGGGTTGAAAAACCGCAACCCGAGCCTGGACGATCTCAAAGCTTTCGGCGCGGCATTTGCCACCACATCCGCCGCGCCACTGTTCCATATCGCCGGAGTAACTCCGGAGGCCATCGACCCGTCGCGGGTGCTGGAGGTGGATGTATCCCTCCCCGTGGAAAAAATCCGCCTGATCGATCTATTGGTCAGCTGGCGCGAACTCAACACTGCCCGTGACAGCCAAGTGGATGTGGTCTCGCTGGGCAATCCGCATTTCTCCCTCAGCGAGTTCGCCCACCTCGCACGGTTGTGTCTCGGTCGACACAAACACCTTGACGTGGTCCTCGTTATTACCTGCGGCCGCGCCGTGCTGGAGCAAGCTCGCGAAGCCGGGCATATCGCCGTGATCGAAGCGTTCGGCGCCACCCTGGTCACCGATACCTGCTGGTGCATGCTCGGCGAACCGGTGATCCCGCCGGGCGCAAAAACCTTGATGACCAACTCCGGCAAATACGCCCATTACGCACCCGGCCTGGTGGGCCGCAAGGTGCATTTCGCCAGCATCAAAGAATGCATCGATGCCGCCTGCAATGCCACCGCCAGCGGGCGCCTGCCGGCGTGGTTACAACCTGCCGTCCTGATGGAGAGCCCTGCGCATGTTTGACTACAGTTTCCAATGGCGCTCAGCGCTACGCGCCCTGCCGGACATGCTCGCCGGTGCCCTGGTCACCTTCGAGACCGCGGCGCTGTCGATGATCTTCGGCGTGCTGATCGCCCTGGCCCTGACCGTAATGCGCGAAAGCAAAAACCCGCTGCTGCGCGGCATCGGCAATGGCTGGGTATCGATCGCGCGCAACACCCCGTCGCTGTTCCAGATCTATGTCCTCTACTTCGGTCTCGGCTCGCTGGGCATGCACGTCAGTTCATGGCTCGCCCTGCTGGCCGGGATCACCTTCAACAATGCCGGGTATCTGGCGGAGAACTTTCGCGGTGGCCTCAAGGCCGTCCCGGACACACAAGTGCGCGCCGCACGTTCGCTGGGCATGAGTGCCTTCCAGGCCTACCGCATGATCATCGTCCCGCAGCTGCTGCGAATCGTCTTCTACCCGCTGACTAATCAAATGGTCTGGGCGGTGCTGATGACATCGCTGGGGGTGATCGTCGGGCTGAACAATGACCTGACCGGCGTGACCCAGGACTACAACGTCAAAACGTTCCGCACCTTCGAGTTCTTCGCCATTGCAGCGGTGCTGTATTACCTGATTGCCAAGGCGATCGTCGCGGCAGCCCGGCTGATGGCCTGGCGGTTGTTCCGTTACTGAGGAGTCGTGCATGTTTAATACCGGGTTTTCCTCCAATGACCTGTTGTTCCTGCTCAATGGCGCCTGGGTCACGCTGCAACTGACGTTCTGGTCGATCATGCTCGGCTCCCTCGCCGGCTTGCTCTTCGGCTTGCTGCGGGCCCTGTTGCCGCGGGCCAGTTTGCCCCTGGCCTGGGTACTGGACGTGTTTCGCAGCGTGCCGTTGCTGATCCAGTTCGTGCTGTTCAACTCGCTCAAAAGCATCGTCGGCTTGAACATCAGCGCCTTCAGCGTCGGCTGCATTGTGCTGGGGGTTTATGCCGCCGCGTACTTCACCGAGATCGTGCGCGCTGGCGTGTTGTCGGTGCCGTTCACCCTGCGTCGGGCCAGTCGCTCGCTGGGCCTGAGCTTCCTGCAGGACCTGCGCTGGATCGTCCTGCCGATGGCCACCCGGGTGGCTTTCCCCGGCTGGCTGAACCTGGTGCTCGGCGTGATGAAAGACACCGCCCTGGTGATGTGGATCGGCATCGTCGAACTGCTGCGCGCCTCGCAAACCATCGTCACCCGCATCCAGGAACCGTTGCTGGTGCTGTGCATCGCGGGCCTTATTTACTACGTCATGAGCCTGGTGGTCGCACGCCTGGGCGCTCGTCTGGAAAGAAGGTGGCAAGAAAATGATTGAGATCGACAACGTACATAAATCCTTCGGCGACCTCGCCGTGGTCAAGGGTGTCAGCCTGACGGTGAACAAGGGCGAGGTGGTGTCGATCATCGGCGGCTCGGGCTCCGGCAAATCGACCCTGCTGATGTGCATCAACGGCCTGGAACCGATCCAGAAAGGCAGCATCCGCGTCGACGGCGTCGAGGTGCATGACAGCGCCACCGACCTCAATCGCCTGCGGCAGAAAATCGGCATCGTGTTCCAGCAATGGAACGCCTTTCCGCACCTGACGGTGCTGGAAAACGTGATGCTGGCGCCGCGCAAAGTGCTGGGTAAAAGCAAGTGCGACGCCGAGGAGCTGGCGGTGCAGCAACTGACCCACGTGGGCCTTGCCGACAAGCTCAAGACCTTTCCCGGCAAGTTGTCCGGTGGCCAGCAGCAACGCATGGCCATCGCCCGCGCCTTGGCGATGTCGCCGGACTACATGCTGTTCGACGAAGCCACGTCGGCCCTCGATCCGCAATTGGTCGGCGAGGTGCTGGATACCATGCGCATGCTCGCCGAAGACGGCATGACCATGGTGCTGGTGACCCACGAAATCCGCTTTGCCCGCGATGTCTCCGACCGAGTGGCGTTCTTTCGCAATGGCCTGGTGCACGAGATCGGCTCGCCGGATCAGGTGATCGGTAATCCGGTGCATGCGGAAACGGCGGCGTTTTTGAAATCGGTGAAGTAACTGATGGCCCCTTCGCGGGCAAGCCCGCTCCCACAGGATTGTTGGTGTATGCAAAATCGGTGGCCAACCCAAATCACTGTGAGAGGTAATTGGTAATCCGGTGCATATGGAAACGGCGGCTTTTCTGAAATCGGTGAAGTAACTGATGGCCCCTTCGCGGGCAAGCCCGCTCCCACAGGATTGTTGGTGTATGCAAAATCGGTGGCCAACCCAAATCACTGTGAGAGGTAATTGGTAATCCGGTGCATATGGAAACGGCGGCTTTTCTGAAATCGGTGAAGTAACTGATGGCCCCTTCGCGGGCAAGCCCGCTCCCACAGGATTGTTGGTGTATGCAAAATCGTTGGCCAACCCAAATCACTGTGAGAGGTAATTGGTAATCCGGTGCATATGGAAACGGCGGCTTTTCTGAAATCGGTGAAGTAACTGATGGCCCCTTCGCGGGCAAGCCCGCTCCCACAGGTATCTGTGTTGGCCACCAATTTTGTGTACACCATCAAACCCTGTGGGAGCGGGCTTGCCCGCGATGAGGCCTCAACAGGCAATAGAAGGAGCTAACCATGCGCTCATCGAAAGTGATTCATGTAGTCAGCTGCCACGCCGAAGGTGAAGTCGGCGATGTGATCGTCGGCGGCGTAGCCCCACCACCAGGCGCCACCGTGTGGGAGCAATCGCGCTGGATCGCCAAGGATCAGACACTGCGCAACTTCGTACTCAACGAACCTCGCGGCGGTGTGTTCCGTCACGTCAATCTGCTGGTGCCGGCCAAGGATCCTCGGGCGCAAATGGCCTGGATCATCATGGAACCGGCGGACACGCCACCGATGTCCGGCTCCAATTCGCTGTGCGTCGCCACCGTGCTGCTGGACAGCGGCATTCTGCCAATGACCGAACCGCAAACCCGACTGGTGCTCGAAGCGCCCGGCGGCCTGATCGAGGCCGTGGCCGATTGCCGCGATGGCAAGGTCGAGCGGGTAGAAATCAAGAACGTGCCCTCCTTCGCTGACCGCCTCGACGCCTGGATCGAAGTCGAAGGCCTCGGCTCGTTGCAGGTTGACACCGCGTATGGCGGCGACAGTTTTGTCATCGCCGACGCCAAGGGGTTGGGCTTTTCCATTCGCCCTGATGAGGCTGCCGACCTGGTGGCGGTCGGTCTGAAAATCACTCGCGCTGCCAATGAACAATTGGGCTTCGTCCATCCGCTGAACTCCGAGTGGTCGCATATTTCCTTCTGCCAGATTGCCGCGCCCATCGTCGTTGAAAACGGCATCGCCGCAGGCAGAAACGCAGTAGTGATTCAACCCGGCAAGATCGACCGCTCGCCCACCGGCACCGGCTGCTCGGCGCGCATGGCGGTACTGCAGGCCAAGGGCTTGATGCAGGTCGGTGAGCGCTTTATTGGGCGTTCGATCATCGGTTCCGAATTCCACTGCCGCATCGACTCGCTGACCGAAGTGGCCGGGCGCCCGGCGATCTACCCATGTATTTCCGGCCGGGCCTGGATCACCGGCACTCATCAATTGCTGCTCGATCCGAGCGATCCGTGGCCACAGGGCTATCGCCTGTCAGACACTTGGCCGGGTGCCTGACGCCGAAACGGAGCTTGTATGGCGAGGGAGCTTTTGTGGAGAGGAAGTTTTTGTGGCTAGGCAGTTTTTGTGGTGAAGCAGCTTTTGTGGCGAGGGAGCTTGCTCCCGTTCGGCTGCGCAGCAGTCGTGAAAACAGTGATTACAGCATTGGGGCTGCTGCGCAACCCAGCGGGAGCAAGCTCCCTCGCCACAAAAGCTTCCTCGCCACAGTGATTTCACTCAGTAGCAAAAAACCCTGATTGATTGAAAAAAAACACTAGCAGAATCCTTGGCACTTGAAATATCGTATACGAAATACAATTAACGAACCGGAGGCAACAATGAGCAAGCGTATTAACTGGAGTGGCGTCTTCCCCGCAGTGACCACTCAATTCAACGATGACTTCACCATCAACCTGGAAAAAACCCATCAGGTGATTTCCAACGTGATCCGTGACGGCGTATCGGGCCTGGTGGTGTGCGGTTCGGTGGGGGAAAACACCTCGTTGACCGCCGAAGAAAAAATCGCCGTGACCGAAGTCGCGGTCGACGCCTCCCGGGGCCGCGTGCCAGTGATCTGCGGTGTAGCCGAGTTCACCAGCGTGCAAGCGGCCAAGGTCGCCAATGCCGTGCGCCGGGTCGGCGTTGACGGCGTGATGCTGATGCCGGCGCTGGTCTACGGTTCCAAGCCGTTCGAGACCGCCGAGCACTACCGCTACGTGGCAAAAAACGCTGACGTACCGCTGATGGTCTACAACAATCCGCCGATCTACAAAAACGACGTCACCCCGGACATCCTGATTTCCCTGGCCGACTGCGACAACGTGGTGTGCTTCAAGGATTCGTCCGGCGATACCCGTCGTTTCATCGACGTGCGCAATGAAGTCGGCGACCGTTTCGTGCTGTTCGCAGGTCTCGACGACGTGGTGCTGGAAAGCATCGCTGTGGGTGCCGAAGGCTGGGTCTCGGGCATGTCCAACGTGTTCCCGAAAGAAGGCGAAACCATCTTCCGCCTGGCCAAGGCCGGTCGCTTCGCCGAAGCCATGCCGATCTACGAATGGCTGATGCCGATCCTGCACCTCGATGCCCGTGCCGACCTGGTGCAGTGCATCAAGCTCTGTGAAGCCATCGCCGGTCGCGGCAGCGCGCTGACCCGTCCGCCACGCCTGGCGCTGCCGGAAGCCGATCGGGTGTTCGTCGAGCAGATCATGGCCAAGGCCCTGGCTAACCGTCCGGAATTGCCAGACGTCGGTCTCTGAGTGATTGCCGGGCGGGCCTTTGCGGACCCGGCCCGGCTGCCTGTTTTTGCGCCTCTACAGGAAACGCCAGCATGTCCAATCCTCTACACACGCAAAGCGCAACTACCCCCTCGGGACTCAAACGCGTAGTGGCCGCCGCCATGGCCGGCACCGTTGCCGAGTGGTATGAATTCTTTCTCTACGGCACCGCCTCGGCACTGGTCTTCGGCCAGTTGTTCTTCCGCCAGACCGACAGCCCCATCGACGGCATCATCGCCGCCTTCGCCCTGTACGCGGTCGGCTTTCTCGCTCGCCCATTGGGCGGTTTGGTGTTCGGTCATTACGGTGACAAATTCGGCCGAAAACGCCTGCTGCAACTGAGCCTGGTGGTGGTCGGCATCACCACTTTTCTGATGGGATGCCTGCCCGGCTTCGATAGCATCGGCTATGCCGCGCCGGTGTTATTGGTGCTGCTGCGCCTGATACAGGGCTTTGCCTTTGGCGGTGAATGGGGCGGAGCGATTCTGCTGGTGTCCGAACACTGCCCCGACAACCGTCGCGGCTTCTGGGCCAGTTGGCCGCAAGCCGGGGTGCCTGCCGGCAATCTGGTGGCAACGGTCGCGCTGTTGCTGTTGTCGTCGAACCTGTCGGAGGAACAATTCCTCGCCTGGGGCTGGCGCGTGGCGTTCTGGTTCTCGGCGGTGGTGGTGCTGATCGGCTACTGGATTCGCACCAGCGTCGATGATGCGCCGATCTTCAAAGAAGCCCAGGCCCGTCAGGCGCAGACCAAGCAGCAACAGCTAGGCGTGGTCGAAGTGCTGCGTCATCACTGGCGCGCCGTGCTGGTGGGGATCGGCGCACGCTTTGCCGAGAACATCCTCTATTACACCGTGGTTACCTTTTCGATCACCTACCTGAAACTGGTGGTGCACAAAGACACCTCGGAAATTCTATTGCTGATGTTCGGCGCGCACTTGGTGCACTTCTTCCTGATTCCATTGATGGGCTATCTGTCGGATATCGTCGGACGCAAACCGATCTACCTGACCGGCGCGGTGCTCACCGCGTTCTGGGGCTTTATCGGTTTCCCGATGATGGACACCGGCAACAATTGGCTAATCATGGCGGCGATCATTCTGGGTCTGGGCATCGAGTCGATGACCTATGCGCCCTACTCGGCGCTGATGGCCGAAATGTTCCCGACCCACGTGCGCTACACCGCACTTTCACTGTGCTACCAGGTGGCGCCGATCTTCGCCGGTTCCCTGGCACCGCTGATCGCCATCACCCTGCTCAACAAATATCACAGCTCGACACCCATTGCCTGGTACCTGGTGGGTGCCGCGCTGATCTCCATCGTGGCCGTCGGCCTGACCCGGGAAACCCGTGGCAAGTCGTTGCACCAGGTAGATGCGGAATCTGCTGCGCGGATTGCTGCGCTGGATAGCGCTGCGCCGGCCATGGCGCGTCGGGGTGATTCGTTGGTTTGAGCCTTGTACCTGTCACACCCCACTCTGTGGCGAGGGAGCTTGCTCCCGCTTGAGTGCGCAGCACTCACAAAAATCGGCGATTGTTATCAGAACTTTGGGGCCGCTACGCAGCCCAGCGCGAGCAAGCTCGCTCGCCACAAAACAGCGCACGACTCAGCACCTTGATTGACCTGCAACGGTCTTGCCTCACCTTTCCCGACAGGAGTTTTTTTGATGCCCGAGATCATCGGCCACAACTACATCGGCGGTGCCCGCAGCGCCGCTGGCAGCATCACTCTGCGCAGCCACGACGCCAGCACCGGCGAAGCACTGCCCTTCTCTTTCATGCAAGCCACCGCAGAAGAAGTGGACGCCGCCGCTCAGGCCGCTGCTGCCGCTTACCCGATCTTCCGCAATCTGCCGGCGACTCGCCGTGCAGAATTTCTTGAGGCGATCGCCACGCGACTGGATGCGCTGGATGATGAATTCGTCGCTCTGGTCACCCGCGAAACCGCGCTGCCGACGGGGCGTATTCAAGGTGAACGCAACCGTACCAGCGGCCAAATGCGCCTGTTCGCTCAGGTGCTGCGCCGGGGCGATTTCTATGGTGCGCGCATCGACCGCGCCTTGCCCGAACGTCTGCCACTGCCACGGGTCGACCTGCGCCAATACCGGATCGGCGTCGGTCCGGTGGCCGTGTTCGGCGCCAGTAATTTCCCGCTGGCCTTTTCCACCGCCGGCGGTGACACCGCCGCCGCCCTGGCCGCCGGTTGCCCGGTGGTGTTCAAGGCCCACAGTGGACACATGGCGACCGCCGAACGCGTGGCCGATGCAATCATCCGCGCCGCCGAGCAAACCGACATGCCCAAAGGTGTGTTCAACATGATCTACGGCGCGGGCGTCGGTGAAGCGCTGGTCAAGCATCCGGCGATCCAGGCCGTCGGTTTCACCGGCTCGCTGAAAGGCGGTCGCGCCCTCTGTGACATGGCCGCCGCACGGCCACAACCGATCCCGGTGTTCGCCGAAATGAGCAGCATCAACCCGGTGCTGGTATTGCCGGAAGCCCTGATCGCGCGTGGCGAGAAAATCGCCGGTGAACTGGTGGCGTCGGTGGTCCAGGGTTGCGGTCAGTTCTGTACCAATCCGGGGTTGGTGATCGGTATGCGCTCACCCCAGCTCAGCGCTTTCATCGCGCGGCTCAGTGCCTTGATGGCCGAACAACCGGCGCAAACCATGCTCAATGCCGGCACCCTCGGCAGTTACGAAAAAGGCGTGCAGACCTTGCTCGACCATCCGGGAATAACCCGCCTGGCAGGTCACGATCAGCACGGCAATCAGGCGCGGCCACAACTGTTCAAGGCCGATGTCAGTCTGCTGCTCAAGGGTGATCCGCTATTGCAGGAAGAAGTGTTCGGCCCGACCACCCTCGTCGTCGAAGTGGCCGATAAGGCCGAGTTGCGACAAGCGCTGAACAGTTTGCACGGTCAACTCACCGCTACGTTGATTGGCGAAACGCAGGACCTGAAGGAACACGCCGATCTGCTGGTACTGCTGGAACAAAAGGTCGGCCGGGTACTGTTCAACGGCTACCCCACTGGCGTCGAAGTGTGCGATGCCATGGTGCATGGCGGGCCCTATCCGGCGACCTCCGATGCCCGTGGCACTTCGGTCGGAAGCCTGGCCATCGAGCGTTTCCTGCGCCCGGTGTGCTACCAGAACTGCCCGGACGCGTTGCTGCCCGACGCCCTGAAAAACGCCAACCCGTTGGGCATTGCGCGACTGGTTGATGGCAACAGCCACCGCGAACCGGTTTAACAAACACTCGAAAACTGTGGGAGCGGGCTTGCCCGCGATGACGTCGGCACCTTCAAATTAAACGTGACTGACACACCGCTATCGCGGGCAAGCCCGCTCCCACAGGGTTGAGCACTCTGATTCAATCAGACGAGTAAGGCTTTCAGGTCGTTGTACAGCGCCTCGGGAATCTGCACCCCCTCCACCACACTGCGTGCCCGCGCCGCATAACGCCGTTGCGACGGCAAGCGTGCGCCCTGCCCTTCAATGCCCTGAAACAACACTTCGGCCCGAGCCAAATGTTCCTCAGTGGCCGCCCCCAGAAAACGCCGCGGATCCAGCGCGATGATCAACTCGCCATGGTACGGCGATGACTTGCTGCCCGCGTCATAGGCCAGCGATTCGGCGCTGGTCAAATCACCGATCAAAGGCCCGGCGATCAACTCCACCATCGCCGCTAGCGCCGAGCCCTTGTGCCCACCGAACGTCAGCATCGCGCCGCCGTCGAGCACCACATTGGCATCGGTACTCGGCTGGCCTTCAGCGTCCACGCCCCACCCCTCGGGAATCGCCTTGCCGGCACGCCGATGCAACTCGATATCACCACGGGCAATCGCACTGGTGGCGAAGTCGAACACAAACGGATCCTGCCCCGCCCGCGGCCAGCCAAAGGCAATGGGATTAGTGCCAAACACCGGCACACGTCCTCCAGCCGGTGCCACCCAGGCATGACTCGGATTACACGCCAGCGCCACCAAACCAGCGGCGGTCAACTGTTCGATCTCCACCCACAGCGCCGAGAAATGCACACAGCGATTGATCGCCAACGCCGCAATCCCGTTGGCCCGGGTTTTCTCCGCCAGCAACCCAAGCCCCGCCTGAAACGCCAACTGCGAGAAACCACCAGCGGCATCCACCCGCACGATCGACGGCGCCTGGTCGATCACCTGCGGTTCGGCATCGGCCGACACCTTGCCGGCCCGCAGTGAGTTCACGCAGCCCAGAATCCGGTACAAACCGTGGGAGGCACAGCCATCGCGCTCGCCGGCGATAACCGTCGCCGCCACCGCTTGCGCGTGGGCAAGGTTGAAACCGTTGTGCAACAGGATCGATTCGGCCAGTTCACGGGCTTCGATCAGGGTCAGTCGGATCATGCTCATCTCCTTGGACAGACCGGTCAGGGTGGTCTATCCAAGGAGGTGTGGCTTGATCGGTTTGGGGACGGAGGGTGACGAAATTGGCACAGGGTTGGCGACGGGGCGCCGCGCCTTTCGCCACTGGCACCCTTACAGCGTCAACTTCACGCACCAGCCTCCCGACAACCTGCAACTGCATCGTCGTCTGTTCGGCTGCACACTGGAATTCGGCAGCGAGTTCAACGGCATTGTCTGCTCCGACGCCAGCCTCGACGTGACCAACCCCAACGCCGACCCGGTCATGCCGCGCTACGCCCAGAGTTACCTCGACTCGCTGCTGAGTCATGAAGGTCCCTCGATGCTGTTCGAGGTGCGCAAAGCCATCTACCTGCTGCTGCCGATGGGACGCGCCACCATCGAGCAAATCGCCCAGACCCAGGGCATGAACGTACGCACCCTGCAACGTCGCCTGAAAGACGACGGCTGCGCCTTCAACGACCTGATCAACGACGTGCGCCGCGACCTGGTGTTGCGCTACCTGGACAACCCGAATTACTCATTGGGGCGCATTGCCGACATGCTCGGCTATTCGATGGCGAGTTCCTTCACACGCTGGTTCATCACCCAGTTCGGCATGCCGCCCGCCGCATGGCGCAGCGCGCAAAAGCAAACCACCTCCAAAGAGCCCTGAGCTAGCCGACCGGCGAATTATCTACCGCTGGGGCGAGCAAAAAGTCCGCAGCGGATTAGCGGATGCGTCTCCCCGTAGCCCCCTTTTCCCTCCGCATTCATTGCCTGAAGGCTTTTCTGACAGCCGCAGGCTTCAAGCATCCCATCCCGATCCTACAAGCGATTAAGTCGCGACTGGCAGCATCACCTGTCACCCAGCGCGCATTGTTGTCCACAGAAACCGATTACTGATCTGGCGCCCAGGGACAGGCTTCGCGCTAAAAGGAATGCATTCATGGAAAAGGACTTTGGGGGTCACCACTGCGCCGTCTGCCGCGACCGCGCGCTGGCAGAACGGGCCAGAAAACCCGGGCTTCGACCAGACCCGGTGGAAGAACAACGCAAATACGACGAAATGATGGCCCGGCAACGGGCACTGGAAGACCAAGGTAACGCTGCCTGGGAAGCCAAGGAAGCGCGCGAAGAAGCTACCCACGTGAAGATCACCCTGCGTATCGGGGTGTTTTTCGATGGCACCGGCAATAACCCGTTCAATGTGGAGATGGGGCGTAAGTGCGGGGCTCATCATCCCGTGTCGGCGGAGGATATGGATGGGCGTTGCAAGCCGTATATGCAGGATCCTGACAGTAGTTATGGGGGGGAAGTGACGAATGTTAAGCGGTTGTATGAGTTGTATGCGGAATCTAATGACTCGAAAAAAATCATCCAGAAAAAACTGGCATTCGATAGGGTCTATGTCGAAGGTATCGGCACGACTGCAGGCGGGCAAGACAACCTGCTGGGCATGGCTTTTGGTCGGGGCGAGACAGGGATCGAGGCCAGAGTGTTTCAGGCGTTCGGTCGAATCAAGCAACGGTTACACACTTTTCATGAACTCTACCCGGACATCCAAATCAGCTCTTTGGTCTTCGATGTTTTCGGCTTCAGCCGCGGTGCCGCCGCCGCCCGGCACTTCGCCTGCTTGTGTCTGGCCAGAATCAACAGCCCGCTGACAGATACCCTGTACCTGCCGAACAGCTTGTTCGCCCGAGGTTTTAGCAAGGTATTTGGTGAAGGGGTCAACATCGGATTTGTCGGCTTGTTCGACACCGTTGCATCCGTGGGTGGGCTGACTAATCTGGGGGATGTGCGCAGTCCTACAGCCCCTGGGGTCAAGTTGTACTTGATGCCGCAACATTTCCCCAATGTGCTGCAACTGATGGCACGGGACGAGTACCGCGCCAACTTTGCCCTCAACAAGGTCGGCCCGGACCATCTGGATATCAGCCTGCCAGGCGCTCACTCGGATATTGGCGGTGGTTACCGCGATGATATCGAAGAGTGCCTGTTACTCAGCCCCATGCAAGCCCTGGAAGTTAGCGAATTCGCCGACGTAAAAATCACCTCGATCTACCGCGATGCCCAACGGGAACGGGCGAATTGGCACACCAAGGGCTGGCCACTGGAGATGCTGGAACTGGTCACCCCTGATCCGGTAATGCTGCTGCCGGAACCAAGAGAGCAGAACGCGCCAAAACAAAAGCGGGTTTTTGTCGGGTTGCAACTACGGCGCAGAGTCAGTGCCGGGCTTTCGCGGGTGTATCTGAGGGTGATGTATGAAGCGGCCAAAAAGCATGGGGTTGAGTTTGATGATATTCAGCAACGCGCTGCATTGGCACCACCCGCCGAACTTCGGCCCATGTGCGAACGGTTTGTCGCAGGTGATTACTGCATTACCGCCGCCGAGGAGCAGTTGCTGAAGCTGCACTACATTCACCTGTCAGCGCACTGGACCCCGACTTTCCTTTCTGGACCTCGCATCACCCGATTCGAAATGGCCTACGTCAATGTCCCGACGACGGATGCCGTACGGGTACACCACCCTCATGTACCGGAATGGACGCTGTAACCATGAAAATCCTGTTAGCACTATTAGCCATGTTGTCGATGAGCGCCTGCCATGCCGTTGATCCTCTGTCGGCCAGAAATGACTACAAACTCCCTTGGTGGGGCATTGGCTTCACTGAGCCCGCGCATATGACGGTATGGGTCGAAACCTCCGCTGTCGAGGATATAAAGGGACGGATAATTTACGATATCGCGGCAGGCGCAGCAGCTCGCAGCGACCACGAGAATGGAACCGAAAATGCACGGGGCTGGGTGGGCATTGGCGGTTCCGGCATGCCGGTGGTAGGCGCCGACCTGCCAAAACGCCTCTTTGTGCGCTGGCAATCGATTGTCGAGCGCAAGACCTACGCGGGCTGGATCGATATCTCCGAATCCACCCGCGATATCATGCGCAACTCGACAGCCCAACGTTGCCACGAAACCCCAGAGTTCACCGCCAACCCGAGCGCGGCCCTGAATCTGGGATTGGCGCCGGGCGGCATCATTCAGGTCTGGGTGTGGGACGACTGTTTCCGCGCCCACAAGGTCGACCGGGGGCAAGTCGGCATCGAGCCGTTAGGCCCCGATCAAGGCAAGTACAACGGTTTCTACGGCAAGACCAAAGACTCTTCAAAACGCTACATCGAACGCTTTGGCATTCCCTATGGCAGTTGGTGATGATGCATCTTCGACCCCATAAAAAAGCGGCGACCGCTGGTACAGTCGCCGCAAAAGAACCGGTGTTTGTGGCACCGGCCGTGGGTTTTCATGCCCAGGGCGCTGATGGAAACCACCAGGCACCAACGCGACAATTCATTGACCGACCCCTGCACCACCGGGCCTATCCAACCGGTGCTGTTGATACAGGCCAGAATCAGAAACCCGACGGCGAAGCATGGCAGCAGCGGCGGTCGATCAGTAAGTCTTGTCGCCGATGATCCCGGCGCGTTCCATCTTGCGATGGCTCGGCGGGTAATCCATGACGGCGTAGTGCGCCCACCGGCTCCGCGCCAATGCTGCAGGTCAATTGTTCGACTTCCATGGCAGACGACTCCCTTAAATGACAAAAATCGATGAGCCCGTGGTCTTGCGTGATTCCAGGTCACGATGGGCCTGGACGGCATCCTGCAAAGCATAGTGCTGGTTGATCTCGATCTTGATCCGACCGCTGCCGACATGGTCGAACAACTCGCCCGCCAACACGGATTTTTCCGCAGGGTCGGCGATGTAATCGGCCAGGTCCGGACGGGTCATGAACAGCGAGCCTTTCATCGCCAGTAGTACCGGATCGAAGGGCGGGATCGGGCCGGATGCCGTGCCAACGCACACCATCAAACCACGACGCTTGAGCGAGTCCAGCGAGCCCATGAAGGTGTTCTTGCCGACACTGTCGAACACCACGTTGACCCCCACGCCGTCCGTCAGCTCGCGAACGCGTTGGGCGACGTCTTCATGGCTGTAATTGATGACATGCTCGCAGCCATGGGCCAGGGCAATTTCACCCTTGGCCTCGGTGGACACGGTGCCAATGACGTTCAGACCGAGCAGCTTGGCCCACTGCGAAACGATCAGGCCCACACCATCGGCGGCGTGCAGCAGAATGGGCGTGCTGCGTCGAATTGCGCTGATTGGACTGTAGGACGCCGTCTGGCGAGTCGCTTCTCATCAGACGACAATGGCTTTTCATTTCATGACAGTGTGCGTTGCCTCAACGCCTGCGGTGGATGACTTATCCAGTGCCTCTCGATACCCTGCGCACCTCGGTATGATGGTGTTCCAGGTCAAACCACCTCTCCTCCAGACGAGCATGTGATGAAATCCCCTGCAGGTTTGCTGCTGTCAGCTATCGAGCTGGACCGTGCCAGTTCCATCCCCCTGTACCGCCAACTCTATTTGCAGATTCGCAAACAGATTCTCAGCGGAAAAATGCAAGGGGGCGTGCGCCTGCCGTCGACGCGGACCCTGAGCAAAGAATTGGCGCTGTCGCGGATCACCATCCTCAATGCATTCGATCAGCTGATTGCCGAAGGCTTTTTGGCGTCGCGCACCGGGGCCGGCACCTATGTCGGCGATGAGTGGGAGAGCCGAGGGATTGCCGACGAAGAGCAGCGCCAGCCACCGCGCCTGTCCGACCTGAGCCAGTCCATGTTGTCGTTGCGCAGCAGTCACTTTCGCGGCGTTTCCTATACCGATTGGGACCCCGCGACCCCCACCTCATTCCTGCCCAGCCACAGTACCTACGACGCGTTCCCGCTCGCGGTGTGGCGGCGCTTGATGAACCGCCACCTGCTCAAGCCGACCAAGGCGATGCTTGGCTACGGCGAGTTGCAAGGGTTACAGGCCTTGCGCGCAGCGATTGCCGAATACGTGTTTGATGCCCGTGGCATTGATTGCAGTGCCGAGCAGGTGGTGATCGTTTCCGGCGCCCAGCAAGCCTTCAACCTGTTGGGCATGCTGTTGCTCAATCCACAGGACAGCGTGTGGATGGAAGACCCAGGACACATCGCGGCGCGCATTGCGTTGCAGGCCCAGGGGGCCCAAGTGGTGCCGTTGCGGATCGATGAACAGGGGATCGATATTCAGCAAGGCCTGGCCGAGTGCCCCGACGCCCGCCTGGTATTCACCACGCCATCTCGCCAGCATCCCTTGGGCGTGACCATGAGTTATGCGCGGCGCCAGGCGCTCATCGATTGGGCTGCGCAGTATCAGAGCTGGATCATCGAGGACGATTGCGACAGTGAATTTCGCTACAGCGGCCGCCTCCTTCCCGCGCTCTACGCCATGGATCGGATGGCTCGAGTGATCTACGTCGGCACCTTCAGCAAAGTCCTCTTCCCTTCGCTAAGACTGGGCTATGTGATATTGCCGCAAGCCCTGATCGAACCCTTCTGCACCCTGCGCGCGGTCATGGATCGCAGCCCGCCCACGCTTCTCCAGGCGACGACGGCGGACTTCATGCGCGAAGGCCACTTCCTCGGTCATATTCGCCGCATGCGGGCGCTGTATCAGGCTCGCCAGCAAGCACTGGTCGAGCAACTTCAGAAACAGCTGGGCGGCTTCTTCAACGTCACCCCGGTGGAAGCCGGCATGCACCTGATCGCCTGGTTGCCACCCACGCTTGATGACGACGCCATCGCCAGGGAACTGGCCCGGCACAACATCCACACCTATGCCCTGAGCGATTATTGCCTTGAGCATGTCCTGCCACCTGCCCTGCTCATCGGTTTCGCCGGGACGCCTGAGGGCCAGGCGCAGGAACGCGTCGAAGCGCTGGCCCGGGCCTTGAGCAAAATGGGGTACCTGCAAGCCACTTGAAGCAAGGCAAGTGGTCTTATGATTTAACTGATAATGGATCTATCGAGAGTTCCTGACTGGCGCGATAAAGGCTGCGCCGGTAGACCCGGCGTCTGACCAGGAACGACTCGAATGAACAATAAGATCCAAGAGCGATTCAATGCCTTGCTCAGCCACAAGGCTGCCGAGGCCGGAACACCTCCCCTACTGACTGAAGCACTGGCCCGCCAACTGCTCGACCGCATTGGGCAGATGCGCTTGTTTGCTCACGCCTATCCCTTGCTGACCAACCTCACCCATGGTCGTGTCACGCCGGCCGACCTGCTGGATTTCGCCTATCGCCACGAGCTGCAGGGTCTGAGCCTGCATTTGCTGGACGGCGAGGAAAACAGCCTGAGCCAAATGACGCCCGCACAGTTGCAAGCGTTTGCCGACAAGGCCAATGCGCTCGGACTGGATGTGCATCTGGAAATCAGCAGCACGCTGAAAAAAGATGTCGATCAGGTGATCGCCATTGCCAAGGCGCTTGGAGTTCGCAACATCCGCGTTTACTCACGTTACGAGGGAACGCTGTCCCGGGTCATGGACGTGATCGAGTCAGACCTGCATTACCTCGCGCAGCAGGCAGATGAGCACGACCTGTTCTTCGATTTCGAGCAGCACGAAGAACTCAAAAGCACCGAAATCGCGCAACTGCTGAACCGGCTAAACCACCCACGACTGCATGCCTTGTTCGACTTCGGCAACATGATTAATGCTTGCGAACAGCCCCTGCCGGCGCTGCGCACCCTGGCGCCGCATATACGCCAGACCCACCTCAAGGGTGTGCGCATCGTCCCCGAGCACAACGGCTTCGGCCATTACGGTGTGCTGCAGGGCAGCGACGATGACGACCTGCCAAGCGCTCGCATGCTGTTCGAACTGTTGATGCTCGGCGACTCAACCCCACAAGTGATCGCGTTCATTCTTGAGCAGGAAAACCACTACGTCGCCCCGGCGTTCCGCCAGACCTCTGAGGCTGCCGATCCATTCATTGCGTACCGGGAAATGAGTGACACGCCACTCCCGGACGGCTACTCGCTCGAACGAATGCTCGCCGACGAACACCGTTGGGCGAACAACCAGGTCTCCTATGTGCGAGGCCTGCTGGCCGAATTCCGAACCCTGGCCGAGTTGACCCTGAACGCCTGAATCCGACGTAACAACCAGCACTGCTTATCCAAGCCTGGAGAACAATAATGACAACTCGTGACAAGGCCAAATGGCTCAGATTCCTGATTCTCATCCTCGGTGGAGGCACCATCTACAAGCTGGCGAACCTCAAAGACGCCTTCTATATCCCCATGCAAGAATTCATGGGCTTGAGCCACACTGAAATCGGCATGCTGCTGAGCGCCAACGCCATCATCGCCACCGCACTGTTTGTCGTCGGCGGCATGCTCGCCGACCGCTACGACACGCGAAAACTGATCCCCATCGGCCTGATCGGTACCGGTGGCCTGGGGTTGTATCTGGCGACCTTTCCGCCTTTCAGCAATCTGCTGATCGTGTTCAGCCTGTTGGCCGTCTGCGCCGATTGCATCTTCTGGCCCTCGTTGCTCAAGGCCATCCGCAACCTGGGTGACGATCAGGAACAGGGTCGGTTGTTTGGACTGTTGGAAGGCGGGCGCGGCGTCATTGATACCTTGGTTGCCTTTTCGGCGCTGGGCGTTTTCGTCGCCATGGGCTCTGGTGAAACCGGTCTGAAATCGGCAATCCTCTTCTACTCGGTCATCGACATTCTGGCCGGAACCCTGACCTGGTTCCTGCTCAAGGGCGGCAGCGCACAGTCGATTGCCAGGCCGAAGAACGGTTTGTCGAACCTGCTCGAAGCCATCAAGGTGCCGGGTATCTGGCTGGTCAGCCTCAACGTATTCATGGTCTACATCGTCTACTGTGGCCTGACCTATTTCATTCCCTACCTCAAGGAAATGTACGGGCTGCCCGTGGCATTGGTGGGCGCCTACGGCATCATCAATCAGTACTTCCTCAAGATCCTCGGTGGCCCCGCCGGTGGTTTCATTGCCGACAAGCAATTCAAGAGCACCAGCCGCTATTTGAAGTGGGCATTTCTGGCCTTGCTGCCGCTGATGGGCGTCATCCTGCTGATCCCGAAAAGCCCGAGTTTTATCTATGCGGGCATGGCAGCCACACTGTCCTTCGCGCTGATTGTGTTTTCCATGCGCGGCGTGTTCTGGGCACCCATGGGTGAAGTCGGCATCCCTTCGCACATCACCGGTTCAGCCTTCGGTATCGGCTGCCTGATCGGCTACGCCCCGGGCATGTTCGCGTACGTCATCTACGGCGCAATCCTCGACCATTTCCCGGGCCAGCAAGGCTACAACTACGTCTTCAGTTTGATGAGCGTATTGGCCGTTCTTGGGTTCATGGTGTCTAGCCTGCTGTATAGGACTGTTCGGAATAAATCCACGGTAACCGGTGCGGTTAGCGCAGCGTAAAGCTGAATATTGCCTTGGCAACCGGGAGGGGCGTGCGTAATGCCTCTCCCCTTAAATCGAATGGTGGTCTATGAACTTGAGTGCGACTCACGTTCTCGAAAACGGCAGCGTTTTCAAGCCATTTGGCGTTTGAATCAGCGAAGTCGGACCGGGCGATTGGCTGATGGGTCCACGACAATCAATACCCGATTGTTTCGATCACCGATTGGCCTTTAAAGCCCCAATTCCAGGGCCAGCAAGTCCGACAAGGGTTGCGGGCGTCGAATCAATCTAGCGTGCCCTTGCTCGATCAACACTTCCGGCAACAGTGTGCGGCTGTTGTAGTTGGATGACATAGAGGCACCGTACGCGCCGGTATCGTGCATGATCAGCAAGTCGCCAACCTGCGCTTCAGGTAGCAAACGGGGTGTGACACCCTGTTCATCCTGCGTAAAAATATCGCCGGATTCGCACAGGGGACCTCCCACTACACAGAGATGCTCCGCACGATCGACCGGGACACCCTGGGAGTCCAACAAGGTCATTTGGTGATAGGCGCCATAGAGGGCTGGCCGCATCAGGTCATTGAAGCCAGCGTTCACCAGGATGAAGTTTCGGCTACCGACTTTTTTTACCGCGCGGACTTCGGTAACCAAATAGCCTGACTCGGCTACCAGGAATCGACCGGGCTCGATCTCCATCCGTACCGGGTGCGCGAGTAAAGCCTCAATGTCCTGTTTGGCCTGGCGCCATGCGTTCGCATAGCGCTGGATATCCACCGGCTCATCCCCCACACGATAAGGAGTAGAAAGCCCCCCGCCGATGGAGAATGCTTCGATATCGTGGTCGAGAGCCCTCACGGCCGAGACCATTGCACAACCCACTTGCTCAAGGTGCGCGTAATCCACACCTGAACCAATGTGCATGTGCAATCCCACCAGTTTCAGCCCGAATTGCCGAATCACGCCGAGCGCTTCCTGAACCTGGTCATGCCAGATTCCATGCTTGCTGTTTTCACCGCCGGTATTGGTCTTGCGGCTGTGACCGTGGCCAAACCCCGGGTTGATCCGCAGCCAGACGCGATGGCCCGCAGACTCTTTGCCCAATTGACGGAGCATGTCTATCGAGCCGGTATTGACCTCGATGTTCAGCTCGACGACCCGTCGCAATGTCGCTTCATCGAACAGATCACAGGTCAGAACAATGCCCGCCGGGTCGCCGGCAGGACTGTATCCAGCGAGCAACGCACGCTCGATTTCCCCCAATGATACGGCATCGACCCGCACGCCTTGTTCGCGGATCAAACGGAGAATATGCAGATTGGAGCAGGCTTTTTGCGCGTATCGAATGACATCGAAGCCTTGCAGCTGGTCGACGCGTGCCCTGATGGTCTGGGCGTCATAGCACCACAGCGGGGTGCCGTGCTGTTTCGCCGTTTCGGCTAATTGCTTGAAAGCGGAATGGTTGGGCATGCGGTACTCAATCTGAGGTAAAGAGAGAAACCATCATGCCGATCAACCCGCATTCAATAAAATATCTATTCTTTGTGGGTTGATTCAGTTTTGATATGGGGATTGATCAATTGACGGAGACCTCGGGTGGGAATTTCCATACGGCATATCGAAGTCTTCCGCGCCATCATGCAGGCGGGAAGCGTCACCGGAGCGGCCCGCTTGCTATTTACTTCCCAGCCGACGGTCAGCCGGGAACTGGCGCGGCTTGAAAGTATCTCTGGCCTTCGGCTGTTTGATCGAGAGGGAGGGAGGATGGTACCGACGGCTCAGGCCATTATGCTGCTCGAAGAGGTTGAACACTCCTACATCGGGTTGGAACGAATCAACAGCGTTGCACAGTCGATCCGTCGCTTCGAACATGGCCAACTGAGCGTCGCCTGCCTTCCGTTGTTTTCCCAGACGCTGTTGCCCAAGGTCTGCAAGCACTTTCAACAACAGCATAGCGGCATAGGCTTGAGCATTGCGGCACAGGAATCACCCTTACTGGAAGAGTCTCTCAGCGCCCAGCGTTACGACCTCGGATTGACCGAGGGCGAGCATGTACCTCGAGGTACTCAAGGGGAACTGCTCTTTTGTTCCGACATGGTCTGCATTCTGCCAGAGGGTCATCCTTTGCTATCCAGGTCGCTCCTGGTAATGGAAGACTTTCGCGGCGTCGATTTCATCAACTTTTCGGGTCTGGACATCTATCGTCAGACGCTCGATGAACACTTTCGTCAGGCCGGAGTCAATCGGCATACCGTCATCGAAACAACCAACGCAGCATCGGTTTGCGCCATGGTCAGGCAACAGTTGGGGGTGGCGATTATCAACCCGTTGAGCGCAGTGGAGGAGTCAGGCAGAGGATTGGTCATTCGGCCGATCAACGTGTCCATTCCCTATCGCGTTATGTTGATCCGGCCTGATTATCGCCCCTCCTCTACCTTCGTCGACGCCTTTTGCAAATCGTTGAGCGATGAGGCGATGTGTCTCGCCAAAACGCTCGACAAGAGATTAGTACGAGTGAAAGAGTGACGTTACCAGCCGTTTACCTTGAAATCGTTGAAGGTTACGACTATCAGTGAGATTCAATCCTTCGAGGGCAATCACATGCCAACGACTGAAGAATCGATCATTGCAGCAGCCAGGCTGCGCGCCGCCTACCGGGGAGAAAACGAGGCGATGGCTGCGGCTTCAGCGCTCGAAGCCCTGGCCGTGCTGAAAAAAACGTTAAAGGGAGATAAGTACCGAGAGGCTCTCGAAAGACTGTATCTCGAGTACTCAACCTCTTGATCCGAATGTGCCGCCTTAGCGGGCGGCACATTGTTCACCTATCAATGTCCGGCACAACCCGCTTCACTTGCTGCCGGTACGTGACCATTCTTCTCCCGTAGCGCCCGCTGCACTGGCGACTATCAGCGCCACTACACAAGCAAGCAACGAGAACACGGCAAAAACTCCCATCACATGCAAGTAAGGCAGTGCGTGATTCCACGCTCGAGCGACCCCCAGGAAGGCGGAAAATAACCAGCCGCTCATAGAGAGAGCGCCCAAGAGAGCGAGGCGAGTGCGGCCGGAGGTGCGTAACAAGACAAAGGGAGCCTTCTGCAGCAGCGGGAAACCGATCCGATGCAACAAAGCGCCATTGAGGCTAAGCAGCACGACAACACTCACCTTGGCCCAGAGCTTTTGATTGAGCAGATACGCGTTCCCCTCATCGAGGTAACCCTGGAGCACCAGCAGCAAGCCACTTCCCCAAAGCGCCAAAAGCGCGAGCGTGACAATTTTTTGAGTCTCTTCGAGATATTCACGCTGCACCTGGCTCAACACATCCTTGCGCCAGCTCCATAGCTTTTGATCAGCCTGCAGCACCCTCCCCAGAGCAATACAGGTGGCAATCAGATGACCGTACACGAGTAGCATTTTGAGCATTACCTTGACCTTATTTTTATATGGGCAATGCACTCCCTCGCACCCTTGACATGAAACTAAATGATACAGATTCATATTTGTATCAACAAGTTACACGTTCAGCCATCCATCTGGAAGCAGCACCTCAACTCGAGTGGATGAAATTTTGAAGGCCAGCCGCCGCATCAAACGATGTGGACACCGTCTCTGCTAAAATCCAGCCTGCCCAAGGCTTTATGCCGCCCGCCAGAAACACCAAAGCCCAGCACTAGACTGGGCTTTTAGATGAGCGTGGATCGCTTATCAAAATCCCCACTCATAGGATGAACACGATGAACCGCACTAGCCATATCTGTCTGATGGCGACCTATAACGAGTGGATGAGCGCCAAGGTCTATGAAGCAGCCAGGGGCTTGTCCGATGAAGAGCTTTCGGCAGACAGGAACGCTTTTTTTGGTTCTATTCTCGGAACTCTGAACCACTTGGCGGCCGGAGATACGATCTGGCTGAAGCGATTCGCCCAACACCCAACGAACCACTTGGCACTGGAGCCGGTGAGGCAGCTTCCTGATCCGAAAAGCCTCGATCAATTGTTGTTCTCTAATATTCGAGAGCTCTCAGCGTATCGAGAATGGCTCGACCGAATAATCATCCAATGGGCTCAATCCATTACGGAGCCCGATCTAGACGGCCCCTTCAATTATGCAAACATGAAGGGTGTAGTGTTCGATAAGGATTTTTACAGCCTGATCATGCATTTTTTTAACCATCAGACTCATCATCGCGGCCAAGTTACGACTCTGCTTTCGCAGGCGGGTGTCGATGTAGGCGATACGGATCTAGTTCTTTTGATTCCATCCAAGTCTGGTACATAGCACTGCGGTTTTGGCCAAAAAAGCCCGGAAACAGGGCGTTTGGCAAGGCTATCTGACATGCGAAAAAGCGGAGAAAGGAAGAGAAATATCAGAAAGGATTGGTGCCAAGGCCCGCGCGAAAAAGGGCCAAAAGCGGCGTGAGCTCACAAGGTCACGAAAATGTCACGCACATGAAAAAGCCCAGTCTTTTCAGATTGGGCTAAGTCATTGAAAAATATGGTCGGGACGGAGTGATTCGAACACTCGACCCCTAGCACCCCATGCTAGTGCGCTACCGGACTGCGCTACGCCCCGACTAGGCGTTAAATCTGTCCCTCATCTCGAGGAACGCTCAAGAATATATCGCAAGCTTTTGAAAACTGGAAGTATTTAAAAGCAGGAATTTATTTCTTGAGAACCACCAGAACATCTTCAAGCTCGGCGATCATCTGGCGGATCATTTGTTTGTATTGGGTGGTGTCGTCTTTGGCTTCATCGCCGGACAAACGCAAGCGTGCGCCGCCGATGGTAAACCCCTGATCGTAAAGAAGCGCGCGGATCTGCCGGATCATCAGCACGTCCTGGCGCTGATAATACCGGCGGTTTCCGCGGCGTTTGACGGGGTTGAGTTGAGGAAACTCCTGCTCCCAGTAGCGCAGCACGTGCGGCTTTACGGCACATAGCTCGCTGACTTCACCAATGGTGAAGTAGCGTTTGCCCGGGATGACGGGTAGTTCGTCGTTATGACTTGGTTCCAGCATAAGCCTCAACTCGGGCCTTCAACTTCTGCCCTGGACGAAAGGTGACCACACGGCGAGCCGTGATCGGGATTTCTTCTCCCGTTTTCGGATTGCGGCCAGGCCGCTGGCGTTTGTCCCGAAGGTCGAAATTGCCGAAACCGGACAATTTGACTTGTTCGTTGTCTTCAAGAGCGTGCCTGATTTCTTCAAAAAACAGTTCGACCAATTCCTTGGCCTCCCGCTTGTTCAGGCCCAGCTCTTCATACAGACGTTCCGCCATCTCAGCTTTCGTCAAAGCCCCCATACGTCACTTCCTTAACGTGGCGTTCAACCTTTGTTCGAGCGAGGTGAGGATGTTTTGCGTCGTGGTATTCACCTCATCGTCATTAAGAGTGCGCGATGGATGCTGCCAGGTCAAGCCAACTGCAAGGCTTTTTCTATGCGGATCAATGCCTTTACCCTGATACACGTCAAATAGCCTGAGGTCTGTCAGCCATTCACCTGCATTTTCACGGATTACGTCCAGTACGGCAGTGGCCGCAACGTCTTTATCCGCCAGCAGTGCAAGGTCACGACGCACTTCAGGAAAGCGCGATAACTCCTGGAATTTAGGCATTTTGCCCAACGCCACTTCGGCCAGAACCAGCTCGAATACGAAGACCGGACGGTCGAGACCGAGGGTTTTCGACAATTCAGGGTGAATCGCACCAACGAAACCTACCAGACGGCCTTCACGTTCGATGCGCGCGGTTTGACCCGGGTGCAATGCTGGGTGTTTGCCCGGCACGAACGTGAACGAATCCAGTGCGCCGGCGAAACCCAGTACCGCTTCCACATCGGCTTTGACGTCGAAGAAATCCACGACATCGCGACCTTGTGCCCACCCTTCCGGCAGACGGCTACCGCACACCACACCCGCCAGCATCGGCTCCTGCTTCAGGCCTTCCAGCTGACCGACGAAGCGCAGACCGCTTTCGAACAGGCGGACGCGATCTTGTTGACGGTTCAGGTTGTGCTGAAGCGCCTTGACCAGACCAGGCCACAGGGACGAACGCATGGCAGCCATGTCGTTGGAAATCGGGTTGGCCAACAGCAGCGGCTCGACACCCGGATTAAACAACTCAAACTGTTTCGGATCGATGAAGCTGTAAGTGATCGCTTCCTGATAACCACGAGCCACCAGCAGGCGACGCAGTTCAGGCAGATCGCTGCGCGCTTCGGCCTTGGCTTGCGGCGCCAGACGGGCTTGCGGGTAGCGAACCGGCAGACGGTTGTAACCGTACAGACGGGCCAGTTCTTCGATCAGATCGACTTCCAGGCTGATATCGAAACGGAAGCTTGGCACTTCTACGCGCCACTGCCCTGCCCCATCGGCAGAAATGGCCAGGCCCAAGGCGCTGAGCAGACGCTCGACTTCGGCCGAATCCATTTCCATACCCAGCATCTGAGTAATGCGCTGGGCACGCAGGGTGATCGGCGCGATCGACGGCAGATGCTGCTCGCTGACGGTTTCGATGATCGGACCCGCTTCGCCACCGGTGATCTCAAGCAGCAGGCCAGTAGCCCGCTCCATGGCTTCACGGGCCAGCTGCCAATCCACGCCACGCTCATAGCGGTGCGAGGCATCGGTGTGTAGGCCGTAGGAACGAGCCTTGCCAGCGACAGCAATCTGGTCGAAGAACGCGCTTTCCAGGAAAATATCGCGAGTGGTCGCGGTGTTGACGCCGCTGTGCTCGCCACCCATGACGCCGGCGATAGCCAAGGCACGTGTGTGGTCTGCAATCACCAGCGTATCGCTACGCAGGCTGACTTCCTGACCGTCGAGCAGCACCAGCTTCTCGCCTTCTTCGGCCATGCGTACGCGGATGCCGCCATTGATTTCGGCGAGATCGAATGCGTGCAGCGGTTGACCCAGTTCCAGCATCACGTAGTTGGTGATGTCGACGGCAGCGTCGATGCTGCGCACGTCGGCACGACGCAGACGCTCGACCATCCACAGCGGCGTAGGCTTGGACAGGTCAACATTACGGATCACACGACCCAGGTAGCGTGGGCATGCGGCTGGCGCGAGGACTTCAACTGAACGCACTTCGTCGTGTACAGCGGGAACGCTGGCAACGACCGGACGCGTGACTTGGGCGGCATAAAGCGCGCCGACTTCGCGGGCCAGACCGGCCAAGGACAGGCAGTCGCCACGATTCGGGGTCAGATCGACCTCGATGCTGGCGTCGTCGAGGCTCAGGTACTCACGAATGTCCTGACCGACTGGTGCATCGGCCGGCAATTCCATCAGCCCATCGTTGCCTTCGCCGATTTGCAGCTCGGCCTGGGAGCACAGCATGCCGTTGGATTCAACGCCACGCAGCTTGGCTTTCTTGATTTTGAAGTCGCCCGGCAGTTCGGCGCCGATCATCGCGAACGGGATCTTCAGGCCGGGGCGCACGTTTGGCGCACCGCACACTACCTGGAAGGTCTCCGAGCCACTGCTGACCTGGCAAACACGCAACTTGTCGGCGTCCGGGTGTTGCTCGGTGCTCAGCACCTCGCCCACCACCACGCCACTGAATTCACCGGCGGCCGGCGTAACGCTATCGACCTCAAGACCGGCCATCGACAGACGAGCAACCAGCTCGTCGCGACTTACCTGCGGGCTTACCCAGCCACGCAGCCATTGTTCACTGAATTTCATCCTGCTCTCCTAAGAATTCGTTACGACTAGCGAAATTGCGCGAGGAACCGCAAGTCGTTGTCGAAGAACAGACGCAAGTCGTTCACGCCGTAACGCAGCATGGCCAGACGCTCAACGCCCATGCCGAAGGCAAAGCCCGAAAACTCTTCCGGGTCGATCCCGGACATGCGCAGCACATTCGGGTGAACCATGCCGCAGCCCATGACTTCCAGCCAGCCAGTCTGTTTGCAGACCCGACAGCCTTTACCGCTGCACATCACGCATTCCATGTCGACTTCAGCGGATGGCTCGGTGAACGGGAAGTACGAAGGACGGAAACGCACGGCCAGTTCTTTTTCGAAGAACACGCGCAGGAACTCTTCGATGGTGCCTTTCAGGTCGGCGAAATTGATATCGCGGTCGACCAGCAGGCCTTCGACCTGGTGGAACATCGGCGAGTGAGTGATATCGGAGTCGCTACGGTACACACGGCCTGGGCAGACGATGCGGATCGGCGGCTGTTTCGATTCCATGGTGCGGACCTGTACCGGCGAGGTATGGGTGCGCAGCAACATGTTGGCATTGAAATAGAAGGTGTCATGCATCGACCGGGCCGGGTGATGGCCTGGGATGTTGAGCGCTTCGAAGTTGTGATAGTCGTCTTCGACCTCAGGGCCTTCGGCGATGCCGTAGCCGATGTGGGTGAAGAACTGTTCGATACGTTCCAGAGTGCGAGTAACCGGATGCAGACCACCGGAGGTCTGGCCACGGCCAGGCAGGGTCACGTCAATGGACTCGGCAGACAGTTTGGCGGCCAGGTCGGCCTCTTCAAACAGTGCCTTGCGGGCATTGAGAACCTCTGTGACACGCTCCTTGGCAACGTTGATCAGCGCACCGACTTGCGGGCGCTCTTCGGCCGGCAAATTCCCCAGGGTCTTCATCACCTGAGTCAATTCGCCCTTTTTGCCAAGGTAGTGAACCCGGATTTGCTCCAGGGCATTGATATCTTCAGCGCTTTGCACAGCCTCTAGTGCTTGAGAGACGAGCGCATCCAGGTTTTCCATGTACAGACTCCAGATACAAAATAGGGGAAGAGCTTGAAGGCTCTTCCCCTATTTATGACGTTTAACACCTGGCCCCACAGAGGTGAGGCCGGGTGACTGTCGGGGGTACTTAAGCCAAGGTGGCTTTAGCTTTCTCGACAATCGCAGCAAACGCCGCTTTTTCGTTCACTGCCAGATCAGCCAGAACCTTACGGTCGATCTCGATGGACGCTTTTTTCAGGCCGGCGATGAAACGGCTGTAGGACAGACCGTTGATACGCGCACCAGCGTTGATACGAGCGATCCACAGAGCGCGGAACTGACGTTTTTTCTGACGACGGTCGCGGTAGGCGTATTGGCCTGCCTTGATTACCGCTTGCTTGGCAACACGGAATACGCGCGAGCGAGCGCCGTAGTAGCCTTTAGCAAGTTTCAGAATTTTTTTGTGACGTTTACGGGCAATGACGCCACGCTTTACACGAGCCATGAGTTACTTCCTCTATTCTTGACTAAAATTAACGAAGGCGCAGCATGCGCTCGACTTTTGCCACGTCAGACGGATGCAGCAAGCTGCTACCGCGCAGTTGACGCTTACGCTTGGTCGACATTTTAGTCAGGATGTGGCTCTTGAAAGCGTGCTTGTGCTTGATACCGTTAGCAGTTTTCAAAAACCGCTTAGCAGCACCACTTTTAGTTTTCATTTTTGGCATGTTCGGATACTCCGCATTCAGTTGATAAACATAATCAGAAGGCCTGCCGTGCCCTATTGATTACTTCTTCTTTTTCGGGGCGATGACCATAATCAGCTGGCGTCCTTCCATCTTAGGATGCTGTTCGACCGAACCGTACTCGAGCAAGTCACCTTCAACTCGCTTGAGGAGTTCCATCCCCAGCTCCTGGTGGGCCATCTCACGGCCGCGGAATCGCAAGGATACCTTGGCCCTGTCCCCATCACTCAGGAAACGTACCAGGTTGCGCAGTTTTACCTGGTAATCCCCTTCCTCCGTCCCTGGACGAAACTTGATTTCTTTAACCTGAATCTGCTTCTGGTTTTTCTTGGCCGCGGCAATCTGCTTCTTCTTCTCGAAGATCGATTTGCCGTAGTCCATCAGTTTGCAAACAGGGGGTACTGCATCGGCGGAAATTTCCACCAAATCCAGTTTGGCCTCTTCAGCCTTAAGAAGCGCGTCTTCAATTGACACAATCCCAAGCTGTTCACCTTCAGCCCCAATTAACCGAACCTCGCGTGCCGAGATATTCTCGTTGATCGGGGCTTTCGGTGCAGCTCGTTTATCTTGTCTCATTTCACGCTTAATAGTAATTACTCCGAATCTGGGCGACCACGCCGGGAAACCGCTTGCGCGAGAAACTCAGCGAACTGGGCGACGGGCATCGAGCCCAGGTCAGCACCTTCACGAGTACGCACAGCGACAGTCTGCATCTCGACTTCCCGATCTCCGATAACCAAGAGATAGGGAACCTTGAGCAAAGTATGCTCGCGGATTTTAAAGCCGATCTTTTCATTTCTCAAGTCAGACTTGGCACGAAATCCGCTTTCATTGAGGGTTTTTTCAACCTCAGCGGCAAAATCAGCCTGTTTATCAGTGATATTCATGATCACTGCCTGTGTCGGAGCCAGCCACGCGGGGAATGCACCCTCGTAGTGCTCGATCAGGATTCCGACGAAACGTTCGAAGGAGCCCAAGATCGCCCGGTGCAACATAACCGGGTGCTTGCGACTGTTGTCTTCGGAGACGTATTCGGCTCCCAGACGGACAGGCAGGTTAAAATCGAGCTGAAGGGTACCACATTGCCAGACGCGGCCGAGGCAATCTTTCAGCGAAAACTCGATCTTCGGACCGTAGAACGCACCCTCGCCCGGCTGCAGATCGTACGGCAAGCCAGCACTATCAAGGGCTGCAGCCAATGCAGCTTCGGCGCGATCCCACAGTTCGTCGGAACCGACGCGTTTTTCCGGACGAGTGGACAGCTTCATCTCGACGTCTTTGAAGCCGAAGTCGGCATAAACGTCCATGGTCAGCTTGATGAACGCAGCGGACTCGGCCTGCATCTGTTCTTCAGTACAGAAGATGTGAGCATCGTCCTGAGTGAAGGCGCGAACGCGCATGATGCCGTGCAGCGCACCCGACGGCTCGTTACGGTGGCAGGCACCGAATTCGGCCAGACGCATCGGCAGCTCGCGGTAGCTTTTCAGGCCCTGATTGAACACCTGCACGTGGCACGGGCAGTTCATCGGCTTGATGGCGTAGTCGCGGTTTTCCGACTGAGTGGTGAACATGTTGTCGGCGTAGTTGGCCCAGTGCCCGGATTTCTCCCACAGGCTGCGGTCAACGACTTGTGGAGTTTTGATCTCCAGGTAGCCGTTGTCGCGCTGAACCTTGCGCATGTACTGCTCGAGCACCTGGTACAGAGTCCAGCCGTTCGGGTGCCAGAACACCATGCCCGGCGACTCTTCCTGGGTGTGGAACAGGCCAAGACGCTTGCCGATCTTGCGGTGATCGCGCTTCTCGGCTTCTTCGATGCGCTGGATGTAAGCCGCCAGTTGCTTCTTGTCTGCCCATGCGGTGCCGTAAACGCGCTGCAATTGCTCGTTCTTGGCATCGCCACGCCAGTAGGCGCCAGACAGCTTGGTCAGCTTGAAGGATTTCAGGAAACGCGTGTTCGGCACGTGCGGACCGCGGCACATGTCGACGTATTCTTCGTGATAGTACAGGCCCATGGCCTGCTCGTTCGGCATGTCTTCGACCAGACGCAGCTTGTAGTCTTCGCCGCGGGCCTTGAACACTTCGATCACTTCGGCGCGCGGAGTGACTTTCTTGATCACGTCGTAATCTTTCTCGATCAGCTGTTGCATGCGCTGTTCGATGGCGGCCAGGTCGTCCGGCGTGAAAGGACGCTCGAAGGCGATGTCGTAATAGAAGCCTTCGTCGATGACCGGACCGATGACCATCTTGGCCGTCGGGTACAGCTGCTTGACCGCATGGCCAACCAGGTGGGCGCAAGAGTGGCGAATGATCTCCAGCCCCTCTTCATCCTTTGGCGTAATGATTTGCAGCGTGGAATCGCTGTCGATGATGTCGCTGGCGTCGACCAGCTTGCCATTGACCTTGCCGGCCACGGTGGCCTTGGCCAGACCGGCACCAATGGATGCGGCGACCTCGGCTACGGAAACCGGGTGATCGAATGAACGTTGACTGCCGTCGGGAAGAGTAATAGTTGGCATGGCGCCTCCTCTCCTAGTGGTGACCCCTACCAAAGGTCACGTGGGTTGGGATGAGCCAGTACAAGATCCGATCCAGGCCATTCAATAACGAACGCCTGCCTTACAGCGGCAGGAGCCTTGCGGCCAACCGGAAAACCGAACCAGAGTGACTGGGATTCAAATCAGGGTTATTCGAGCCGCTGCCGCTACCGGGACTGAAGGTCATCCGGAGCCTGCAAACGCCCGAGCGAGGCATGCTAGCACAGATGAACGGTCGTCGCGGTGGCAAGGTTTTCTGCGGGGGCAAATCAGGCATTTTTATGCCAGAGTGCTGAACTTGAACCATGCTTTACCCCTCAGATAACAAGACATTGACCCAAAAGGAGCATCTCAGCATGCGTCTGAATCGTTTATTCGCCATCGTCGCACCCGTCGTCCTGTTGCTGCCGCTGGCTGCCCATGCCGACTGGCCAAAGGGCGAGCGCGAGAAATACATGGCTCAGTGCACTCAGGCGGCCACTCCGCAGATCGGCGCTGCGGCAGCCAAGTCACACTGCGCCTGTGGTGCCGACGCGATCAAATCGTACCCGGCCAGCGACATTCAGGCCCTGATGGATAACAAGGCCACCCCGGAACTGCAACAGAAAGCGCTGGGTCAGATAGCTAAATGCAAGGCCAATGCACCGGCGAAAAAGTGAGAAAAAAGTCCTTTTAACTCGGCTCACTGCCGATAAAAAATGATGAAATTTAGCTTTTTCGTACAAATTTTGCAGGTTTTTCAGCTTTTTTTATTGTCTATACTTTCGGCTGAAAGCCTTTTAAACCGGGGCTTTCAGCCACACGAAGCAACAAAGCAACCGCGACTGTAGGGCAAACAGCACACCCGGGGGGCTCCCAAAGCGAACATTTCGACTATGATACTCCGGTGTGCCCAGTTGGCCTGAGCAGCACAGTACTACTGAAAATATATGTTTCTTGGAGATACACCATGTCTAATCGCCAAACCGGCACCGTTAAATGGTTCAACGATGAAAAAGGCTTCGGCTTCATCACTCCTCAAGGTGGCGGTGACGACCTGTTCGTACACTTCAAAGCTATCGAAAGCGACGGTTTCAAAAGCCTGAAAGAAGGCCAGACCGTTTCCTTCGTGGCTGAGAAAGGCCAAAAGGGTATGCAAGCTGCACAAGTCCGCGCAGAGTAATTTTCTGCCGCACTAAAAAAACCCCGTCCATGTGACGGGGTTTTTTATGGGCGAAACAAAAGCCTGAAGCAATCAGCCGCAGTTGACGCGGGTGACCACCAGGTTGTTGTCGGTGTTCAGGTTCAGGCGATCGGAGCGGTACTCCAGGGTCACCATGTCGTTTGGCTTGAGGAACCGGGCGTTCTGCGCGCCTGCGCGGGTACGTGCCTGCTCGAGCAATTCGGGCGAAGCCTTTTTGCCAATGGTGAATTCGGCAGCCTTCGCTTCACAACGGCTGTGGCCTGTGTCGGTCGCCACAGGGTCCTTTGCCGAATCGGTGGACGTACTGCTGCAACCGGCCAGCAGAGTGGCGGCCAACAAAGTACCCAATGACGCGAGCTTCCAAGGCATGAAGCCTCCTTCATTCAATAATTAAGCAGAGATCGTGCGACTGCCATTTTGGTGTTTGGTTTCAGGACGGGCGCTATCGCTCAGCCCTCGATACGGACAGCCGCGAGTGTGCCTGAGCATCGGCATGCCGTTCATCACTCAATCGTGACTGAATATGAACAGCTCTCAATAAACGTCGATGTAGTCGAAAGGCGGCTTCGGCCAGTTCTCCTTGAGCGCATTGAAAATCTGCATGACCCAGACCTCGTCGCTGGCCGCTACCAATCCGACATAACCGGAACCTTTGGCCCAGGTCTCCAGGCGAAACAGCAACCCGTCGATGTCCGTGCCGCCCACAATGCCCGACGAAATGTAGGCGATGCCGCCCTTGGTAACCCGCAACTGAGTGTGTTCATCGTCGCTGGCAGAGGCCAGCAGCTGACGCACCGCGTCGAGGGTCAAGCCGTCAGGAGTGTTCAAATCGATCTGCACAGCACGGTCCTTGAAAAATCGTCAAAGACCAAGTGTCGCATAGCCCTCCCCTCATGCCTAAGTCGGAGTGCCAAACGTCCCGCAAAATGGTTAACTCGACACTCAGACTTTCCCGACTTCACGAGCGCCATCATGACCACCGTAAGTATCGACGCCGACATCAAAGCCAAGTGGCCACAGGGGCACAGCTCTTACAGCCCGGGTAGCCCGGAAGAGCTAGCGATCATTGGTATCGATTTGCTGGTCAAGGAACTGGGGACGCAAGCCGCACAGACCTTCATCACTCAGATATTCGAGAGATACCCCGTTGACTACATGGGCGCAACAGTCACCGAGTAATCGAGTAGGAGGCGGATTTACATCCGCCGTCCTCTCACACCACCGTACGTACGGATCCGTATACGGCGGTTCAAGCTATGCGGCTAAGCCGGTTTATCGTATCCAGTACCGAGACCAACCCAAGTTGATCCCATAGCTTCTTCGGCAGCGCCTGATTCATATGAGATGCTCCCGAGCTCCACCATGGGCCTCGGCCATTGAAGGCTGATTTGCAGGCGCGAGCTTCGCTAAGCCCCAGGCGCATCAAGTTACGTGCCCTCGTTGAGGGCCGCTTCCATTGACGCCAGACGACGCAGCGAAGTTTGCGCCGCACCCAGCCGTCAATTTCCTCAAGTGGCCGTTTGCTCTGACTGAGCTTGAAGTAGCCTGCCCACCCGCGCAGTACAGGGTTTATCCGTTCGATGACATTCGCCATCTTGTGGCCCCGCGCCCCGCGCAGCAGGTCTCTTAACCGGTCGCGCAAGCGACCCAGACTCATCGTCGCCACTCTCAGCCTCGGTTGCTGATGCCAGCTCATCCCATAACCCAGATAGTCGCAGACCCAAGGCCGTGCTACGTGGCTCTTTTCCCGGTTCAGCGTCAGTTTCAGGCGCTGATTCAGGAAACGCTCAACACCGGCCATCACCCGTGTGCCAGCTCGCTGGCTGCGCACATAGATGTTCGCGTCGTCGGCATAACGCACGAAGCGATGGCCTCGCCGTTCAAGTTCGCGGTCGAGTTCGTTGAGCAGGATGTTCGACAGCAACGGCGAGAGCGGGCCGCCTTGCGGCGTCCCTTCCTGCCGTCGGCTGACGAGTCCGCCCGACATCGTTCCCGCTTCGAGGTAACGACGGATCAGCGTGAGCACACGCTTGTCTTCGATTTGACGCGCCACGTAGGCCATCAGGACATCGTGGTTGACCCGATCAAAGAACTTCTCGAGATCAAGTTCCACGCACCAGCGGTGACCCGCTGCCACGTGGCCGCGAGCGGTTTCGATGGCTTGGTGAGCGCTTCTACCCCGACGAAAGCCGTAGCTGTAGTCCGAGAACAGAGGATCGAAGATTGGCGTGAGCTGTTGCAGCAGTGCCTGTTGGATCAAGCGATCCACGACGCTGGGAATACCCAGTTGCCGTGTTCCACCTTTGGGTTTGGGGATGTCAACGGCGCGTACACCCTGCGGGTGATACTCGCCGGCCAGCAACCTCACCTTGAGGGTCGGCCAATACTGTTTCACGTAGTCCGCCAAGTCGTCGACCGTCATGCCATCGGCACCCGGTGCGCCCTTGTTGCTGACCACACGTTGATACGCACGCCTAAGGTTGACCGGTGCAAGCACCCGCTCCATCAGCGTGTCCGGCTCCGCGTTCGTCCACGTCACAGACGCCGCCGATACCTGTGCGCTGTCAGCCGTCATCCTCGGATACTGTCCGGGACTCGGAGTAACAGTCTTCTCTTGGAGAACTTTCTGCATTTCGGTATTCAACGAGACTTTGACGCCTACTGGCGGCATAACTTGTTCAGCCCTTGGTGACGGGGTTATTCGCCACTTACTACGGCCTCGGCTGACTTCTGCACGTTCATCCCGTCGCCTCTCGACGCTCGGTAGCACTGTGGCAAACGTGCAGATCTCCCAGGGTAATTCGCGCGACCTTCCTGCTTATGCCTGTCGGATCTACGTCGCAGCGTCCCGTGCAAGTATTGGGCTTTAGGGAAACACGCCCCTTTACCCCGCTGCGCCGCCTCTATCCGCTTGCTGTTCGTCAGGCCAGCATTTTGCCTCGGGCTTCCTTCAGATTCGCGGTCACCCGCGACACCCTTGCCTCTGGCTAACACTTCCCCTTGCCGGGTGTGTAGAGGACTTTCACCTCCAAGTCACCAGCGAGGCCACCACAGCCAAGCTGGTTGCGCTTGCGCGCAACGCGCCATGCCTGGCGCACATGTAAAAACCCGCAGGCTGGCACCTGCGGGCCTATGACTTACTTCAAACGAGCCAGACGCTGGGTCAGCAGGTCGAAGAAGCCCTGAGCGTCGCCGCTTTCAACCCAGAAGGCATTTTTCGGTGCCTTCAGGCCGTCATACCAGTCGACAATGGTCTGGCCGAAGGTCGGCCCTTCGCGGCTATCAACCACTACGTTGACCGAACGCCCGGTGAACAGCTCAGGCTTGAGCAGATAAGCGATGACCGTGGCGTCATGCACCGGGCCACCCGGAATGCCGTAGTGCTCCATGTCGCCCTTGACGTACTCGTTGAGAATATCGCCCACCAGCTTGCTGGCATTGTTGTTCAGGGCCGCGATCTGCTTCAGGCGCGCTTCACTGGTGAGAATTTTGTGAGTCACATCCAGCGGCAGGTAGGTCAGCTTGACGCCACTTTTCAGCACCACTTCCGCAGCCTGAGGGTCGGCGAACAGATTGAATTCGGCCACCGGCGTAATGTTGCCGCCGTTGAAATGCGCACCGCCCATGATCACCACTTCCTTGATGCCCTGAACGATTTCAGGCTCCTGGATCAGCGCCAGGGCCAGGTTGGTCTGTGGACCGAGCATGGCGATGGTGATGCTGTGGGGTTTGGCGGTCTTCAGGGTATCGATCAGATAGTTGACTGCATTGCCTTCGGCCAGGCCTTTCTTCGGCTCGTGCACCGTGACACCCGACAAGCCTTCCTTGCCGTGAATATTCTCGGCATAGATCGGCGTGCGCATCATGGGTTTCGGTGCGCCCGCGTAGACAGGCACCTCCTCGCGCCCCGCCCACTCGCGGGCCAGACGCGCATTACGCGAGGTCTTGTCCAGACGCACGTTGCCAGCAACGGTGGTCAGCGCACGAATGTTCAGTTCATCCGGCGAGGCCAGGGCAAACAGCAAGGCGACCACGTCATCGGCACCTGGATCAGTGTCGATGATCAAGTCGATCTTTTCCGCCGCTTGGGCGCTTGTTGCGGTAATCAGGGACAAAAGCAGCAGACTCCGGAGCAGGTGGTTCAGTTTCTGAGCATAGCGATGCATAGCGCACTCCTTGTGCGTGGGAAGAACGGAAAGTTAGAACGTTACGCCAGCCACCAGAACGATGTTGCAGTACGGCTGACATTCGCCTGTACGAATAATCGCCCGTGCTTGTCGGCTGAGTACTTTGAATTGGTCATGACTGAGCAATTCACGCCGACCCAGTGCACCTTCGGCATTCAGTTCATCCAGCGTGCTCAATGCCGAAGGTTTCTTGTCCAGAATCTCATGGGCCAGCACATGGCTTTCGACCTGCATCTCGCTGAGCACTACCTTCAATGTACTGACGAAATCCGGAATCCCGTGGGTCAAGGCCAGGTCAATCAATTCGACGCCGGGCGGAACCGGCAGGCCAGCATCGCCGATCACGACTGTGTCGCCATGGCCCAGGGAGGCGATCAGCCGCGACAGCGCGACGTTGAGCAAAGGAGTCTTTTTCATGGTGCTTTAAAGGCCTGTACGTCGGACAAGGTGGGAATCGAAGGTTGCGCGCCAGCCCGGGTGACCGACAGCGCTGCGGCGACCTGGCCGAAGCGGATCGCCTCGACCTCGCTTTTGCCGGCCGCCAAGGCTGCTGCGAAACCACCGACGAACGTGTCGCCGGCCGCGGTGGTGTCGACCGCCTTCACCTTCGGCGCCGGGTAATGCTCGAAGCGTTTACCATCGGCGAACAGTGATCCTTGAGAACCCAGGGTGATAATCACTTTGCCGGCACCCATGGCGATCAAGCGGGCCGCGGCGGTTTCGGCGGTGCTCAGGGAGTCCACCGGCAAACCGCTCAGGGCCGAGGCCTCGCTTTCGTTGGGGATCAGGTAATCGATGGCCGCATACCAATCCGCCGGCAGCGGGCGACTGGCCGGCGCCGGATTGAAAATCACGGTTTTACCCAGCTCACGACCGCGCTTCAGAGCATGGCCGACCGTGGCGTCCGGCACTTCCAGCTGACAGATGATGACATCCGCCGTTTGCATTACAGCGTCAAAACGGTCGATCACTTCGGGCGTCAGCGCACCGTTGGCACCGGCAACAATCACGATCGCGTTCTGACTGTTGTCATCGACCACAATCAACGCCACGCCACTGGAATCTTCAACCGTACTGACCGCCTGGCAATCGATCTGCTCGGCCAACAACGCTCCGCGCAGCGCTTCGCCATAGGCATCGCTGCCGACACAACCGACCATCGACACCTGCGCCCCCAGCCGCGCCGCGGCCACGGCCTGGTTCGCGCCCTTGCCGCCGGAAACCGTGGCAAACGATTGGCCGATCAGCGTTTCACCACCACGGGGCAGCCGTGGCGCCCGGGTTACCAGGTCCATGTTCAGGCTGCCTATTACCACTACTTTTGCTGGCATACGTCACTACTCGTCAATTCTGTTTCTGCGGTGCTTTCGGTTTCAGCAGTGCTTTTTGTTCAGCGGTACTCAGCGAACACACCAGCCAGCGGCGCAGTCGATTCGCGCAGGACAATACTGGGCGTCACGATGCGCTGATCGGTCGCCAGGTCCGGCGTGGCAATTCTGCGCAACAGCACTTCGGCCGCCATCTCGCCAAGCTGCAGGATCGACTGGCCCACGGTGGTCAGCGCCGGATAGACGTAACGGCTCATCTGGATATCGTCGAAGCCGATCACCGACAGCTCGGTGGGCACACGAATATTGCGCTCGGCAGCGGCGCGTAACACACCGATGCCAATCATGTCGTTACCGGCGAAGATCGCGCTGGGTGGGTTCTTTTCCAACAGGATCGCGGCGGCGTTGTAACCGCCGGTGCTGGTGAAGTCGCTTTCCAGCATGCGCTCGCGCGGCACTTCGACGCCCGCCTCTTTCAAGGCGCGGCAAAAACCGGCCAGACGCATCTGCGCCACGCTGGTACTCGCCGGCCCACCAATCGTGGCGATGTCGCGATGCCCCAGCTCCAACAGGTGCCGGGTCGCCAGATAGGCACCGTATTCGTGATCGATACGCACCAGATCGGCATCGAGACCTTCGAGCCCACGGTCGACGATCACCATTGGCGTACGCACACCCGCCAGACCTTCAGCCAGGCCGCTGTCACCACCGGCTGACGCAACGATCAGGCCGTCAATGCGTTTTTCCAGCAATACGCGAAGGTAGCTGCGTTGCTTGTCCGGGTTGTCGTCGGAGTTGCAGAGGATGACGCAATAGCCATTGCGCTCGCAGTAATCCTCGATGCCACGGGCCAACTCGGCGAAGTACGGGTTGAGGCTGTTGGGCACCAGCAGGCCGATGGTCGCGGTGGTTTTCGCTTTCAACGACCGGGCCACGGCACTGGGCACGTAGTCGAGGCTTTTGATAGCCGCCTCGACCTTGCCCCGTACTTCCTCACTGACCGGCCGCGTCTTGTTCACCACATGGGAAACTGTGGTGTAGGAAATGCCCGCGAGTGCCGCTACATCCTTGATTGTTGCCATGACTCAGGTCCGCCGGCTTGCGCGCTGACTGCGATAAGTATCAAGCACCACCGCCACCACGATCACCGCACCGGTGATGATGCGTTTGGTCGGTTCGGTCGCGCCGATCTGCGCCAGGCCGGCCGCCAGTACGGAGATGATCAGCACGCCGAAGAATGTGCTGATGACCGAGCCGCGCCCGCCCATCAGACTGGTGCCGCCGATCACGACCGCGGCGATCACCTGCAGCTCCAGACCGGAGCCGGCGTTCGGGTCCGCCGCTTCCAGGCGCGAAATCTGAAACAACGCAGCGATACCAGCCAGCAGCCCCATCAGGCTGAACACCAGGATCTTGTAGGGCTTCGGATTGATCCCCGCCAGACGCACCGCCTCTTCGTTGGTGCCAATGCCGATCAGGTATCGCCCGAACACCGTACGCGTCAGCACGGCCTGGGCGATGAAGATAATCAGCAAGGCGATGATGAATGACGGCGAGATGCCGAACGCGATCGGGTTGGACAGCCAGGCGAAGGCATCACCGATGTAGGCGGTGCGCGAACCGGTCATCTGATACGCCAGGCCTCGCGCCATTTCCAGCACACCGAGGGACACGATGAACGACGGAATCCGCCACGCCACGGTGATCGAACCGGTGATAGTCCCGGCCAATGCCGCTACCGCCATGCCGAGCAAAGCCGCAGGCAAGACGCTCCAGCCCCAGCCGAGAATCGCCACGCTGACCGCCGAGGCCGCGAGCGCCAGCACCGACCCCACCGACAAGTCGATACCGCCGATGATCAATACGAAGGTCATGCCGACCGCCAGCACCATCAAATCGGGAATCTGGTTGGCCAGAGTGCTGAAGGTGTCGTAAGACAGGAAATGGCTGCTCAGGACCGAGAACAGCGCGACCATCGCCAGCAAGGCACCCGCCAGGCCCAGATATGTGCCGAGGCCGTAGAAGTTGCCACTACGTTTGCCGGCCAAAGATGCAGTATTCATGGAAGATCCCTAGGCGCTGCTTCGTTGAGCAACGCATCACGTTTTTGGTAGCCGGCAAAAGCGGCGGCAAGCAAATCATCCTGGGTCCAGCTGTCACGCTCGAAAGTGTCGATCAGACGTCCTGCCGACAGCACACCGATGCGATCGCAGATCAGCATCAGTTCGCGCAGGTCACTGGACACCACTACCAGCGCTTTGCCCTGACGGGTCAACTCACCGAGCAATGCGTAGATATCGAACTTGGCGCCGACGTCGATGCCACGGGTCGGCTCGTCGAACAGCATCACCGTGCAGTCGCGCTCGAGCCAGCGGCCGATCACGACTTTCTGCTGATTGCCGCCGGACAGTTCCGAGACCAATTGCGTCGGGCTGGAACTGCGAATGCGCATGGCGTTGATCTGACGTTGTGCCAGAGACATCTCGTCACCGTTATTGACGAAGCCTCCGCTGGAAATCACCGGCATATTGCCCAAGGCAATGTTGGCGCTGATCGATTGCGTCAGCAGCAGGCCTTCGCCCTTGCGGTCTTCGGTGATCAGGGCGATGCCGTGACCGACCGCGTCGGCCGGCGAACGAATACTCACTACCTGAGCCGACGCCCCCAGCGCGACGGTGCCGCTGTCGGCTGTATCGGCGCCGAAGATCAGGCGCAGTAACTCGGTGCGCCCTGCCCCGATCAAACCGGAAATCCCGAAAATCTCACCGGCGCGCACTTCGAAGGACACATCGCGGACTTTGTCGGAACGGGTCAGTCCTTTGACCGTCAAGGCCGGCGCGCCAATCTTGCGCGGCCCCATATCGATGTGCTCGCCCAACTCACGGCCGACCATCAGGGTGACCAGTTGCTCGCTGTTGTAATTGGCCATCGGCTCGACGCAGACCAGATTGCCGTCGCGCAATACCGCAATGCGCTGGGCTACCCGTGCCAGTTCTTCGAGGCGGTGGGAAATGTAGATGATCGACACGCCCCGGGCTTGCAGGCGGGTGATCTGCTCGAACAGCATTTCAACTTCACGGGCCGTCAGCATGGCTGTCGGCTCGTCGAGGATCAGCACGTGGCAATCGCCGATCAGGTTGCGAGCGATCTCGACCATTTGCTGATGGCCGATACCCAATTCGCCGACCAACGTATCTGGATCGATGGCGTCGAGGCCGACCTGGGCCATGGCCTCGATCGCCGCCTTGCGCAGTTGCTTGCGGCTAATCCAGCCACCGTGGCTGGGCAGGTTGTCGAGAAACAGGTTTTCCGCCACCGACAACGTCGGCAACAGATTGAGTTCTTGCATGACCATGCGGATGCCCAGCTCTTCGGCCTGGCTCCGGCTGCCGGGACGGTAATCCTGCCCCTGGAATCGCATCTGGCCGGTGGTCGGCGTAACCAGTCCACCTATGATTTTCGACAGCGTACTTTTACCGGCGCCATTCTCGCCGGTCAGCGCCAACACTTCGCCGCGCATCAGCGTCAGGTCGATACCGGTGAGGACGGGTTGGGCATAGGTTTTGCCGATACCGCTGACCGAGAGGACAGCGTTCGGGGCGCAAACGGACATAAAAACTCTCCATGTGCCCGCCCCAAGAGGCGAGCACCGTTGTGCTGCCAGAAGGACTACTTGGTAACCAGCTCTACCGGAGTTTCGATGACGCCGTTGACGCCGCTATCGACTGTCTCGCCTTTGATGATTTTCAGCGCAGTCTCAATGCCAAACACCGCTTGCCGGGCAGCAAACTGGTCGGCGGTGGCCAGGACGCGGCCATCCTTGAGCATTGGCTTGATAGCATTGATGTTGTCGTAACCGACCACTTGCACCTTGCCAGCCTTGCCCGCCGCGCGCACGGCAGATACTGCGCCGACCGCCATGCTGTCGTTGCCGGCCAACAAGGCCTTGATGTTCGGGTATTCACTGAGCATCGACGAGGCAACCTTGCCGCCCTTGTCGATTTCCCAATCGCCGGACTGCAGGGACACGACTTTGATCTGCGCTGCCTCCATCGCATCCTTGAAGCCCGCCGTGCGCTGCTGGGCGTTGGTGGTGGTGGAAACGCCTTCGATGATGCCGACTTCGTCACCGGCCTTCAGCTGTTTGGCCAGGTACTCACCCACCAGACGCGCGCCTTTGCGGTTATCCGGGCCTACGAACGGAACGGTGATGTTTTTGCTTTTGACCACGGCCGGGTCCAGCTGGTTATCGATGTTGATCACGGTGATGCCGGCATCGACCGCTTTCTTGATGACCGGGACCATGGCCTTGGAGTCTGCCGGGGCGATGACCAATGCGTTGACTTTGGACAAAATCATTTGCTCGACGATACGCGTCTGGCCAGCCGTGTCCGTTTCGTCCTTGATGCCGTTGGAGATCAATTCGAAGTCGCCGGAGTGGTCTTTCTGGTAAGCCTTGGCGCCGTCTTCCATGGTCAGGAAGAATTCGTTGGCCAAGGATTTCATGACCAGCGCGACTTTAGGTTTTTCAGGGGTTTCGGCGAAAGCCGAAGAGACAGGCAGCGCGGCGGATGCGGCAGCCAGCATTGCGACAGCGAGAAGACGTCCAGCGAATGGCAGCTTCATGGGTTCACTCCGATCTTATGATTATTCTGAGCAACGCTTGCGCTGGGACCTTGCCCCTCACGGGATCAAGCCATCAACGACCACCGCGCAAACGTTTGCGTAGACCGAACTATGCGAACCCTGTCGATATTTGTCAACGACCCGCTCTGTGTCTCGACTGGCAAAAGCCGAACCTTTTACATTACGCCGTCGTGCTGACCAGATTGCCGCTGCTGGAACCCTTGGCCAGCTCTTTGACCAGATTGCCTGTCACCTGCGCGAGCGCACCGCTGGTATCGGCGATTTGCCCCTGGATCGACATGACTGCGGTGGCCTTGGCTTCCGGAGTCGGATAATTCGCTGCCTGAGCGGCCGCCAGTTGTTGCTGCTGTTCGCGCAATTGCTGCTGCAGTTCTTGCATGCGCTTGAGCAATACCTGCACCGCAATACTTTGATTGCTGCTTTTTTCGGATTTGGTTTCGTTCTGAGTCTGCGCGCCGCCACCGGTTCTGACCTGGTTGTCGCTCCCCTCTTCTTCGCCAAGCGCTTGAGCCGAGGCGTCGGACGTCGCTTCACTCAAGGCGTTGATGGTCGCCGGGGACTTGCCCGCGATAGTGATTGCGCCTGCATTTGGAAAACCGACAGTAAACGACATGTGAACTCCTGAAAAAGATCCCTTTAAAGGAGCATCGACCTGCGCAGGGATTTCTTTAGCACTGATTTCCGATTTTGCAAGGCGACTTTCTCAATGAAGGTCGGAGAGCCGAACGTAAAAGCTGCACATGTTCGGAAACCCGGACGACCAGGTGCCAATACTTTTTCAGACGTTTCAATAATTTATATAAAAATCATAAGGTTAAAAGATCTTATTGTTGAATATCAGGCTGGTACAGATCCTGCTCTTCTCCTACACCCCCGGCATTCAGATCTGCCTGGGGCGCTTCTAGATGACCTGCATTCCGCACCGTCTCAGCACTAGAGAAAACAATAATGAAATCTGCCTTCAACACTTTTATTCCGGGCGCTTTGGCCCTCCTTCTACTCCTTCCGACCGCCCTTCAGGCAAAAGAAGTCGAAAGCCAACAGAAACTGGCAAACGTGGTGATCCTGGCCACCGGCGGCACCATTGCCGGCGCGGGAGCCAGTGCCGCGAATAGCGCCACCTATCAAGCGGCGAAAGTCGGTATCGAACAGTTGATCGCAGGGGTTCCGGAACTGAGCCAATTGGCCAACGTTCGCGGCGAACAGGTCATGCAGATCGCGTCCGAAAGCATCACCAACGACAATCTGCTGCAACTGGGCCGTCGGGTGGCTGAGTTGGCCGACAGCAATGACGTCGATGGCATCGTCATCACCCACGGCACCGACACGCTGGAAGAAACCGCTTACTTCCTCAACCTGGTGGAAAAAACCGATAAGCCGATCATCGTCGTAGGCTCCATGCGCCCTGGCACCGCCATGTCGGCCGACGGCATGCTTAACCTGTATAACGCCGTCGCCGTGGCCAGCAGCAAAGATGCGCGCGGCAAAGGCGTACTGGTGACCATGAACGATGAAATTCAGTCGGGTCGCGACGTCAGCAAAATGATCAACATCAAGACCGAGGCGTTCAAAAGTGCCTGGGGCCCACTGGGCATGGTGGTCGAAGGTAAATCCTACTGGTTCCGTTTGCCAGCCAAGCGCCACACCATGGATTCGGAATTCGACATCAAAACCATCAAGAGCCTGCCGGACGTCGAAATTGCCTATTCCTATGGCAACGTCAGCGACACCGCCTACAAAGCCCTGGCTCAATCAGGCGCCAAAGCCATCATCCATGCCGGCACCGGCAATGGTTCGGTCTCGTCCCGCGTGGTTCCGGCCCTGCAAGCTCTGCGCAAGGACGGCGTGCAAATCATTCGTTCTTCCCACGTCAACGCCGGTGGTTTCGTACTGCGTAACGCCGAACAGCCTGATGACAAGTACGACTGGGTCGTGGCGCACGACCTGAACCCGCAAAAAGCCCGCATCCTGGCCATGGTCGCGTTGACCAAGACCAACGACAGCAAAGAGCTGCAACGGATGTTCTGGGAATACTGATCCACCTCGCCCGACCTGTTCCGGGTCGGGCACCGCTGTCACCACTCGCCAGCCTTGGTGAGTGGTTCACGACCTTTCCGATAAAAAAATCCCCATCGTCCTACACCAAACGGAAAAAACTACTGTCAGAGGATTTTCTTGAATTTTAAGCAGTTGCGAAAATGCTTACAGTTAAATACTGTATGCACGTACAGCTTAATAAGGATAATTCCGTGGCCACTACCTCAGCCTCTCCTGACGCCTATGAACGCCTGGGTATGCGCGTTCAGAAAATCATCAATTCCCCCACCGCCCAAAAAGCCAAAGCTGCACTGATCTTCCGTCTTCCGGACGAACCCGTGGATGAGTGGGAACGCCTGCTCGAAGAAATCGACGAGAACGACAACGTCACCCTCGCCCATCGTGACGATGGCGGCGTGCAGATTTTCTGGGTTGTGCCGAAGGAAGATTGAGTCGATGAGTGTTCGCTGGTTTGCTTTACTGCTTCTGTGCATAACCTTCGGCGCCCAGGCTGGCGCCCCACGCACCTTCAACGAAGCCAAGAAAGTCGCGTGGAAGTTGTACGCTCCGCAATCCACCGAGTTTTATTGCGGCTGCAAATACACCGGCAACCGTGTAAACCTCGCCGCCTGCGGTTATGTACCGCGTAAAAATGCCAAACGCGCCTCGCGCATCGAGTGGGAACACATCGTCCCGGCCTGGCAGATCGGCCATCAGCGCGAATGCTGGCAACAAGGTGGTCGCAAGAACTGCACGCGGTACGACCCGATCTATCAGAAAGCCGAGGCCGATCTGCACAATCTGGTGCCAAGCATCGGCGAGGTGAATGGCGATCGCAGCAACTTCAGCTTCGGCTGGTTGCCGGTGCAAACCGGTCAATACGGTTCGTGTCTGACGCAGGTCGACTTCAAGGCGAAGAAGGTCATGCCCCGCCCTTCCATTCGCGGCATGATCGCCCGGACTTACTTCTACATGAGCAAGCAGTACGGCTTGCGCCTGTCAAAACAGGATCGGCAACTGTATGAAGCCTGGAACAAGACCTATCCGGTACAGACCTGGGAACGTCAGCGCAACCAGAGCGTGGCGTGCGTGATGGGGCGCGGCAACGAGTTTGTCGGCCCGGTAGACATGAAAGCCTGCGGCTGACCGACCGCTGAAAACACAAAGGCCTGGGGCATTACACCCCAGGCCTTTGTTCGTTTCTAACCGCTGTTTTTGTTTATTGAGCCGTCGGATGTTCGACCACCAGCGACTCGATATTCCTTTTCTTTGCCCGGGTAAGCGCTGCCGTCACCTCAGCTTGCTTGGCTTCTGCCTCGGTTTTCGAATTGAACGGCCCTATCAGGATACGAACCTTTCCGTTATCCCTGATGACGCTGGAAACGAAGCTATGCTCAATCAACCAGCCGCTCAGGTCGCTGACCGCCTGGGGCGTTTCGCCGCGTACCTCGACGTCCCATTGCGGACCGGTTGTCGCCGCGGGTGCGGAAGCGACTGTCGGTTGCGGCTTTTGCGCGTCAACCCCCTTACCCTCATCGCACCCGGCCAACGTCAATACTGCGATTACCAAGGCCATTTTGCGCACAACGCTTCCCTCTGGATGCTGAAAGCGGCGATTTTAACACTCATGGATCCTGTTCGAGCGCCGCAAAATGGGCGCAAAACAACGAGAATGATGGTTGCGGCCTCTGTATAGTTACGCCTTGGGAATTAATGCAGCATCTGCGCGTCAGAAAGAGGCACCCAAACTGCGAGACTTCGCACTAATCTATACCTATACCGACCTCTGCACTGTCCCAATCAGGTGCCCCACAAGCAATCAAGGAGAAAACCATGCTGATACTCACCCGCAAAGTCGGTGAAAGCATAAACATCGGTGACAACATTACGATCACCATTCTGGGCGTTAGCGGCCAGCAAGTCAGGATTGGCATCAACGCCCCGAAAGACGTTGCAGTGCATCGCGAAGAGATCTATCAACGCATTCAGGCCGGCCTGACCGCCCCAGACAAACCGCAAACACCCTGAATCCTGCAGTGGTCAGTAGCCAGCCCATTCAGCCTCGAATAACGGCTGGCTAAAGATTCAAGCACCGCATCGCCCTCTGCCCAGCCTCTTTGCGATACCGTCGCAACGTGGAGCCGATACTACCGCCCATCTCATGCCATGACTGTCAGACGTTTCGGATTTGCTGCGAGAAAGGATCTCCCCCTTCCGGGCTAACCAAACGTAACCCCACGCGCCATGCCTGCGGCAGCCACGACCATCAACATCAGCAGCAGCGCTTCGATATGACTGATACGGGCAAACAGCGTTGCGCGCCCGGTATCGATAGCCGCCCCACGCCCCAGCGCAATCCGCCATTTGATCAGCGTCACCATCGGCGCAATTTCAAGCAACAGGATAAGGACGAAGAGCGTCATTTTGAGATGAAACAGCGGTTGGTGAAGATAGTAATCAGTGCCTTTTTCATATCCGCCAAAGGCTCGCATCCCACCCGTGATCAAGAGAATGACTGCAGAGATCCCCCACAGATTATCTGCAACCAAAACGCTGCGTGCCTCACCCTCCCCGGTAATCAAACGACGTAAAGCCGTGCCGCGGGTCAGTACCGACCAAAAACCCAGCGCAAAGGCCAAGAGGTGAATCGCCGCGAGAAACCAGTGAGCCAGCATCGACATACTCCTTACAGACTAAGTAGAAACAGCCCTACAGTAGTAGTTCATAGGAGGAGATTTGCCCACGCACGCGGCTCCGCTGATTATCCGCAATAGGATTGGCAAATAGCAGGCACAAAAAAACCGGGCTCCTGATGGATACCCGGCTTTGAGAACCCTGGACTTAATCCAGTCTTTTTGAAATCGAAGTGCGAGCGCTGCTTAGTCCTTTAGCATTGTGATCACCAGGCGTAGAGGTCGAAATGGCAGAGGCCTTCGTCACCCCTCGCGTATCCCGGGATTTCGCGATACCCGAAGTCACTGAACCATGGCCGCTAACACCATTACGATCGTTACCGTAGTGGTTGCCACTGAGACCATGGTCGCGGACGGCTTTGCCTGCGTGATCGCTGCTCAAGCCTGCGCCACGGCCATTGCTGCTGACGCCGCCAGAATGGCCGGAATTACCGCTGCCACCATGACCACCGCCGTTACCACCACCGTTACCGCCACCATTGCCACCGCCGTTACCACCACCACCACCACCATCTTTCGCGTAGGCGGAACTCATGATGGACAGGTCAGCGGGCAATAATGGGGCGGCTGCAAGCATCATCACGCATGACATGACAGCTGCAAAACTCTTGTTTTTTAATAACATGGGTGGGTTCCGTGAGGTTGATATTGCACGAAGTAATTGACCGTTTGGGCCCCACACAGTTCAAAGGTCAACGACCAACGGGCAGGCAATGTGCAGTTATCGAACAATGCACATTGCTTCCTGTAGTTTTACTGGTCGTTATGCAGCGAGGGCGCAATTGGAATTTGTCGTTTTCACTTCAATCGAATGCGCCATTGAGAACCTCGTAGATGATCCCGGTAGCGATGGCCACCAATATCAAGTCAGTGCCAGCCTGCCGCCACTCGTAGCCATCGTAGTGTGGAAGCCTGCCAAGCAATCGGCCATCGAGTTTTTTGGCGATCCCCGGCGGTAGCGGTTTTCCGCGGGCGAGATTTTTTTGAATGCCGGGTGGCAAGGCGGGCCCGGGGCTCCAGTAGTCGCGATATCCACCCACGATTCCAAGAACACTTCCGTGATTGATGCTCGGGCCGTGACTCCAATCGTCACCCCCTGAACCTTTGCCTTTGTTTCCATGGCTGGCGTTGCCATGGTCCTGGATGTTTTGTGGATTTCCCTTGCCGCTTCCCTGGCCTTTCCCGTTTCCCGGGTCGGCCAATGCAGTCATTGAACCGGACGCCAAGGCAAGACACGTCATAACGGCAATCAACGAGCGAGATCTAAACATATCCGTTCTCTCAGAAAGGGGATGCCCCCTGCAATGTAGACGGTTATGGCTGTGTTAGTTCAGAAACTGTGTGCACTGGCGGTGGCGACAGGGCCAGACAGGAAAAGTCGAACGAATGGAGAACAGAGCTGGCCCAGTCAGTTGATAGCCGGGCCAGGTAAAGCAACTACAGCACTACGATTGAGAGCATGCCTAAAGCCCCCAGGCAAAAACCTGCAAAGGTCATCAGCACGACGGGAAGCATGAATACCTCCCATGAACTACTACCTGTTTGGGCAAGCCTGGCGGTTACCACCTCACTGTAAATCGCGAAAAACTCACCCAGCACCATCAACCCTAGAGCAGAAACTCCGAGTAGTTCTTTGGACATATCAAAAATCCCTTCGTATTCAGAGCAAGATTTTTCAGCTCCCAGCCAGCAATGTCGCTGGCTGGCGATCCGTTGCGGAGATACGAAGCAGTCTTGAATAGCCCTGAATTACCGAAGTGCTTTTCCATGCTCATTTCCCCAGCAACTGAACTGATACGGTTTCTGGCACACGCCGACATAGCCCTCTCCCCACCAGCACTTGGCCTTGCCATTGTTCACCCGGTTGCGGATGGTCCAAGCCACGGCCACTTGACCAGCCAAGCTTTCTCCACGCGCCTCACCCCAAAGCGCGCGGGTGAGGCTGTCGTGATCCTTTTCGGTTACGGTCATTGCTTTTCTCCAGTCGTAAAAAAACCCGCTCAGGTGGCGGGTTTCGATCACTCACGGGAACTTAAACTTGGATCACAGGACGTCTGATTCCTACAGATATTTTTCTTTTTACAAACAACGATAGAGGCCTTTCCACATATACAAAAAGAGCAATGGACACTGCCAGTAAAATCGTAAAATAAAGCCAAAACCTATATTCAACCCCCCATGACAACGTCTTAGGAAACACCATGTCGAAATACATAAATATCGGCATCTGCATTATGTACAACGAGTAGCTAGCCTCGCCTAGCAATACCAGAGCTGGAGCCGAGATTATTTTTGAAATAAATTTGTCAGATACAGCACAACTGTATATAAAAAATGAAAAAACAACAGAGTAAAAGCTAGAGCCATATGCAAAGCTTTCACCAAAGAAGTCGTTCAGCCGCCTACCATTCTTTGACAAAAGAACGACCAGACACACCGAAAGGATAAATATTAATTTCTTCTCCCTATCAGTAATTCCATTCAACAAAACCCCATTCTTATAAGCAACACCTGCCGAAAACCCAAGTAAAAAGCTACAAAAATGCGAAACAGGAAAATAGTTAACAAGATCATTAGCAAACGAAAAATTATCCTTGTGAAATTGCGACTTGTTAACCCACGACAATACAGCTTGCGTAACCAACCAGACAATTATTGATATAGAAGCCCATCCTAACCAAGACCTCCCGCCCCACCTTCCAGCCAAAACAATCATTGCAGGAGCAACAATATAGAAAAAAATCTCCACCGAAACAGACCAGCCAGGCATATTTAACGTTAGAGGATATGGACTAAACCAAGATTGCATCATAGTAAGTGATAGAAAAAAGTCCAAACCCTTACCCTCTAGATTTACCGCAAACAGGATTGCCAAAAGAGCCAAAATATAAACAGGGAATATCCTGGCAAACCTGTTCACATAAAACCCAAACAAATCAAACTTTCGTCCATGCGCCGAAATCGAAATTACAAATCCTGAAAGCACAAAAAAGAATGTTACCGCGATAGATCCAGCTGCCAGTACTGCAGGAAGCGCTTTGTATATTGCGGTATCCCTACCATAATGAAAAATAACAACGGACGCTGCCGCCACAAATCTAAAAACAGTAAGAGAATCCAGTTTCGCACTTTCTTTCATTTTTTCATGTTCCGCATGACAGTCATCTGGCGACGCGAATATACCAGAGCGGTTGCTGTTAAGCACACGAAAGCGACGAGAATGATGAAAAGGATAGCAGCCACATCAGGATTGCCGACTAGAAATATCTTTAGCTTTTCGACAAGGCCGGTAGACTCATCGATTTTTGCGGATTTATAAACTCCGCATGACGCTCATCTTTATAATCAACCTGCCCCAGATTCTGAAGTACATCAGGATCTTGCCGTGAAGAAAACTCAGAAACAATCCTAGATTCCGCCTCATCAAAAAACTGAAATAATATATCCCCCAGCTCATATAAAATATCAGCCACGCCCGGTTTTAGAGTGCTTCCTACAACAGCCGAATCTATGACGCCGAAAGCGCTGATGGCTGTCGGTTGTCTTGTGATACGCCCGCTTGCGGGCTACCAATAAACGCCGTTCACGCAGCATCGAAAACAGGCGATCTCGACCCACTTGCAGCTCAAGCTGAGGTTGGCTGATCGACGACCGACAATTTAAAAGGTCAGCGTGTAGTCTCGCTGACTACGCCTTTTTGCTGATTCCATTACGCCCTCCTGAAAAACAGATCAGAAGGTGTAAACCTTATTCAGGACGGGACACAGACAACAAAAAAGGGCCCACCTTTCGGTGAGCCCTTCTAGACCGCCCAGCAGAGCGGATTTTGTTTGGTAGGCGCGATTGGACTCGAACCAACGACCCCCACCATGTCAAGGTGGTGCTCTAACCAACTGAGCTACGTGCCTGCTGTGAGGCGGCATTCTACGGAATTCCGGAGGGGTGTCAACACCTTTTTTTCACCTAACCCTATGAATATGCAAAATATTTAATTTTGCTGTGGCAAAGAAGATTTTCCGCTGGCTGGCGGTCGTTTTTTAACTCGGGTAGGATCGATGCACTCGTAAAATATATTAAACAGAGGCTGCAGGATGGCGAACACTCCCTACCCAGAGTCCTATTACGCCGCATCGGCCAATGCAGCGCCGCAGTGCCCGGCCTTGCAGGATGATGTTGAGACTGATGTCTGTGTCATCGGCGCCGGTTATACCGGCCTGTCCTCTGCCCTGTTTCTGCTGGAGAACGGTTTTCGGGTAACGATTCTGGAAGCGGCCAAAGTGGGTTTTGGCGCATCGGGGCGCAACGGTGGCCAGATCGTTAACAGCTACAGCCGTGATATCGATGTAATCGAGCGCAGTGTCGGTCCCAAGCAAGCTCAGCTGCTGGGGCAAATGGCGTTCGAGGGTGGACGGATCATTCGTGAGCGGGTAGCCAAATACAACATCCAGTGCGACCTGAAGGACGGCGGTGTGTTCGCCGCCATTACCGCCAAGCAGATGGGCCATCTGGAATCCCAGAAGCGCCTGTGGGAACGTTTCGGTCATACGCAGCTTGAGCTATTGGATCAGCGGCGCATCCGTGAAGTGGTGGCTTGCGATCAATACGTCGGCGGCATGCTCGACATGAGCGGCGGGCATATTCATCCGCTCAATCTTGTCTTGGGCGAGGCAGCCGCCGTGGAGTCGCTGGGCGGCACTATTTACGAGCAGTCGCCAGCGGTGCGCATCGAGCGCGGCGCCAATCCGGTGGTGCATACGCCTCAAGGCAAGGTCAGGGCCAAATTCATAATCGTCGCCGGCAACGCTTATATCGGCAATCTGGTGCCGGAGCTGGCGGCCAAGTCGATGCCCTGCGGGACTCAAGTGATCGCCACCGAACCCTTGAGCGATGAATTGGCCAAGCGCCTGTTGCCTCAGGACTACTGCGTCGAAGACTGTAACTACCTGCTCGACTACTACCGCCTGAGCGCTGACAAACGCCTGATTTTCGGCGGCGGCGTGGTCTATGGCGCGCGAGACCCGGCGAACATCGAGGCGATCATTCGACCGAAGATGCTCAAGGCCTTCCCGCAACTCAAGGACGTGAAAATCGATTACGCCTGGACCGGCAATTTCCTGCTGACCCTGTCGCGACTTCCTCAGGTCGGACGGCTGGGCGACAACATCTACTACTCCCAGGGTTGCAGCGGCCATGGCGTGACGTATACGCACCTGGCGGGCAAAGTGCTGGCCGAAGCATTGCGCGGTCAGGCCGAGCGCTTCGACGCCTTTGCCGACCTGCCCCACTACCCGTTCCCCGGCGGACAATTGCTGCGTACGCCATTCGCGGCGCTGGGTGCCTGGTATTACGGATTGCGGGACAAGCTCGGATACTGACCTATAGAGGTGAAAAGGGCTGCGATGCGGCTAATGCCAGTCAGTTAAGAGATAGAACAAGCGATGAGTAACCTGTGGCGAGGGAGCTTGCTCCCGCTGGGCCGCGAAGCGGCCCCAAAATGGGACTGCTTCGCAGTCCAGCGGGAGCAAGCTCCCTCGCCACAGGTTCAGTATCACGCCTAACTGACTGGCATTATGCGATGCAACCCCTTTTTATAGGTTGGGATTGGATCGACTCAGAAGTCGACCGTCGCCGAAAGGAGGTAGGTGCGCGGGGTCGCGAGCGTCAAGCCAGGCTCGCTGTCATCCGAGGCCCCGGCCGAACTCCAGTAGCGTTTGTCCGCCACGTTCTCGACATTGGCACGCAGGGTGATGTTCTTTTCGTCGACCTTGAATGCGTAGCGCGCCCCCACGTCGAAACGCTCCCAGGAGTCGATTTCCTTGTTGTTGGACTGGTCCAGATACTGCGAGCTGGAATAGAGGCCGCGACTGGTCAGGGTCAGGCCCTGCACGGTCGGCACATCCCACTCGGCGCCCAGGTTGACGTTGTATTTCGGCGTGGCCGGTGCCCGGTTGCCGTCAAAGGTGCCATTGGTGGTGTTGCTCAACTCACTGTCGATGTACATGACACCGCCGAGCAGGCGGAAACCATCGAGCGGTTCACCGAACACACTCAGCTCCACGCCCGTATTCTCGCGCTTGCCGTTCGGGCCGAAAACCCGCGTCGTGGCGTTGGTCTCATAGGCCGGCTGCTTGATCCGGAACACCGCGGCGGTCACGGCGAACGCACCCGCGTCATACTTGGCGCCGACCTCGACCTGCCGACTGATGAATGGCGGAAATATCTCGTCCTCGTTCACAGAGGTCGACGGCGCGATCTTGCCTTGGCTCAGGCCCTCCATGTAGTTGGCATACAGCGACAGCTTATCGGTTGCCTTAAACAGGATGCCGCCCGACGGCGAAACCTTTTCCTCATCGTAGGCCGTGGCGCCTTTGACATCATCCGTCCAGTCGTCAACCTTCACGCGCTGCCAGCGGGCGCCTAGGGTCAGCAGCAGCCGGTCATCGAAGAAACCCAGAGTGTCGGACAACGCCACGCCGCTGAAGCGGTTCTCGGTGTAGACCTTCGAATCGAGTCGAGTGGGCCTGCCGGGTGCTGGCGTTTCCACGGGGTCGTAGAGGTTGCTGCGGGCCGCGGCATAACGGGCGCCGCCATTTTCGAAGTCCATGTAGAAATAGCTGGCGGCCAGGTTGACTTCATGGCTCACCGGGCCGGTATGAAACCAGTTGCGCACCCCTGCCGTGGCCGTCCGGACATTTTCGTCTCGGGTGAAGTCACGCGGCTGAACGCTGAAATCGCCGGCATCATTGGTGACCGCAACGGCATGCCGGAGGAAGTCATGATTGCTTTTACGCGCGCCCACGCCGCCGTACAGCATGACCGAATCGCTGACATCGAATTCGCCGTTCACCGCCCCGAAAGTGTCGTTGGTACTCGCCTTGCTCCAGGGCTGCGCATAGTTGTGACGCACATCGTTCGCATTCGGCACCTTGGCATTGGCGCCGACCTGCACGCGCTCCTGCGGAGCGTCGGTATCACGCTCGGTGCGCCCGATGTCCGTCGAGAGCCGCAGGCGCTCACCGCGAAAATCCAGACCCAGCACGGCCATCTCGCGGTCGACACTCTGGTGATCCCATTCGGTGTCGCCGGACTGCTTCACGCCGTTGAAACGAATGCCGAACTTGTTGTCTTCACCAAAGCGCCGGCCGACATCCACCGCACCGCCAACCTGATTGTCGGAAGCGTAGCTACCGGTAAACGAAGTGATGGGCTTGTCGGTCGCGCGCTTGGGCACCACGTTGATCCCGCCACCCACACTGCCCCGCGGCGAGATGCCGTTGATGAGCTGGCTCGGGCCTTTGATGATGTCGACGCGGTCGGCCATCTCCATGTCGATCGTATAGGTCGGCAGGACCCCGTAGAGACCGTTGTAGGCGACATCACTGTTGAACAGGCTGAGCCCGCGAATGGTGAACTGCTCATAACGCCCACCCGCCGGGTTGGTGGCGCGAACCGAGGGATCACTGGCGATCAGGTCGCCCAAGGTACGAGCCTGCAGGTTTTTGACCGCCTCGCCAGTGTAGGTGGTCATGCTGAACGGCGTTTCCATGAAGTCTTTTGAGCCTAGCAAGCCTTGCGAACCGCGGCGCGCGACCTGGCCGCCGGCATACACCTCGCCGCCCGCTCCGCCCGTGGCACCGAGAATCGAAGTGGGGGCCAGTTGCAGGCTGCTGCCTTCTGGCGCCGGGGTCAGGATGTAGGCCTGTTCGCCCACCGGCTGCAGTTGCAGACCGGAATCCTGCAACAGCTGGGCAAAGCCCTCCTCGACCGCGTATTCGCCGGAAAGACCGGGGCTGGTGCGACCGCCTACCAGTGCCGGATCGACCGAGAGATTGACGCCAGACAGACCGGCAAACCGGGTCAACGCATCGCTCAGGCTGCCGGCAGGCACCTGGTAATTGCGCCGGGCACTGTCTTCGGCCCAACTGGCAGTGATGAATAACGGACTGGCACTCAGGCCCAGCATCAGGCTCAGGTGCAACAAGGGACGCAGGCGGGAAGAAGCCGGGCGCGGACAGCAAGGTATTACTGCGGGCATTGATAGAGTTCTCTTGATTCGTTCACATGCCTTGAATGACAAGCGAGTCGAAAAAAGGGGACAGGCTTCAGACACTATTTTTGCGCGGCAGCAACGTCACCCAATAACGGGTACGTGAATGCACCTCCAGCGGCAGGCTGGCCGCGAGCAGCGCGAGGACGCGATCGGTATCGTCCAGGCGGAAACTGCCAGTGACACGCAACGCTTCAAGCTCCGGCTCCCAACGCAGCACACCCGGTCGATAAGTGCCGAGTTCGCGCAGGAAATCTCCCAGCGGCTGGTTTTTCGCCATCAGCACGCCCTCTCGCCAACCCGGCGCAAGCACATCGAATGGGCTGATCGGCCCGACACCGGTTGCTTGAAGACTGACTTGTTGACCACTGCGCAAAGCCAACACCGGCCCCTGCAAGGGCTGCAGTTGCACGGCGCCGTTGTACACCGACACGCGGCAACCGCTCGCTTGCTGACGCACACAGATTTCGCTTTGGCTGACGATGATCTGTCCAAACTCCGTTTGGATCGTCAACGGCGACGCGCCCGGCACCCTCAGCGACAACTCCCCCTCAATCAGCTTCAAGCGCCGACTCTGCAAATCCACATCGACGGCACTGGTCGTGTTGAGCTGCAAGGAACTGCCATCAGCGAGCTGCAGCTGTTTGCGCTCCCCGGTGGCCGTATGCAGATCGGCTCGCCAGACATCCAGGGGCAATTGTCGGCTAATCAGCCATGCCGCTGGCACCAACGCCACCGCACCCAATGCACGCTTGAGTACCACACGCCGACCCGGCTCGGGACGATCCAGACTTTTGAGCGCCAAAGCTGAAGGCAGCTCAGCAAACCGCTGACGCAAGGCTTGAGCCTTCTGCCAGGCCTGCTCGTGACTGACGCAACTGTCGCGCCAGCGCTGCAGATTCGCATGATCCCGCTCACTGGCACTTCCAGATTCCAGCAAGGCGAGCCACTGCGCGGCAGCTCGCACCGCCTGACGGGCATCGGGCACTGGGCTGTTCACAGCTCCACCGACAGGCAATGCTCATAGGCTTGCGCCATGTAGCGTTTGATCGTGCGCTCCGATACCCGCAGGCGCTCGGCAATTTGCTGATAGTTCAAGCCTTCCAGCTGACTCCAGAGAAACGCCCTGCGCACTGCCGCCGGCAATCCATCGAGCAGTTCATCCAGGGCTTGCAGCGTTTCGAGCAACAACCAGCGCTGCTCGGGCGACGGCACACAGTCTTCCGGCAACGCCGCCAGTGCCGCCAGATAAGCCTGCTCGAGGCTTCGACGCTTATAGAAATTACTCAGCAGGCGTTTGCCCACGGTCAGGAGATAGGCACGGGGCTCTTGCAGATCGGCAATTCGTTGAGAGCTGGCGAGTAAACGCAGGAACGTATCCTGACTGAGGTCCGCCGCATCACAGCCATTGCCCATGCGTCTTCTCAACCAGCCTTCCAGCCAGCCACGGTGATCGCGGTACAGGTCGTGGAAAGTTTGCTCCTTCGGCATCGCCACATCACTCATCTCAAGAAGCCCTGTGCCAAGGAGTTATCGTAAATGAGAGTGATTCTAATTAATGTCGGAGCTGTGAACCAAGTCCTTTATGCAATCGGGGCGCAGAAAGGTTGGACGGGAAGGACATGAGAGAGGAAAAGCCAAATCGCAGACACAAAAAACCCCGGTCTTTCGACCAGGGTCTTTGCTATCGACTCGAAACAGACACTGGCTTTACCAGCGGCTTGCTTCGTAGCTCCAAGGCGTTCAGTGGGCCTTGAGGCAGATATGGCGCAGCGGACGGGACTCGAACCCGCGACCCCCGGCGTGACAGGCCGGTATTCTAACCGACTGAACTACCGCTGCGTATCGCTTTGGACTTTCGCCCAAGTAACTCGTCTGATTGAAAACTCAGAAGCTTTTCAATCTCGAATCAGATAAATCTGACTCGGAAAATATGGCGCAGCGGACGGGACTCGAACCCGCGACCCCCGGCGTGACAGGCCGGTATTCTAACCGACTGAACTACCGCTGCGCGTCGGTGGAGGCTTTTAAAAGCTTCCATCTTGCTTTCGCAAGACTCTCGGAAGTGGTGGGTGATGACGGGATCGAACCGCCGACATTCTGCTTGTAAGGCAGACGCTCTCCCAGCTGAGCTAATCACCCGTTTGCATCTCCGAGGCCGCGAAATTTACGCAGGTACCGAAGCTAAGTCAATACCCCGCTTGAAGTTTTTCTGAAAAAGACAAAATTGTGTCTTACACAGTCAGCCCGCTTTCGCGAGCAAGCCCGCTCCCACACTGAATTTATGTCGATCACAAACCAGTGGTCTGCCGCAGATCCAGTGTGGGAGCGGGCTTGCTCGCGAAGACGGGGGCACATTCAAGATCAATGCTGGAGACAGCGCCCGCCCTATTACTCGCTGTAAATCATCTTCTTGGTCATGCCACCATCGACCACGAACTCCTGGCCCGTGACGAACCCGGCGTTCTTGGACAGCAACCACGCCACCATCGCCGCCACGTCCTCCACCGTCCCTACCCTGCCCGCCGGATGCTGCGCATGATCGGCGTCCGTCAGCGGTTCGGCACGCCGTGCCGCCGGGTCTCGCGCGTCGATCCAGCCTGGACTGACCGCGTTGACGCGAATTTCCGGCCCTAAACTGATGGCCAAGGCGTGAGTCAGGGCCAACAGACCGCCCTTGCTCGCCGCATAAGCCTCTGTGTCGGGTTCTGACTGTGCGGCACGGGTCGAGGCCAGATTGACGATGGCGCCGCTGTGAGCGCGCAGGTACGGCGCACAATGCTTGGCCAACAGCATCGGCCCGCCGAGGTTCACCGCCAGCACCCGGTTCCAGTAGGTCAGATCGAGGCTTTCCAGGGTGATGTTGTGCGGGTCGGCCACCGCCGCATTGCACACCAGCGCATCCAGACGCCCGAACTGTCCCAGCACCTCGGCCACGCCCAGTGCCACCTGCGCTTCGTTCGCGACGTCCATGGCGATGAACCAGGCGTTTTCGCCAAGCACCTTCGCCACTTTCGAACCGCGCTCCCGATCCAGATCGGTCAGCACCACCTGCCAGCCTTCGCTGACCAGCCAGGCCGCAATCCCCAGACCGATGCCGCGCGCAGCACCGGTGACCAGCGCGACGCGACCATGGGTATTCGTGGTCGGCGTCGACAACTCGATCACAAGGCAGCCAACCCGCGCGCCAGATCGGCCTGCAGGTCTGCCACGTCTTCCAGACCGACCGCAACGCGGATCAGGCTGTCACGGATCCCTGCCGCTTCACGCTCTTGCGGCGCGAGACGGCCGTGAGAGGTGGTGCTCGGGTGCGTGATGGTGGTTTTGCTGTCGCCCAGGTTGGCGGTAATGGAGATCAGGCGAGTCGCATCGATAAAGCGCCAGGCGCCCTCTTTGCCGCCCTTGACCTCGAAACTCACGACCGCACCGAAACCCTTCTGCTGACGCTGGGCCAGTTCGTGCTGCGGATGGCTCTGGAGACCGGCGTAATGGACTTTCTCGATACCGTCCTGCTGCTCCAGCCATTCGGCGAGTTGCTGGGCATTGGCGCAGTGCGCCTTCATGCGCAGGCTCAGCGTTTCCAGCCCCTTGAGGAAGATCCAGGCGTTGAACGGGCTCAGGGTCGGCCCGGCAGTACGCAGGAAACCGACGACTTCTTTCATCTGCTCGCTACGACCGGCCACCACGCCGCCCATGCAACGGCCTTGGCCGTCGATGAACTTGGTCGCCGAGTGCACGACGATGTCCGCGCCCAGCTTCAACGGCTGCTGCAACGCAGGCGTGCAGAAGCAGTTGTCGACCACCAGCATCGTGCCCTTGGCATGAGCAATTTCCGACAGCGCCTTGATATCTACCAGCTCGGCCAGCGGGTTGGACGGCGACTCGACGAACAGCAATTTAGTGTTGGCCTTGATCGCCGCATCCCAGCCGGACAAGTCCGCCAGGGGCACGTAATCGACTTCGATGCCGAAGCGCTTGAAGTACTTTTCGAACAGGCTGATGGTCGAGCCGAATACGCTACGCGAGACCAGAACATGGTCCCCGGCGCTGCACAGGCTCATCACCACGGCCATGATCGCAGCCATGCCAGTGGCAGTGGCCACGGCTTGTTCGGCGCTTTCCAGCGCGGCAATGCGCTCTTCGAACGCGCGCACGGTCGGGTTGGTGTAGCGCGAGTAAACGTTGCCCGGCACTTCACCGGAAAAGCGTGCCGCCGCATCGGCAGCGGTACGGAATACGTAGCTGGAAGTGAAGAACATCGGATCACCGTGTTCGCCTTCCGGCGTGCGGTGCTGACCGGCGCGTACGGCCAGGGTATCGAACGCTACGCCTTCTAGGTCGCTGTCCAGCCGACCGGCATCCCAATCCTGACTCATGCTGTCACTCCTTGCCCTGCTCTTGATTTAGAGAGTCTTTAGTAGATACAAAACCGGCCCCTCAGGGCCGGTAGTTACTCAGTTGTTGTACAGATCAATGATCGCACTGACTGCCTGGGTCTTGACCTTGGAGGCATCGTTGCGTGCCTGCTCGATCTTGTTCAGGTAAGCCTCGTCGACGTCGCCGGTGACGTACTGGCCGTCGAACACCGCGCAATCGAATTTCTCGATCTTGATCTTGCCGCCACCGACCGCTTCGATCAAGTCAGGCAGGTCCTGATAGATCAACCAGTCGGCGCCAATCAGGTCGGCAACGTCCTGGGTCGAACGGTTGTGGGCGATCAGCTCGTGAGCGCTCGGCATGTCGATGCCGTAGACGTTCGGGTAACGCACGGCCGGTGCCGCGGAGCAGAAATAGACGTTTTTGGCGCCGGCTTCGCGAGCCATCTGAATGATCTGCTTGCAGGTGGTACCGCGAACGATGGAGTCGTCCACCAACATCACGTTCTTGCCGCGGAATTCCAGCTCGATGGCGTTGAGCTTCTGGCGTACGGATTTTTTCCGTGCAGCCTGACCCGGCATGATGAAGGTCCGGCCGATGTAGCGGTTCTTCACGAAGCCTTCGCGGAACTTGACGCCCAAGTGGTTCGCCAGCTCCAGGGCCGCGGTGCGGCTGGTGTCCGGAATCGGGATGACCACGTCAATGTCGTGATCCGGACGCTCGCGCAGGATCTTCTCGGCAAGCTTCTCGCCCATGCGCAGGCGGGCCTTGTAGACCGAGACGCCGTCGATGATCGAGTCCGGACGCGCCAGGTAGACGTGTTCGAAAATGCACGGAGTCAGCGACGGGTTGGTCGCGCACTGACGGGTGTGCAGCTTGCCGTCTTCAGTGATGTAGACCGCTTCGCCCGGTGCCAGGTCGCGAATCAGGGTGAAACCGAGCACGTCCAGCGAAACGCTTTCGGAGGCGATCATGTACTCGACGCCTTCGTCGGTATGACGCTGGCCGAAGACGATCGGGCGGATGCCGTGCGGATCGCGGAAACCGACGATGCCGTAACCGGTCACCATCGCCACGACCGCGTAACCACCGACGCAACGGTTGTGCACGTCGGTGACGGCAGCAAACACGTCTTCTTCGGTCGGCTGCAACTTGCCGCGCTGGGCCAGCTCGTGCGCGAACACGTTGAGCAGCACTTCCGAATCGGAGTTGGTGTTGACGTGGCGCAGGTCAGATTCGTAAATCTCCTTGGCCAATTGTTCAACGTTAGTCAGGTTACCGTTGTGCGCCAAGGTGATGCCATACGGCGAGTTGACGTAAAACGGTTGAGCTTCGGCCGAAGTCGAACTGCCCGCGGTCGGGTAACGCACATGGCCAATGCCCATGTGGCCGACCAGACGCTGCATGTGACGCTGATGGAACACGTCACGTACCAGGCCATTGTCCTTGCGCAGGAATAACCGGCCATCATGGCTGGTCACGATACCGGCAGCGTCCTGGCCGCGGTGCTGGAGGACGGTTAGCGCGTCATACAGCGCCTGATTGACGTTCGACTTACCGACGATACCGACGATGCCACACATGCGACGCAACCCCTACTTAATGGATCTGAACTGAACACAACTCACTGAGGCGTTTTGGCCGTCGGCAAGAGGTGCTCCTTGAACGGTATATCAGCGGGTACGCTGATTCCGCTGGCAAGCCACTGACTGCTCCACCCAAGAATCAGGTTTTTGGACCAGTCTGCGACCAATAGAAATTTTGGCACGAGCTGTGATTCTTTCCACCACCCGTCCTGCTGTACCGGCCCCAGGCTTAATAGCCCGACCGCCACAACCACCAGCAACACGCCACGCGCTGCGCCGAAGGCCATGCCGAGAAATCGATCGGTCCCGGATAGCCCGGTGACGCGAACCAATTCGCCGATAAGATAATTGATCATTGCGCCTACTATTAAAGTGGCGACAAACATGATGGCACAGCCCGCGATCACGCGAGCCGACGGCGTTTCGATATATCCGCCGAGGTACTCGGACAATGAGCCACCGAACATCCAGGCAACGCCTCCTGCGATGATCCAGGTCAGCAGCGAGAGTGCTTCTTTTACGAAGCCGCGGCTAAGACTGATCAAAGCGGAGATGGCGACGATTGCAACGATCGCCCAATCAACCCAGGTAAATGGCACAGTGCAGCCTACAGACAGATAAGGCGGCGCATTTTAGCAGAGCCCATGGCTATCGGTAAGCTGAGATTGTCAGTGCTTTTCAAATCGGGGCGATAGTTTTAACCGCGCTCAGGCTGGAAACGCACCACAAAACCCTTGAGGTTCTGCTGGCGACTCAACAAGTCACGCAGACGATCGGCTTCCGCGCGCTCGATCAGCGGTCCGACGAATACCCGATTCTTGCCATCGGCGGAGCGGATATAGGCGTTATAGCCTTGGCTGCGCAAGGTTTTCTGCAGGCTTTCAGCACTCTCACGGCTCGCCAGGCTGGCCAGTTGCACCGACCAGCTGACTGACAGGCCATTGGCATCGACGCGGCTTGGGGTGGTAGCCGGCTTGCTCGGTGCGGCAGTAATTGGCTGGGCAGGTGCCGGTACAGGCTTGGCGACTGGCGCCGGAGGCGTGACCGGTTTGGCAGCCGGCGGCGTTGGTGGCGCTGCCACAGGAGCACTTGGAGCACTTGGCGCTATCGGTGTCGACGGAGCTTGCTGTGCGGCAATTTCCTCATCGCTTGGCACAGGCTCCTGCGGCAATGCCTGCGGTTCAGGCACCACCACCGGCTCGACCTGCACTTGCGGCAGAGCCGGCGCTTGCGGTGCAGCCGGTGCGTCAACCCTCACTTGGCGCTGCTCGTCCTGACGGGAAAACAGCATTGGCAGGAAAATCACCGCCAGCGCCACCAGCACCAAGGCGCCAACCATGCGCTGCTTGTACGCCTTATCCAGCAAAGCCATTTGCCGCTTCCTCCGTGGAGCGCCGGGCCAGCCATTCAAGGGCCTCGGCGACACAATAAAATGATCCGAACAACAGAATTTCGTCGTCGCTCGTCGCCTGCGCGCACTGCCCTTCCAGGGCGGCGGCCACGCTGCCATAAGACGTTACCGATGCGCCAAGGTTCTGCAACGCCGCGTGCAACTGCTCAACGGGCCGCGCCCGCGGCGAATCCAGCGGGGCGACAGCCCAATGCTGGACACTAGCATTCAATTCACCGACAACACCATCCAGATCCTTGTCCGCCAACAACCCGAACACCGCCAGACGCTTGCCTGCCGGTGGCCGACTGGCCAGGCGACGGGCCAGGTATTCTGCCGCATGGGGGTTGTGCCCCACATCCAGCAACACATTCAGACGTTTGCCCTGCCAGTCGAACTGACGGCGATCAAGACGACCGACCACGCGTGTCGCTTTCAGGGCTTCAATAATCTGTACATCTACCCAAGGCAAACCAAGCAGCAGGTAAGCCTGCAATGCCAGGGCGGCGTTTTCCATCGGCAGATCGAGCAATGGCAGATCATACAACTCTACTGCACGCCCCTGAGCATCAAGGCCGCGCCATTGCCAGTTGTGATCGGTGATACCCAGGTCAAAATCGCGCCCACGCAGGAAAAACGGGCAATTGAGCTCGCGCGCTTTATCCAGCAGAGGTTGGGGGGGATTCAGATCGCCACAGAGCGCAGGCGCGCCCTGGCGGAAAATACCGGCTTTTTCGTAAGCCACGGACTCACGGGTATCTCCCAGATAGTCCGCATGATCAACGCCGATGCTGGTGACCAGCGCCATGTCCGCATCGACCACGTTGACGGTATCCAGACGCCCGCCCAGACCCACTTCCAGCACCACCGCATCAAGCCCTGCCTGTTGAAACAGCCAGAACGCCGCCAGGGTGCCCATTTCGAAGTACGTCAGGGAAGTGTCGCCACGACCGGCCTCGACCGCCGCGAAGGCTTCGCACAGCTCAGCGTCAGTGGCTTCGACACCATTGACCTGCACCCGCTCGTTGTAACGCAGCAGGTGCGGAGAATTGTAGACACCGACGTTCAGGCCCTGCGACCGCAGCAACGAAGCCACGAACGCGCAGGTAGAACCCTTGCCGTTGGTGCCGGTGACCGTGATCACCCGAGGCGCCGGCTTGCCCAGTCCCATGCGGGACGCTACCTGTTGCGAACGCTCCAGCCCCATGTCGATGGCTGAAGGATGCAACTGTTCAAGGTAGGCGAGCCACTCGCCAAGGGTGCGTTGGGTCATATGTTGGCAGGCACCGGCGGAACCACGATCGGCTCGATCGGCGCGGCGACGAATTTTGGCGTCGCCAGGCCCATCATTTGTGCCAGCAGGTTGCCCAGACGCGGACGCAGTTCCTGACGGTGAATGATCATGTCGATCGCGCCGTGTTCCAGCAGGAACTCACTGCGCTGGAAGCCTTCCGGCAATTTTTCGCGAACGGTTTGTTCGATAACGCGCGGGCCGGCGAAACCGATCAGGGCTTTTGGCTCACCAACGATTACGTCGCCGAGCATTGCCAGACTGGCGGAAACACCGCCGTAGACCGGGTCGGTCAGTACGGAGATGAACGGAATGCCTTCTTCACGCAGACGCGCCAGCACCGCGGAGGTCTTGGCCATTTGCATCAGGGAGATCAGCGCTTCCTGCATCCGCGCACCACCGGAGGCGGCGAAGCAGATCATCGGGCAACGGTTTTCCAGGGCGTAGTTGGCGGCGCGCACGAAGCGCTCACCGACGATGGCACCCATCGAGCCACCCATGAAGGAGAATTCGAAAGCCGATACCACCACCGGCATGCCCAGCAGGGTGCCGCTCATGGAGATCAGTGCATCTTTTTCGCCGGTCTGCTTTTGCGCAGCGGTCAGGCGATCCTTGTACTTCTTGCCGTCGCGGAATTTCAGACGGTCAACCGGCTCCAGGTCCGCGCCCAGTTCGGCACGGCCGTCAGCGTCGAGGAAGATGTCGATGCGCGCGCGCGCGCCGATGCGCATGTGGTGGTTGCACTTGGGGCAAACGTCCAGGGTCTTTTCCAGCTCCGGACGATACAACACCGCCTCGCAAGACGGGCATTTGTGCCACAGACCTTCAGGCACCGAGCTCTTCTTGACCTCGGAACGCATGATCGAAGGGATCAGTTTGTCTACTAACCAGTTGCTCATGCTTTCTTTCTCCAGTACCGGCGGCCCGAACGCTCTGGTTCGCAGCCCCGCGTATGCCCTTGAGCTAAATTCATGTATGTGGCGATGATTGATCGGGTGGCCGGGTCAGCGAGACGTGACCTGCGTACAACCCATCAATCCTCAGCCGTGCCTGCTGTGTGCAGGTGCACCTCTTTTGTACAGAGCAGTGGACGGCGGCAGTCTGCCAGCCGTCACATCAACGTAGGAGCTATCGAGTGAAACGAGGCTGCGATTTTTTGATCCTGAAGATCGCAGCCTCATTTCACTCGACAGCTCCTACACAGTTCCTACAACCGCTTTGATGAATGCGTGAATCTTTGCGTGATCCTTGATGCCCTTGCTCGCCTCTACTCCACCGCTGACGTCCACCGCGTAAGGCCGAACCCGGGCAATCGCCTCGGCGACGTTGTCCGGCGTCAAGCCGCCCGCCAGGATGATTGGCTTGCTCAGGCCTTGCGGTATCAGTGACCAGTCGAACGCTTCGCCGGTTCCGCCGGGAATACCTTCGACGTACGTGTCGAGCAAGATCCCGCTGGCACTGGCGTAGGCATCGCAAGCTGCTGCGATGTCATCACCGGCCTTGACCCGCAACGCCTTGATGTAGGGCCGGTGCCAGCTTTCACAGTCGGCGGCGGTCTCGTCACCATGGAACTGCAACAGGTCCAGCGGCACGGCGTCGAGGATTTCCCCCAGCTCGCAGCGGCTGGCATTGACAAACAAACCCACAGTGGTCACGAACGGCGGCAAGGCCTTGATGATCGCCCTCGCCTGCTGGAATGTTACGGCCCGTGGGCTTTTGGCGTAGAACACAAACCCGATGGCATCGGCCCCGGCCTCGACCGCCGCCAACGCATCCTCTATGCGGGTAATCCCACAAATTTTGCTGCGAACGGCTGACATGTCGATAGAACCTCAGGACAAATCCGGGAAAGTCCCGGATGGTAACAAAAGCGTTCGAGGGCGTCAGCCGTCAAGTTCCGAGAAACCGGTGAGGAAGTGTGGACCGATGTAACGCTCGGGCAATTCGAACTCGTCGCGATACTCGACCTGCACCAGATATAGGCCGAACGGATGGGCCGTCACCCCGCCGGAACGGCGCACACGGCTTTCCAGGACTTCTTTCATCCACTCCACGGGACGCTCGCCGGCGCCGATGGTCATCAGCACGCCGGCGATGTTGCGCACCATGTGGTGCAGAAACGCACTGGCGCGGATATCCAGCACGATCATTTTGCCATGGCGGGTGACGCGCAGGTGATGCAGCTCCTTGATCGGCGACTTGGCTTGGCACTGGCCGGCGCGGAATGCGCTGAAGTCGTGGGTGCCGACCAGATACTGAGCAGCCTCGGACATGCGCTCGACGTCCAGTGGACGGTGATTCCAGGTGATTTCTTCGTTCAGGTGCGCCGGGCGGATCTGATCGTTGTAGATCACGTAACGATAACGACGGGCGATGGCCTTGAACCGCGCATGGAAATCCGCCGGCATAACCTTGGCCCAGCTGACGCTGACGTCGTGCGGCAAGTTGATGTTGGCCCCCATGACCCAGGCCTTCATCGAACGCTCGACCTGGGTGTCGAAATGCACCACTTGCCCGCAAGCATGCACACCGGCGTCGGTGCGTCCGGCGCAAAGTAGCGACACGGGTGAGTCGGCGACTTTGGACAAGGCCTTTTCGAGGGTTTCCTGCACCGTGGCCACACCGGAGGCCTGACGCTGCCAGCCGCGATAACGCGAGCCTTTGTATTCAACGCCCAACGCGATCCGGAAAAAGCCGTCGGCCGCCATTTCGGCGGCCGGATTATCTATATTTGCCAAGGGGGTGACAGCCTGCTGATCTACGCAAAGGCAGGCATTATAAGGCCGCCGGACCGGGACGCCAGAGCTGAGTGATCTTCGTGCCCTGCCCGACCGGTGCAATGCCGGGTTTGATGTTGAACGGGATGCCCTCATCGCGAGCAGGCTCGCCCCCACAAGGGGATTGGTGGCTGGCGCAAATGATGCGGATGACCTCATTCCTACAGGGGGACTGGTGGCAGACAAATGATGCGGACAACCTCGATCAAATGTAGGAGCGAGCCTGCTCGCTATGGCCGTATAACTGTCGACAGTTGGGTTGAATGTGTTGGCCTCTTCGCGGGCAAGCCTCGCTCCCACAGGTTTTGTGTCGTACACAAGATATGCAGCCAGCATACATCCCTGTGGGAGCGTGGCTTGCCCGCGATAGCCGCGCCTCGGTCTATCTGGCAGGCGCCATCACATCACCGCCCAAACAAAAACGGCAGCCTCGATGGGCTGCCGTTTTGTTTATGCCTTACCAATGACTCACGCCAGACGCGAGAGCATTTCCTTGGCTTCGCTCTTCTGACCGGCATCGCCCTCGGTCACCACCTCATTAAGGATGTCCCGAGCGCCGTCGTTGTCGCCCATGTCGATGTAGGCCTGGGCCAGGTCGAGTTTGGTGGCGACTTCGTCGGTGCCGGAGAGGAAATCGAAGTCCGGCTCATCGGCCGCGGAGGCCAAAGCATCTTCCTCGGTGAAGCTCGGCTCACCGAGGCTCTGGGACAGGCGATCCAGCTCGGCATTGACGTCGTTGAGTTCGTTTTCGAAGGCGTCAGGCTGATCCGGGGTGGCGTCCATTTCATCAGCCAGTGACAGGTCGAAATCCGCAGGCAACTCCAGGTCGTCGAGCGTCGGCTCGGTCACGGATGGCGCTTCGGCGGCAGGCAAGTCCTTGAGGTCTTCATCCAGACTCAGCAGGAAGTCATCTTCGGCCAGCGTTGCCGGGGAGGCATTGCCACCCAGATCCATGTCCAGGTCGAAGTCCGACAGATCGTCGAGGTTTTCCTTGATTTCAGTCTGTTGCTGCAACACCGACTCAAAACTCAGGTCGTCGTCCAGCGGGAATTCGTCCAGCTCAGCCAGAGCTTCTGGTGCTGGCTCTGGCTCCGGTGTTGGCTCTGGCTCTGGCTCCGCCAAAACAACTGGCGCGATCGGAGTAGCCGCCTCCAGATCGTCCAGACTCAGATCGAATGCACTGTCGAAGTCGGACAATGCCGGTTCCGGGGCTTGCGGTTCGTCCAGCAGGAGGTCCTTGACGTATTGCGCGTCCAGCTCGGCGGCGATTGCCGCGGCGGCCAGACCACCCGCAACTGCGACCGCCATCGCCGGGAAGCGGCTTTTCAACTCTTCGACCCGGGCGAAGTTATCGCCGTTTGCCACCAGTTGACGCTCCTGAGCGACGAACGCATCGCGGTCGCCCTGCTGACCGTAGACTTCCATCAGCTTCAAGCGCAGGTCACTGCGTTGCGGCTCTTGCTTGATAGCGTCTTCCAGCAATGCGGCGGCTTGATTCAGACGACCGCCCACAATGTGCGACTGCGCCTGAGCCAGTACGTCGTCGGAACGATCGGAACGCTCGGCGGCAGGCGACACCAGTGGTGCAGCGATCGGCGGCGTCACCACAACCGGAGCAATCACCGGGGCCGGTGCAGGCGCTGGTGCTGGTGCTGGTGCTGGTGCTGGTGCTGGTGCGGTCGCAAGTTTCACACTCGGCGGCGGAACTTCCAGGCCTTCGAAGCTGCTTTCTGGCAAATCCTGGTCGACGGAGAACTCTTGTTCCTCCTCCAAGGCACGGGCCATGCGCAGATGCTTCTCGGCCTCTTGCTGAGCTTTGCGGCGGCGGGCCAGCAACAGCAGCAAGAGCAGCAGCACCACCGCACCGCCACCCACCAGCCCCAGCAGGATCGGGTTGGTCAGCAGCTCGTTGAATTTCTGATCATCGGATGCCGCAGGCGTTGGCTCGACAGCTGGCGCCGGAACGGCTTCTGGCGCAACAGCTTCTGGTGCAGGTGCCGCGTCCGCAGGCGTTGCCGCAGGGTTGGTCGCCAGCTCAGCCGACATCGCCGGAGCGGTCGCCGGCGCGCCCGCGCCGCCTTCGGCCTGCAGTTTGGCCAACTGATTGTTCTTCAGCTCGATCAGGCGTTGCAGCTTGTCCAGCTGACTTTGCAGATCGTTCATGCGGCTTTTCTGTTCAGCGTTGTCACGACGAGCCGCGTCGAGGCTTTCCTGGGTGACGGCCAGTTTGTCGCTCAACGCTTTCGCATCACCGGCGGCACCTTTGCCACGGCCCTTGCCAGTCTCGGCAGAGACCAGGCTCAGCTTGTCTGTGGCAGGTTGCGATGAAGCACCTTCACCGCGAGCGCGTTTGGTGGCGTCAAGTTGCTGCTGACCGGCTCCTGGTTTCGCCACGTAGCGACGGCCCTGACGCCACGCGGTGTTCTGCGCGGCGACCTCAGCGACAGCCTTGGGTTGCGGCAGGTTGGTGCTCTGCACCTGATCAGGCAGACGCAGCACCTGACCGGTTTTCAGTCGGTTGATGTTGCCGTCGATGAACGCATCCGGGTTCAGCGCCTGGATGGCCAACATGGTTTGCTGGATCGAACCGCCGTTACGCGCCTTCGCGGCAATTTCCCACAGGGTATCGCGCGGCGTGGTGGTGTGTTGCGACGACTTGGTGGCGCCGGTGACTGGCGCGGTCACTGTTTGGGATGGCGCCGGTTGCGCGGCCGCATCGGCGGTCTGCGGCGAGAATTTGGACGGATCGAGCAGCACGCTGTAATCGCGCAGCAGACGACCGTTGGGCCACATCACCTGAACCAGGAATTTCACCATCGGTTCGGACAGCGGTTTGCTGGACGTGACGCGCAGGATGCTTTTGCCGCTGGCGTTAAGTACTGGAGTGAAGGTCAGGTCGTTGAGAAACGCCTGACGATCGACACCGGCCTTGGCGAAATCTTCGGGCGAGGCCAGGCTCGGCACCACTTCGGCAGCCGTGAGGTCCTTGACGTCGAGCAGCTCGATTTCTGCGACCAGAGGCTGGTTCAGCGTCGATTTCAGGGTCAACTCCCCGAGCCCGAGGGCATGCGCCATACCGGAGGACAGCGCCGAGGCGGCCGCTATTGCTAACACCAGTTTGCGAACTTGAACCATAACCTCTTCCTTTGTTTGAACATTCCTCGGCCAGCGAGAAGGTGTTGATTGCCGCTGCCGTAAGGCATTGCGCGCGGCGACGAAGGGTCGTCGCGCGCGATCATTTCATTCTTGCAATGGGAAGCCCTGCGGGGTGGCTCACCTTAAGCATTCCGGCCGAACATGACGCTCGACGGGAATCATTCGAAAAATTGTTGCCAAGTATCTTTTACAGCAGGTCTTTTATCAACAATTCAGCCACCTGCACAGCATTGAGCGCGGCCCCTTTGCGTACGTTATCTGACGTCAGCCACACATTAAGTTCCGCCGGATCGTCGATCCCGCTGCGAACCCGACCAACGTAAACCACGTCCTGCCCTACCGCATCGCCTACCGGAGTCGGGTAATCGCCCGCCTCGACCAACTCGATACCGGGCGCAGCTTCCAGCGCTGCGTTGACTTTCGCCAGGTCGACAGCGCTCGAAGACTGCAAGGTCACGCTAAAGCTATCGCCGAAAAACACCGGAGCTTGAATGCAAGTGACGGAAATCTTTAATGAAGGCAGCGCCATGACCTGACGCAGCTCGCGCACCAAGCGTTTTTCCAGCAGCGTATGACCCTGAGCATCAGGCGTACCGACTTGCGCCAGCAGGTTAAAAGCCATCTGCCGATCGAAGAACGCTGGCTCCAACGGGCGCACATTGAGCAGCTCAGCGGTTTGCCGGGCCAACTCAGTGACCGCTTCGCGGCCCTGGGCAGAGACCGCCAGACACGCCGTCAGGCTGATGCGTTGCAGGTCGAGCAAACCGAGCAACGGCGCCAGCACCACCGCCAGCGTCGCGGCCGAAGGGCTTGGGCTGCTGACCTGGAAGGGCTTTTTCAGGCCGGCCAGAATTTCAGCATTGGCCTCAGGCACTACTTGCGGCGCCTGATCGGCGGGCAAGGCGCCGGACAGGTCGATCAGTGAGCAACCGGCGGCCGTGGCACGCGGGGCGAAACTGAGGGTCACTGCCGGGCCGGCGGCAAAGAACACTAACTGGACTTTGGTGAAATCGAATTCATCAACTTCCCGCACCCGCACGTTCTTGCCGCGAAACGGTACCGAATGCCCGGCCGATTCACTGCTCGCCAGCAGGTGCAGGTTACCGACCGGAAAATCCCGCTCTTCAAGAATCTGGACGAGTGTTTCGCCGACAGTACCGGTGGCGCCGATCACGGCAATATCGAAGGACTGGCTCATGGTTCTATCTCTGGCGAAACGGGGGGAGCGGCACTTTACCGGGTGGTTGGCGTGCAAGCAATTTCTGCCAAGGATTTGTGGCGCCTATACCGGCCTCATCGCGGGCAAGCCCGCTCCCACAGGTTTTGTGGGGCTCCCACATTTTGCATGCGACCCCAACCTTGTGGGAGCGGGCTTGCCCGCGATGACGGAATAGCAGACAACCGAACACCCTCAGACTGTCGCGCATAAAAAAACCCGCACCTCTTTCAAGGCACGGGCTCTTTCATTTCATCAATCGATCAACGCTCAAGCAAAATCCGCAGCATGCGACGCAGCGGTTCGGCCGCGCCCCACAGCAGCTGGTCGCCGACGGTGAAGGCGCCGACGAACTGCGAACCCATGTTCAGCTTGCGCAGACGGCCAACCGGCACATTCAGGGTACCGGTAACCTTTGTAGGGCTCAGTTCCTGCATGCTGATTTCGCGGTTGTTAGGCACCAGCTTGACCCAAGGGTTGTGCTGGCTGATCAGCCCTTCGATGTCGGCGATCGGCACGTCTTTGTTCAGTTTGATGGTCAGCGCCTGGCTGTGGCAACGCATGGCGCCGATGCGCACGCAGATGCCGTCCACCGGGATCGGGCTCTTGAAGCGACCGAGGATCTTGTTGGTCTCGGCCTGGGCCTTCCATTCTTCGCGGCTCTGGCCGTTCGGCAACTCTTTGTCGATCCACGGGATCAGGCTGCCGGCCAGCGGTACGCCGAAGTTTTCGGTCGGGTACGCGTCGCTGCGCATGGCTTCGGCAACACGACGGTCGATGTCGAGGATGGCGCTGGCCGGATCGGCCAGTTGATCGGCGACAGCGCCGTGGGTCACGCCCATTTGCTTGATCAGCTCACGCATGTGCTGCGCGCCGCCACCGGAGGCTGCCTGATAGGTCATGGCGCTCATCCACTCGACCAGACCGGCTTCGAACAGACCGCCCAAGCCCATCAGCATCAGGCTGACGGTGCAGTTGCCGCCGATGTAGTTCTTGGTGCCCGCGTCGAGCTGTTGGTCGATGACCTTGCGGTTCACCGGGTCCAGCACGATCACCGCGTCGTCCTGCATGCGCAGGCTGGAAGCGGCGTCGATCCAGTACCCTTGCCAGCCGGCTTCGCGCAGTTTCGGGAAGACTTCGCTGGTGTAGTCGCCACCCTGGCAGGTCAGAATCACGTCGAGGGTTTTCAGCTCTTCAATGCTGTAAGCGTCCTTGAGCGGAGCAATGTCCTTGCCCACGGACGGGCCTTGGCCACCGACATTGGAAGTGGTGAAAAACACCGGCTCAATAAGATCGAAATCCTGCTCTTCCAGCATCCGCTGCATGAGCACGGAACCGACCATACCGCGCCAACCGATCAGACCTACACGTTTCATCGCAACTACACCTTCTTAAAAGTGGGCCGCTGCTTTCATGTTGAAAGTTGCAGCGGGCCAAAGAGATTACAGATTCCGCAGCGCGGCGACTACTGCATCGCCCATTTCCTGCGTACCAACCTTGGTGCAACCGGCCGACCAGATGTCGCCCGTGCGCAGGCCTTGATCCAATACCAGGCTCACGGCCTTCTCGATGGCATCGGCCGCATCCTGCAGATTGAAGCTGTAACGCAGCATCATCGACACCGACAGAATGGTCGCCAACGGGTTGGCTATGCCCTTGCCAGCGATGTCCGGCGCCGAACCGTGGCACGGCTCGTACATGCCTTTGTTGTTGGCATCCAGCGACGCCGACGGCAGCATGCCGATGGAGCCGGTGAGCATCGACGCTTCGTCGGAAAGAATGTCGCCGAACAGGTTGTCGGTGACGATCACGTCGAACTGCTTCGGTGCACGCACCAGTTGCATGGCGGCGTTGTCGACGTACATGTGGCTCAGTTCGACGTCCGGGTAGTCCTTGGCCACTTGCTCGACGACTTCACGCCACAGTTGGCTGGAGGCCAGCACGTTGGCCTTGTCCACCGAGCACAGCTTCTTGCCACGCACGCGGGCCATGTCGAAACCGACACGGGCGATGCGGCGAATTTCAGATTCGCTGTACGGCAGGGTGTCATAGGCCTGACGCTCGCCGTTTTCCAGTTCGCGCACGCCACGTGGAGCGCCGAAGTAGATGCCGCCGGTCAGCTCACGGACGATCAGGATGTCCAGACCGGCCACGATTTCTGCCTTCAGGCTGGAGGCCTCGGCCAGTTGCGGGTACAGGATCGCCGGACGCAGGTTGCCGAACAGGCCCAGTTGCGCACGGATTTTCAGCAGGCCGCGTTCAGGGCGGATGTCACGTTCGATGGTGTCCCATTTCGGACCGCCCACGGCACCCAGCAATACCGCATCGGCGGCACGGGCACGGGCCAGGGTTTCGTCGGCCAGCGGCACGCCGTGCTTGTCGATGGCGGCGCCACCGATCACGTCATGACTCAGTTCAAAGCCCAGGCTGTACTTGTCGTTCGCCAGCTCCAGCACCTTGACCGCTTCGGCCATGATTTCCGGGCCAATACCGTCACCCGGGAGAATCAGAATCTGCTTGCTCATGCTTTCCTCATGTCATCAGTCGGCACGCCCTTGGGCACACCCGGAAAAATTCTATCGCTCGACGCTTATGTTTCAGAGCTTATCGTTCAGCCATCAGCACCAGCACATCTGTACTGAACGAACCATCGGCCTCAATCTCAAAATATTCGCGAACTTCATTGCCCATCGATTGCTGCAACTCGAGGATCGCCGCGCGCATCACTTGCGGTGTGCGCATGCGCTCGACCCACGACGTGTATTCAAGGCGCAGCCGTTGGCGCGTGGTGCTGCGGGTATGCAACCCCGCTTCGCTGACCTGACGCAACCACTCGCCGGCAGAATAATCGCGCACGTGGCTGGTGTCGCGCAGCACTTCGACGCTTTGCAGGTAAGTGTCGAACAACGGGCTGCCCGGTGACAACACGTCGACGAACGCCGCCACCCCGCCCGGCTTCAGTACCCGGCGAACTTCGCGCAGGGCCAGCCCGAGGTCGCTCCAATGGTGCGCCGAATAACGGCTGAAAACGAAATCGAACTCGCCGTCAGCGAACGGCAAGCGCTCGGCGGCACCGAGTACGGTGGAGACGTTGCTCAAGCCGCGATCGACGGCAGCAGTGGCCACCACGTCGAGCATCTGTTGGGACAGGTCGTAAGCCACTACTTCCCTGACCAGCGAAGCCACGTGAAAACTCACATGACCGGCGCCGCAACCCAAGTCCAGCACACGGGCATCGCCCTGCCCCGCCAGTTCAGCCTGTAGCAGCGCGAATTCAGTGCCTTGAGCGTGGACGGCGCTGCTCAGGTAGGCCGAGGCCTGTTCACCGAATTGCTTTTGTACTACCTGACTGTGCTGGGCGGTGCTGGTCATGGGGACTTCCTATTTAGGGTTTAGCCTTGCGTTGTCTGGGCTGCCGTCATCGCGGGCAAGCCCGCTCCCACAGGTTTTGTGAACGGCGAAAATCACTGTGGGAGCGGGCTTGCCCGCGAAGAGGCCGGCCCTGATTACATCAATTTCGGATCAATCACGCATCACGAAACAACCAAGGCTGGCTCGCGCGGTGTTTGGCTTCAAACGTGGCAATTGCCTCGTGGTCCTGCAAGGTCAGGCCGATATCGTCCAGGCCATTGAGCAGGCAGTGCTTACGGAACGCGTCAATCTCAAAACTCAACACCTTGCCATCCGGACGGGTCACGGTCTGAGCTTGCAGATCAACCTGCAACTGATAGCCCGGAGTCGCCTCTACTTGCTGAAACAGCTCATCGACTTCAGCGTCACTCAAGATGATCGGCAACAAGCCGTTCTTGAAGCTGTTGTTGAAGAAGATGTCGGCATAGCTCGGCGCGATGATGCTGCGGAAACCGTACTCTTCCAGCGCCCACGGCGCGTGTTCGCGGCTGGAGCCGCAACCGAAGTTCTCGCGGGCCAGCAACACGCTGGCGCCCTGATAACGCTCGGCGTTGAGGACGAAATCCTTGTTCAGCGGGCGCTTGGAGTTGTCCTGATACGGTTGCCCGACATCCAGGTAACGCCACTCATCGAACAGGTTCGGGCCGAAACCGGTGCGTTTGATCGACTTCAAGAACTGCTTCGGAATAATCTGATCGGTGTCGACGTTGGCACGATCCAAAGGCGCGACAAGACCAGTGTGCTGGGTAAAAGCTTTCATGCTGCGCTCCTTTAGATCAATTCACGGACGTCGATGAAACGACCGTTCACAGCGGCGGCGGCGGCCATGGCCGGGCTCACGAGGTGCGTACGGCCACCGGCGCCCTGACGGCCTTCGAAGTTGCGGTTGGAGGTCGATGCGCAATGCTCGCCGGACTCCAAACGGTCCGGGTTCATCGCCAGGCACATCGAGCAACCCGGCTCGCGCCATTCGAAACCGGCTTCGAGGAAAATCTTGTCCAGACCTTCAGATTCGGCCTGAGCCTTCACCAGACCCGAACCCGGCACCACGATGGCCTGTTTGATGGTCGAAGCCACTTTGCGGCCCTTGGCGATGACGGCGGCGGCGCGCAGATCTTCGATCCGCGAGTTGGTGCAGGAGCCAATGAATACGCGGTCCAGCTGAATGTCGGTGATCGCCTGATTGGCGGTCAAACCCATGTACTTCAACGCGCGCTCGATGGAACCGCGCTTGACCAGGTCCATTTCCTTCGCAGGATCGGGAACGTTCTGATCGACAGCCAAGACCATCTCAGGCGAGGTACCCCAGCTGACTTGCGGTTTGATCTGAGTGGCATCGAGCTCAACGATGGTGTCGAACTTGGCATCCGCGTCGGAGACCAGGTCTTTCCAGGCCTCAACTGCCAAGTCCCATTCCGCGCCTTTCGGAGCAAATGGACGGCCCTTGACGTAAGCCACGGTTTTTTCGTCGGCGGCCACCAGGCCTACACGAGCGCCGGCCTCGATCGCCATGTTGCAAATGGTCATGCGACCTTCAACGGACAAGTCGCGAATCGCGCTACCAGCGAACTCGATGGCATGGCCGTTACCGCCGGCGGTGCCGATCTTGCCGATCACGGCGAGGACGATGTCCTTGGCGGTCACACCGAACGGCAATTGGCCTTCGACTACGACCTGCATGTTTTTCATCTTTTTCGCGACCAGGCACTGAGTGGCGAGCACGTGCTCGACCTCGGAAGTGCCGATACCGTGAGCCAGGGCACCAAATGCGCCGTGAGTCGAGGTATGGGAGTCGCCGCACACCACGGTCATGCCCGGCAAGGTTGCGCCCTGCTCCGGGCCGATGACGTGGACGATGCCTTGGCGGACATCATTCATCTTGAATTCGACGATGCCGTATTCGTCACAGTTGTCGTCGAGGGTCTGGACCTGCAAACGCGAGACCTGGTCGACAATCGCTTCGATGCCACCCTTGCGCTCCGGGGTAGTCGGAACGTTGTGGTCCGGGGTCGCGATGTTGGCATCGATGCGCCAAGGCTTGCGCCCGGCCAGACGCAGGCCCTCGAAGGCTTGCGGCGAGGTCACTTCGTGGATGATGTGACGATCGATGTAGATCAGCGCCGAGCCATCGTCGCGCTGCTTGACCAAATGCGAATCCCAGAGCTTGTCGTAGAGCGTTTTGCCGGCCATCAGACGGTTTCCTCATCAGCTTGTTTCTATGCCCCGGATCTTGAAAGTTTCAATAACCCCTTGGCTTGTGAGGTCGATCCTAGGGGGTTACATTAAATAACTCAAATTCATATTTTTTATGCTTTGCATAACCAACTGGAATGCCACCGAGACATCATCATGGACCTCGCCAACCTCAATGCTTTTATCGCGATTGCCGAGACCGGAAGCTTCTCCGGTGCCGGTGAACGGCTGCACCTGACACAACCCGCCATCAGCAAGCGCATCGCCGGCCTGGAGCAGCAATTGAAGGTGCGGCTGTTCGATCGACTGGGCCGGGAAGTCAGCTTGACCGAAGCCGGTCGCGCCCTGCTGCCACGGGCCTATCAGATCCTCAATGTACTGGATGACACCCGCCGCGCCCTGACCAACCTGACCGGCGAAGTCTCCGGTCGTCTGACATTGGCCACCAGTCATCACATTGGCCTGCACCGTTTGCCGCCCTTATTAAGGGCGTTCACCCGACGCTACCCACAAGTGGCGCTGGATATTCAGTTCCTCGATTCGGAAGTGGCCTACGAAGAAATACTCCATGGCCGCGCCGAACTGGCGGTAATCACTCTTGCACCGGAGCCTCACGCACTGGTCAAGGCCACGCCCGTGTGGGACGACCCGCTGGATTTCGTGGTCGCCCCGGAGCATTCGCTGATCGCTAATGGTCCGGTCAGCCTGGCGGATATCGCCCTGCACCCCGCGGTTTTCCCCGGCGGCAACACCTTTACCCACCACATCGTGCAGCGCCTGTTCGAAGCCCAGGGCCTGACGCCGAACATCGCCATGAGCACGAATTATCTGGAAACCATAAAGATGATGGTCTCGATCGGCCTGGCCTGGAGCGTTTTGCCGCGCACGATGCTGGACGATCAAGTGGCGCGCATACCTTTGCCGGGCATACAGCTCACTCGCCAGCTAGGCTATATCCTGCACACCGAACGGACGCTGTCGAACGCGGCACGGGCCTTCATGGCTCTGCTGGATGCACAAATCGATCAGCCAGGGACTCGCGGCTAAGCTGTGCTACTTCTTTTGTGCTACGCCTATAGAGCCCCAAAACCCTGTGCCTAACGCCCAATTCAGCCCAAGGCCTGTGATCCATGCCCAAACCTGTTGAACGTATGCCGCCGATGCCGCGAATTCAGGCACTTGACCCCAAACGGTCCGAGCAGAGCTGGGAAAGCGCGCCGCAGTTGCTGGCGGCCCTTAACGGCGCCCGGCTGGGCGCCTGGTATTGGGACATCGAGCGGGGGCAGATCAGTTGGTCTCGGGGTACTCAGGCATTGTTCGGCTTCGATCCCCGGCAACCGCTGCCGGAAGACCTGGAATACCTCGACCTGCTGCCTCAGGAGGATCGGGCGAAAGCTATTCGCGCCTTCAATGCAGTGATCGCCGGCGCCCCGCTGGAACAGGCGATGCACCACCGCATCCGCTGGCCCGACGGCAGTCTGCATTGGCTGGAAATCAACGGCAGCCTGCTGCCGGACAAAAACGGCCGGCCGCGAATGATTGGGGTCATTCGTGAAATCACCCATCAGCGCCAGCGCGAACAGGCCCTGAGCAGCTCGGAAAAACGCTTCGCCACGCTGTTTCACCTGTGCCCGAACATGGTCCTGCTGACCCGTCAGGAAGACGGCCTGATCAGCGAAGCCAACCAGTATTTCGAAAGCCTGTTCGGCTGGCCGGTGCAAGACGCTATCGGCCGAACCACGCTGGAACTGGGCCTTTGGGTGAACCCGGAGCAACGGGTGCAACTGGTCAAGGCCACCAAGGCCAAAGGCGAGCTGATCAACATGGAGGTGCAATTTCGCGCCAGCAACGGGCAGGTTCACGACGGCATTCTCAGCGCGCAAAAGGTCGAACTCGAAGGCCAGCCTTATCTGCTGAGCACATTCCTCGACACTACCGAACGCAAAATCGCCGAGCACGCCCTCAAAGACAGCCAGGAACGCCTCGACCTGGCCCTGGATTCGGCGCAACTCGGCACCTGGGACTGGCACATTCCCAGCGGCATGCTTTACGGCTCGGCGCGAGCCGCCCAGTTGCATGGGCTGGACCCCAAACCCTTCCATGAATCCTTCGACGCGTTTTTCGAAGGCGTGCCCGGCGAAGAACGCGACACCATGCGCGACGCCTACCGCAGCTTGCGCGAAGGCCCGGCCGGCAATTATCAACTGACGTACCGGGTGCAGCTGCAGGACGGCAGTTCGCGCTACCTGGAAAGTCGCGCCAGACTTTATCGCGACGACCACGGCAACCCGCTGCGCATGGCTGGCACACTGCTGGACATCACCGATCAGGTGGAACGCGAACAGCAACTGGTGGCGTCGGAAGAGAAATTCGCCACCTTGTTTCAGGTCAGCCCGGACCCGATTTGCGTCACCCGCCAGGACACCGGCCATTTCATCGAGATCAATTCCAGTTTCACTCAGACATTCGGCTGGAACACCGTCGACGTGATTGGCCGCAGCGCCGACGAAATCGGCCTGTGGGACGCTTCGGCGAAAAGCCTGCAACGGATCGAGCGGGTCATCCGCGAACAGGGCCTGAACAATGTGGCGATCATCGTTCAGCACAAGGACGGGCAGTCCCTGACCTGCGTGATATCGAGCCGACAGATCAGCGTCGGCGACCAGCCGTGCATCGTCACCACCCTGCGCGACATCACCCAGCAGCAACGTTCGGAAGCGGCGCTCAAGGCCAGCGAGGAGAAGTTCGCCAAGGCCTTCCACTCAAGCCCCGACGCCATCACCATTACCGAACGCGATACCGGACGCTACCTGGAGGTTAACGACGGTTTCTGTCGCCTGACCGGCTACCGCGCCGATGAAGTGATCGGCCGCACGGTGTATCAGGTCGGTATCTGGGCCGAAGAAAAACAACGCTCGGCGTTGCTGGCAGAACTACAGATCAAGGGCCGGGTTCACCATCAGGAAATGCTCGGGCGCAACAAACGCGGCGAGTTGCTGACGGTCGAAGTCTCGGTGGAGCCGATCACCCTCAACGAAACAGCGTGCCTGCTGCTGACCGCGCGGGACGTCAGCCTGCTGAAAAATGCCGAAGCGCAGATTCGTCACCTGGCCTATCACGACCCGCTGACCAACCTGCCCAACCGCGCCCTATTGATGGATCGTCTGAGCCAGCAGATCGCCCTGCTCAAACGCCACAACCTGCGCGGCGCGCTGATGTTCCTCGATCTCGACCACTTCAAGCACATCAACGATTCCCTCGGCCATCCGGTGGGCGATACGGTGCTGCAGATCATCACCGCGCGCCTTGAGGCCAGCGTGCGCATGGAGGACACCGTCGCACGCCTGGGCGGTGACGAATTCGTGGTGTTGCTCAGCGGCCTGGAAGGTTCGCGCAGCGACGTCAGCGCTCAGGTCCGGGAGTTGGCGGACACCTTGCGCGAACTGCTGTCCGAACCGATGTTCCTCGATGGACAGCGCCTGCAAGTGACGCCGAGCATCGGCATTGCGCTGATCCCCGACCATGGCTCGACCCCGACCGACCTGCTCAAACGCGCCGATATCGCTCTTTACCGCGCCAAAGACTCGGGCCGCAACACCACGCAGATGTATCACAACACCATGCAAAAGGCCGCCAGCGAACGCCTGCGCATGGAAACCGACCTGCGCCTGGCCCTTTCCCGGGGTGAGTTCAGCGTGCAATACCAACCTCAGGTGGATGCTCGAGACAACCGCATAACCGGCGCCGAGGCTCTGGTGCGCTGGCACCATCCACAACTGGGCGCGCAATCGCCCACCGAGTTCATCAAGGTGCTGGAAGACAGCGGGCTGATTCTGGAAGTCGGCACGTGGATTCTCGACGAAGCCTGCAAGGCCTTCAAACAACTGACTGCCAAAGGTCTGATCGACCCGCTCAATTTCAGCCTGTGTGTGAACATCAGCCCCCGGCAATTCCGTCAGAACGATTTCGTCGAACGCATCGAACACAGCCTCGGCAGCCACGGCCTGCCCTGCTCGCTGCTGAAACTGGAAATCACCGAAGGCATCGTCATTCAGAATCTGGACGATACCATCAGCAAAATGCGGCGCCTGAAAAAAATCGGCGTCAGTTTCGCCATGGATGATTTCGGTACCGGTTATTCCTCGCTGACCTACCTCAAGCGCCTGCCGGTAGACACCCTGAAAATCGACCAGTCGTTCATCCGCGACGCCACCACCGATCCCAACGATGCCGAAATCATTCGCGCCATCGTCGCCATGGCCCGCAGCCTGGAGCTGGAAGTCATCGCCGAAGGGGTGGAAACCCTGGAGCAGCTGGAGTTTTTGCAGGGGCTGGGCTGCCACTTGTATCAAGGGTATTTACACAGCCGGCCGCTGTTGGTGGAGGAGTTTCAGAAACTTCTCAAATGAGTCGGACACAGGCACAAAAAAGGGCGCCAGTGGATGGCGCCCTTTTCGTTGCTCTGACTTAGTGCTGCAGAGCCGGTTTTTCCGTCCCGTTGATCGGGATGCGTTTGGCTTTCGCTTCTTCCGGAATCACGCGCAGCAGGTCGATACTCAACAAACCGTTGCGCAGTTCGGCGGCCTTGATTTCAATATGGTCCGCCAGACGGAACGACAGTTTGAAGGCGCGCTGCGCGATGCCTTGGTACAGGTAAGTGACGCTTTCGTCCGCGTCACGTTTGCCGCCACTGATGGTCAGCACACCTTTCTCCACTTGCAGGTCCAGGTCTTCTTCCTGGAAACCGGCGGCCGCTACGACAATGCGGTATTGGTCATCACCGTATTTTTCAACGTTGTAGGGTGGATAGGTGCTGCCTGGCTCATTACGCAGGGCGGTTTCGAACAGGTCGTTGAAACGGTCGAAACCTACCGAGGAACGGAACAGTGGGGCCAGGGAAAATGCAGTACTCATGATTCAAATCTCCTGAACATAATCAGCAAGTTTTTTTGTCTCCGCGACCCGAATTCGGCATCGCGTAATCCTTAGATAAGGACCGCTGATTACTTTTCAAGAGCTCTTTTTCTGTTTTTTTAAAGTAGCTTCAGGCCGCTTCAGACACCTGCAGACCCAGTAAACGCGAGACATTATCCAGTTCGGTCTCACGACGCAGGACGGTGAACAGCTCTACCGCTTCAGGATAATTGCGGGTCAACATCGCCAGCCATTGCTTCAAGCGACCCGGCGATTGACGTGGCGTCATCTGCGCCTTGGCTTGCAGCCAGAAGTCCTGAATCAGCGGCAGCAACTCGGCCCAAGTCATCTCGACAACGTCTTCACCGGCGCGAGCGGCAGCGATTTGCCGGGCCAGATCCGGGCGCGATACCAGACCACGACCGAGCATGATGTCTTCGACACCACTGATCTCGCGGCAACGACGCCAGTCCTCGACGCTCCAGATATCGCCGTTGGCAAACACCGGCACCTTGACCACGTCCTGCACCCGAGGAATCCATTCCCAGTGAGCTGGCGGCTTGTAGCCATCGGTCTTGGTCCGCGCATGAACCACGATGTGCGCCGCGCCGCCTTCGGCCAGAGCCGTGGCGCAAACCAGCGCACCGTCCGGGCTGTCGAAGCCGAGGCGCATCTTGGCGGTCACCGGAATGTGCGCGGGTACGGCACGACGGACGTGCTCGACGATTTGGTTGAGCAGTTCAGGCTCTTTGAGCAGCACCGCGCCGCCACGGGATTTGTTGACGGTCTTGGCCGGGCAGCCGAAGTTCAGGTCGATGACTTCGGAACCCAACTCGCAGGCCAGTGCGGCGTTTTCCGCCAGGCACACCGGATCGGAGCCGAGCAACTGCACTCGTAGTGGAACGCCGGACGCGGTTCGGGCGCCGGTCAGCAGTTCCGGGCCGAACTTGTGGTAATAGGCAGGCGTGAGCAGCTGATCGTTGATCCGAATGAATTCGGTCACGCACCAATCAATACCGCCCACACGAGTCAGCACGTCCCGCAGGATGTTGTCGACCAACCCCTCCATGGGCGCCAAAGCAATTTGCATGAAAAACACACTCAACGAAAAACGTGCGGCAGTTTACTGGATTATCTAATGAAAGACTTGCGCATACCTCTGTGGCGAGGGAGCTTGCTCCCGCTGGAGCGCAAAGCGGTCCCCTGCAATGGAGAGTGCTGCGCACTCTAACGGGAGCAAGCTCCCTCGCCACAGGACCGTGTTAGCTTGGAACTTGCAATGCAGGCCCGTAGCCCTCGATAAACTCCGCCGGCATGCGCTTGGGCTTGCCGGTCGACAGTTCGATACACACGAAAGTGGTCTGTGCCCGCAGCAACGTCGTGTTGTCGCTGGGGCGCTTCAACTGGAAGTGTCGGGTCATTTTCAGGCGCTGATCCCAATCGACGATCCAGGTCGCCAGCTGCAACTCATCGCCCTCATAGGCTGCCGCCAGGTAATCGATCTCGTGTCGCACCACTGCCATCGCCCGATCCAGCCGCCGGTACTCGACCAGATCCAGGCCCAGCCGTTGCGAGTGGCGCCAGGCGCAGCGTTCGAGCCAGGTCACGTACACCGCGTTGTTCGCGTGGCCCAGCCCGTCGATGTCCTCGGCGCCCACTTCCAGATCAATGATAAACGGCGTTGCCCGATCCCAGCCCATGCCCCACTCCCGGTCAGATTATTTCGACCGGGGCAGTGTAACGGATGCTCAGGCCGATTGGCGCGATTGCAGACTGCGACCGGCCAGCAGCGAAAGAACGCCGTCAATCACCCGCGGATCGGCGAGCACCCGCTGATGACCGCCCTCTTCCAGGCGCAACAGACGGCTATCGAACCAGGCTTCGTGGATCAATTGGGATTCCTTGACTGGAACAAAGTTGTCGTCCTCGGCATGAACGATCAACCCCGGCATGTCGAGCTGATAGTGCGCAACATCCAGCGCGGCGGCGCGCATGCCGACGTCTTTCTCGACCTGGCGAATAAACGCCGAACGCGCTTTTGGCGGCAGGCGCACATAGCGTGCGAACCCACGCAGTACCCCGAGAATTCGCGCCGGGGCGGCGATCGAGACCAGGGTTTCGGTGCGCAAGCCCAGCTGAACCGCGAGCATGGCACTGGCGCCGCCCATGGAGTGACCGATCACTGCTTGCAGCGGCGGCAACTCAGCGGCCGCTTCGAGCATGGCGCGAGCGAACAGCACCACATTAGCCTCGCGACCAGGCGAACGACCGTGAGCCGGACCGTCCAGGGCAACCACGGTGTAACCGGCATCGACCAGCGCGGTGATCAGCGAGGCAAACTGTGTCGGCCGACCCTCCCAGCCGTGCATCAACAACACCGCCGGCCCTTGTCCCCAACGCAGCGCGGAGAGGCCGAAGCGCAAGGTGATTCGTTCGGATTTCGCCAGCAGCGGCAACTCCCAGTCACGCGGCAGCAATTGCCGCGGGGTCATGAATGCCAGGCGCATCTTGCTCGCCACCAGCTTCGGTGCGAACCAGCCCAAGGTGCCATTAACGCCACGAACCCAGCTCAACGTGTTCATCGCCCATCTCCTCAGGCTGATGCCTTTAGGTCATAACACCGCCGACTTCGCGGCGCGCAGCAAACGATCGGATAACTCTCCTGGCCCCAGCGCCCGCGCCAGAGCCAAACCACCGACCATCAAGGCCAAGTCGGCCAAGGCTTTGTTGGCCTCTTCCGGGCTGGCCGCCAACTGCGCGACCATCAACTCAACATGCTCATTCAACGCCACACGAAATTCGTCCGGCAGACGGCCCAGCTCGCCGACGGACGCCGGAATCGGACACGCCTGCTCGCTGGAATCACGGTGTTTACGCGACAGATAGAACGCTGCGACCAACGCGCGACGCTCTTCACCGGTCAACTCGGCGTCCATGTCCGCGATCAAGGCACGACGATGGCTGAGCAGCTGCTTGAATGCTTCCAGCATCAATGCGTCCTTGCTTTCGAAGTGGGCGTAGAAGCCGCCGACCGTCAGGCCTGCCGCGCCCATCACTTCGCCCACGCTCGGCTCGGCCGGGCCGCGCTGGATCAGAGCGGCACTGGCAGCCTTGAGGATGCGTTCGCGGGTTTGAGCTTTTTTATCGTTCATCGTTGCCTCCGAATATTACGACTAGAATATTATTCTCATAATAATTTTCCGCAAGTCGTGGATGTGACCGCTGGTCTGAAGAAGTTTTGAGGAAAAAGGAGAGTTGGCCAAACGCTAGACAAACAAAAGGGCCATTCAATAATTGAATGACCCTTAAAATCCCGCAGAGCGGGTAATCGTGGCGTCCCCTAGGGGACTCGAACCCCTGTTACCGCCGTGAAAGGGCGGTGTCCTAGGCCACTAGACGAAGGGGACACAAACCCTTCTATACAACTGATCAGTGCTGAGAGCTGATCGATTCAAGGCCGGTGTGGCCAGACCTTGAACTGTAAAATTGGTGGAGCTAGACGGGATCGAACCGTCGACCTCTTGCATGCCATGCAAGCGCTCTCCCAGCTGAGCTATAGCCCCGGATTTTTCGCCTCGCGGCGGAGCGACATCTTGCAACATCGCTTCTGTAAAACTGGCGTCCCCTAGGGGACTCGAACCCCTGTTACCGCCGTGAAAGGGCGGTGTCCTAGGCCACTAGACGAAGGGGACGCAAACCCTTCTATACAACTGATCAACGCTGAGTGTTGATCGCTTCAAGGCCGGTGTGGCCAGACCTTGAAGTGTAAATTGGTGGAGCTAGACGGGATCGAACCGTCGACCTCTTGCATGCCATGCAAGCGCTCTCCCAGCTGAGCTATAGCCCCTCATCGCTGAGGACGGGGCGAATCTTAATGGCGCATCGGAAGGCTGTCAAACTTATTTTTAACAATTTCCAAAATTTTTTGCCCACATAACAATCACTTACCGCCCTCCCCCCGTAAATTCGGGTTTTCGGGGAGAGTGCAGGCCCTGTAGGAGCGAGCGGTGCGGCGATCCAACTTGCCCGCGAAGGCGTCTGGTCTGGCACAACACCGCGTCATCGTTCTTCGCGGGCAAGCCTCGCTCCTACAGGAGGAATCAGGCGATATTGCCCAACAGTTTTTCCCACTCCTTGTTTTCCTTCTTCGACACGCCGCCCAGCAGGTCGATGGCCTGGCGCAGACGGAAACGGGTCAGGTCCGGACCGAGGATCTCCATCGCGTCGAGCACCGATACCGAGCTGGCCTGGCCTGTGATCGCGGCGAACATCAGCGGCATGGCGTCACGCAGCTTCAACTCCAGCGATTCGACCACCGCCTGAATGGTTGCAGTAATGCTGTCCTTCTCCCACTGGCGCAGGCTTTCCAGCTTCCACAGGATCAGTTGCATCAACTGACGAACCTGATCACCCGAGAGCTTCTTGGATTCGAACAGTTTGGCGTCCGGATTCACACCACCGGCGAAGAAGAAACCGGCCAGCGGTGCGACCTGGCTGAAGGTTTCAACCCGGCCCTGCACATGCGGCGCGATCTTCATCATGTATTCCGGGTTCAGTGCCCACTTTTGCAGACGAGCGGCAAACTCTTCCACTGGCAGGTCACGCAGCCATTGACCGTTGAGCCACGACAGCTTCTCGATGTCGAAAATCGGCCCGCCGAGAGAAACGCGCTGCAGGTCGAAGTTGTCGACCATTTCCTGCAGCGAGAACTTCTCGCGCTCGTCCGGCATCGACCAGCCCATGCGGCCCAGGTAGTTGAGCATTGCTTCCGGCATGAAGCCCATGCGCTCGTAGAACGTCACCGAGGTCGGGTTCTTGCGCTTGGACAGCTTGCTCTTGTCCGGGTTACGCAGCAGCGGCATGTAGCACAGCTGCGGTTGTTCCCAGCCGAAGTATTCGTACAAGAGGATCAGTTTCGGTGCCGAAGGCAGCCATTCTTCACCACGCAAGACGTGAGTGATGCCCATCAGGTGGTCATCGACCACGTTGGCCAGGAAGTACGTCGGCAGGCCGTCGGTCTTCATCAGCACTTGCATGTCCATGCGATCCCACGGGATCTCGACGTCGCCACGGAGCATGTCAGGCACCACGCACACGCCTTCGGTCGGCACTTTCATGCGGATGACGTGTGGCTCGCCGGCGGCCAGGCGGCGCGCGACTTCATCCGCAGAGAGCAACAGCGCACGACCGTCGTAACGCGGGGTTTCGCCACGAGCCATTTGCTCGGCGCGCATCTGGTCCAATTCTTCGGCTGTGCAGAAGCACGGGAAGGCATGACCCATGTCGACCAATTGCTGGCAGTACTTCTGATAGATATCGCCGCGCTCACTCTGACGGTAAGGACCGTGCGGGCCGCCGACGTCCGGGCCTTCGCTCCAGTCGATACCCAACCAGCGCAGGGCGTCGTAAATCTGCTGTTCGGACTCGCGGGTCGAACGCAGCTGGTCGGTATCTTCGATCCGCAGGATGAACTCACCGCCATGCTGCTTGGCAAAGCAGTAGTTGAACAAAGCGATGTAAGCGGTACCTACGTGGGGATCCCCGGTAGGCGATGGCGCGATGCGAGTGCGGACGGTGGTCATGGCATGTCTCGAAAAGAATAAAAAGCGAAGATCAAACAAGAGGCGAATGGTAACAGGCGATAGCCGCCCGGCTCCAGTCAGCAGGGCATATAAGCCAATATTGCATTGGGGATCTATCAGGAGGTTGCAGGCAGGGCTGAAGGCTTGGGAAGTGCGCAATTGATATTTGTAGTGTTCCGGCGGGCCTCATCGCGGGCAAGCCCGCTCCCACAAGGATTGAGGGTATTCACACAATATGTGACCACCTACAGACCCTGTGGGAGCGGGCTTGCCCGCGATGAGGCCCGCCCCATTCATTGCACATCTCAAACCGCGATCAACCGCTCCCGCAATTTGCCGATTTCGTCGCGCAACTGCGCCGCGGCTTCGAATTCCAGGTCGCGGGCGAGCTGGTACATCTTTTCTTCCAACTGACGAATGCGTTTGCTGATCTCGCTCGGCGAGCGCAGCTCCGCCTCGTACTTGGCACTTTCCTCGGCGGCTTTGGCCATGCCTTTGCGCTTCTTGCTGCGCGAACCTGGCACGACCGCGCCTTCCATGATGTCGGCGACGTCCTTGAACACCCCCTTCGGCGTGATGCCGTTGGCCAGGTTGAAGGCGATCTGCTTGTCGCGACGACGCTCGGTTTCGCCGATCGCCCGCTCCATGGAGCCGGTGATGCGATCCGCATACAGAATCGCCCGCCCATTGAGGTTGCGCGCCGCCCGGCCGATGGTCTGGATCAGCGAGCGCTCGGAACGCAGGAAACCTTCCTTGTCGGCGTCGAGAATCGCCACCAGCGAGACTTCCGGCATGTCCAGGCCTTCACGCAGAAGGTTGATCCCCACCAGCACATCGAAGACGCCGAGCCGCAAGTCACGGATAATTTCGACCCGCTCCACGGTGTCGATGTCCGAGTGCAGATAACGCACACGCACGCCGTGGTCGGCCAGGTAATCGGTCAAGTCTTCGGACATGCGCTTGGTCAGCGTGGTCACCAGCACCCGCTCTTCCAGAGCGACGCGCTTGGTGATTTCCGAGAGCAAGTCGTCGACCTGAGTCAATGCCGGACGGATTTCGATTTGCGGGTCCACCAGACCGGTCGGGCGCACCAATTGCTCAACCACTCGGCCAGCGTGCTCCGCCTCGTAATTGCCCGGCGTGGCCGAGACAAAAATCGTTTGGGGACTGATGTTTTCGAACTCGTCAAAACGCATCGGCCGGTTGTCCAGCGCCGACGGCAGACGGAAACCATATTCGACCAGCGTCTCTTTACGGGAACGGTCACCTTTATACATGGCGCCGACTTGCGGCACGCTGACGTGGGATTCGTCGATCACCAGCAAGGCGTCGGCCGGCAGATAGTCGAACAAAGTGGGCGGCGCCTGGCCGGACTCACGGCCCGACAGGTAGCGCGAGTAGTTTTCGATGCCGTTGCAGTAGCCCAGCTCGAGGATCATCTCCAGGTCGAAACGGGTGCGCTGCTCCAGTCGCTGAGCTTCCACCAGTTTGTTGTTGGAGCGCAGGTATTCCAGGCGCTCCTGCAATTCGATCTTGATCCCTTCGGTGGCCTCCAGCAGGGTTTCGCGCGGCGTCACGTAGTGGCTCTTCGGATAGAAGGTGAAACGCGGCAGTTTGCGAATGACCTCACCGGTCAGCGGGTCGAAGGCGGACAGGCTCTCCACTTCGTCATCGAACAGCTCGATGCGGATCGCTTCGAAATCGGATTCCGCCGGGTGGATATCAATCACATCGCCGCGCACCCGGAAGGTCGCCCGGGCGAAGTCCATGTCGTTGCGGGTGTATTGCAGGTCGGCCAGGCGACGCAGCAGCGCGCGCTGGTCGAGCTTGTCGCCGCGATCGACGTGCAACACCATCTTCAAATAGGTTTCCGGACTGCCCAGACCGTAGATGCACGACACCGTGGTGACGATGATCGCGTCCTTGCGCTCCAGCAGCGCTTTGGTCGCGGACAGGCGCATCTGCTCGATATGGTCGTTGATCGAGGCATCCTTCTCGATGAAGGTGTCGGATGACGGCACATAGGCTTCGGGCTGGTAGTAATCGTAATAGGACACGAAGTATTCAACGGCGTTGTTCGGGAAGAACGCCTTGAATTCGCCATACAACTGCGCGGCCAGCGTCTTGTTGGGCGCCAGCACCAGCGTCGGGCGCTGTATCTGGGCGATCACGTTGGCGATGCTGAAGGTCTTGCCCGAGCCGGTCACACCGAGCAACGTCTGGTGCGCCAGCCCGGCCTCAATGCCCTCGACCATCAGGCGGATGGCTTCCGGCTGATCGCCGGCGGGCTCGAAGCGGGTGACTAGCTGGAATTCAGACATAAATACCTCTGGATTCGCGGCTGTTCGGTCAAACCGGACAGCAACGAAAAAGACCGCAAACGACCGATGTCGCCCGAGGAAAAAACTGGATTGTGCTCAATGTGGAGCCGATTGCCATCGCTTTCAAGGCAAACGTCCTACATCGGGTAGAACCTTTGACGACATCACTCGGTCAACGATCGAAAAATAATTCGAAAAACTTACCGTAAAAGCCGAATCGCCTGTCGCCATCAATCACTGATGGCCTCTATACTAGCTCCCCGTTTGTGCACCGCTCTAGTGCATTCGGCTGGAGCGCGACACGTCCCTCCACACTCCATTCAGAGCCGCCGCAATAATGAGCCTGTTCTCCGCTGTCGAAATGGCACCACGCGATCCAATCCTGGGCCTCAACGAAGCATTTAATGCCGATACCCGTACCAACAAGGTCAACCTGGGGGTCGGTGTTTACTGCGACGAGGAGGGGCGAATTCCACTCCTGCGCGCCGTTGTCGAAGCCGAGACGATTCGCGCCGCTCAACACGTTTCCCGTGGTTACTTGCCAATCGACGGCATCGCCGCCTACGACCAGGCCGTGCAGAAACTGCTGTTCGGCAATGATTCGCCGTTGATCGCTGCTGGCCGGGTTATCACCACCCAAGCCGTCGGCGGTACCGGTGCGCTGAAAATCGGTGCCGACTTCCTCAAGCAACTGCTGCCGAACGCCGTCGTGGCGATCAGCGACCCGAGCTGGGAAAACCACCGCGCGCTGTTCGAAACCGCCGGTTTCCCGGTGCAGAACTATCGCTACTACGACGCCGCGACCCACGACGTTAACCGTACTGGCTTGCTGGAAGACCTGAACGCCCTGCCGTCCGGCTCCATCGTTGTGCTGCACGCTTGCTGCCACAACCCGACCGGCGTGGACCTGAGCCCGGCGGACTGGAAAAACGTGCTGGAAGTGGTCAAGGCCAAAGGTCACGTGCCGTTCCTCGACATGGCCTACCAGGGCTTTGGCGACGGCATCGATGAAGACGCCGCTGCCGTGCGCCTGTTCGCCGAATCGGACCTGACCTTCTTCGTTTCCAGCTCGTTCTCCAAATCCTTCTCGCTGTACGGCGAGCGCGTTGGCGCTCTGTCGATCGTCAGCGAATCGAAAGAAGAAAGCGCGCGCGTGCTGTCGCAAGTCAAACGCGTGATCCGCACCAACTACTCCAACCCGCCGACCCACGGTGCAAGCATCGTCGCCGCCGTGCTGAACAGCCCGGTACTGCGCGCCCAGTGGGAAGAAGAACTGGCAGAAATGCGCCTGCGGATTCGCGGCATGCGCATCCAGATGGTCGACCTGCTGGCGAAAAACGCTCCACAGCGCGATTTCAGCTTCGTCGGTCGCCAGCGCGGCATGTTCTCCTACTCCGGCCTGACGGTTGAGCAAGTGACCCGTCTGCGCAACGAGTTCGGCATCTACGCCCTGGACACCGGCCGCATCTGCGTTGCCGCGCTGAACCAGAGCAACATCGACGCCGTGACCAAGGCCATCGTTCAGGTGATCTGAGTCGTTGCGTGATTGAAAACGGGAAGCCATGTGGCTTCCCGTTTTTTATTTGTCTTTGATAATTCCCAGTTCGGCGACCGGTCGCTCTAGACTGCACGCAGATCAAAATGTGGGAGCGGGCTTGCTCGCGAAAGCGGTCTATCTGTCACGTTGATGCTAGATGTGCCGCCGCCTTCGCGAGCAAGTCGGATCGCCGCACCGCCGCTCCCACAGGTTATGAGTACACCCGAGAATTCTTGAGAACCCACATGAAAAACGATGACCTACGCGCCGACCGCGACGAGCTGGACCACTTTGTGCCCCGCTCCTCGGCCAAACGCGGTAATAACCTGGTGCTGCAAGTGGCTGCGGGCGTGTTTCTTGGCGGCCTGGCGTTGTGGCTGGTGCAACTGACCGCCACGATGCTGTACGCCAAGCTGATGCTCGGCACCATTACCTTCGGCGGTTAAGCCAATTCGGTTGCACGCTGACTGGCTGCGTCGTCATAGGCCACATAAAGCGACTCGGCCACCTGGCTTTTGATCGCCTTGGTGCTTTCCAGCCCCAAAACAAAACCTTCGGCCTTGCCGCCGGCGCGGTTCAATTCGTCAGCGGTACTGGCCTGAGTGATTGCGTCGAACAGTTTCTCGGCGTGCGGGCCTACGCCTTTGGGCAGGCTGATCTGAGCGATGCTCATGCGAACACCCCGATGTTTTGAGGTGTGAGGCTTGGGTGATTCATGGCGCATACCTTTTCGGCTGAGGGCCGGCAGCGCGTGTCACCACTTCCGGGCGACCATGGTAGACCTCTGCCGCGATTCTGGTAACCGCCAATGGCCGATAACCTCCCTCTGATCCGATGAAAACATCAAACCTCCAACAGAGGCTTGACTTCTCTTTTTGAATCAGTAACATAGACGCCATTCCGCGATAGCTCAGTTGGTAGAGCAAGTGACTGTTAATCACTGGGTCCCTGGTTCGAGTCCAGGTCGTGGAGCCAGACAAGGTTCCAGAGAAGGCTTTCAAAATCTCTGAAACCCCCGAAAAACCCGCCTTCTGGCGGGTTTTTTCGTTTTGGCGTTCTGTCGGATTCCGGTGGGTACCAGCCATTTTAAGGGTAGAGTTTGGGATAAAGGTCAGTTCGATAAAAGGGAGTACCCTTATGTCGCGCACTACTGCTCCACTCTCCGACGCCGCTTGCCGTTCGGCCAAGCCCACAGACCGCGCCTACAAGCTTTTCGACGGCGACGGCCTTTACCTTCTAGTCCAACCCAATGGCCGCAAAGGCTGGCGTCTCAGATACGTCAAACCTGATGGCCGGGAAGGACTGACCTCATTCGGCAACTACCCCATTGTTGGCCTCGCGGATGCGCGCCGCAAGCGCTTGGAGGTCAAGCGAATGCTGGCGGATGGCATTGACCCTATAGGAGCCAAGAACCAAGCCAAGACGGACGCTCTGATCAAAGGCCGCACCTTTGAAAGCGTTGCCCTCGGCTGGCACACGGAAATGTCAGCCAAGTGGGCACCGGACTATTCCAAGACAGTGATGAGTCGCCTCAAAACTCACCTCTTCCCGCTGATCGGCGCCCGTGCCATTGTCGACCTTGATACCCACGACCTTATGCGGCCCCTGGACGCGATTAAGAAGCGCGGAACGATAGACATTGCTTTAAGGGTACAAAACTACCTGCAGAGCATCATGCGCGAGGCAAAGCGCCTCCGGCTTATCACCGTAAACCCTGCTTACGACCTCGTAGGCTCGATCAAAGCCCCGCGGGTCGTCCACCGCCCCGCCTTATCCTTATCGCGCTTGCCTGAATTGCAGGAACGGATCGACACCTATAAAGGCCGCGCACTTACCCGGCTGACGGTCTTGCTGTCGCCGCACGTGTTTGTACGCTCCAGCGAGCTGCGCTTCGCCCGCTGGAGCGAGTTCGACCTCAAACGTGGCGTTTGGGAAATACCCGACACGCGACCAGCGTTGGAAGGCGTACCCTTTTCCACAAGGGGTACGAAGATGGCAGGCGATATCCATCTTGTACCCTTATCTCCGCAAGCGATCGCCCTGCTCGAGCAGATCCACGCAATCACAGGCAAATTTGACTTGGTGTTCGCAGGCGATACCAAGTCTTGGAAACCAATGTCCGAAAACACTGTGAACAGCGCGCTTCGGAAGATGGGGTACGACACCAAATCCGAGATCTGTGGGCATGGGTTTCGTTCGATGGCCTGCAGCGCACTGATCGAGTCAGGTTTGTGGACGGACACAGCCATCGAGCGGCAGATGAGCCACAAGGAACGCAACAATGTCCGCGCCGCCTACATCCACAAGGCCGAGTTCATCGAGGAGCGCAGGCTGATCATGAACTGGTGGAGTCGCTACCTTGAGGCCAATCAGCAGAAGCATGTCAGCCCACGCGAATTCGCCAATCAGACGGGTGCGAATGTCACTCGCCTAAAAGCAAAACGTGGCGCAACTGAGTAAGCGCTCGGTCCTCATATCTCAGTGATCCGCTTGTCCACGCGGGTCCATCCAAACAGGGCTGCAAAGCCGCCCTGCTTGGATGGACCTCACTTAAAAAATCTAAAGCCCACACAATTGTCTGCGGAAAACCACTGATTTCCATCGGTGGATAATTTCATCCGCAGCCGCAGAACTCCCAACAATTCGAGCCTTGACCCGAATTCTCCACAGGCGTAGAAAAGGTCGGGCAAAGCGCTGTCGTTGACAGCAACCCAGGTAGCCAGAACCTTTAAGGCTACGCCACACCGTGGTGGTTCTCCCAAAGTGCGATTTGCGTCCGGTGGCTCGCACGATCACTCACCGAGTGATGGATGCCCACTTCAGATCATTGCCATTGCGGCAAATACATCCCCCTACCCAACTGCCCTGCAGCAACCTATCCGCGTGGCCATTTCATTGCGCCAACCTGCGCCCGTCTCTTTCTCCCGGAAAGAGACGGGCGCTCCTACCACTGCTGCAGCCCACCTCGTACAAGGCTTTGCGGCATTTCCCCTCGTGACAATCGGCGTGACAAACACCGAAATCACCAGCAACAGCGATGTAGATGATGGTGCCGCAGCCCACGGAATGGACTGCACCTGACTGACAGTCAGGTATGCCCCGGTCATTGCCTCGCTGCCTTCACCCGACTCAGGATCTCGCGGCATTGGTCTCGTCAGCCAGCGCAGCCTCCACCCGCCCACTTCTTCGGAAGTGTTCAGGAGGCCAGATCATGAGATGCCCAAGCTCCCGGTCGTAAAGAGCCGCCAGTCCCGCGTTAGTGGACACCCCTCACAGGTCGCAGGGGCCTTGATCCCTGATAACACTCAACATCCTTGGCGGGATGACGTGGGGAAAGTTTCAAAGGTTTGGCTTCGAGAGAAGTTCGATCATGGCACCAGTGGGCAGGCGAGATGGACGCAATTTTGGCTATGGCCGGCAACTGAGTTATGCCGGGCCGCAGGCATTGCGCGATCTATTTGGCGGCGGGCATTACGGCACGGTGCAGGCGCACAGTGATCGCTGGCAGGCGTTTGTTCGGTGGTGTCGCTCGGAGGATGGACCAGGGTTTAACGATGCGCGACAAATTGATCGGCAGACCTTGTTGGACTACGCCGGACATCTGCGTCAGCAAGTTGAATAAGTGCGATATCGGCATCGCCACCGCGCAAAACCGGTTGTCCAGTGTGAATCGAACCATGACGGCGCTTCGCGGCGATCAGTATGTGAGCGTCTCGACGATGCCTGACAGCAAGCGGTGCTGACAATCAACAGTTCAGTAATCGTCATCCCCATGAAGCGATTTTCCTATTGTTCGGGACCAAATCATCAATACCTTCGATTGCGTTGATAGTGAAAATCAGCACGAACACATTGTATGCCTACCAACTGGATGGTAGTTTATTAGCAAGTTTTTAGATAACTGTAATTAACACCATCCCTGTGAGAATCCCATGCAAGATTGGAAGCAAACCCGCAAAGACATCAATACTCGCTTGGTAGAACTAAACGGCCTGTCTCCGGAAACGATGAAAGGCATGGCGGCGCTCGGCGCTGCCGGCGGCAAGACCAATCACCTGGACGCGAAGACCCGAGAACTGATCTCGCTCGCCGTGGCCGTGACCACCCGCTGCGACGGTTGCATCGCCTTCCACGCCGCCGAAGCCAAGAAACTTGGCGTCACCAGTGAAGAAGTCGCCGAAGCACTGGGCGTGGCAATCAACATGAACGCCGGTGCCGCGTTGGTGTACAGCACACATGTGCTGGACGCATTCGATAAGTCGTAAATCAAACACTGACTTTCAACCTGTTAACGACTTCGAGACTAATCATGAATAAGCTGCTCACCCCTTACGATCTGTCCGGTACTGCGCTAAAAAACCGGGTCGTTATGGCCCCCATGACCCGCACCCGGACCCTAGACAACATCCCTAACGAGTTCACCGCGCTGTATTACGCGCAGCGTGCTTCTGCTGGTCTGCTGATCACCGAAGGCCTGCCGATTTCCGACGAAGCCCGTGGCTACCTGTACACCCCAGGTATTTATGCCGACGAACACTTGCCAGGCTGGCGTCAGGTCACCGACGCGGTGCATGCCAAGGGCGGGAAGATCTTCGCGCAGTTATGGCACGTTGGCCGTATGTCCCATATTTCGGTGCATGGCATGGTTCCGGTTTCTTCGGGTACTCAGCCGGCGGTCGATACCACGGTGTATGCCTGGATCGAGCCTGGCGAATCCGGCGCTGTGCAACCCAGCGTGCCCCGTGCGCTGGAAACGGAAGAAGTGAAACGTGTCATCGCTGACTTTGTGAAGTCTGCGCGTATGGCGATGGAGGCCGGTTTTGACGGTATCGAAATCATGGCTGCCAACGGGTTCCTGTTCGATCAGTTCCTCAGCAGCGCCTTGAACACCCGTACCGACCAGTACGGTGGCTCGATCGCCAATCGCCAGCGCTTTCTGCTGGAAACCATTGACGCGATTTCTGCCGAAATCGGCGGCTCGAAGATTGGCGTACGGTTCTCGCCGTTTGGCCGCCTGTATGACTTTGGTGTGTACGAAGGTGAAGCAGAAACCTGGATGAGCATGGCGGCAGCGCTTAATGAACGCGAGCTGGCCTACGTCCACCTGAACTACCAACCGACCATCGTCGCCGCTGAAACGCCGCCGGGGTTCGGCGCCGCGTTCCGTGAAGCCTACAAGGGTACCTTGATGGCCGCCGGTGGGTTTAACCAAGCCCTCGCTGAGTCGGAACTGGTTAAAGGTGAACTCGACTTGATCGCCTTCGGTACGGCCTACATCGCCAACCCCGATTTGGTGGAGCGCATGCAGAACGGCTGGCCACTGGCAGAGGGTGATCGCGCGACTTACTACGGTGCCAGCGATCGCATTGCCAAGGGTTACACCGACTACCCGGAATACGTTGCAGCCAAAGCCTGATTATTCGCTGTTTCATCACTGTCCACTTCAGACGTTAAGGAGCACACCATGCCTCTCGTTACCATCAAAGGCATTGAAGGTGTTTTTACCGACAAGCAGAAAGCCGAAGTCATCCAGAAAGTGACGGACGCCATGGTGTCTGTAGAAGGTGAAAACATGCGCGCCCTCACCTGGGTCATCTTCGAAGAGGTCAAAAGCGGAGATTGGGGAATCGCTGGCGAACCCGTGACTGCGCAGGACATATTGAAACTGCAAGTAGGTAAATAAGGGTTCCATCCCCAAAAAGCGACTCTCTGGTCGGTGGGCATCTTCATGCCCAACGACCAGAGAGTTTTTTCGTTTTGAATGAACTCGCGATTTGTCGTGGAATGCTCCCAATGATTCTGATCATTACGCTCACCTAGAACAGGCAGAGCTTCTAGCATTGGTCGTTACGAAGCCCGCGAACGAGCGGATCGATTCCGTCGCCTGAACCTGGAGATGCTGGAAAAAATGGCCGCGCAGCCGGTGGATGATACCGAGTTCAAGTATGACGCCTACAAACAGGCCAACGCGCTGTTAACGGAAATCTTCAACGAAGACCGCGCTCATCCCATCGATAACTGGTCCGGGGCAAATCCACACCCGAGGGATGAAAAAGAACGCCAGGCTGATCAGCCTGACCGCTGATGGAGGAGGTTCGGTTAAATCGCCTCTTCCAACTCCGCAAGAATGGCTTTTTTCATTGTTCCAACTGAACGGGATCCGGGCATGACCCGCAGCAGCCGCCCCTCATGGAACACCGCCAAGGATGGCACCGCCCGGATACCATACATTTGCGCGATCGTCGGAGACACCGCCACATCAATCTTTGCAAAAGCCGCCAGGGAGTGAAGCTTTTCTTCCAAAGCATGAAAGACCGGCTTCATCTCGTGACAAGGCTTGCACCAGGACGCAGAAAACAGCACGACGCTGCTGCCTTTGGCCACAAAGCGGGCGAACTGCTGAGCACTCAACTCAACGATACGGCTCATTTGGATCTCGCTCTCAACATGGATGAAGGGCGGCACAACCCAGTGCCGCACCGCTTCTGCTGATCAAATTTTGCAGCCATCTATGCCGCAGACTTGACTGCTGAATGCGTCATCTTCGACTTTCGACTTCTCCTGCATCTTGTTCAGCGCTTCAAGAAAAGCAGCCTCAGGCTGAGCACCGGACAATGAGAAGGCATTATCGAATACAAACAAAGGCACGCCCGAACCTAGTTGCGCGGCGATATGTTCGTCTTCCTCCATCTCTTCGCGCAATTCAACGGATGACCACGCCCATTGGATTAACGCGTCCGAAACACCTGCGGCCTTGGCTATGGCCTCCAGGCTGCCGCGATCAAACAGCGACTGACCATGGGAGGTGCTTTGCTCATACAGCGCCTCGACCAAGCGTTTTTTAACGACTTCGTCCGCAACCGCCTTGACCAGTACATGGGCATCTGCGGTATCGCCAAACAGCATGCTGTCAAAGCGATAATCAAGCCCATCGGCCCGGCCATATTTACTGACGGTGTTCATCATCGCGACAGCGGAATCAGGATTGCCGAGCTTGCGTTTAAGGGCCGCGATCATAGGCTCTGGTGCGTGATTCGCCGCCAGACGATAGGCCCTGACGTTGATTTGTACATTGTCTTTTTCAGCAAATTTATCGAGCGCCTGCTCGAATCGACGCTTGGCTATCCAGCACCAAGGGCAAACAAAATCAGACCAGATATCCACTGCATATTTTTTCGAAGAAGTTTGCATGACTCGTCCTGTACTCAAAGAAATCAAGACCGCGCTACCAGCGTTTCAAGCAAATGATCGAAGCCTGCCAACGGGTCGGTTGATCGGCCCAATGTCCAATCGATAAGACTCGCGCCCTCCAGGCTGCTCAGCAGCATGAACGCGTAGGTCTCAACGGGTTTGTCCAGCGACCAGTTGCGCTGCCGGACCCCTGCATTGAGGGTGGCCTGAAGCCAATCGAGCTGGGTTTCAAAGAACGCCCGAGTGAGCCCTTGCAGCGACAGCGGCAGTGCCGCCATTTCTGCCGCCAGGGCACCACACAAGGGCAGCAGCCCCTCGTTGGCGCTAATGATGAAAAGCCGGGCAAAACCACGAAGCCGCAGCAACGGATCGACATGCATTTCTTCGATCGAACTGAGGGTCGCATCGAAGCGTTTGATGTAGTCCTTGATCAGCTCCGCGCCCAGGTTTTCCTTGGTCGGGAAGTGATGGTGAATACTGGCTTTTTTAATCCCGATCTGCGCCGCAAGATCGGCATAACTGAACGCGGAATAGCCCTTGGAGCGCATTTGGGTTTCCGCGGCTCTCAATAGCGCTGCTTTTGTCGTGATCGACATTGAAGACTCCTGCAGCCAGCATTCAGCCTTCTTTCACTTGTACTGAGTGAAGGCGTGAAAGCTCCCGCGATGGGAGCTTTCATCAGGCCGCGCTCGCCACTGTGGTCAGGCCCTAACAGCCATAATTCCAGCATCCACGTCCCAGATTGCGCCGGTCACCCAGGACGTCTTGTCCGACAGCAGGAACAGGATGGTGTTGGCGACGTCTTCGGGAACGCCGACTCGTCCCAGGGGGTGGAAATCGTTCAGCGATTTCATCGCTTCCGGGATCGCCTCTTTGTCCATGAACCCTTCATAGATCGAGGTGTGAACGATCCCTGGTGAGACGGCGTTGACCCGAATACCCGAGTGAGCCAATTCAATTGCCAGGTTGCGTGTCAGCGCATGCAGACCTGCCTTTGCCATGGAGTAGGCAGAGGCCGGTGAACCTGCCAATGCGGCCTGCGCACCGATGGAGCCAACATTGACAATTGCCCCTTCGCGCTTGGCAGCCAGCATGTTCTTGACCACTGCCTGGGTGATGAAGAAGGTCGCACGGTTCAGAGACAGGTACATGTCGTACTCGGCCTCATCGTGCTCGGTGAACGGCTTGGGAATAAAGATCCCGGCGGAGTTCACCATCAGGCTGATATCGCTATGGTTGGCATTGATTTCCTTGCGAACAAAATTCATGCCTTCTTCAGTCATCAGGTTGGCGACGATCACCGACACAGGGCCCAGCGGGCTCAGCTCGTTACGCACCGCATCGGCCTTGTCTTGCTTGCTGCCGGTGAGCACCACGCTGCCGCCTGCCTTGAGCACCATGCGGGCCGTTTCCAAGCCCATGCCACTGGTGCCACCGACAACTAGCAGTTTTTTACCTTTGAAAAAATCGTTCATTGCAGACTCCGGTTATCCAGAACTAATTAGGGTCGGCACCAAGGCGGCTGGCTGCCTGCTGGTGCACGCAAGGTTTGAATGTCTTTGAAACGAGCGAATCAGCCCTCACGCACTTCGAGGGTTGGCACCATGCGGATGGCTTTCGAGAAGTTGGCGTAGTTGACCGAGGTTTTGAGCACCACTTTGTGCAGTTCTTCAACGCGCTCACGGGAGGCGTCGGTGTGCAGTCGAATCACCACACTCACTTCGTCGTAACCTGGGTTGACGCTCTCGTCGAGGCCCAGGAAGCCTTGCAGGTCGAGGGTGCCGTCCGTTTCGATTTCCAGGCTGTGAATCTTGATACCCATCATCGCGGCGTTGGCGGCATAACCGACCGACATGCAGGCGTTGAGAGCGGCCATCAGCAGCTCTTGAGGGTTAGGCGCAGTGTTTTGGCCCAGCAATTCATTAGGCTCATCGGCGACGATTTCGAAATCCCGCGAATAGGTTTCACCGGCCAGACTGTAGCGATTGACTTTGGCCACAGAGCGAGTCTGGCCTTTCCACTGAGTCTTGACGTTGAAGCTCGCGTGGCGCTTGGTCGCATCCTCAGCAACGCCTTGGGCAAACTGCTGGAGTGCGGCGACATCGATACCATTCAGGTTGTTGCTCATGTGTTCGTTCCTCTTCGGATGGACCGGGCGTTTGGCCCGGAAGAGAAACAAGCCTACCAACTAGTAGGTTGTCGATCAATAGATTATTCTCCTTATAACCAATCGCCAAAAAAAACCAGCTTCGACAGAGTTTTCCTGAATAGGGATAACTCCGATAAAAATGCAGTAATTTCTACTTAATCTTGTACTTCTGATCACACACCGAAAGTGTAGACAAGGGTAGGTATCCGCAACCCAAATGCGAGACTAGACGTACGCTCGTCAGATTGAGTGCGCGCAAAAAGAATTCAGAGAGTGTGAGCTAAGCGGCTGAAACCACTTACGAGGCGGGAAAACGGACCGAGCCAGCGGGGGCAGAATCGGTCGATTTATGACGCAGAATAAAGCTGATCGAACCTCAGTGATGTGTTTCGGTAACCCGAAGTCCATCTAAAATGAAATCAAATCCAGAAGACTGTTCGTAATTGTCGCTCAGCGCCCAAGATACAAAGCTGCCACCTTCCAACGTATTCAAGATGAACCTGGCAACCTTCACGCCGTCCAGCTCAGCTTTGAGTTCCCCTGCCGCTTGGCCCAGTGCGATATTGGCCTGAAGCCAATTGAGATGGATTTCGAAAAAATCCCGCGTCAATTCCTTTAGGCTTTCAGGCAAAGCCAGCAATTCCGCCGCCAGAGCGCCGCAGAGCGGAAGCATCGCGTTTTTACTGCTTTGTGCGAACATCAAGGCGAAGGCATTGAGCCGATCAATAATGCCGGTATTTTCATCATTGATGCATTCCAGCTGATTCTTGAACCGGAACAGATAACTCTCAACGATGGCAATCGCCAGACTTTCTTTGGTGGGAAAGTGGTGGTGAATACTCGCCTTCTTGATACCGATGTCTTCCGCCAGATCGGCATAGCTGAAGGCTGCGTAGCCCTTGGTACGCAACAGAATCTCAGCGCTGGTCAGGAGGTCGGAACGTGTACTCATGATGCCGTTTCCAAATTTATCAATGCGGCATCATAAATTAGTACTTCTTCATAAGACAGCGCTCAGGTTGCGCACCTATGAACCACCCTCTGGAATCGGCCACAAGCAGTCAGCCGTTTCTCAGCTCTGCATTCTCCCGTTGCCGTTGCCGTTGCCGTTGCCGTGCTCATGAGGTACTGAAAGAACTCGCATAAAATACTGTCTTGATTAGGATAATCGTAGGGATAGAGACTTTAGAAATCAGCATTAATTTATTGTAAAACAGGTACTTAATTTTGCATTCGAGTCCAGGTCGTGGAGCCAGACAAGGTTCCAGAGAAGGCTTTCAAAATCTCTGAAACCCCCGAAAAACCCGCCTTATGGCGGGTTTTTTCGTTTTGGCGTTCCGTCGGATTCCGGTGAATGCCAGCCGTTTTAAGGGTAGAGCCTGGGACGGCATGACAACACCAAAGTCACCAGCAACAGCGATGCAGATGATCGTGCCGCAGCCCAGGGAATGAACTGCACCGATATCAAGCAACATGAGTGTTCGCTGCAAGCTCATGCGCGGGCTCAGGCTTGATCTTGAACCAGAGGGCGTACATCGCTGGCAGGAACACCAGGGTCAGCACGGTGCCGGCAAACGTACCGCCAATCAGGGTGTAGGCCAGCGTTCCCCAGAACACCGAATGGGTCAGAGGAATGAACGCTAGCATCGCCGCCAACGCCGTGAGAATCACGGGCCTCGCGCGCTGCACGGTGGCTTCGACCACGGCGTTGTAAGGCGACAGGCCGGCTTGCTTATTGGAGTGAATCTGGCCGATGAGGATCAGCGTGTTGCGCATCAGAATCCCTGACAAGGCAATCAATCCCACCAAGGCATTGATCCCGAACGGTTGCTGGAACAGCAGCAGAATTGGCACCACACCAATCAGACCCAAAGGCGCGGTGGCGAACACCATCATCATTGCCGACATCGAGCGCACCTGAATGATGATGGTCAGCAACATCAGCGCAATCATGATCGGGAACAACGGCAGCAATGCCTTGTTTGCTTTACCCGACTCCTCGATCGCGCCGGCAAACTCAATGCGGTAGCCCGCAGGCAGTTTTTCGATGATGGGCTGCAACTGCGTTATCAAGGCGTTGGAGACATCGGGAGGCTGAAGACCTTCAGCCACGTCACCGCGCACGGTGATGGTCGGCGTCCGATCACGACGTCGCAGGATGGGCTCTTCCATGCGCACATCTACCGCCCCTACCTGGGACAGCGACACGCGCTGCCCTTGGGCGCCGGTCAGCGTGAAGGCGGCAATTTTCGACGGATCCAGACGCGTCTCTCCCGCCGAGCGAGCGACCACCTGAACCGCACGAATGTCCTCACGCACCTCGGTGACAGGCACCCCCGTGAGCAGGAATTGCAACTGTTGCGCGACATCGCTCGAGGTCAAGCCGAATGCTTGCAGGCGATCCTGATCCAGCGTGAGATGAAGTGCCGGTGTGCGCTCGCCCAAGTCGGTGTTGACGGTCCTCATCAGGGGGCTGGCGGTCATGACCGCACGCACCTGCGCGGCGATATCTCGTAACACCGCGGGGTCGGCGCCCATCACCCGGAAGGCCACCGGATACGGTGAATAAGGACCAAATACCAACTGCGTTACCCGCACCCGAGCTTCAGGCGCCAAGCCATCGGCCGCGGCTTGTCTGAGGCGGAGCTTGAGCGCCTCACGCTCTTGCTGATTCGCGGTCAGGACGACGATTTTTGCGAAGGATGGATCGGGTAGTTCAGGGGCCATCGCCAAGTAGAAGCGCGGCGCGCCCTGGCCAATGTAAGCGGTGACGATCTTGGCCTCCGGCTGCTGAGCCAACCACGCCTCGACCTTGGCCGCCGCCACATCAGTCTGTTCGATAGAGGTGCCGTAAGGCATCTGCACCTCAACCAGCACCTCAGGTCGGTCGGACGTTGGAAAGAACTGCTTGTTGACCACGCCCATGCCCAGAATCGCAACAACAAACAAGCCAACGACGGATGTCGCCACCAGGCCTTTGCGGCGGATAACACTGCCCAGCAGGCGCCTGAAACGCTGGTAGTTCGGCGTACCGTAAATCGCCGTATGCCCGCCTTCAGGCACCTTGATCTGCGGCAGCAGTTTGACGCCCAGGTAAGGTGTAAACACCACGGCCACCACCCAGGAAGTGATCAGCGCAATGCCAACGATCCAGAACATGTTCGCGGTGTACTCACCCGCGGTCGACTTGGCAAAACCGTTGGGCATAAAGCCGATCGCCGTCACCAACGTCCCCGACAACATCGGCGCGGCCGTGTGGCTCCAGGCATAAGCGGAGGCCTTGATTCGGTCGTAGCCCTCCTCCATCTTCACCACCATCATCTCAATGGCAATGATTGCATCGTCCACCAGCAGCCCCAGCGCCAGAATCAACGAGCCCAGGGTAATTCGATCGAAGTCCTTGCCCGTGGCCGCCATGACAATGAACACGGCCGCCAGGGTCAGCGGCACCGCCGCGGCAACCACAACGCCAACACGCCAGCCCATGCTGAGAAAACACACCAGCAGCACCACGCCCAAGGCAGCAAAAAACTTCACCATGAACTCATTGACGGAGGCGCCAATATTCACCGCCTGATCCGTGACCTTGGTCAGGCTCATGCCCAAAGGCATCTGCTCGTTGATCGCTGTCGCCTCAGCCTCCAGCGACTTCCCCAGGTCCAGACCGTTCCAGCCATCGCGCATGACCACGCCGAGCACCAATGCGGGCTCGCCATTGTTGCGTACCAGGAACGTCGCGGGATCCTCATAACCGCGCTTGACCTCAGCCACATCGGACAACTTGAGGGTTCTGCCCTGCACCGTCAGTGGGGTATTACGAATCTTCTGCAGGTCATCAAACGCGCCATCCAGGCGGATGAAAACCTGTGGCCCCTTCGCTTCTACCGAACCGGCCGGGGTTATCATGTTTTGCGTGTTCAACGCACTGAATATGTCTCGTGCAGAAATGCCCAGTGTCGCCAAACGCTCGTAGGACAACTCGACAAAAATACGCTCGGCCTGTTCGCCGATGATGTTGACCTTCTTCACACCCGCCACATGCAGCAAACGCTGGCGCAAGCTCTCGGCTTCGCGCACCAACAGACGTTGCGGCTCACCCTTGGCCTTGAGCGCATAGAGCGCGAAGGTGACATCGGAATACTCATCATTGACCATCGGGCCGATCACCCCGGATGGCAACCCCTTCTGCTCATCCAGGATTTTCTTGCGCGCCTGGTAAAACTCCTCCTGGACGGCTGAGGGTGGCGTGCTATCGAGCAGATAAACCGTGGTGAATGCCAAGCCGGGCCGGGTAAAGGTCTCGCTCCTATCGTACCAACGCAGTTCCTGCATGCGTTTTTCCAGCTTTTCTACCACCTGGTCTTGCATCTCCTGGGCCGTCGCCCCAGGCCAGGCGGTGACCACCGTCATTTGTTTAATGGTGAATGCGGGGTCTTCCGCACGCCCCAGTTTAAAGAAGGCGTACAACCCACCCACAGAAATCAGCAGGATCAAAAACAGGGTGATTGAGCGCTCGCGTACGGCCAGCGCCGAAAGATTGAAACCGCTCATCGACTTACCTCAACCACTGAATTTTGCGGAGCATCGGCGAGCTCAGTCCTGACCTTCTCTCCCTCACGCAGCAAGTGAGCACCCAATGCGACAACACGATCACCCACCTGCAGATCACCCGTCACGCGCATGCTGGCCTCATTATTCAGGCTGCGAACCTTGATCGGGCGCCATGCCACCTGCTCCGGTTCCCCGCCAACCACCCAGACTCCCGGGCCTTTACCGGCGTCGTAGAGGGCCCCAATGGGCACCTGTAATTCCTTGGCATCAGCAACATCCGTGTCAGCGATAACTACTGAGATCGTCGAACCCAGAGTCGCGTTGGAGAGCGCCCCCTCCAGCACATAACGCGCTTCAAACGTTCGGGTCTGTCGGTCGGCAGAGTCGGACAACTGGCGTAAACGCGCTTTACCTGCAGTCTGGTGCTGGCCGTATAGCTCAACCGTCGCCGCCGAGCCTAGCGCAGGACGTAACGTCTCGGGCAACTGGATCACCGCCTCGCGTTGCCCTGAGTGGGCAACACGCACCACCACCTGCCCTGCGCCAACCACCTGCCCCGGCTCAGCCAAGGTGTCCACTACCACTCCGTCAGCATCAGCCAGTAACGTCGAATAACCGGTCGCGTTTTTCGCCACATCAGCCTGGGCCTGGGCAGCGTTTAGCTGAGCTTTCGCCGAGTCGGCCGCCGCTTTGAACCCTGCGTAAGCTGAAGCGGATACCGCTCCGACGGACACCAGATCACGGTAGCGACGCTCATCATCGGAGGCCTGCCGAGCGCGGGCCATGGCGGCCAGTACCGCTTCCTGCTGTGCCCGCGCGGTCAGCGTCAGGTCGTTGGCATCGATTCGCATAAGGGGCTGCCCGCGCTTGACACTCTGTCCAGCATCCACCAAACGCTCCAAGACCTTCCCTGGTACCCGAAAACCGAGATCGCTCTGAACTCGAGCCGCGACGATACCGGTGAATACCCGTGCCGCAGGCGCGGAGGGTTGAACCACGCCGATGCGCACCAAGGGCACTTGAAGGCGAGGATCGGCAGGCGTGGCCCCGTTGCAGGCCGCTAAGGCAAACGGCAACAAGACAATGAAAATGAGTGGCATGCGGTGGCGCTGGATCATAAAGACCTCTCGGTAGCGGATGCATCATGTTTATTCAAGTGACCATTTCTGTCAATGGTCACAGTCAAGACGAATAAACATCGCCCACTTCATCAGAGCAAAGCAGAGAAGCTTGATATCCAGTTTTTTCAGGCGCACACGCTGATACGGATGCGTAGCGCATCCGTCAGCAGAGGTTTAAGGCATCAGGCTGCGCAGAACAAGATTGGAGATGAGCGAAGGGGCTTCTTCAACAAAATCGAGGTTGTACTGCAATAGCAGAGGATTGATGAAGGGCCGCAGAGCGAGATGAATCGCCTCAACCGTCTCGTCCAGCGGTGTCTTGCGTTCAAACTCGCCGAGTTCTCGCCCCTCACGCACGATTTGCAGCACGAAGTTCTTGATCTGAGCGTCATAGACTTGCGAGCTCGGCCAGCGCTCCGATGCGGAGAACGCCGCGATGTCATAGAGTTTACGGTCGTTAAAGAACAGGCTCACACCTGTAGCGATCAGGGTTTTGACCAATCGCCGAAAACGTTCAGTCTGCGAGATGCCGTCTGCATTGATGGCCTGCTCCACGGCTGCAACGATTTCCGTCAGGCAATTTGTACAGATAGCGTTACCAATCGCCTGCTTGGATTCAAAGAATTTGTAGATGTAAGCCTTGGAAAAGCCGATGGCCTTGGCTAGGTCAGAAACCGTTGTTTTGCCATAACCGTACTGACTGAAATGTTCGTTGGCCGCCGCGACAATCTGGTCTCGAATGTCGTGATCGGCTGGGCCACGGGCGCTGGGCGAAGAAACTGATGGCTGATTCATGCGAGCAGCTTACTCATCCCAAAGGTGGTTGACAACTTGTGACCAAATTGTAATATCGTCACAAATCGCCCCTTTCGCAGGTATCGCATGCACCCTTCTCCTCGTTTCGCCGTCTTACTGTGTTTGGGTGTGGTTGCAGGTTGCGCAGTGGGCCCCGACTACTCAGAACCCAGTGTGGAATTGCCCGAGCATTTCTCGGCTCAAACGTCCAGGACACGACAAGTGGCCGCCGCAAACGCCGATCTCGCCGCTTGGTGGAACGCATTTAATGACCCAATACTCAGTCAGCTGATCAATCGAGCACTTGAACAGAACCTCGATTTAGCCCAGGCAAGCGCAAGGATCGAGCAGGCTCGCGCCGGTTTGGGCGCAGCTAACGCAGCCCTCCTGCCGTCGGCTACCGTCAGCGCTCAAGCGGCCCGAGCCCGTCAGTCATTGGAGACTCCGTTGGGCCAAGTGCTGAATTCAGACCCGTCCTATAATCGCTACGGCAATGCCTATGAAGCGAATCTAAATGCCGGCTGGGAGCTGGATGTATTTGGCGGGTTGCGCCGAGGTAAAGAAGCCGCCTTCGCCGATTATCAGGCCTCGCAAGCCGGAGCGATTGCCACACGCTTGGCAGTGATCGCGCAGACAGCCGATCTTTACATCAGCATCCGAGGCCTTCAAGCACGCCTGGAAATTGCCCGGCATCAAGTAGACACGCGACAACAACTGCTCACCACCATCGAACACCTCTACGCAAAAGGACTGGCAGCTGAACTGCAGTTGAACCAGACCCAAGGAGCGCTGAATCAAGCGCAGGCAACCGTGCCGGTACTGCAAGCCGGCCTTGACGCGGCAATGAACGCGCTGGATGTCATGCTGGGCAAGGCACCGGGCACTTATAGCGCGCAGTTGACCAAACCAGCGCCTATCCCTGATGTGCCAGGCCTCACGGACATGGGTGCTCCGGCCGATCTGCTGCGTCGGCGTCCAGACTTGATCGTTGCCGAGCGCCGTCTTGCGGCATCCAGCGCGCGCATCGGCGAAGCCATGTCCGAATACTACCCCAAACTGTCTGTGGCTGCGCTGCTCGGCAGCGCTACATCGGTCTCCAGCGCAAACCTGTTCAGCAACGGCGCCAGCCAGGCTTCGGCGGCACTGGGATTACGCTGGAGGCTGTTCGATTTTGGCCGCATCAACGCTCAAATTGATTTGGCGAAAGGCCAAGAAGCCGAAGCCTTGGCCGCTTACCGCCAGTCTGTTCTGCGGGCCTGCGAAGATGTCGAAAGCGCTTTTTCGGCGCTGATCAACCGCGAGCAACAATCGACAAAACTCGCCCAGGGCGAGTCGGCGTATGCGAAAGCCAGAGCGACGTCGTTTGCCGCCTATGAAAAAGGCGTGGTCAGCCTGATCGAAGTACTGGATGCCGATGAACATCTCCTAGCGGCATCAGATGGTAGAGCCCAGGCACAAACTGAATCGGCTCGCGCTGCAGTGGCCACGTTCAAAGCATTGGGCGGCGGTTGGCAGCGAGACGACTCAAATACTCGTATTGTCTCAAAGGCACTGTAAGACCTCAGATGCTCGCAATAAGTAGACACTAAGCCGTGCTAATCCACGAGCGAGTCTCGATTCTGTTGCCCAAGCGATACAAATGCCTTGTCATATGTCCGCTCAAATTGCAGCGGTGTCACGGTAATGTGCCCAGCAAGAAGCTCGGCCGTTTCAGTACCCGCTGTATCGGCTTGTGTGTGCCTATCCAGGCTCAGCCAGTGATACTGAAGACCACGAGGATCATTTTCTGTGCGTACCGATACACCGCTCAAACGCCCGAATCCTTGGCGTGTCAGTTTCAATGGAAGCACGGCGGCCAAGGCGCAGCTGGGGAAATTGATGTTCAAGCAAACATCCTTCGGCCAGTCCATGTCCATGAGCTGGGCGATGACTTGCGGCGCATGATTGAGCGCGTTTTCCCAAGGCACAGCACTCCTGTCGGTAAACGACTGGCTCAACGCGATAGATGGAATCCCAAACAGCAACCCCGTCATGGCTGCCCCAACCGTGCCCGAGAAAACTGTTTCGACTCCCAAGTTCGCGCCTCTATTTACTCCTGACAAAATCAGATCAGGACTGTCGTGATTGAGCAGGTGCCCTAGTGCCATTGCCACACAATCCCCCGGCGTCCCGGTGACTGCAAAGCGTCTGGCGCCATGAAAGCTCAGCCGCAAGGGAGTGTGAAGACTAAGCGAGTGAGAAGTCCCGCTTTGATCGAGTAACGGCGCTACAACCCAAACCTCCCGTGCCATTTGAGACGCAATGCGCTCCAAAACCTTGAGCCCCGGAGCATCAATACCGTCATCATTGGTGAGAAGAATCCGCTCGAATCTCGGCTGGTCATTAGGCATCTTAATCCCCGTCATGATTTTTTCCGGCCGAGTCTGAGAGTGAATACCGTTGCAGGCCGCATTTAGCTATAATTACATAGCTATTTTATTATAGGTATAGCCGTATGGATATTTCGTTGTTTCGTGAACGAGCGACTCGACTAAGCAAACGTCTGCGTCAGGAAGCACAAAATCACCCTGAAACGTGGTCGCAGATGTTGGTCTTGAGTGCAATTGACCAAATGGACGGGACGGCGACGCCTTCGAAAATTGCAGAAGCAGAAAACATGCGGTCGTCGAACCTGGCCTCTCTGCTGCGCGACCTGGACGCTCGTGAGTTGATTACGCGCACTCAAGACACCAGTGATCTTCGCCGCACATGGATAGGGCTGTCCGAAAAAGGCAGGTTGGTATTGCAGGCAAGCCGAGATCGGCGTGATGAATGGCTCGGCAACGCGGTGCAAGCCTGCCTTTCGGATAAAGAACGCAAACAACTGGAAGCTGCTGGAATGCTGATGGAGAAGCTGAGCGGCTATAGAAAGTTAAGCGATTAGCAAAATCAAAAGATCGCAGCCTGCGGCAGTTCCTACGGGGATCGCATCGCACACGAATGCCTGTAGAAACTGCCGCAGGCTGCGATCTTTTGATCTACCTGCCTGTTTACCGGGTACCGCCGTCAGACATGCTCACTGTTTTTCGCATGCACCGCCCGCAGCTCTGTATGCCCATGCTCTACCTCCACCACCGGAATCTCATTTCCCTCGCAATCACGCAGCTTACCTTCGCTGAAGTAATCCCCTTCCCGCAATGCCGCCAGATCCTGATAACGCAAGACCCGCTCGGTACCGGCCGCAAACACCGATTGTTGATCCGAATTGCCGGCAGTGAGGTGGTTGAAGGTCAGGTTCAGCACGATGGCCATGATCGCCGAGGAGCTGATGCCCGAGTGGAAGATCGTCGCGAACCAGCTGGGGAAGTGATCGTAAAAGTTCGGTGCAGCGATGGGGATCATGCCGAAACCGATGGAGGTAGCGACGATGATCAGGTTGACGTTGTTGCGGTAGTCAACCTTGGACAGCGTCCGAATGCCGCTCGCCGCCACAGTGCCGAACAACACAATGCCGGCGCCGCCGAGGACGGAGGTCGGGACGGCGGCGATGACCCGGCCCATGAAGGGCAGCAATCCGAGCACCACCAGGAACACACCACCGGTGGCCACCACGAAACGGCTCTTGATCCCCGTCACCGCCACCAGCCCGACGTTCTGGGCGAAGGCGCTCTGGGTGAAAGAGCCGAAGATCGGCGCGATCATGCTCGACAGCATGTCGGCGCGCAGGCCGTTGCCCAAGCGTTTGGAGTCGACTTTGGTGCCGATGATTTCACCGACGGCCAGAATGTCGGCCGAGGTTTCCACCAGGGTCACCATGATCACAATACACATCGACAGAATCGCGGCGAAGTGGAACGTCGGCATGCCGAAATGGAATGGTGTCGGGAAGCCGAACATCGGGCCTTGGGTGACGGACGAGAAATCCGCCATGCCGAGGAACACAGCGATGACTGTGCCGATGACCATGGCCAAGAGGATCGACAAACGGGAGATGGTCGCACTGCCGATCTTGCTCAGCAGCAGTACCAGCACCAGCGTTACTGCCGCCAGGCCAATGTTCGCCATGCTGCCGAAGTCCGGGGCATGGCTGTTGCCGCCCATGGCCCAGCGCGCGGCTACCGGCATCAGCGTCAGGCCGATAGTAGTGATCACAATGCCCGTCACCAGCGGCGGAAAGAACTTGGTGATTCGCGAGAACACCGGCGTGATCAGCAAACCGATCAGCGACGCGGCAATCACCGCCCCGAGAATCGACTGAAACCCGCCCTCCCCACCACTGCTGACAATCGCCACCATGGTCGCAACGCCGGAGAACGACACGCCCTGTACCAGCGGCAACTGACAACCGAAAAACGGCAAACCCAGGGTTTGCAGCAGTGTCGCCAGCCCCCCTGCAAACAATGAAGCAGCAATCAACAAACCGATGTCCGCCGGCGAGAGACCGGCCGCTTGGCCGATGATCAAAGGCACCGCGACGATACCGCCATACATGGTCAGAACGTGTTGCAGGCCGTAAGCCATATTCGCGCCGATCCCGAGATTCTCATCCTCAGGCCGTTGTTGTGAAACATGGGGCGTTTTCATGGTTGGGGAGTTCCCTGGTTTTTGTTGTGCGCACACTGTATTCAATAGTCAGGACAAATGTCTATAGAGTTGTATACAACTAACCAGTCAGATTATGGACAGATATTCACACTGCCCTTTAGCCAGCCTAAAAAACTCTTGAAATACATCCTTCCTCCCCTTTCCCTCCCCACCGCTAATCTTTTGCTTTCCAAGCGACCGCCGGCACGGCCGCCCCTCGCTTATACATATAAAGTATGCATAATGAAGTCATTCGAAATTCAGTACCACAAGGCAAAGAACGCGGCCAACAAACTAAAGCATCAAGGCGTCAGCCTCGCAGATACAGAACCCGTGTTTTATGACGAACGAGCTCTGATGCTTCAGGACAACCACCATGATGAGCCGCGATGGATCATCATCGGGCTGGATGCCAAAGGTCGACTGCTGGTCGTTGCATACACCTACCGCGACCCGAATTTCGTGCGAATCATTTCAGCGCGCATCGCCACTAAAAACGAGCGTCGCCACTATATGGAGGCTTGACCGATGAAAGATGAATACGACTTCAGCAACGCCAAACGTGGAGCGGTCGCCTCCAGCAAAGGCAAGACCCGAATCACCATCATGCTCGATGATGTCGTCATAGAGGCCGCGCGTGCGTCGGCAGAAAGCGAGGGGTATGGCTACCAGACGGTGATCAACAATACCCTGCGCCAGGCATTGCTCAGTGATAAGGGCAAAACGATGAAGCCCGATCAGAACACGGCTGTTGCAAGTGTCGGGCATCTCAAAAAAGGCATCACCGCCTCGGAGCTGAAAAGCCTGGAGAAAAAATTGTTAGAAGCCCTCAATGAAATCCATCACGTGATGGAGCTTGAAGTTCGCTCCTGAACAAAAAACCGACCAAAAGAAAAAGGGGCGAATTGATCAAATCCGCCCCTTTACGTGTCGCTCAATTTGCCTGCTACACAGGCTTAATCAAGCGCTCAAGCACCTGTTTCAACACTTCCTGCTCCGGCACTCGAATCCCGAATTCGCTTTCCAGTAACCCGATCAACTCGTCCACCTCTGCCACCTCCCGCCGTTCGCTCTCACTGCCCATGCGATGAATGGTAAAGCTGCCGTTAAGCAATGTGCGTCGCCATCCCTCCCCCGTCCGCGCCACCATCAATTGTTTCACAAAGGAAGATTCAGGATGGGTCGAGACGTACCAGTTGCCGAGGGTGTAATCGATGTCTTCCTGACGTTGCAAATCGAAGATGTACATCGCCCTCCATTCACCGCCGACGTTGGCGCGCAGGGTATAGCCGTCGGCGTGCGGTTCGATGCGATAGGATTCGTGGGGGGTGAACTGCTCGGCTTCGGTATCCAGCATCAGCGGTGCGGTGGGCACCATGCCGCCGAAGCCGACGTCGGTGATGTAGCGCACGCCATCCAGGGTTACCAGGCTCAAGCGGTGAGTGCGGGCGGTCCATGCGCCTTCGGGCTGGCCCATGACCACGCGACCGGTGATGCCACGAGCGTCGAAGCCCAGTGCCTGAAGCAAGACCAGGAACAGGTTGTTGAGTTCGTAGCAGTAACCGCCACGACCTTCGCGCAAAACTTTCTGCTCGATGGACGGTAGATCGATGAGTACCGGTTGCCCCAATAGTGTGGTGAGGTTTTCGAAGGGGAAAGCACCTGTGTGGCGCAACTGCAATTTGCGCAGGGTTTCCAGGGACGGCGCCGGGGGGGCGTCGAAGCCCAGCCGTTGCAGGTACAGCGCAAGATTCGTCAGTCGTGTTTCGCTCATCGCTCAATCCTTTATGCAGAGGTCCGCGGATCGCTCCGCCGATGGGCGCCATGTATAAGGGAAAACACGGTCGGACTGACAATTGATTTAGCCAATCGCCGCACACGCCAAGGTTATCGACGCTTGCGCGAACCCAATCGAATCCATGTCGGCGCATGATCGCTGGCATGAGGTTCGTTGCGAACCCAGGCGTCGACACCGGCCTCTTGCAGGTAAGGACTCAGTGCCGGGTTGAGCAGCAGATGATCGATGCGCAACCCCGAGTTTTTCTGCCAGTGCTGCCGGAAATAATCCCAGAAGGTGTAGATCCGCTCCTCTGGATACAGATGACGCAGGGCATCGGTCCAGCCCTGGTCCAGCAACCGCTGATAACAGGCGCGACTCTCGGGTTGCAGCAGCGCGTCCTTGAGCCAGGAGCGCGGGTTGTAGATGTCCAGATCAGTGGGCACCACGTTGTAGTCGCCGGCCAGCACTACCGGATGGTCGCTGCTCTGCAGATCCTTGGCGTGCGAGATCAGCCGCTCGAACCACGCCAGTTTGTAATCGAATTTCGGCCCCGGCTGTGGATTGCCATTGGGCAGATACAGACAACCCACTAGAACCCCGTGCACGGCAGCTTCCACGTAGCGGCTATGGGTATCGCTGTCATCACCCGGCAAACCGCGCCGACTCTCCAGTGGCTGCGCATCACGCGCCAGAATCGCCACCCCGTTCCACGACACCTGGCCGTGCCAGACGGCGCCATACCCGGCCGCCTCCAGTTCGGCGACGGGGAACGCGCCATCGACCGATTTGAGTTCCTGCAAACAGGCGATGTCTGGCTGCTCCCGCGCAAGCCAAGCCAGTAGATTCGGCAAGCGGGCGCGCATGCCATTGACGTTGAAGGTGGCGATTTTCAGGTTCTTCATGATCCGACGCTCGCAACGGATTGGGCGGTATCCAGTTGTGACCGAGGTGCGTCACGGCAGTTGCCGTGGCGCACGAAACAAGCGACTAAAGGTGCGTGCCCTGCGGCGGAAAATCATCCCTTGATGCCTTGAGCAACGGCAGCAGAGCAAACTTGTCCACCGGCCGACTGAGGTAGAAACCCTGCACTTCATGGCACTGGTCCGAGATCAGGAAGTCCAGTTGCTCCAGCGTCTCGACGCCCTCTGCGGTGACGGTCAGGCCCATGGCCTTGCCCAGATTTATGATCGCCTGCACCACGGCGCGGTCATTGCTGCCGCTGCTCATGGACGCAATGAAGCGCTTGTCGATCTTGATCCCGTCGAACGGATACGTGCGCAGGTAACCCAGCGAAGAATAACCGGTGCCGAAGTCGTCCATGTTCAGTCGTACGCCCAACTCCTTGAGCGCATTCATGGTCGCCAAGGCGCCATCGACGTCGATGAGCATCACGTTTTCAGTGATCTCCAGTTCCAGTCGACTGGCGGGCAATCGGCTCTGGATCAACGCCTCCCGGACATCCTCGATCACATCGCTACGGGCAAACTGCACCGGCGACAAGTTGACCGACACCATCATCGCACCGGGCCAGGTCAGGGCCGTCTCGCACGCCTCGCGCAACACCCAGCGCCCTAATGGCACGATCAGATCGGTCTGCTCGGCCAATGGAATAAACGCGTCGGGGTTTAACAAGCCTTGCACCGGATGCTGCCAGCGCAGCAGCGCTTCGACCGAGACGATCTGCTTGCCATCGACGTGATAACGCGGCTGGTAATGCATCACGAATTCGTTGTTCTTGATCGCCTGACGCAGGTCGCTCTCCAGTTGTCGGCGATGTTGGATCTGATCGTTCATATGCGCCGCAAAGTAGCACCAGGTCTTCTTGCCATTGGACTTGGCCTGATACAACGCAATATCGGCACAGCGAATCAGCTCCTCCGGAAGATGCCCCTGGCGCCGACTCAGGGCGACGCCGATGCTCGCACCGATGTGCAGCGTGTGGTGATCGTAATGGATCGGTTGATGCAGGCTGTCGAGCAAGCGCTCGCAAAACCGGTCGATTTCCGCGTGGCTGTCCATGCCGTGGAGCACCAGCACGAACTCGTCGCCACCCAATCGTGCAACCAGATCGATGTCCCGCGTGCATTCGTGCAAACGGATCGCCACTTCCAGCAATACCGCATCGCCGGCCGGATGGCCGAGGGAATCGTTGATCGGCTTGAAGTTATCCAGGTCGATCATCAACAACGTCAGCGCTGCCGATTGCTCTTTCAGTGCCAGCGCGTCTTCGAGGTAGCGCGCCAGTTTGTTGCGGTTCGGCAAACCAGTCAGTGCGTCGTGCATCGACAGATGCTGGATCTGCGCATGGGCGGCGACCTCATCGGTGATGTCGGTGGCCGTCCCGCGAAAACCCAGCACCGCGCCCTTGCTCTGGATCGGTCGCGCCGACACCCGGCACACCCGTTGTTGCCCCGACTGATCGCGGTAAGAGCAGCGCAAGTGGCTGACGGCTTGCTCCTCATCGAGTTTGTTCAGCCACAGCGACAAGGGCGTGGTATCGCAGTTGAGCAATTGGCCGATGTTCTGCCCCAGCCATTGCTGATCGGAGAATCCGGTAACGGTGCTGAAGCGCCCCGACAGATAGGTGATGCAGTGCTGGTCATCGATTTCCCAGATCCAGTCGGACGCGGCTTCGGCCACCGCACGAAAACGTTCTTCGCTGGCCTCCAGCGCCTGATTCGACAAGTCGAGGCTGGTGTAACTGGCATCCACATGCCCGGACGTGCGCAGGACATATCGAAAGAAGTAAGCCGTCAACAACGCCAGAATCAACAGCGCTCCGCCCAGTGGCGGCAGCAGCGACCAAAGCAGCTCATGCCCCGGCCGCTCAAGCCGGGAGACCAAACTGTAACCCGTGCCGGTCAGGGCGACGGCTGGCTGACCGGGAACCATGGCGTCGTCGGCCGTCAGGCTCAAATCATTCAACCCGTAATCGGCACCCAGGGTTTTGAGCTTTTCAGGGGTCAACTGGTCGACATATATCAACACCGAGGTGCTCTTGGGATCGACCGCCGGGCGTTCGTCATTGGGTACGATCGCGGCCGCCGTCAACAGCGCCGGTTTGCCTTCGAACAAGGTGTAACGGCTGACGGGCTCGATGAGGCTTTCCTGACTTTGAACCTCGTCTATAAGCGGCGCCATCGAGGTCGACAGATAGGTTGTCGCCTGATCCTGAACCAGCAGCCCGCGCACCGTGGCGTATTTGGATCGCTGACCATCGATCACGAAAACCCCGTCATAGTGATCGATGGTGAACAGGGTTTTACCCACATTCTGATCGACGTAGGCCCACTGCACATCGACCTTATCGTTCAGGTGGTCGTAGGCGGTCGTCCAGTTGGCGTAGCTGGCGATGTAGTTTTTCGAGGCAGTGATGCGGTTCTCAAGTGCGCGTTGCGTGTAGAACGTGGTTTTACTCAGGTCTTCGGCATCGAGCCGTGCGGCAATGCTGAACAGAGCCATCAGCGCGATCAGCACCCCAACCATAAATAGCAGGCCGATGACGAGCATCAGGTTGCGGGTAATCGGTGTATGACGCGCTGGTGCAGCGGTGGTAACGGCAGTCAAATCCATGCACTTGATCCTGTCAATCGATCGCCTTATCGGGTGAGACCGGCGGGGTCTGGTCTGTCGTCATGACAGCCAGGCTCTCCACTGACCATAGCAGCCATGCTCGGTCACCGCCCCTGAATAACGTAAGTCATTGCCACACTTGAAGAACCGATAACATCGCCATTGCCAATCAATGACTGCAAAGCTCATCGATCCGAGCGCATCAGCGCCTCGACGCCCCCTTCCATGGACAACACCGCCGAGCGATTTCGCCCCGAGTTTTTGGCCTGATACAGCGCAGCATCTGCACGTTTGATCAACACCTCGGTGCTGTCGTACCCCGTCGGTACAAATGAATAACAGCCGAGGCTGATCGTCACATAGCCTGAGGGCGAACCGCTATGGATGATGTTTTTGTCGATGACACTGCGACGGATTTGCTCTGCGATCGTCAGCGCACCATGGATGTCGGTATCCGGCAGCAACACCGCGAACTCTTCGCCGCCGTAGCGCACCGCCAGGTCGGCCTGGCGATGGCAGCAACTCTTTAGCGCCCGCGATACCTCGGCCAGGCAATGGTCTCCGGCCACATGGCCGTAGGTGTCGTTATAGCGTTTGAAAAAATCGATATCGAGCATGATCAGGCTCAGCGGACTCGACCGCCGGGCACCGCGCCCGAACTCGATCTCCAGCGCCCGCTCGAACAATCGACGGTTGGCCAACCCGGTCAGGCTGTCGTGGGTGGCGATCAATTCCAGGGTTTTCTGCGCCTCGCGCAAATCCGCCTCAATGCGCTCGCCCGCGCGCACCTGGTGAACGAATACCCAACCGAACAAGCCCACGCCGAGGACGACCAGAGCGACGATCACACTGGATTGGATCGCCGTGTTGTACCAGTCCTTGAGGATCGCGTCTTTGGAGGATGCCGCCGCGACCACCAGCGGATAGGCATCGAGCTGACGGTAGCCATACAACCGGACGATGCCATCCACCACCGAATCAATCATGGCGTTGCCGGAAGTCGCACCGGGCAAGTGCTTTTGAAAAATCGCACCCTGGGCCAGGGACGTGCCGATCTGCGATTCCACAAACGGCCGTCGCGCCAGCAGCGTTCCGTCGGTCAACGCCAAGAACATTGCACCTTTGTCATCGATGCTGAAGCTTTTGAAGAACTGATCGAAGTACGACATCTTGATTCCGACCAACAATACGCCCTGGAAATTACCGCTCTGGTCGTTCACCCGCCTGGACACTGGAATGATCCACTCGCCATTTTCCCGACTGCGAATCGCCGGGCCGATGTGTGCCTGGGACGATATGTTCTGCTGGTGAAACCGGAAATATTCGCGGTCCGCCACACCTGGGCCACGGGGTAGATTTTCGAACGACGTCACGGCCCATTGCCCGCGCTTGTCGAACAGAAATATCCCGTGCAATTGATGCAGCGTCTGCACCCGCCGCGCGAAGGTTTTCTGCAAGCGTGGCGTCTGCGCAGCGTCGAAACCCTCAGCCTGAATCCAGTCCACCAGACTGGTCAGCACCAGATCGGCTTTCATGAAGGTGTCTTCGGCCTGCTGCGCCATGGCCCGGGTCAGGTTCGACGAAGACACCTCGGCCAACGCCAGGTCGTGCCGACGCGACTGCTCCAGTTGCAGGTAAAGCAGACCACAGAGGCAGAAACACACCGCAGCAATGAACAGCACCGCAGCTTTGAGCAGGGGCAGCCGCTTCAAGGCACCATCGAGCGCGTGGTGCGGATCGGGAATGGGGATAGGCAAAAGTGAGTCCTGAAAGGGCAAGGCATGGGCAGAGGCCCAAAGCCCTTGTTTTTTGTGAGCTTAGTCTACGGGGTTGAGAGGAATAAACGCAGGGGTCGGGGGATCAATGGTTCACAAACTGTGGCTGCGGTGCTCAAGTCCTGACTGATTGGCATTAACCCGGATATCTCCCGCCCGGCACTAATCCCATGACACAAGGCAAAACCGCATGACCTTGAAAGAGCTACGATTAACTGACATCACGACAGGAAATCGAAATGAGTAAAGCAGACGAGCTCGCCGAGAAGCTGAAACAATCCCGGCAAACCAGCGCCGACGCGACCATCGCCGATCAGGCCATCGACAGCTGGCCCGCCCAGGTCTATGAGCTGTATCACCAGATCGAAGCCTGGTTGCAGCCACTGATCGAAGTGGGCCTGAAGCTACGACGCAATTCCACTCACGTGTTCGAGAGGGCTCCGGACGAGGCGAGTTACGATTACGCCATCGACCAACTGCTGATCGAAGGCAACCACCACAGCATCACCTTCGACCCTGTCGCTCGCTTCACCGCCGACGGTGCCGGGCGGATCGAGATTCACTCGACAGGCAAGGAACTCGCCCTGTTGCGAACCGTGGACGAACATGGCGCGACGCATTGGTGGCTTCAGGCGATCGAACAGTCCGGACAACAACCGGATGCGATCGCACTGACGGAACACAACCTGCTCCTGGCGGTGCAGGAAGGGTTGGGGCTTTAAGCTTTACAACTTGTTCTGCCCCACCGCCATTGAGGGAGGCGCCGCTCGCCTCCCGTCCAGCGTTGGCCGTTCCGAAGGCAGATTCAGCGCCCGTAACACCGGGTTATCGTATCCATACACATCGGGCTTGAACGTCACTCGCCCATCAAGGCTCAGGTCCACCGTCCAGTAGGCCAACAGCACCGGCACTTTCACGGGGAGCCTGATGTTCTCGGTCTTGCCGTTGGCCAGCTGCTTTTGAATCCCTTCGCTGCCCCAGCGAACCGGGTCGTTGAACAACAGCTCCACCAATTGCAGCGGGTTTTCTACCCGAATACAGCCAGAACTGGTCGCGCGATTCGATTGCGCAAACAACTCACGATGCGGTGTGTCGTGCAGGTAAATCGCATAGTCATTGGGAAAGCGAATGACCACCTGCCCCAGCGAGTTATCCGACCCTGCATCCTGACGTAGCGTAAGGCCGCGCGGGTTGTCCCAATCCACGGTCAACGGGTCGAGCACGTTGCCTTCCCGATCGATCACGCGAATCCGGTTTGCATCGAGGTAGCCAGGATTGTTGCGAATCTTCGGCAGCATATCCTTGACCAGAATGGTCGGCGGCACGGTCCAGGTCGGGTTGAACGTGACGTAGGTAATCGCGGATTGAAAAATCGGTGTGCTGCGATACGGTTTACCCACCTGCACCCGGGAGCGCCATATCAGCTTGCCATCACGATAGAACGAAACCTTGTACCCGGCGATGTCGACGATGACAAAGGTGCCCTGAAGTTTGTACAGCAGCCAGCGCGCCCGCTCCATGTTCACGCGGACCTGATCGATTCGCGCCTCGACCGGCACATTCAGCGCCGCGAGTGTCGCCGGCCCCGCCACACCATCCGCCCCGAGGTATTGCTCGGCCTGATACTTCTTCACCGCCGCCATGACGGAGTCGTCGTAGTCGGAGCGCGCGTTCATTTTCGCGGTGAGATAACCACCCGCCACTAAACGGGCTCGCAATTGCGCAACCGAGGCGTCGTCCATGCCGGGCCTGAGGGTCTGCCCTCCCGGGACTTTTGGCCAGCCACCACTGTCGCGAACCCTGCGCAGTTGCGCCAGGCCCTGACGCAACGTGTCATAAATCGCTTCTTGTGGCGGCGCTTGGGCGAACGCGCGCCCGACGTCATGGCTGTCGAGGGCGGCGAAGAAAAGGTTGACGTCCTCCCGAGGGTCGATGCCGACCGGGTCGAAATTCCAATGGATGTCCAGCCGCGAAGGGTCGACCTTACCGCGCCGCAACTGCAGCAGCGCCGTGATGAACGTCTGGGTCGCCGAGATATCAAAAGCCGCCTGTTGCCCGGGGGTTGGCGCAGTTGTCTGCATCGAGTTTCTGGCCGTGACCAGTTCAGCAATATGAAAATCCTCAGGGGCCAGGCCATCGACCTCGGTGTCGCTCAGGCTTTTCAATAACTGGACGACATCGTCATCGTCCGTCCAGGCGGCGCGATAGCCACGATGGCTGTAAAAGTCCATCACCGCTCGATTGACGTCGACCCGTTGATGACGCGGCGAGGTGAGCAATGGGGGAAATGCCGAACTCAATGGCGCCAGCGCCGCCTGAATCGCCTGACCAACATAATCGCCAGGCGCGGCACCAGCGACCACGCTAACGGGAGATGGCGGCTCAATCGGCGAAGTTTCCGCAATTGCCATGCCGCTTATCAGAAAGCCCATAAAAAATATGCGGCTTATGACGAATAACCTTGTTAACTGCCCCATGGATAATCCTTAATCTCCCGTTTTCAACCGGCTAGCGTCGTGCGCGCTGCTAGACTCGAAACAATCAGATGAGACTTGCGTATGGCCCCAGACCGCTTCGGCTTTTTAATAACGGCCCTGTTACTGACCGCGTTTACCTTACCGGCAGCCTACGCCGATTCGCTTGAAGCCGCGCTCATCAAAGCGGCCCCCAATGCCAACGCCAAGGTAATTGCCCTGGCCGTACGCGCTTCCCAATGCAGCCGGACCAAAAGTGCGGCTCCGGCTCAAAGACTAGCAGTGATCGATTATTCCCTGCCCTCGACCGCGCAGCGTCTTTGGGTGTTCGACCTTAAACAACGCAAATTGTTGTTCCACGAACTGGTCGCCCACGGTCGCAACAGCGGCGAAAACATGGCCCGTCAATTCTCCAACCAGAATGCCAGCTACGCCACCAGCCTCGGCTTGTATCGCACCCAATCCAGCTATGTCGGGCACAACGGTTATTCGTTGCGCATGGAAGGTCTGGAGCCGGGTTTCAACGACAACGCTCTCGATCGGGCGATCGTCATTCATGGTGCGCCTTATGTCAGTCCCGACCTGGCACGGGCGAATGGCCGCATCGGTAGAAGCTTGGGCTGTCCGGCTGTAAGGCCTGCGATTGCACATCAACTGATCGACTCGATGAAGGATGGCCAGTTGTTGTTTTCTTACTATCCGGATCAGCGCTGGTTGAAGTCTTCTTCGTATATCAATTGCGGTAATGCCACCGTGGCGGACTCGGCCAGGCCGACCGGAAATCATTGAACACAGCGTGAAACTGTCAGAAATGTAATCTCGGCCTCAGTCTGCTGAAAGGCGCCGCCCGTTAGCCTCCACCTCATTAAGTGCTCTTCCCTCCGCTCAGGATGGACTTGAGGACTTCATCAGGCTGATGGACGGGAACAACGGCATGCATTCCAACACCTCAAGACGCACTTTCGTGAAGGGCCTCGCCGCCGGCGGGGTTCTCGCTGGCCTCGGGCTGTGGCGCACGCCTGTCTGGGCGGTCACCAGCCCCGGCGAACCGAACGTGCTGGCCGGTACCGACTTCGACCTGTTCATCGTCGAAACTCCGGTCAACATCACCGGCAACCCTCGAACCGCGATGACCATCAACGGCGGCATTCCCGGCCCTCTGCTGCGCTGGCGCGAAGGCGACACCGTCACGCTGCGAGTGAAAAACAAACTCAAGGACAGCACCTCGATTCACTGGCACGGCATCTTGCTGCCCGCCAACATGGACGGCGTGCCGGGCCTGAGCTTTCACGGCATCGAACCGGACGGGACGTACGTCTACCAGTTCAAGGTCCGGCAGAACGGCACTTACTGGTATCACAGCCATTCCGGCTTTCAGGAACAGTCCGGGGTTTACGGGCCATTGGTGATCGACGCCAGGGAACCGGAGCCGTTCCAGTACGACCGCGATTACGTGGTGATGCTGACCGACTGGACCGACGAAGATGCGGTCGGCCTGATGAGCAAACTCAAGAAGCAGTCGGACTACTACAACGACCACAAGCGCACCGTGGGCGACTTCATCCACGACGTCAGCGAGAACGGCTGGGGCTCGACAGTTGCCGATCGCAAGATGTGGGCCGAGATGAAGATGAACCCCACCGATCTGGCGGACGTCAGCGGCGCCACTTACACCTACTTGATGAACGGCCTGGCGCCGAACATGAATTGGACTGGCGTATTCCGCCCCGGCGAAAAGCTGCGACTGCGTTTCATCAACGGCTCGTCGATGACCTACTTCGACGTGCGCATTCCCGGCCTGAAAATGACCGTGGTCGCGGCGGATGGCCAACACGTCAAACCGGTAAGCGTCGACGAATTCCGCATCGCGGTGGCGGAGACGTTCGATGTGATCGTCGAGCCGACCCAGGACGCCTACACGCTGTTCGCGCAGTCGATGGATCGAACGGGTTATGCGCGAGGCACCCTCGCGGCGAAGGCCGGGTTGTCGGCGCCGGTGCCATCGCTGGATCCGCGGCCGCTGGTGAGCATGGATGACATGGGCATGGGCGGGATGGATCACGGCAGCATGGGCGGTGAAATGGCGGGGATGGATCACAGCGCCATGCCAGGCATGACGGGCATGGACGGCGGTGACATGCAGGGCATGGACAACATGGCCGGGATGGATCACAGCAGCATGGCCATGGGTGGCATGGCCGGTATGCAATCCCATCCAGACACGGAAAAAGACAACCCGCTGGTGGACATGCAAGCCATGACCACCTCGCCGAAACTCGACGACCCGGGCCTGGGTCTGCGCGACAACGGTCGCCGCGTACTGACCTATTCAGACCTGCGCAGCACCTTCGAAGACCCGGACGGCCGCGAGCCCGGCCGCACAATCGAGTTGCACCTGACCGGCCACATGGAGAAATTCGCCTGGTCGTTCAACGGCGTGAAGTTCTCCGATGCCGAACCGCTGCGACTCAAGTACGGCGAGCGAATCCGGGTGGTGCTGGTCAACGACACGATGATGACTCACCCCATCCATTTGCACGGAATGTGGAGCGACCTCGAAGACGAGAACGGCCAGTTCATGGTGCGCAAACACACCATCGACATGCCGCCGGGATCAAAGCGCAGCTATCGGGTCACCGCCGACGCGCTCGGCCGCTGGGCCTACCACTGCCATCTCCTGTACCACATGGAAATGGGCATGTTCCGTGAAGTTCGCGTGGAAGAATGAGGCGCTACCCATGACCAGACTGATTCGCTCTACCCGCCTCGCTTTGGCACTCGCTGGCTTTACGGCTTCTTCAGCCATGGCCGCCACCGACGACATGCAGGGCATGGACCATAGCCAGATGCCGGGAATGGATCACAGCCAAATGCAGAGCATGGACGACGGCCAGATGCAGCCCGCCGCGCCGACCCAAAGCCGCACGCCGATCCCGGTATTGACCGACGCCGACCGCGCCGCCGTGTATGTCAGCCCCGCCGGCCACGCCGTGCATGACACCGCGCTCAATTATTACTTCCTCGCCGACAAACTCGAATGGCAGGACACCGACGACGGCAGCGCGTTGGCGTGGGACCTGTCCGGCTGGATCGGCGGCGACATCGATCGCCTGTGGCTGCGCTCCGAAGGCGAACGCGTCAATGGCAAAACCGAAGACGCCGAAGTCCAGGCCCTCTGGGGCCACGCGATCAGCCCGTGGTGGGACGTGATGACCGGCGTGCGCCAGGATTTCAAACCCGGCGATCCGCAAACCTGGGCCGCGTTCGGCGTGCAAGGCATGGCGTTGTACAACTTCGAAACCGAGGCCACCGCCTTCATCGGCGAAGATGGACAGACCGCCGCACGACTGGAAGGCGACTACGACATTCTGCTCACCAACCGGCTGATTTTGCAGCCGACCGCCGAGCTCAACGTCTACGGCAAAAACGACCCGCAACGGGGCATCGGCTCCGGGCTGTCCAACACCGAAGCCGGCCTGCGATTGCGGTATGAAATCCGCCGGGAATTCGCGCCTTACATCGGCGTGACCTGGAACCGCACCTACGGTAAAACCGCCGATTACGCCAGGGACGAAGGCGAGGACCGCAGCGAAGCCCGCCTGGTCGTCGGCGTTCGGCTGTGGTTCTAAACGCTTCAACTCAAAAACCTAAAAAACAACCGCTTAAAGCGGTAAGAGGCCTTGCATGCGCATGATTAAAACTACCGCTGTTGCCATTGGGCTGCTCATGAGCGCACTGGCTCAAGCCCACCCGAAACTGCTCTCCTCCACCCCGGCGGAAGGCGCGGACGGTGCAGCGCCGAGCAACATCGAACTGCACTTTTCCGAAAACCTCATGACCCAATTTTCCGGCGCCAAACTGGTCATGACCGCAATGCCCGGCATGGCCCACTCGCCCATGCCCATGAAAGCCAAAGTCTCCGGCGGCAGCGACCCGAAAACCATGGTCATCACCCCGCTCTCGCCACTGCCCACCGGCAGCTACAAAGTCGAATGGCGCGCCGTGTCTTCGGACACTCACCCGATCACCGGCAACGTTACGTTCAAAGTGAAGTGATTGATGAGCGACTCGGTCAGCATTGCCCTGCGCTTTGCGTTGTATGTGGATTTGATGCTGTTGTTTGGGGTGGCGCTTTTTGGCTTGTACAGCCTTAAAGGGCAGGAGCGGATGTCGGGAGCAGTGTTGCCGTTCCGGTCGATGTTGGCGGGGACGGCAGTGCTGGGTGCGCTGCTGTCTGTCGCGAGCATGGTAATGATGGCGAGTGCCATGAGCGGGGAATCGGACTTCGCCGCGCTGCGTCCGCACATCGAAATGATGGTGCTTGAAACGGACGTAGGGCTGGCGTGTGTGGTTCGCATCGTTGCGCTGGTCGTCGCAGGTTTAGCGGTGATGCTCCGTACGCCTGGTTTCAGCTTGTGGGTCGCGGCTTTTGCCGGCGGTATCGCCCTCTCCAGCCTGGCCTGGAACGGACATGGTGCGATGGATGAAGGCAGTCGTCGTGATTGGCATTTCGTGGTGGATATTCTGCACTTGTTGGCGGCAGGGGCATGGATTGGGGCGTTAGTAGCGTTTGCGTTGATGGCGAAGATTAATGCTCTGCAGACCGAAGCACGCATCCAATTGTTGGCCCGCTCGGTTAATCGATTTGAGGTGATTGGCGCGGTCATCGTGGTGGTCATCACGGTGACGGGGGTTGTGAATTATCTGTTCATCGTCGGGCCGAAGCTGGATGAAGTTTTTCTCAGTACTTATGGGATTTTGCTATTCATCAAAGTGATGCTGTTTGCTGGCATGCTCGTGCTCGCCGCGTTGAACCGGTTTCACCTTGGGCCGCTTTTGGAGCAGTCATTGCGGGACGGGCAATACACGGTCGCCGCCAATGCGCTGCGGCGTAGTGTGGTGGTGGAATTGGTGGCGGCGGTGTTGATTGTGGGGTTGGTGGCTTGGTTGGGGACGTTGAGTCCGGAGATGGATGCTCTGTAGGGAATGAAGCATCCGATGACCGGCCATAGCAGTCAGTGGACAGGATGAGGGGCCTTTACTAGCGTCTAACCACCAGATTTCAAGCCATAGGGTCCAACACCCAAGCGCCAAGGTGAAAATGCGGCGCAATTATCGAAAGGAGTTCGAAAATGGCTAGCGTAATGAAAGTGGTGGATGTTCAGTTAACCTTGCTTAAATCCTACCCACCGCAGCTACACATATCGGCAATTGGCCTGGTGAATTCTGGTGGATGGACAAACCCGAGACTGGAGCCGCGGATTTACCTTCAGTTCCCACCAGACGGCATTCAAGACTTTGATTTTGTTGCTGATCCGCCCCAAAGACCTGCTATACAGCCCATCCTTCCCATCGCCGCATCAGAGCTATGGGAAAACCCGCCACTCGATAAACTCAAGGGCGTAAGAATCCACTCTGCTAACAACTCGATAGAAGCCTATCTTGAGAGTGCGAAGTCCTTGGCTGTTGCATAAACAACTAATGCGGAGGGATACGTGCCAGACCTTGCCTGGCACGTTCGCGCATTGGAATGAACGGGATATTGGGACACTGGATGACAGTCAAGGAGTGCTTTCACTACACTGACTCCCGCTTGAACCCCACTCCGTCACAAAAGCCCGATAACAATGAAAACCATAAAAAGCACAATGATGCTCTGTGGCCTGCTGGCTCTATCCTGCGGCGCTCAGGCAGAGCAAAACCTTTCGCACTTGGACACCGTCCTGCAACAAGGCCAACTGCGGGTTTGCACGACCGGCGACTACAAACCCTATACCTTCAAAGGTGAAGACGGCGAATACTCGGGGATCGACATCGCCATGGCCTGCTCGCTGGCCGACAGCCTGGGCGTGAAGGTTGAGTGGATCCAGACCACCTGGAAAACCCTGATGCCCGACATGCTCGCGGGCAAATGCGACATCGGCGTCGGCGGCATCTCCGTCACGCTGGAACGCCAGAAAAAAGCCTTCTTCAGCACCACACTGGACGTCGACGGCAAAATTCCACTGGTGCGCTGCGAAAACAAGGCGCAATACCAGACCATCGAACAAATCAACCAACCTTCGGTTCGCCTGGTCGAACCGGCCGGCGGCACCAACGAAGCCTTCGTTCACGCCTTCCTGCCCAAGGCGCAACTGCGGCTTCACGACAACGTGACCATCTTCCAGGAACTGCTGGATAAGAAGGCTGACGTGATGATTACCGATGCTTCGGAGGCCCTGTATCAGCAGAAACTCAAACCCGGTTTGTGTGCGGTAAACCCGACGCAATTTATGCAGTATGGGGAGAAGGCTTATCTGTTGCCGCGTGATGATATTAGCTGGAAGTTGTATGTCGATCAGTGGTTGCATCTGGCTAAGGTTACGGGGAACTACCAGAAAATTTTGGGGCAGTGGATAGCGGTGCCAGAGGCGAAATAGCCCGCGTTGGTTCAGCTGCCATCATCGTTACCGCGCGGGATGGCAGTCACCGTCAAAAATCACCAACACGCGTCAATCGCGGTGCAGGGTCAATCCTTTTTGGGTCGTGACGGGTTGTCCTGACGATAGGTATGCATGGGATTGATGACCAATTGCCTGACCTGGCTGTCCAACTCTTTGCTGTGATACAGGTCCAGGCATTTGAGCAGCTCAAAGCGAACGCCTTGACGCTCTGATTCGACCAGTGGATTGTGATAATCACGAGCCAGAAACTGATCAACCAGAGGCCTACCGGCTTGAGGTGCTTGCTCCAGATCGAAATAGGTCCAGTCCATAAGCGCACTGGCGCTGCTTCCGGCGTCCTGGTCGGCTTTAGGTTCGCTCTTGTAGGCTGTAGCGATGCAATCTGCCAGCACCATATCCTTGTAATTTTGCGCGTAGGTGCGCCCGCCTGCCTGTGGGGAGTTGGTCGAATCATCCTTGGACCAACTGTTGGAAGGCGCGGCTGCCCAAGCCAGTACCAAGACCGCAGTCAAATTGTTGACCCACCTCAGGGCCGGATCACGGCAGTTAATGTTCATTGCAACATTGCAGCCGATGACTGTCGTAACTTTTCCAGATGGATTGAGGGTGTCGTAAATCCGTTGAGAAGCTGCCCACGCGCTAGAAATGAGGGTCGAATCATGTTTCATCCTTGATTTTATGAAGCAGAAAATCGCAACAGTTTAATCCTTCATACTTGAGGTGACATAGACCTGAACGGCGGGGCCATGAAGGTGTGTCGCCCGGAAGGCTCCAGAAGATGAAGCAAATGGGCGACCTCTTCAGGTCGCCCATCTTCATTGCGCCGACTACACCTGCACCTGCAAGCGCCGCCCCACAACATCCATCAAATCGCAGCCATCGCGCAACGGAATCGCCAACACCCGCGCGAAGTCCTGCAGGAGCAATGCGTCACGACTGATGCCTTCGCCCAGAGAAAGGGTTTCCAGCAGTTGCGTCACGGTGCGGATGCGGATGCGGTATGCGGCCGTGTCGTGCAACACGTCGACGGGTGCTTCGGTGTCGATCAACAGCGACGGAATTGTGCAATCGATTCCGGTGATTGGCATGTATCGAGCCATGGTTTTGAACCTCCATTAGGCAAACGAGCGTGGCCGCTTAGGCTTGGCTGGCGGATGGAATCTCGGACTCACCGTCGGGCGGGTCAAGATTATCCAGGGCTCGGTTTACCAATAACTCACCGACTACTGCTAATTGCTGAATCGATAGCGCGAGACTGCGATGTGAACCTTCGAGTACGCAGGCCAAGTCGGTGGTCAGGACGTTTAGGGACGCGAGGGTTTCGCAGGCATGGCTTAACAGGGTTTCGGTATCGACGTTTGGGAGGATGGTGAAAACGTGGCTGATCGGATCGGCATGGTTTGGGTTACGAAGGCGTTTGCTGACAGCGCGTTGAGTGGCTTTGGAGAGCTCATCGAGAGGGTCGGAAACGGTTGAGGTTTCGGGGGGATTTGGAGTGATTTTCTTCATTGCTTTTGTTCCTAGAATTAAATTAAGGAACTGCCAGCATCACTTCCACATGATGGGTGGCAGCTGTACGCAGGTGTGGAAGACCGGGGATCTAGGAACCCGGCGCACCCGAAAGTGCCCCGCGCACAGCCGCCATAATTTAACAGCAGACGAGAAAAAAGCGCCCGCTGAAATTTAGGTGGCGCTTGTGCGCCTAGATCTTGTGAAGGGCTTCCACACCCTTGTCGCTGATTTTGCAGCGACAAGGGAAGGTTATCTGGGTGGTTGGAGGAGTGCAAGGTGGGCGATGGCGACGCGGGTTGCGGGAAATCTCCTACATTGGCGTGATGCCATAAACAGAATGATATTGTCACTATCCGATGATGGATTGTACCGATATAACTAAAATCTACTTATATTTCAGTGTAATAAAAACAAAATCATCCTTGCTGTAGCAAATATCAAGCAAGATAAAAAAGCAGAATTAGTCCCAGAAAGCTATTTTTACACGAAAGTCTGTCCAATCCATGACATACCTGACTGGCATCCAAGACATGGCGCTAGAAGACTTCTCAAGCTAGCCAGCCCCCATGACCGCTGCGTTGAAGATAAAACTGAGTAAGGGATTTGAACCCCTTTTTCGTATTCACCGCATACCGCTCCAGCTCCAGCGGCAGTCAACATTCGCCCGGCTACTCATCTTCATCCTCCAGAGCCTCTCTTAGACTTTTGTTGACGCGCCATCGCATAGCGCGCGTCCTTGAGTAGATCGTCATACAGGTCAAATGCGGGCTCTGATCTGCGCATTGTCGGCTGATGCTCAATTCGATTTCCTGCATCCGCCGTTGCATCCTGGTACGGGCGCAATTGCGGTCGGAAATGTCACTGCTATGCTTGGGGTTTCTCGAAAGGAATCGACACCATGCCAAGCGATTATTCACTGTCGGATTTACTGGAAAGGCTATACGAAAACCAGCAGGCTCTGCAGGCGGCCATTATGGAGTTGACCCTCCTGGTTGAGGAGCAAGGGGCGCAGGAAGTAGGCGGAAATGTCCGTGGCGCACTATGGACCATGGGTGAAAACACTGGCCATATCAGACAAGCCCTGGCTCGATTGAAGAAATTGGACTTCGGCTAACCGATTACACACCAAAGACTCGTCGACAGTCATGTTGAAGTGAATTCGGGGGGCCAGTCCGGTTCACCTCACAGGCGTCTATCGGCAAAAAGCAGTCGTTCAAAAATAGGATCTTTGTGAGCCGTAACGAGCTTAAAATCAGGGCCGTGTCCGACCAAAATATCGTATGACGGACAAGAACCTTTTCGAGTACTTTTTAAAGCAAAAAGAGATGGTGCTCATTCTGAGATTGTCTACCATCGGCATGGCATGGCATGGCATGGCATGGCATGGCAAAAAGCCAGACTGTCCTTCAAGCGCGCACTATGCAGCTAGAAGTCAGAAAATAAATGGCAGGATATGGAGAAACTCGATGCTCGACAATACCCCTGCGACCCGTTTAAGTGGCATGACTCTACAAAATGGTTGGATCGTTGGCGATATCTTAGTGGTTGGGCGCGCTCAGGAAGGTGGTGAGGGAAGCGGTGGTACCTTTTCTGTGTCGTATGTGGTGACTAAAGAAGGAAAAACTGCATTTTTAAAGGCTTTTGACCTTGATAATGTGCTGAAGAAGCGTGGCAATCGCTCATTGATGGAAACATTACAACAAGAAACCACGGCATTCAATAATGAAAAAGGGCTGAATACCCTGTGTGTGAAATCGAGGATGCGTCAAATAGTAAAGATTATTGATCATGGAGATGTGACAGTGCCCTCAGAGCACGGCGATATGGTCAATGAAATACCTTATATGGTAATGGAATTGGCAGATGGGGGCGATGTAAGAAGCTATCTAAAGCAAACCAGCTTGCACGACCTTTCCGTGAAATTTCGATATTTAAAAGAGATTGCTTTAGGCATTTCGCAATTGCACGCTGAAAAAATTAGCCATCAAGATATTAAGCCATCAAATGTAATGATATTTGAAGAGGCTGGGGCGAAAATTGGTGACTTAGGACGTGCTAGTGTACAGGGTATTGTTGGCGTTTATGACGGATGGGTAATTGCAGGAGATCAAGGATATGCTCCGCCAGAACAACTTTATGGACTTACGCTTAACGAATGGGTAGATCGGAGAGAAAGGTGTGACTTATACCAATTCGGATCTATAATCAGCTTTCTTATGTTCGGAGTGACTGTAAACACTATTCTTCATGAACGACTCCCTCAAGAGGTCTCGCCTCGGAGATGGGGCGGTGGCCACAGCACCTACGCTCAAGCCTTACCTTACCTACAAAAAGCTTTTTACGAGGGGCTTGAGGAGTATGAGCGATCACTCCCTAGTTGGTTAGGGAGTAGGATAGTTAATCTGATCGAACAATGCTCAAATCCCGACTATAATAAGCGTGGAGCAAAGAGTGTTTTGGGTAAAAATAATTTTTTAGGCTTGGGATTCAATCGATTTGTAAGCGAGCTTGATTATTTGCGTAATGAGGCTGATCGTCAATCAATTATAGCTGCGAAGCGCCAGGCATAAATTATGAGCTTTCATAATGAAGAGTTTGATAGAAAAGTTTTACCCATATGGGACGACTCAGCTATATCTGGAAAGCTGGCTGAAAACTCGTCGGTAAAACACTTCAATGCTGAGCAGGTTTCTGAAAACATTTCGGAAAAATTAATTCTGGAACTTAAGCGAAGCGATGACGCAGGCGTGGCCGTTGAGCTTTTGAACGTCGCTGCATTGGAAGGGAAAAGCGAAGCTTTAGCTTTGGCTGCAAGCCGAATTTTAAAAGAAAGTAATTTACCTGCACCTGTAACGAAAATGGCTCGCATGATTCTCGGCGAAACTGAAGAGCAGCCGAACAAGTCTGAATTCTATGAAATAAAAAGGTTGCGCGCTCATTTAAAGCTGCGTCCAAAGAACGTGTTAGCCTGGGTGGACCTGGCTAGGGAACACGTGATTGTCGGTAATAGTACTCAAGCTGAGCGAGCAATGACGATCGCTTTGAGTCTCGCGCCAAGTCATCGGTGGATTACTAGAGTCGCCTCAAGATTATATGTTCATCTTGACTTGATTGACAAATCACATTATCTACTGATGAATCATCCGGCAGTACGTATTGATCCTTGGATTGCTTCTGCTGAGCTTGCTGTATCGCAGCTTTCGGGGCGTACGAGTAAGAATGTGGGAAATGCTAAGAAAATACTTGAGTCAGGCTTGCATCCGAAGCATACGGCTGAACTTGCTAGCGCGCTAGGTACATTAGAGCTTTCTGCGGGCGCAAATAAAAAAGCCAAAAACTATTTCAGAAATTCGCTTGTAGACCCCAATAGAAATGCCTTGGCGCAAGCTAAATGGGTCGAACAGGCCCATGATTTAAAAGCAGGAGTTATCATTACCACTGAACAAATGGAAATAGCTTATGAGGCCAAGGCTTGGGAGAATTATATTAATGGCGATATAGGTAAGGCATTATTTTATTCGATGGAGTGGTATCAGTCAGAACCTTACTCAAGTAAGCCGCCCATGCTCGCAACTTATTTGGCATCATTGGTTGATCAATATGACTATGTCATTGAGATTGCAAACCAGGGACTTAGAACCAACTCTGAAAATAGCACATTAAAACTAAACAAGGCCTACGCCGAAATTGCAAAAATTGGCATTGTAAAAGGTTACGATGTAGATGAATCAACGTTCATTAGTTGGGTCACCCTATTTAAGGATATGCTGAAAAAAGAGAGATCGACTGCTGGTCACGCAGCAGCCAATATGGGAATGCTCTGCTATCGAATGGGCTCCATAGAAAATGGCAGAGCGTGGTATAATCATGCTGAGACAGCATGTAAAGGTGACGGTAACGAAAATTACGTCATGTGCGCTATACACCATGCTCGAGAATCTATAATTGCTAAAGCACCATGGGCAACTGAAGTCTTTGAGTTTGCAAAAAACTTATTAAGCAAAAATAATGGATCAGAGCTCCCATCCGGCATGTTTTACATGAAAAAGATTGAGCAGTTGAGAAATGCTCCGGAATCCTGGTCAACAATTTCTGGTATTGCGAAACCAACAACTATAGCCTTGCCTAGTCGCGAAATCTTTGCATTCCAAAATACAGGCACGGAAGCCACAATAAAATTTTACCTTCCTGAGTTCAATTAAAACTTGTCGCGTGTTTTATTTGGGCGAGAGTGATGCCCCCAAAGAAACCTATTTCGGCTGGCAGCGATCCTTAATCACATATTCGCTTTTGCCCGAAAGCTGCCGATCATCTAGGACCTCTATCAACCCAAAGCAGCTTATCACCTGTGACGTCAATCGGCCGGAAGCCGATCCAAGGCGAACAGGACTAGGTAGCCGACTGACTCGATAAGTTGCTCGACATTTCACCTTCCGGGGGAGATCATCCATGCGCTTTCTGTGTTCCGATGTGTGCGTGAGTCCTCGCTATCAATCCACGGTAATACCTGAGGCGTTACTCCTCAAAAAATTCGACAATTCATCCAGTGAGCACGCCCAACGCAATTCACCAACAGAGGCCGAAAGAGACTTCGTATGGCTTGTGTAGACTGCAAAGGGTGTACAAACTACCCCCACAATCTGCTTGTAACCAGTCAAATTGAAATTGTCACCCTCCCTCCTCGCTTCGAGTTGACTGACGATGCTTGCCCAGTAATCTACCCCTTTGTCCACCGTCGACGCTGCATTGCGGATAACGTTGTGCACACCTCGGTCGTACTCTCGTGTGTATGGAATGCTTTTGCACGAGACTACTAGGAGAGTGCCATCGTATGAGCCAATTGCATCAATGTCGGTCATAGCCTGGCCATCAACGCAAAGCGTCCGCTGTCGCAACACTCGAGTGGCGCTGTCTGCCCAGTAGGAACGGTCAATGACTTCTTGAACTACATCCTCAAACTTCGTTGCACGCTCATTGGCGATCTGTCCTTGAGTTTTAGGAAATTGGAACCAGCTTAGGAACCCCGTAGAAGCAGCCCACATGTCGATACACACGTAGTTGTCCGTTATCCTAATGATATCCCCGTGAGCGAGGGGCCAAGCCTCCCCTTTAAAGCTCAGGCAACTGGCGCTGAAGGCAGCGTAGCTCTCTGGCGCTTGGAATTGAGGAAGATGTTCGCTGATCTCATCGCATACTGTGGAGTATTCCTTTTCGCCGAATTCGTCCCATTCCTTGGATTCCATGATGAAGTAGCCGAGCTCCATCACCCGAAGAAACGAGTAGCGTCGCTTATAAAGCCAGCGCCCACCGAGGAAGAGTAGCAGCAAGCAAAGCGAAGCGTTGTTTTCAATTCCGACTCCTACCATGGCGGGTAAGCGATATAACTCGAAGAGCCTTGCTAGATCTAGGTTCGCCGGGCCAAAACGCAGCATGATTTGTCGGTTGGTTCCATAAATGGCGGCGTGTGGGTGCCCCTCAAGAAACCTCTGAGGCGAGAACGCTCTTTCGTCATGCATCCCCCATAGCGCCTGTGTGATGTTCACATTAGCTTCGATGCCGGCTACTGCAACGTCGTCATGAGCCAGGCCCGTCTGGGTCATTGCTACCCCTTGGTATGTGCGTCGCAGGTAATCATGGCGCTGGTCATAGATCCGCACTGCGGACTCCAACACCGGGTTTGGTACACGGCGTGGTAGGGCTGAGGTCGCGGAATGGGTAAGCGATTTGATTGCTGGTAGGCCCGCCGCGAGTTTGCCTCCGGATACTCCGCGGGAATGCGGATTAGGGAAATCGTAATCGAACCCTTTGCTCGCTAAACGGAATCCGACTTGCAAGTCATAAATAATCGTGATGAAAGAAATAAAACGCGCGATATGCCTTAGAGTGCTCTCGTTGATCGGGAAAACGAAGCCTTCGCGCCCATAAGTGGCCGCTTCGGCTTTAGTGCTGCGATTCGCATAGATCTCGGCTAACGCCCGGGCGTTAACGCCGGTGGAAGATAGTTCTCCAGCGAAAACTTCGTTAGGAGTACGCCGCAGGTAATACATCCAGCGCATGGCTGAGTAGGAATTGAGATCGCCCGCAAACGCCTCCTCCATTGATTGAGTGCATTGAGTGAAGAATTCACAGCTATCTCGGGCTGACAGCGGTGCCTTGGCTTTCGCCGTTCGAAAGAAAGAAAGTCGCGTGATCCTCGACTCAAGTTCGACTATGTACTTGCCGACGTCTGCTCGGAATTTCGTGTTGCGTGGGACTTGTAGAAGAAGAGAGCTCATTTAGTTCCAGTACTGGTTTACGTAAAAATACTTCGAAACCATGCATCGCTATCAAGTAGCCGAAGCCGGCTCCCCGCCACTCAGTTCTTTGCCAGCTCGTTCGAACAAATCCTGGTTATGTTCCATCACGTCCCTTAAGGTCATGTGATAAAAAGTATCTGGTACGATTCCAACGTCCTCCAGTACGCGCCCCTCATTCGCCTTTACGCGCAGTGCGCGTCGAATAGTCAGACCAAAATTGACGCCGTTCGGAAGGTTTGCGAGGCCGGAAGGGCTGCGCGCGAGATAGACTTCAAGATGGTCACTCATCCATGGCAGATCGCGTATTACATGAGTAAGTATTCCATCTTGGATGACCCACGCGGTTTCATCTTCGTCGACCTGTTCGGACGCCAGAGTTGCCTTTTCTGACAAAGAAATACCGGCAGCGTTGAAAGCGTCGACAATTTGCGTAGATAGATTGCCAGCAACAAAGTCAGTCTTCAGCTTTGCGTCGAGGCGGAAGTCAGGATTGAAGATGCGCACAGCATCCCAGTTCCAAACATTTCCTCCTGCCGCGGCCATGTTGTCGTCAGTGCAAATTACCTTACCGATCTCATTGTCGATGAAACCGGCTGCGAACATGTCTGCGGTGCTGAAGGCTAGGGCATCGGAGATGAGAATCACGGGACCTGTATATTTGCGACCTACCTTGTTGTAATCGATGTCGTCACCTTCCATTGGGATGCCCCGTGTGTAGGTTTCCCCAGTCTTGAACGCCTCCGCGAAGGAAGGACGCCACCGGATGAATTTATCGCTCGCTTCAACCATAGCGCGGGTCAAATCAGTAACTCGAAACTGGAACCTTGCGGGCACGATCGGCTGGGGGCTGAACAGTTGAAGCAGACGTTCGCCAGCGGCTATGTAACCGCCGGTATTGCCGCGTATATCGCAAAGAAGACCATTCTGCGGCAGAGTTGTAAGGATCGGTGCCAGCGCATGGACGAGATCATCGACGTCGTTCGCTTCGAATGACCGTAAACGTACATAGGCAAAGGTGCCATCACTTGTTGTGACGGTGCCATAGTTGATCACGCCTTGCGCGGTGTTACCTTGAATGACGGGAACACCAAGATGGGGTTGAAGAGGCGGGGAAAGTGGCGCAGGATCAAAAGAGTGTGGGGCGGTCAGCACCCGTCGCGCATTCTGAAGATCCATCAGCAGACGGTCGCCACCAAAACCGGTGACATTGCGACCCAGAGCTGGATGTGTCGGCGCGGTGGTAACATCGAGCCCGATCCAGTTAAAGTTTTCGCTAGAGTCGATACCGTTCAGAGAAAAGCGAAGATCGACCCATTCTTCAAGCGGCGGTCCGAACCGCGTGAGAGGACGGTATGTGAGGAAGGCAAGGCTCCGAGCAAGCGATGCCGCCTCGTTGCCGCCGTCGAAGAGATTGGCGACTAGACGGACATAACGGTCGATGGGAATAGCATTCCAATGGCTGACACGGGCTCCGGGTTGGAGCAGTTTGAATGTAGCCCTTGGATCGACCCTGGTGACGACATAAATCTCAGACCCGCTGTCCCAACACGTCTCGACGGTGAAAGGTAGGACGGCTGCGACCCCATATGGTGCCCGCCCGTAGAATATGACGTGCCGGTCTCTGACTCGCGCGAGGATCACGACAAGGTTCTCGTGGAATTCTGCATCCGAGAGCTCTGCAATCTGCATTCGTAGGAGGCCCAATGCCCGAACGGGATCAAAGCCATAGATCGCCTTCTTACGATTGAGATGAACATAGAAGCTATCAAGGGCGATCGACAGTTGATCTAGAAGACGCAGTCGATCGGCAGTGGGATAAAAAGGCGCTACTGCGAAGCCAGGCGCCGATAATGAAAACGACTTGGCGAGTAGCTTGCCGCCCGGTGAGCGAATGAGGGTCTCGCCCGCTAAAGCCGCGCCCTTGCCCTTAACCGTACCGGTTCCGCGAGTCTTCGGATATTCGCTCGTCGGCATAACACCCCTCCTACAATTTGAATGCTCGCGATGTACGGTCTGGTTGCTGAGCGTGCTGTGCGCTGGGGTAAAGGACGTCATTGCGCGCGCAGGCTCGATTGAATGTGCTCCAGATAGCCGTAGGTGTAGATCTTCCGCAGTATCGAGATCCCTGCAATGAACTCCTCAGAAATCATAGCAGGGGTTTGAGGAGGCGTTTTTTAACTCACTGGACTGGAGCGGACAGACGCGAACGGCGCCTTTCGGCTTAAACTATGTAAAACGGAGGCGCCGTTTTGAAGTCTGCGTTGCTACGTAAAATCTGCCAACGGCTGAGTTAATCACCTGAAATTTGTATAGGAACGCGATTTCGCTGCGGTCCTGACTATCGAACTCGCTCTAAAACGTTTTCACACAGCCTGGACCTAAAGCAGGCGTTCAATCCAGGTTTGCTTTTGGCCAAAGCAGACGCCTCCAACCACAACCAAAGCTTTTGCTGGCATTTTGCATCGCCTCTACTACGCTTTCCCGAAGAGTACGAGTTGCGGTTTGTAATCATGATGGGTAGGGCCTTACACGTAGTTCCCACCACACAGCAGGCTGGCGTGCGGCGGCACACGCGCCTAAGGATGTCATCTACTAGGCTTGATCGAAAAAATCAGGGGATTAGGATGACCACACGATCTTCGATCTACACGAACCTCCCGATTAGCAGCCTTCAGCGCTCGCCTGAAGAGGAAATTCGTGCGGTAATTGAGGAACAAACTGGCCTATCGCCGCTTCCAGCAACAAAGAAAATTTCGATGTACCACATAAGAGGAGTGTCCAATCCAAAGTTTGTCGGTGGGGAAGATAAAGACGAGGTGATCTTCGGCCCCGAGTTCCTCTATGTACTTGATGTAGGTTTTCCCGCAGCTTGTGGAGTACAGATATCGTGGACAAACTCTGGCCGTGGAGACCCAAGCTTCCCAAACTTTAAGGGTGCTATAACTCGCTCGGTGGTTGGATCCTCTCGGGGTCAGATTCTCTACCCCTGTATTCCAACCGAACTCATGGTGGGCGTTAAGGACGAAACCAGTGAGTCAACAGTTCGTACTGAACTCGCAGCATATTCTTCCTCGATCTCTGTGTTAATTCCGAATTTGTACTTAATCAAGGTCAATGCCTTCCACGAGCAAGAAGTCGCCAGACAGATTGAAACCTCACTTCCGTTCGTCAAGTACGCGTCACTGAACACAGTGGTCCGAATTGTTGATTTCTCGCCTGGCTGGTTTGTCGACCAGGTTTGCTGAGGCTCCTAACAAATGAAATCACGCAAATGCTTAGCTTCATGAAGTATCAATTTTCCCCTACTAACCGTCAAGCGACGCGTGCCCCCGTCGCTTGGCTTTTCTATCAGGGGCGCCTATTAGGTCTATCAGGAGTCATATATGAGCACGTTTAAATTGGAAGCAGAAGTTGATGGCCCGGTCTTTTTTTTGCATAAAAGTGGTGCAAAAGGCGCAGACGTCTCCAATATTGAAATTAAGGAATACTACAAGACGCCGGAAGAGATCGCCAAATGGGAAAAGCAAATGTTTGACGACGTTGGCCTAAAGATAGACGGAAATGCTTTGATCGCGGCGGGCGGAAGCTGTTGCGGCACAGGTGGCGGAGCCTGTGACGCGGACTAAAAAACTAAGGGGGGATTGCTTTGGCTCAAGCAAATCGTATTAGCGTGTGCATCGTTTCTTTTTCGGGCGATGCACACGCTGAAATAATTTCTTCTATCCTGGAGAGAAAATATTCCGCTTACGTGAAAACAATCCACGCAGATCAATGTCAGGATATTTTGTCTCTGAACTACGGAAATATACAAAAAAATAAAAACATCATTTATGACGTGATATGGATTCGTAGAAAAAATTTCCTTTACTTAAAGCCGGATATCAATATTAACTTTGACTTGGCAATCAATTCAGCTCAATCCAGCCAAGATGCGCTGGATGCATTTATTTCTCAAAGTGGCCGCCATTTTATTAATCCCATTGACAAAGCTGCAAAGATCGAAAACAAGGCGATTCAGCTACGAATCTCAGAATCTGCCGGATTGAGAACACCATTAACACTGATCTCAACTTCCTACACGGAAATCATGGAGTTTGAGAACAACCATGGTCCGCTAGTAATTAAATCAATGCGCTCAATCGGAGGATCTCCGACAGGTACTTTTCTGTTTAACGCGCATCTTATCTCTCCTGAAAATTGCATGCTGGCACCTGCAATTTACCAAGAGAAAATATGCGGGACAAATCACCTAAGGGTCGTTGTTTTTGGATCAAAAATCCTACCATTCGAGTATGAAAGTAATAATTTGGATAGTCGATTCGATGCCAGAAACGGGGCGAGTTTAGTAGCTGTAACGGAGAGCCTGAGAAGCGGAATTCTACGATTTATGGCGATTTCCGGGTTAAAGATGGGGATCTTTGATTTTAAAAAATCTAATGCTGGTGAGTGGTATTTTTTGGAAGTTAATCAACAAGGGGCGTTCGCATACTTGGATCCGCTGTCTGGCTATCCAATCCTGTTGGACTTCGCCAAATTCATCATAGATGAGGCAAACATCACCTAATCCTCCGCTCAATCCAAGTTCGAAAAGCCGGTATGGAATTTATTCGTTCTTCCGGCCTGGAGAGAATAATGAATTTATTTTATATACGGTTCCGAGCGTCTACCCAGCCTCAGACCATCTTTCCACTAGGCAATATGCTCGAATAGTCAAAGCGTGGGTGACAGCCATTGGCCTTGATCCAACCATGTACGGTACCCCACACGCTACGGAGAACCAAGGCCTTGTTGATCCATCGCAGGACGAAGAACCTGAGAGCAGTCCAACTCCTGCTTGGTCATACTAAGCTTGAAAGCACTGTCAGATACCTGGGAATCGAGGTCGATGATGCCTTGGGGATGGCGGAGCAGACAGAAGTCTGACCATTCACTACGACGGTCGATGTTAGACCACCACTTTCCGTCCCATAGCTGCGTGTCATTTGTGTCTACAAAATCAGTGGCCATTCAAATCAGAGGGCAGTGTTGTGCTGAGTAATTTATGCCTGGCGTATCCTCAAAATGGAATCTGTGATGGCTTGAGCATTAGTGTCCAGCGTTTCCATGGCCGACATCGCATTAACGGCGACACTGCCTACACCATTTTCTGAGAGCCACTTGGTTATTTCTTCTATCGCTGCACTTAGGGCGTGCTGATTGTGGAGGAGCAATGCAAGAGCGTCCGCCGTGGCGATCTTGCAGTCTGAGTTATCTGGCATGGCGGTCATCCTTGAGAAATGATGTCGGAAGCCTAGCTCATCTCGCCGTTGGCTGAGACTGGTGACTAATTGCCCAGATCCGCTCAACTGTTTGCATTCGACCTGACAGTCTCTTGAACTGCATTTGACCACCACGCCCCTGACTATGACCGTCTGAAGACGACCCAAAGAGGACGTTCGACGATGGCAGCTATCGGTAAAGAATCACCAACGGAAGGTCGAACTTGGGTGACCTCTATGGGCTAGTCGCTATAATCGATCGTGGTGCACTGGTTGTACGGTTGGAGCCACATCGCCATCATTGGAGTGCTATCATAGGTGCTCAAAGAGATGCGATCCCAAAATTGAAGAGTTCCACTATATAGGCTGCAGGCTAAATGCTTGGTAGCGGCCCAGCCCGCCTTGTATTTTCGGGTGACTCGACGCCGCTTCCCTTCCTCATCGCGACGATAGGTGCAAGCTTGGAATTGGGGCACGCCTTCCAAGCCTAACTTTCCCATACAGCAAAAGGCTCACTCTGACAGTGAGCCTTCCTTTGCCCCATCTTTAATTAAATGCCACCTTTCTCGGTTGCAAAGAATCCACGCCTGATATCGACGCCCAGAGGCGGGGGCTCATCGACGATTTGAGCATCCCGTACTTATGGCGCTGGCGACAGCTTCTCCTCCGGGTCGTCATTCTTGCGCAGTACGGTCACTGGACGGGGCTTGGACGTGCTGTCGGGATGGAACCCGTCAAGCCCGGAGAGCCGTATCTCCAGCCGGTTCAGCAGCGGATAGCGGAGCCGTAGGGGCGGGCTTTCGAACTCATCGCAATCTCCAACTGTGGCGAATACGAGGATGTAACCCGGTCCGGTCAAATCTTTGCTGAGCCGGGGCAGCACCGTGCTCTGCCAGTCCTCCCATTTCGGCACGACCTCGAACGACACTAGCCACCAGCCGATCTTGCGATGATTGAACACTGTTCCGAACTTGAGCCGACACCAATCCTCAATTTTTTCGCGACACCAGCTCAGCGCATGAATACGGCTGATGAATGCGTCGGTCGTTATGGCATCCAGGCCGGCAAGGTGCAGGTTACCGTCAAGCGCGGACTTGGCAAGGTCCGCCCGCAGCGGATTTGACGCATATACGTACCGCGTCCCGGATTCGAGCGACAGATACGGGCCGTAGTCGCCGTCCCATCCCGCCTCGCTCACCACCTCATTCGCCAGCACACGAGGATGATGCTGGTGATAGCCCAGTTCGCCATCTGTCAATGGGATCGACGTGAAGAGATGCCGGGGGGGCAGGCCGGGCATCTGTGGCCCGAAACCGTAGGTGCGGCTCGAGTCCGGCGCGACGGCCGGCCAGAAGGAATTCAGTGCGGCGCACAGCTTGGCGTCTTCGGGAAACGGACTTCCCAGCCCATAGTTGACCATCATGTTCCGGCCATCGCGCTGATGCTGCGAGACATCCCATCCCGGCGCGTAGACACCCGCCGCCGCATCGGGCAACCAACTTAGCGTCCGGCGTGGTGCTGAGATGGTGTTCAGGCTCGCTGCAACGCTGGGAAGCCCGACAATCGCGGTGACGGTGAAGCTGCTCGGATCGTCCAGCTCGAAGGCCAACCGATCGGGTGTTAGCGGATGCGGCAGGTTGCAATTGGGAAGCTGATATGAGAGGGCGAGGTCCTGGAGCCCCTCTCCATACCAGGTGAAGCGGCCGTCACTCATCGGTTGCGGACCGCCTTGAGGAAAAACCAAGCCGATGTTCGCCAAACCTGTCGGGACATTCTGTTTCCGCTCAATCCATTCCTCGACTTCGACCTGATCGACTTGGGGGAAATAATCTGTCGCCGTTACGAGAGAGTAGGCGCAATGGATTGGCAGACTGATGCCGTCGACTGGCCTCACGGTTAGCACCCCGTCGCAGCTGTTGTCGATGAAGTGCGCGGCCTCATAGCTGCCGGTCTCAAGAACTTTCGATGCGAATGTGGCTGAATCAAGTTGATTCAGATCCGCCAGCACGTCGGCCTTCGGCTCGTGGCGAATATTCAGATACTCCGGAGCCGCTCGACTACCCCCGCGCGCCTCGATTTCCAGAGTCGACCAGTAGCGGTTCAGTCGGTGCCGCGTCGTGCGCTTCTTCGGAACTATGAAGCGAGCCAATTCTTCCTTGTCGCCTACCTTCTGGGTTGCCGTTGCGACCACCTTACCGGTGACTGGCATGACTTGGCAGGATGCGCCAACAGGCGAGAGGCGTACGAGCGTCGTGTCCGTTCGTGAATCCCGAACAAACGGATACGCCTTGAGATTGAACGGAATGTCCGGATGGGGCGGCACGAACGCATCATTCTCACCGCCCTGTTCGTCATGAACCCGTGAGAGCTTTTCGTTGACATGTACCTCGGCATAGTCGACCCCTCCAAGGTGAACCGGCACTATGTTGTCGTTCTCATCCCTACGGAAGAGGCATTCGTCGCCCGGAAAAACCTTGTGAACCGGAAACAGGAATATTAACTCGCCATCGACCTTCGAGGGGCGCAGGACGGCGCCGTCAGGACCACGCACCCGGCGTTCTGCAATGAAGAGGCCGTAGCGGGCCGGAAGCACCCTGAAGCCTTTGATGCCGACACCGGGATTAACGACGTAGCCGCGTGATAGGCCGTCGTATTCTTCGGGATGCGTTCCTACTCGCGCGACCCCTGCGCGGGAAAAGGCGATATCCGCGTGCTGGCGATGTGTCGTACGCCGCTGATCCCGGTACTGATATGCGAAGACCGCCAGAACCGGGTCCCGCAGCTCCGCCAGCGTCATACGACGCTGGCTATAGATGTAGTTCTCGACGACATCTAGCTGGGCGAGTGTTGGAAACACCGACAGGGACAGCGCGGCGCAGCAGGGACTGGCCAACGCGTGATAGAGCAGGCTCAAGCCCAGGTTTCCCGGCTCGACTCCGCGAACCCCGGCAAGCGAGAATTCCTCGAATCCCGGCATGCTCCTGTCTACTTTCAGAGGCCTGCTCATTTCCTCTACCAGGCGGTCCAGCGGGACAGTGATATCCAAGCCATGGAGGGCAAACAATTCGCCCCAGCCATGGGGCGCCAGCGCGTCGAGAACTGTCGTTTTCATTTGCTCGATCAGGGTCATGATTCCTCCTAAGATTCTCAGATCGACCGGGGCATCAGGCGTTGTCGGGCAGGAAGACGCCATGGTTGAGAAGCCGCGTGTCGAAATGCAGCGACCTCGCCACATCGATCTGGCTTGGTGTGCCGTCTGCCAGCACTACTTCGTGCCGGAATGGGCCGCCCTTGAACTCAGACGGCTGGGCCCGACTGAAAGCTTTTCGCGGAAAAAGCGGGTCTAGGGGCGCTGGCGTGTACAACCCGCTCGGCGGTAGCCAGAAGACATGGAAGCTGTTGTCGACAAACGCGATCCGCTGAATCAGCTTGGCCGACAAATATTCGATTCTTTTCGCGGGTACCGAGAGCTGCACGACGCCGCCCGTCTGCGCCGCTGTCCAAAATGATGGGGCGGACGCAAGCTTCGCGACCGAGTGGAAGCTCGGCGCCTTGTTCATAAAGTGGTCGATGAAGATATCGTCCATATCGCCATAGATCAGGTATCGCAGCGATCCGTCGCTGCTGTCGTCATCGACATCGAAGGTGTGGAAATGAAGGACCTTATCGATGCTGACCGGGATGTTCTCTTCGAGACCGGGGATGTCGACGCCATCGTCGGGATGTGCCAGGTCGGGGTAATACGTGAACGAGGCCGCCGGAAGCACTTTCGTTATCCCATCGCGAATGTCCGGCAGCGAAGTGTGACCGTGGAAGATCTGGACTCGCCGATCGCCATAGCCGGTATTGCGGATGGCTTCATAAGCCTGGATATGCTCCGGCGTGGTCAGGCTTCCTTGCAGGATGACCTGGTAGCTGTGACGCGGATCGGCTAATACCGGAGTGTGCGACATGAAGAAACGTTGGCCGGTCCGCCCGCCGGTGACGAATCCATGCAGATGATTGAAAGTACCATGCCCTCCGTGACCATCATGCCCTTCGTGACCGGGGGCACCGGCATTCTCAGCAATGCCTCCGAGCGGAGCGTCGTCCCGGACATGCACCATCGACGACATTCCCGCGTGGTAGCGGCAACGGTACGGAAAATCGCCAAGACCGGAGAACAGCACCGGCGGCGAAACCTCGCCAGGCAACAACGGGCCCGCATTGAAGAAGAAATCCGCGTTGCTCTCGGTTTCGACAGAGTGCGGATACGGGTCGAGATTCCGCCACACGACGTAGGTGCCGGGCCGGACGGTCGCCATGGGAAATGTGCTGTTCCGGATGTTCAGGATGAGCGTCTTCGACACGATAACCTCCTGTTTCAGTAGAAAAACGATACCAGTGGGTTTCAAATACTCTTCAGTTCAAACGCCGGGTGTTGCGTGATCGCCAAGGAGTTGGGTGCGCGCCAATCCTTCCGCAACGTTTCGTACAGGTGCGTCAATTGGGCGGTATCCGCCTCAAACCAGTGTTTCATCCATGTCCGGTAGTCCTGTGCGGCCTCGGCCTGCGTGGCCTGCCCAGTAAGGATGGCTCTGGCGTTGTACGCAGCCTTGATGCCAGACATGACGGCACGAAGTACGCCATTCCCGCACGCGGGATCGGTGACAAAAGCTGCGTCGCCGGTGATGAAAAATGACGGCCCGGCAACAGAGGGGGCAATGCGCCATGTAACGTCCGCGCCACCGTTGCGGCCGCAGGACGACAGCGAAGACATTGTTGCGGGTGGTAGCGGCTTCTGATGGACACCAAAATGGAGCGATGTCCAGTTCACGACGTCCGCCGAGACTTGGGCCATCCATTGCCAACCGGCAGTGCTGGCTTCGAAAAGTTGCCCCTCAGGAAGATGTCCGTGGCAGTAACCGTAGAACGCGGTCAAACACGGCGATGCCGGGAGATACTTCCGCCCCAAGGAACGTGTCAGCCACGCGCCCTGCCCGCTTGCGTCGACGACGAACGCACAGCGGAATATCCGCCCATCAAATTCGACGCCTTCGATCTTTCCATTGCTGGAAATCGGAATCACCCGTGAACGATGGATGTGTAGTGTGACCCCAAGCTGCTGCGCCCGTGTCAAGAGGATGGCGTCCAGGTCGGCGCGAGAAACATGCAATGCCTGCCATGGACCATTGTCATCGACGCCGAAACTTTCAACAGACCGGCATCCTTCCGATATTACTGTACGGGTCGACGGCCTCACCGAGGACTTTTCAAGCACTTTATCGAAAACACCTAGATCCCGAAATAGTACTTCAATGCCAGGATGGAGGCATTCGCCCGGACGGAATCGGGGAAATTGGGATCTCTCTACAAGAAGGACATTCAGTCCCCGCGCTGCCGCCCAAATGGCAGTAGCGCAGCCTGCTGGCCCGGCTCCAATGACCGCCAAATCGACCACTGTTCCCCTCCCTGCGCGATCTGTCGCGGCGGCCTCGTTTGCGGCAAGTCCAAAACTGCTCCCTAGTATCAGCCTATCAGCAGTTATACGGATGTCGAGGCGCTCAGGCCGAATGTCTGCATGTGGCGGGTGAACGGCTTAGTTGTGCATTGAACGGCGACTTTCGGGCTGCTTATGTGTGGGCCGCATTCATCTCCCTCACACGCCCCTGCTTTAAGCACCACTTCACCTATTGAACTGCGCACCCGACTCCTCGGCTGGAGCTCCTACCGCCACCCGTCAACGCATCAATCCGTTCGGTCTCTCCGTGCCTGACGCATCGAATGCCATCTAGGCAATTGGCTATCTTCTTTGTGTGACTCAGCACAATATCAAAAACAACACTTCACTTATCACCGAGTCGTTATCCCAAGCGACAAGGAGCGTCTATGCATCCCCCCTTTCTGTCCGCAGGTACGTGATAGTCTCCCGTCATTCTATCAATCGACTGGCAGCGGATCCGCTGCCAGGTTGAGAACTGCTAGCAGTTCGCGACCAAGCCCAAAAAGCTGGCCAGCGCATTCCGATAGCGGCTTCATTGCGCCCTATCAAGACTGGAATGGGTACAGGCCCGGAAGATCGGCCCACGATGCCTTGCGTCAATGTTCCATTCGGTGCCGTCGTAAGAACTGGGTACTGGGCAGAAACTCCTTCAGGTGCCGGCGATCGACCGGCAGATTGATAACAAACCTCGTTTTTCGGTATCAGAACACCCCGAGAGCGTGGAAAATTAAAAATAAAACTTGACAGAGTGCGCAAAATAAAAAACGTTATCGGTCTTGTTTTGGTCTGAATTTGGTGTATAGTGGTTGGTGTTGGGCAATTTCGCCCCGAAGGTTCTGAGCCGCGTTAAAACAGAGCCATCAGAGTTAGTTGGCGTCCGGGACGGACGTCACAAAGGAGGGTTTCCACTCATGCGAGTCGAAACAATAAGTTTTTTGAAAAAACACGCATCCGACCTGCCATTAGATGAGCCAATGGTCGTCACGCAAAATGGTGTTCCTGCCTATGTTGTGGAGTCTTATGTTGACCATAAGCGCCGTGACGAAGCAGTTGCCCTTGTGAAAATGCTCGCAATCAGTTCTCGCGAGTATGCCCAAGGCAAGCATTGTTCTACTGATGAGCTGAAAGCCCGTTTGAGCAGGAGGTTTGCCCACAAATAATATAGGAGTCTAAATGACCAAGTTCACCGTTCGTTACACCGAAATCGCTCAACAAAGCATCGAAGACCAGATCGAATATCTGGCTGATTATCACGGACTGCAATCTGCTTACCAGCGGGTTGATGCCGTCGTTGACATCATCACAAATATACTCGCGTCCACCCCCTACGGTTATCCCGTCAGCCTTCAGTTGAGCGAGCTGGGTGTCATGCAATATCGTGAACTTAATACAGATGGTTACCGCGTCTTCTACGAGATCTTCGACGCGGATCAGACTGTCGCCGTTGGTCTGGTCTTGAGAGGTAAGCAGAGTGTCGAACGGGCCCTCGTTCGTTACTGTTTACTCAAAGCCTTCTAGCTCTGACATTTCCCATCATGAGCGGACTGCTTAGTCTCTGTCCCGGCGCTTAGGTGCCGGGATCGAATCCTTCATCAATCTCTCCCTTCCTCCCTGTCTTGGTACTGACAGCACGCTCGCGCACCGGCTAGAAATGTGCGCTGGCCAATCGCAACACCCGGCTACCTCAATCACCCAATACTACTGGCATTACGAAGGCGCGAAGGTCGCTCTTAAGGAGCGTTCAAATCCGCGCAGCCGCATGCTGTCCGAGCGCTGCCAGAAATTCCTCAACAACGATAGAACGCTTTACACCACCCGTCTTTGGATAATTGCATGGACTTGTCCACACATTTGTATTCTCACTGACCAGTTAATTGCATTCGTGCTGACCAACCGTTTGCATTCGACTTAACCACCTCGCACCGCAATGACGACCGTCAAAGAACAACCCGAAGGAGACCTTCACAGATGTGACGGAACAGTAGCAGGCTGCTGTTATCGATCTGTCCGGTGATGATAGGCGGCTACATCGTTGTCACGAGATGGCTTTAGATGGTCGCTGCAAAGCTCAACCAACTCTTCCGTATCCTGGCCCCGCAATGCCTCGATTATTGACCAGCGCTCACGACGCGCCCGCTCCAGTTGATCCGTCACCACCAATGATGACGAGCAGATCGAATGTGCTCGCTGCGCATGGTCCTGAATCGGTGCCACCAATACCGGGTTATCAGAAAGCCCGAACAGTAATTCGTGAAAGCGCATATTCGCCCGGAAAGCCCCCCCGCAGATTGCCTGTAAGACCAGCGCTGGCATGGCGGTTCGGGGACTGTCTATTGTAAGCGCTGACCAGAAAGGCGTCAGGAGCCGATTGCTAAAACAACTCCCGAAATGAGGACGTCAACTGCAATAAAAACTTCTGCGCCCGCCACTGAATTGCCGGCGCAGGCGGCTCTGCTAATTTCCTGAGCCCTGAGCGGCTCGGCGCGAATAGATAGGCACCTCCACAAGGTGTGATCCAGGAATCCGCGGGGCCAGTAACGTTAATTGGGCCAGCCGGCCCCCAAATGTTCAGATTACCGGGAGACGAACGCCGTCCGATGAGTAGGTCACTTTCCTGCGCGGGATTGAGGTCGCTGTTCATCCAGTGCTGAGTCAAGAACTCGAATTGTTCTTTGATTGACGTCTGGAAAGCCAAAAAAGTCAGACCTCGATCAGTCTCGCCTGGCGCTTGGTCATAGGGCTTACCGTGGGGAATACCGCGGCGGAGCAATCGAGGGACATCTACAACATCCGCTTTGCCTTTCCTTGGATTTACCTTCCGAATATGTGCGCCAAAAGGGCAGGATTGACCATTGCTATCGCCAGAAAAATTAAAGTCGTTTTCGGTCGTGGTAGGGTTAGGGTCGGCAAATTGCCCCGCCAGTACTGGGGCACCCGAAGGCCATCTGCCGACCAAAAGTGCAGCCATATGCTCCTTGCTAAGGCCTGGCCAGTCAGTCGAAAATTGAGCCGCTGCGGCAGCACAGAAATCTCGAAAAGCCTGCACATTCTGGTTCAGTCGCCGCCATACCAAAAGAGATCCATTGTCTGCGACGCCACGCGGATCGAGGCTCGGCTTGACCGGTGCACCGCCGGTAGTTTTAGGGTAGCCAAACACAAAATTACCAGCGGCCATCCCATCACCCGGATCATAACCGGTGACCAGTGGTTGGGAGATACCATCGCGAAACCCAAAATGCTCACGTTCGCCTTCCAACCGCTGTGCATTCTCTCTCCACGCCAAGGTAAGCCCTGCTGCGGTCGCCTGCTTGAGCAGTTGATCTGTGCGACCGGCGACCGCTGCGTCAACATTTCCCCCAATGAGCAGCAATACGTCGACTGGTTTTGCAACATTGCCGGCAACCCATGTCATAGGGTTGGTGCGATCGTTGAGAACCGACTTGGCGCGGTTCAGATGACCGGTGTTGAACGCGATATCGTTAAAACTGAGATCTTTTGCGGTTCCTTGCAGCATGCCTAGGCTCACAGCCACGAACAACCAGGTCGGCGCGTTCGGTCCAATATCGGTTTTTATCAAATCACGACGAGCGCTGACCTCACTGGCAGTCGTAACCTCTTCTGCCAGCGTGGCCACCCAAGCCGCCGCATTCGATATCTGGCCAGCCGCTACTGAAAAAAAGAGAAGGACCTGTATGTCGGTATTAAACCCGCCCAGTATGTTGCCTTGGATATCGTCGAGTTCGAGTTGGCGATCGCTCATCGTTTAAAACTCTTAGCTACGAACGACTTCGCCTTTACCGTAGCGGGAGTTACCTTGGCCGGGAGAAGGTCTGGAAATGCCAAATCGTAACCAGCCGCGCAGGAGCCTTTGCTATATATAAGCTGCTCCCCCCCCTGCTGCCGGCAGCACGTCCCGAGGCATTTTACGATCGGGCCAATACCCGCCCCAGCCCGCTTCCAGCGCGTGATGAAAAGGTGGACAGACAGCAACTCCGCAATCTGCCCCTCATAAGTAACTTTATTTCCGCTAGCGATGAGGTCACTAATGGTGAGCTTTTCAGATTCCGGAATTTCGAGCTCTAGTCGGAGCACGCGGCTCTTGCTGGAGTCCCACAAGTCATGTCCACGCACGACCGTCCACCATTCTTGTGGTACTGGAGAGTTAGCATCGTCCGGCAAGCACAACCCGTCCTCAATACCAGCAATGTAAAGGCCCAACGGATTGGCAAGCGTATAGCGATACCCTTCCAAAACTTGCTTATAGGCTTGGGCTGATATCGAAGGGTCACTGTTGCGGTTGGGGTCTCCCCCTTCGTTGCAGCACATGAGACGTTCCGGCTTAGTCTCGTCGAGCGTCTTGCCAGTGGCATCCCTACGGGCGATCGCCGACACGCCTGCCAAATTGATTTCAGCTCCCAGCGAATTAGCACGGTGTGAAAGATGAACGATGCCAGGGTTGATGTTGTAGCTGTTGCGCGGATTAAATGCACCAGGTTCAGCTACAATCGTGCGCCTGCCGTCGGTGAGACGCCTATATACACCATTCTTAGCGCGTAGATCATCAACCTTGAGCGACGAAAGCCCAGTCGCCTCTTTATATAAGTCAAGTACACGCTGCTCGTCACTATCGAACAATTCGCTGTAGTAGTCATAGCCTTCAGCTACGAACGTTAGTTTGGTGATCTTATTGTCATCATTCCGTACGGCTGCCCATTCGAGATACTCGTCCTGACGATCCCGTACTGGTAGATGTAGTACTCGATCGTGCTGATCAACGAATACACCAGGTCGGCAATCCTCGTCACCGAGATGCTCGACTGCTCGATAGATGCCATCGGGATCGTCGGCAGCATGTGGTAGATCTTTCCATGGCACGCGTCGCTTGACAGCACGCGGGAAGCCACCCCACGCCTGTACCGGAATCGTTTCGGCGTCGTTCGGAATGTCGGTAACGGTCGGATCAACGTATGAGATCTGATCGCGATTTGCTTCAATTTCTTCTGCCGTCGGCTCATTCTTTTCCAAAGCTGAGCTAACAAGATCAAACACGATATTCTGCGTTTCCTTGCGCATGGCGGCGTCCCATCTAGAGGGATCTCTGAAATCGGTAACCCCACCTGGTGCATCGAAAATCCAATCTTTGCTCATGGTTCCCTCCGTGCGCAGATGCGCGATTGATGCGTGTGATTCCAATTTCACGTCGAGTAAATATAGCTTGTGATTTCGATTTGACACGGCCTGGGCCTGCGGTGGTTCGAGGAGGCCTGCCGGGGGCAATGGATTGATGTACTGAAACGCAGACATTAGCGCAACGCAAAACAGTCCGAGGGGATGATGGTAGTCGCGATGCCATCTGTCTCGGCAGAAAATTCAGATCCACTCAAAAGCCTGCCTAAGCGGGTATTTTGTCAAAGCTATTTCAACAGTCTCACATTGATTTCGGGAGCCTACACCGGCGGGTACCGAGGCATCTTCTCTGCCTGTTCATCGCTGAGCTCATCGAGGCTACATACTGATGCGTTCGCCAAGGGGGCTCTTCCCTAACGTCTGCTTCTGGCCGATTCTGTTGAAAAAGTCGGCCATGGTTTTTTCTACCGTAGAAAAGTACGCGCTTGAGATTGAAATCTTTACATTGAGCAAAGGATTCCGGGCTCAGATTTCGCGTAGCGGCGCGCAAAAAAGGCGTTTTCAGCGGTCGGTATGCGGGCAGTCTGGAAGAACCGACTTTTTCAACAGAATCGGCCGTTTCCTGCCCTTAACGCACTGAGGAATGTAGCTAACTGCCTAAGCAGATGCGGAAGTGATCCGCCACGGCTAGATGTATTCCGGGACACACTTAAACGACAGCGCATAACGGAGTTGCGTTAAATGTCCCCTCACACAAAAAAACACTCAGTGGGCTTTTTTGCACCTGCTGGACACAAGCCCTCCGGAGGCTGGCCTACCATTGCCATGGTGAATGGTTTTACGCGCCTTAGCCCTTGTCGTTCATTGCCAAAGGACTGCTTTTGAATTTCCGTGACCTATCTGCCGCTGGAGGCTTGGGACAAACACTGGAAACGCGACGGCGTACTGGTGCCCTGTCGATTGTGTGGGAGCGCCCAAGGCCTCACGGACGCCAGTGCTTTTAGTCATGAGCTCGGCTGTAAAGCGCGGAGCTTGAAAGCCCAATACCCTAGTCGGGAACTGGCTTCCATCCTGCAGCAGAAAATCCAGTCTTTGATGCGTGCAGAAGACGGCCACCCTCGGGGGCGGTGTCCCGCTTAAAGCGGATTGCATAGTTGTACATGATCACTTCATGAAGATCAGGGCCATGGCACCGCCGATGACCACGAACATCCCTGCAACGACAGTCACCGGGCACCAGAACAATTCCCAGGCCGTGAGCTTACTGGGTTCGGCAGTTGTACCGCTGGATTCAGTCGCCGACAAACTGGTTCCAGAACCGACAAGCCGCATGGTTTCGGCCCTCACCTTGACAAGGTCAGCGTGAATCTTTTCGAGTTCCGCCTGGGTCAACATGGTGTCCACCTCCGGGGCAAGCAGCCGATCACATGAAAGCGATCATGGCTTGCGTGATGGTGCAGTTGTGCTCCTTCGCGTAAGCCTCGATCTGCGCCATTTTCTGGCCTTTCTCGATGGTTTTACCCGCTTCGCGTGTTCCCTTGTCCAGCACTCGCGCTTCGATTTTCCGGTTCGGTTTTCTATTCCTTGAGCCCTTCACGGCGTAACTACTGTTTCTCAGTGCAGCAGCGTTCGGGTTGTTCTTCGCGGTTTTCTTCTTACGGTTTACTTTCGCCATCACCAAACCTCCTTGCCAACGGGTGGGCCCCAGTCAGTTTCTAGGTGCCGGTTCTCGAGAGTTGATCTTGGCCAGCAGTGCGTCCAAGTCCGGGGTTGCGTTTGGTTCGTGTCCCGACCTTTGATTGGATGAAGCCCAACCGTGCGATGGTTACTGCCTGCTTGAGGGACGCGATCCTTTTCTCGGACAACAATTGAATCTAAAAACGTCAATTGATAGAACCAACCAAGGAAAATGCTTGTCGCGCCGAGGAATCGGCGCCTTTCAATAACAGTACGATCCTTGTGATGTAGGGACAGTATCGGCCTCAAGGATTTCCACGGCTTGAGCAAAATCGGTGAGACGAATCGCGGACGCAGAAGCTGGTCCACAACACTGGTTCCATTGCTCCCCAAACCCCGGATTGCACTCCTAGGTCACTCAGCCTTGGCTTTCACCTTCCGTGGTGTCTTCTTGGGCGGGTTGAAACAATACACACTCATCGCTGTGCGGGCCTCTAATCAGTACAGGCAATACCGTCCTCCCGCTCAACAGTGATTCGATACATGCCTGAGAATGACTCCACAGTGGTACGCGGATCGCCGGGTAGGAGCATCTCAATGGTAATTGGCATTTTTAAACCTCTGACTATCATATGTTTCGGCGTTTAGGTCGGGACGGCTAGAGAACCTAATGTCGCATTGAACTGGCTGTTTGAGAAAGGACCTGACGCCGATTTGCTCAGGCAAATGATCCAGTTTGTTGCCCAACACATAATGGAGCTTCGACGTCATAAGCCCTGACCGCAACAACACCCGCAACGGCTACGCGAGCTTAGTTGAGCGCCTCGGCCAGCCCGAGGCCCTGAAGCGCACCTTTGATGAATGCCAAAACAGTTGGGGGCCAAGATAGTAGGCGCCGACATCCCGGTTTGCTGACAACCACCTTTTCAACTGCTCAACCGTGGGGCGCCCATAATCATCAGCCTGACGGGGCCGTTGGCGCTTTGCTAAGCGAACATTTGGCGATTACTGACCGAAGGCTTCCATCAACGCGTCTTCAGTCGTTAAGCCAGCACGTATCTTGTCTGCAAAATGTTCCATCGCCGACCACGGATCTGGCCCGTTCGATGCGCTACGCATGAAGGCTTCGGCCAGTGACTGCAAATTATGCTCGGTTTCAACCTGGGCAGGAGGTCGCAGCCGATTGAACAGCTCGATTACGTGGCTGCCTTGAGAATATTCATCAATGTCAAAGAGGTTCGAGAAAACCATCCCAAGAGAGCCAGCCAGATGATGCTCTGGTCTGTCCCAGCTTCTCTGAATCCCACCTTGCTGATCCGCCACTTCCAGGAGCTTACGAATTTTGTTAGGTATCGTCGCGACGGCTTTGGGCCGGTTGTAATACTCGCGATTCGCGAGGCTGGCCGCATCTTTGACCACCTTCCACATCACAGACCACAGCTGTGCAACGCTGTACGTCTGCAATCCATGCCTGACTGTGCTTGTGATTTTCTCAATCGCCTCGTCTTCGAGATCATGGCTGTAGATATTGCACTGGTCTAACAGGTAACGCAGCACATCGGCTACGGCGTAATCCAGCCAGAGGTTGAATAGCGAATCGGGATCGGTAAACCGATGCTCATCTAGCAGGCCTAACGCTCCAATACCACGCCCATGAGTTTTGTCGGGCGGCAGGAACAGCTCAAGCTGATAGGTTTTATGCCATAGCTCGCCGTTTTGGAGGAAATAGGTTCCAGCTTTGGCCGCGCCGGGATCCTCTAAAAGGTATTCATCCTTACAAAGTTGCTTAACGAATTTATCGGCATTCAACGGTGCCAAGTCGTCACAATCCGCTATGCCGAAGGTGCCATGAGCCAAGCGCGGAGCAACGACTGCATTGATAGCCAGTATGAGCAGCACCACATTATCCGGAAGGGACGTGTAGTCCAGCGTAGCTGCGGCGCTCCTCTCCATCTTGTAAGCGAGCCGTTTACTGATCTCGGCTTGCTCAAGCGCTGCCTGCTCTGCGCGCTTCCTATTTTGAAGCTCGGCACACGGGGCGCAGGGGGTGGATGAGCGCTGGAAGACCTTCTTGGCTTCGGCGCGACCGTTGATGCGCACTTCGCCTCCACAGAGACAGCAGCTTTGGTTTTCGTCGAAAGCCAGGCAGTACTCGCGCACCTGCTTTGCAATTTGGCCAGACTGAACAATCTCCCGGAACGGTACGAGGTCGGCGACACGCTCAAGATACGCACCCTCCTCGTCCGTTGCCCAATAACGCATTGCCAGAGCCCGCTCTTCACTGTCTTGGGTCAGAAATTCCAGCCTTACTGCCATGTCAAACCCTACTCATCTATCAATATAAAGTCTTCTCGATCCGGAAGAGATATCGCTTGCGTCCCGCCACGGCGCTGCGGGTTTCCCCCACAGGATAAAGAATTTAGCTCAGTGAATCGCCTCGGATTTTCTAGACACCCTGAAAGCTCATTGCGTAACGCTTTTCAAACTCTAACGGGATGCGCTGTACATAACCGAATCAAACAGGACGCCCTGAACCACGCACGATCATAAGGGCGCCATCGTGAAATTCAACCCTATGTCTCTACGGCGGCGCTCCTGGCGCGAAGGTGCTGGGGCTCGCATTTTGTCAGCAGGCCGCAGACCTAGAACTGGGCCCCCTTGGCGAGACGGCTATCGATAAGCAGACTGGTGCCCGCGATGAAGCTTGCTGTAGCGCTAGCCAGGAACACTGTCGCCCGCGCCACCTCCTCGCCGCGGCCATGCGACCCAAAGGGTTGGCGCTAGGCACTGCGCGAAGGTTTCGGGCTGGCTGCACTCGATGTCCCCCCACACTCCTTCCGGGAAGTACGTTGCCAGGGAACACGGTATTAACCAGGATAGCCGATCACCCACACCGCAATGGTGGCTAATGTGTAAAAAACGAGGCAACAAAACATGGGTATCGACTACGCGACCGGATACCTAGATTTGAAATTCTACGCTTTTGTACTGACTACTTATCGTTTACCTGAATGATTATTTGCTTGCTATTTGTCCAATTGTTTAAACGAGCAGCCAGAGTAGCGCTGATAGCAATACCTTTTCTCAAATTCGATAATCGCATTACCCACCCTAAGATGTTGATTACATTATAAATTATAAAAACCACAAAAATCAGACCCGCGAAGACTTCGCCTGCCAAACAAGTCACTAAGTCAGCAAGGAGTACTTAGTGACTTAATTTTTGAGGGTTTTCGATACGAGTCTTTCTCATTTATAAAATTATCGCTTCATTAGTCCTCCCTTCTCATCTATATAAATAATAAAAATATTAAAATAATATATTTAATAATCAGTAGCTGATAGCAGGGGTAAAACTCTGCCCTTCGGGAGCAGCTGAGCCATTCCTGTTGGTTCCTTTCAGGGAGTCATGAACTGTCGGCCAGCTTTTCAGACTGTCGCAGTTTGTTCGTACTTCAGTTCTGCGGGGGTATTTAGCCGGCGGGACTCGGCCACCAGATTGACGATGTCGGCGTGAATCTTGTTCAGTTCAGCGGCGGACAGGTCATGCCGTTACATTGGGCGCTCCTTCTCAAGAGAGGTGTGCCTAGCTGTGTAGCGTGTGCATTAAGGACGGCCAATCAACACCGCAACCACGCGCTGGATTTGCTCCAGTTCTGCGGACTACACTTGGCGCGCTAGCCAGTCGACACTTTTAACCTGATCGGCCAGCGCCGCGCTGGACCTGGCGCTGGCAATCGACACCTAGAACGGATAACCCTTGATCTTGGTAGCCATAGGCATACAGATCATCATGCCGCTTGCCCAATTGTACCTGGCCTGCGTCAGCACCACCGCCTGGCGATGGCCGGCTTGCTAGTGGCCCGCCTGCGGGCTGAACCACACCACGTCGCCCGCGCTGGGCGTATAGCCGCTTATTACCAGACCTCCTTGCCCACCGGTGGCCCCCAGTCAACCGCTTCATGGCGGTTCTCCGGGGTCACCTTGGCCAACAGCGTGGCCAGGTCCAAGGGCTCGCGCACCGGTTCGATGATCATCCGGTTGCCTTCAACCCGCACGTCGACCTCCAGGTCAAGCTCGAACACGGTGCCGCCCAGGATCGACGCGGGCAGGCGCAAGGCGAGGCTGTTGCCCCACTTCTTGATATTGCTTTTCATAGTGGTCTCTCCGGGGGTATTTGCATTCGTCGCCACACTACTGCGTATCTACAGTTGTATTTACGGCAGGTCGGGCTCAGTTGAGCAGCTTGGTCACCCACACGGTGAGACCGGCCACGGTGGCGAACAGGCCAATGGCGAAGGCTAGCGGATACCAGAAGGTCTCGCGGGTGAACTGCCGCGCTTCGACGTTCGGCGTTCGGGTCACGGGACCGACAAGCTTCATGGTCTCGGCCCGCAGCCGGACAATGTCAGCGTGGATTTTTTCGAGTTCGGCTTGGGTCAACATGCGGTTCTCCTTCTGGCCCCCATGCTTCAAGTTCGCGGCCTACCGGCGGCGCTTCCAGCCATACGGTCTCTTCTGCCGACCTCGGCACCTTCCAGTCGCAGCGGGCCAGCAGTTCGTCCAAGGTGTAGTGGGGTGTCTGCTTCGTGCGCTTCATCGGGGTTGTCTCCTTCTCAGGCAGGTCCGGCTCAGACATGCAGGCGCACGGTCATGTCAATGCCCACGGCGCGCATCACCGCGAGCATGGTTTTCAGGGTCGGGTTGCCCTTCTCGCTGAACGAGCGGTACAGCTGTTCGCGGGCCAGCCCCGACTCGCGGGCCAGCTCGGTCATGCCCTTGGCACGGGCGACCACGCCCATGGCCTTGGCGATGTACGCCACGTCGCCGGTTTCGAAGGCATCGGCGACAAAGATAGCGATGGACTCCGGGTCCACCAGGGCGGCGGCAGGGTCGAATTCCACTAGACGGTCGTTCATGTTTGACTCCATTGATGGGCTAAGGCTTTAGCCGTCTCGATGTCCCGGAGCTGGCGTTCCCACGCCCTAAACGTGGCGGTCTGATTTATCTCTACCATGACCGAATTGTAATCTAAGAAATACAGGGGGTGGGCTTTTTGCCGCCCGTCGCGGCCCGGCAGTGCCTGGACGTTTCGCCCTTCACAGGGGCCGCTCGCGCGGTGGATTACTTGGTCGAGCTGTTGGGGAAGTGGAACGAGAGCACCGAGGTGACTAGGGGCAAGGCGCCAATCTTCACCAGTTCGAAGATCTGGCTGACCCCGGGGCTGTCCGGCACCGACCCGTGAGCGACGAACACCCCCGAAGCAGTTCAGCCTCAGCAGCATCTGCCGGGCAAAGCGTAGCCGCTCGCCTTCATTGAGTGCCCCCCCCCCGCCCGGTTTGGTGAACACCGTGGTCAGGTCATAGTCGGGTTTGTCCATCAGAGCCCCACCACTCGGCCCACAGCCTCCAGCGTGTGGTCGTCGCGTTCGCGGACGATGCCCAGCGAGAACCCGGGCTTGCGCGCTTCACTGTCTGCGATTATCAGCAGGGCAAAGGCCTTGCGCATGGCTTCGGCCTTGTCATGCCGCGATCCTTGGCAATGGCGGTAAGCTTCTGGTCGATTTCATCACACAGATCAAGGGTCATGCGCGGCATGGGACTTTCCAGGCAGATTAGCTAGGCGAAAATTGTACTGCACTTTGCAGTTGGTGCCATGCCCGCCCGACCGGGTCAGAGAACCCGGCCGGCGTAAAGGCGTGGCACACCTCGGCGCTGTGCAGGCCGAAGTAGGCGGTCAGCAGCGCACCCCAGTTCACTCAGGTGACACAGCACAGGCGGCGGCTTCGCCGGTCAGCGGCAGGACGCCGTAGACGGCGAGGCAGGACCAGTCAGGAGGGTGGGCATAGGACCTCCAATAGGTGTGGGGATGCTTGAGCATGGCAGAAAAACCGAATTGACCCCTTCATAGTTCAGAAGTGAGCGGGACGGCTGACCGAGTCACGGCAGCGGTACGGTAAAGAGCCAGTTCGCGGTAAACCGTGGCCTGCCCGACGCCAAGCAGCTTGGCAATCTCGACCTTAGTCACGCCCTCGCCCGCCAGGCGCAGTATGGCCGCGCGTTTTTCCTCGTGGATTGGCTTACGTCCTTTGTACCTGCCGGCCTTCTGCGCTTTGTCGATCCCCTCTCGCTGCCGCTCCAGCATCATTTCTCGCTCAAACTGGGCAATCCCCCCTAACACGGTCAGGATTAACTTGCCGGTGGGCGTGCTGGTGTCCAATCCCAGATTGAGAATCTTGACCTCAACCTTCTTCAGTTCCAATCGGTGCAGTGTCTGCAGCAGATCGGTGATCGAGCGGGCCAACCGGTCGAGCTTAGTGACCACAAAGGTATCCCCCACGCGGGCAAACTCAATGGCCGCGTCCAACTGGACGCGCTGGGCCACGGACGACACCTGCTCTTTAAATATTTTTTCACAGCCACATTGTTCTAATTCGCGCAACTGGGCCTCAAAGCCTGCCTCTTGTTCGATCGTTGAAGTACGTGCATAACCTATATCCATGGGTTTTCTCCCACATATGTTTAAGACCCTGCGATAGCGCACCTCCCAAAATAGTTAACCCACTTATATGAGAGGTTTAGGTATGGATTCTTCTGCTATCACAGGGGCCGGCTCTATTTGGAGATTACATGGCGTTTTTCCTCACACTGGTGGACTTTCGCCAATGCTTAGACGATCAGGTCGCCCAAGCTGGCGCGCTCCTTCGGGGCCGTTTTCGCCAGTAACCGGCCTCGATGGACGCAACACGCAAACGAGTCGCATCTGCCGCTATCCGAGCGAGGCGCTGTTAATTTTCTTGTGACGAACCATTTAATTCGGTCCTTTCTTAGGCAATCCGGATTGCTGTCCCAGGCACTAATAAGAGCGCCCCCGAACCTTCCATTCGATATGACTGCCACACCACCCGCTACCACATAAATATCTAAGCACAGTTCACAACACCAAGAAATATATAATGCAATACCAACTAGATTATTTAGAAATATATTAAACATATTAACCAATACATGTAATAAAAAGCATTTAACGTACCATCAACACCCCACCCACGACTTTTTACTACTTTTTTTAAAACTTGCTAGCACAGACCCACTCACCATCTTCAACCAACAAAAAATCCCGACGGTACATAGTACAACCATCAACAAAAAACACTACAAAAGAAATTAATATATTTGCCAGCCACCACCCACCACAAAAGCACCTAAAGACCAAAAATAAAACATTTTATTTATAAAAATCAATCGATTACATAGATAAAACACCCTGAAGAACGCTAAAAATCAGTACATCGACTACGATTAAATAGCGTTATTCAACATACTGAAAACAATAATTTGGGGTTATCAATATGAATAATAACAAGGTCGCTACCGAGCCCAGCTGGAATGCTGATGGCATGGCAATTAAAGTAATAAAACCCGGCAGCCTAGCCTTCGAGAACCTGACCCAAGAACTTGCAATGCGGGGCACCCAATATCAGGCCGCTACCCTGATCTATGACTCTCTGGCCCTGCGTTACAATAAAGCCGAACCGGGCGATCTGTTATTGGTGGTGCTGCCGAATCAGCCGAGTACCAGCAACTTACGCAAAATCTTCGGGCTGCGCGGGATGAAGGAAGGAGATTACCGCCTGTTCCGTCCGATGCGCGACGAACGCGGCCAACGCTTCCCAAAAAACAAGCGTCCTCTGGTTTTGCAGCGCCTCACCGACAATGTGATGCGGGTAGTACAGACTTTCCAGGCCATCGCTGCGCGGGTGGCCCAAGAAGCCGAAGAGCGAGGGGCTTCCTATGACTTCGCGCAAGATGAAAAACCAGTAAAGCCGTGGCCTGCAGAGGAGATTTCGGCAGGAATTCAAGACCTGGTTAATACTTGAGAACGTAAGGATTGATTGGGTGACCGTCCCAACTGAGAGGACGGCACTCAAGTTTGATGCCCGGTTTGTCCGGTAATTTTTCCTCACCACTTCGGTACTAGAGAAGGAGCCTCTTGGTTTTCAAGGGTGCGACCTGGAAAACAAAATGATAAAAAATCCTCCCAGCACCACCGGGGAACGGATGACTGCTGACGAACGCCTCGCGTTCATCCGCCGCATCGCTAAAACCCACTGCTTGTCCCACCAAGACCTCACAAAATACACCGGATATCTGCTTGACACCGTGTCTGGCTGGTTTACCTCATGCGACTCTCTCCGCCACCGACATGTCTCTGCCAGGGCGGTCGACCGCCTGCTGCTGGAGCTGACCTTAGACCATGTCAAAAGCAGCAAGTCGGCGGGGGGACATTAGTATGTACCATTACTACCAACGCTCAGAACATGACGCCTGGTTTCTTCTTTCCTGCCATGGCGAAGAAAGCCCGGTGGAGCTGGCCAAGGCGCAGGGAGCGAAGAAACTGACCATTCTCGCCCTGAACCAGATGGTCAACGACGGTACCGAAGCCGAACTGCCGCGCAACCGCGACAAGATCGGCTACCGTGGCCCGCTGTACTTCGATATCGACTGCAAGGATGACTTGGCCCAAGCCATCACCAGTGGCCAAGAATTAGTCGGCAAGCTGGTGCGCATGGGCGTACCGAAAGACGGCATCGAGATTTTCCTGTCGGGTAGCAAAGGCCTGCACATTCTGGTCAATGAGACGTTTTTCACGGGCAAACGCTTCATCCTGCGCCTACCAGAAATCTACAAGGAAATGGCCCGCGACCTATTCGTCATTGGCCTCGATTATTCGGTGTACAGCAGCGGTCGGGGCAACAGTTTCCGCATCGTCAACCTGCAGCGCCATGACGGCAAGTACCGGGTGCCGGTGACCGCTGATGAACTGATCGACCTGACCGTCGAGCGCTACCGCGAATGGGTAAAGGCACCGCGCACTGTCGAGGTCGACGACCCGCAGGAGCAGGTGGTGCACGAGCTGAAGGCGCTGTTTGAAGAAGCCAAGAAGCGCGTCAATTCCAAACCAAAGCTGGTGATCATCGCCTCGTCGGCGGATATGGAAGCGATCCGCGAGCCGGTGCCGGCGTGCATCCAGATGCTCTGCGACAGCGATTCATTGAAGGCCGATGCCTCCTACAACCAGGTCGCGACCCAGTTGGCCACCTACATCGTGCGCGCCGGGGTATCGCAGAGCGTGGCCGAAAGCCTCACCGCGCGGCTGGCCAGCAGCGCCAAGTCGAGCAAGTACAGCACGCCGAAATTGCGCCGCGACCACATCGAAGCGCAGATCCGCTACGTCGAGCACACGCCGACCTTCAGCTTTGGCTGCAATGCGATCCGTTCGCTGCTGAGCAAGCGCCCCTGCGAAGGCTGCGTGATCGAGTCCGGGGTGAACAAGGATGGCAACCCCGACGCCGACCTGAGCGCGGTGGCCGAAGCGGACGGTTATTACATCCGCGTCGGTGACAGCAAGCGGCGCATCAGCAACTTCACCTTGCAGCCACTCGACGTGTTCATCGCCGTGCCGGAGGACGGCACCAGTCCGCGTCGGATCGGTACACGGATGAGCGTGATGAAGAGCGGGTTAGAAGTGGGCAAGCTTATTTTCAAAGAGCTCAGCTTCGCCAGCCGCTCGGCGTTCCTGCATGAATTCGAAGGACTCAGCGACCTGACCTTTCAGGGCACAGACCTCGACGTACAGCGGATCAAAGTGGCAATTTATCGAGAGGATCAAGACGTGGACGAAATCCACCAGGTTTACACCGTCGGGGTCCATCTGGACTTCGTCGACAACAGTCCCGTGTTCACCTACGTCGAGCCCGATATGTCGGTCAACTCGGTGAAGGTGCGCGGCACACACCAGTTCCTCGGCAACCTGCTGGCCCGCCCGTACTTCGCCCACACCACCATGTGCGAAAGGGGTGACGAAGCGGTGGACAACGCCCTGACACGGCTGCTCAAGATCAATCAGAAACACGAGGTCGGCCTGATGATCGGCTGGACCATCGCGGCACACTTCAAAACCCATTTCATGCACTCGTTCAGTCAGTTTCCGATTCTCTGCCTGTGGGGCAGTGCCGGCTCCGGCAAGTCGAAAACCGCCGGCCTATTCACCTGGCTCAACGGCACCGACTACATGCAGAAGGACTCCGGGGTCAGCGCCCCGTCGACGTCGCACTATGCCATGCTCGAATACTTGACCAGTACCACGACCATCCCGCGCATCATCGAAGAATTCAACAAGTCGAAAATAAACAGCAAGATCTATAAGGACACCAGTGAGCGAATCAAGCAGGCCTGGAATGGCGAGGCGACCCTGAAAGGGCGGCTCAGCCGTTCCAGCAGCGCCATGGGCCGCACCAACGCCGAAGCGATTGCCATCCCGCTGTCGTCGCCACTGGTGGTGATCTCGGAACAGGAGATCGAGATCCCGGCGATTCAGGAACGGAGCATTCGCGTGCACCTGACCAAAGTCAAACGCGCCCATTGCCGGGAACACTTCTTCCACGCCACCAAGAACCGGAATGATCTTCGTCGACTGGGTAAAGCGATCATGGCCATGGCACTAACCACCTCACTGGAGGACATCGAGGCGTTGATGGAGAAGGCGTCGGCCCTGCTGCCCGAGGAAATGGACGACCGCCCGCGCTATTCGCTGCAGGTGATCTTGGTCGGGTTGTGGAAATTGCAGCAGGTCTGCGAAGAGCTGCACCTGTTCTCGGCCCTGAAGACCCTGGAACCAATCATCAAGACGGTGATCGAGCGGTTTGCTGGCGACGGCGATGGTTATGTGCAGAGCGAGATCGACCTAGTGATACAAAAAATGTCGATCATCGTGGCCGTTTCGCGCAGCACCGAAGAGGCAGGCCAAAACAATGTGCATTTGGCCGAGGGCATACACTACACGGTAACTCCCGAGTACCTGATCCTCGACCCGGTCCTATCCCATGCCAGTTACACCCGCTATTGCAATGTCGATGAACGCAGCACGCCGGTAATCAACAGCGGCACGCAGTTCGTCAAGTTGATAACCGAAGAGCCCTATTTCGTGAAGTACGAACCGTATGCCGGTATGGGCGGCGGTCGACCCATGCTGTTCCTTTCGCTGCAGGAAATGCAGGCTAAGAACATCGACATCAGCCTGATCGGCTGGGGAGGTACGGTATGAATACGGTCTTCCTACTAATGGCCCAGTACAACGGCCAGGCAATCATCCCGCTTGAGCGCGTCTGTGCTGACTATTTCAGCCACCTATCACCGGAGAAAATGAAGTTCAAGGTCGCCGCTGGCCAGATAGACCTTACACTGGTGCCCATGGAGAGCAGCCAGAAGTCAGCGCGAGGCGTCCATTTGTCTGACTTGGCTGCTTACCTCGACGCCCAGCACAGCAAGGCCAAAACTGAACACGAAAAACTGATGGGGCGAGGTATACACCGAGCATCTTAACGCGACATGGCCTCAATCACGGGGCCAGTTACAACCCTCTCCAACCACGGCCAATCCTTGTACGGGTCGTCATTCCCCCGCAGGTGTGTATAGCGTCGCATCGAGTTCCAATCTCGGTGTCCTGACACGCTGGCCACTTTCGGAATATCCCACCCCATTTCAAACAGCCGACTCACGCCATCGTGGCGCAGGTCGTGAAAATGTAAGTCCTCAATTTCGAGAAAATGACAAGCCCGGGTAAATGAGGCCGATATGGATCTGGCATTGTACGGAAACACCTCGTCGGCGACCTTCGGCATGGACTTCAATATCCTCCAGGCCTCATCCGGAACATGGCACCAAACGTCGTTGCCATATTTCTGCCCGGGGTTCTTCATATCGGTGATCAGCACCGACTGGCGAACCTCGTCCATTGCGTCCCAGCGAATGCGGGTGATCTCTTCCTGTCGGCGCGTGGAGAACAGTGCGAAAGCAGTCACCCTAACCATGTCGATCTCTTGCTTACGACGTGCGCGCATATCGACAAAGTAGGTCAGGATACGGTCGAGCTCTTCCAGCGTGGGTCTGCGGCCTCGCTCCTTACTCTTGGACACGGCGCCCATTTTGCGTAACACGCGGCGTGCATCCGGCATGGCCATGGGATCGATGTCAAATCCCCAGGCGGGTCGGGCAATAGATAGCACAGCGCCAAAGTGCGCGAGGTCGTTGCCAACAGTCTGTGGCTGGATACCGTCTTTCTGCATCCTGTCGTTGGCGTACTCGACCAGCTTCTGGCTGGTGATTTCCTTGTCTTCAAGCTTACCTAGCCAGGTTTCGCCGATCGCCTTGAGAGTGGCGCGTTTGGTTTTGCCCAGTGGTCGAATTTTTTCATACTCTTCAAGGTAGCGGTCGATCATTTGCTTGACCGTAGCGCCCTTACGATTCGCTTTGGCGATCGCCCCCGGCTCGGCCATTTCTGTCTCGCGGCGCTTGATCCAGGTCTGCGCCGTCGCCTTGCGATCGAACGTCTGGCTTTCCTGATAAACTGTGACGCCCTTTTGCATGATGCGGATCTGTGCGGTGTACGCTGCAGAGCCATTCTTGCGCTTGCGAACGGTGATCGATCCCATGATTTTGCTACACGACAGGTTTGAGTTGCTACATTGTAGCAACGACCTTGCTAAAACAAGCAAAAACAGTGGCAAACAGTAGTGAATGAGAAGTAGCCAAATGCAGACGAAACCCGCAGAAAACCTAGCCCATCCAGCATATTCCATATCTAGGAGGTTTTCTGTTGCGCCCATGATGGATTGGACTGACCGTCACTGCCGTTTTTTCCTACGCCTACTCTCCAAGCACGCCCTCCTCTACACCGAAATGGTCACCACCGGAGCGCTCCTCAACGGCGATCACGACCGCTTCCTGCGTCACAACGAAGCCGAGCATCCGCTCGCGTTGCAACTCGGCGGCAGTGTCCCGCTGGACCTGGCCGCCTGTGCACGCATGGCCCAGGAGCACGGTTACGACGAGGTGAATCTGAATGTCGGCTGCCCGAGTGATCGGGTGCAGAACAATATGATCGGGGCGTGCCTGATGGGGCATCCGCAATTGGTGGCTGATTGTGTGAAGGCGATGCGTGATGCGGTGTCGATTCCGGTGACGGTGAAGCATCGGATCGGGATTAATGGGAGGGACAGTTACGAGCAGTTGTGCGATTTCGTCGGCACGGTTCGGGATGCCGGATGCACGAGTTTTACGGTGCATGCGCGGATTGCGATTCTGGAGGGGTTGTCGCCGAAGGAGAACCGTGACATTCCGCCTCTTCGCTATGACGTGGCGGCGCGGTTGAAGACGGATTTTCCGGAGCTGGAGATTATCCTCAACGGCGGGATCAAGACGCTGGAGGCCTGTCACGAGCATTTGCAGACGTTTGACGGCGTGATGTTGGGCCGTGAGGCGTATCACAATCCTTATGTGATGGCTGAGGTGGATCAGCAGCTGTTCGGCAGCACGTCGCCGGTGATCAGCCGGGCCGAGGCGCTGGCGCAGTTGCGGCCTTATATCGCTGAGCATCTGCTGGCGGGTGGATCGATGCATCACATCACTCGGCATGTGCTGGGGCTGGGCACCGGGTTTCCGGGGGCGCGCAAGTTTCGGCAGTTGTTGTCGGTGGATATTCATAAGGCCAAAGAGCCTTTGGCGTTGCTGGATCAGGCGGCGGAGTTGTTGGAGGGGCGATGAATCCCCTACCACTCATTAGTAAGACGGAACGGAGAAATCATCTATGGCAACGGCCACGCTGAGCTCTAAAGGACGGATCACCCTTCCAGCCGAGCTGCGCGCTTCACTGGGGCTTCGCGCCGGTGATCGCGTTCAGTTTGTTTCGTTAGAAAATGGCAGCTTTGAAATCGTGGCCGGCACTTGTTCGGCCCGAGCGCTCAAAGGATTAATCCGTAAACCGTCCAAATCGGTAAGCATCAAGGACATGGCCCAGGCCTGCCCAGCACGCTAGCCGTCACCTGCGTTGAACCTGTCCCCCATTTCAGCATCGTATCTACCGATACCACGCCCCGCCTTTCAAGCATCCGCTTTCAGGATGTTGCCGCTGGGGCCATCGATACACGTACGCGCCCTTGAGTGGCTGCAAGCGCTCGGGTAATGTCATTAGACCCATAGGACAGAGCACGCTCATGACTTCCAAGCTGGAACAACTCAAACAAATGACCACCGTGGTTGCCGACACCGGCGACTTCGAAGCAATCGCTCGCGTTAAACCCGTGGACGCTACCACCAACCCTTCCCTGCTGCTCAAAGCGGCGGCCATTCCCGCTTATGCCGAGTTGCTGAACGCTTGCGTTCACGACTGCAAGGGCGATGTGGGCCTGGCCAGCGACCGTTTTGGCGTTGCGGTAGGGCAAGAAATTCTGAAGGTTGTACCGGGTCGTATTTCCACTGAAGTGGATGCGCGCCTGTCGTTCGACACTGACGCCGTATTGAAGCGCGCGCACCGTCTGATCGACCTGTACGACAAGGCCGGCGTTGGCCGTGACCGTGTGCTGATCAAGATCGCTTCGACCTGGGAAGGCATTCGTGCTGCCGAGAAACTGGAAAAGGAAGGCATTCAGTGCAACCTGACGCTGCTGTTTTCCTTCGCTCAGGCTGCCGCGTGTGCCGATGCCGGGGTGTTTCTGATTTCGCCGTTCGTGGGCCGCATCTACGATTGGTACAAGAAGGCCACCGGCAACGACTACACAGGCGCGGATGATCCGGGCGTGCAGTCGGTGACGCGTATCTACAACTACTACAAGGCCAATGACTACAAGACTGTGGTGATGGGCGCGAGCTTCCGTAATCTGAATCAGATCGAGCAGTTGGCCGGCTGTGATCGGTTGACCATCAGCCCGGATCTGCTGGAGAAGCTGGCGGCGGACACTGGCAAGCTGGAGCGCAAATTGGCGCCGGGGCATGCCGGTGAAGCGCGTCTGAGCTTGAATGAAGCGCAGTTCCGTTGGTTGTCCAACGAGGATGCGATGGCGACCGAGAAGCTGGCTGAGGGGATTCGTCAGTTTGCTCGGGATCAGGAAAAGCTTGAGGCGTTGTTGCAGGCCAAGCTGTGATCTAGTTTGTAGCGATGCAAAAAGGGCGAACCTTGGTGGGTTCGCCCTTTTTTTGCGTTGAGTTTGGGTATTGGATGGCTGCGCGCGGAGGGATGTGGCGTTTGTGATGACGCCATCGCGGGCAAGCCCGGCTCCCACAGGGGTTCTGCGGTGGGTCGCGATAGTGTTTACGACTGAGGTTTATGTGGGAGCTGGCTTGCCTGCGATGGGGCCCATAAGACCCACATCACTTCTGGGAATCAATGCCGCTCCAGCGCATTCACCAGGTCATGGAACGCTTCACGGTTGGAGTCGTTCAGGCCCATGAGGATTTTGTGCGCTTCGAGAACTTTGACGCGCACCACTTCTTCGGACTGGTCCTGGTCTGGCAGGTCGGTCAGGCATTCAGGGCATGGGATCGGGCGGTCAACGATGTTGAACACTTGCTCAAAGCCCATGGACTGCAGCAGACGGGTGATGTCTTCGTGGGTGGTGACGACGGTCGGCAGCAGGCCGACCTTTTGCCGCGACAGGATCGACAGTTTGGCCAGCAGGCCCAGGGTGGTGCTGTCGATGCTGCGGGTTTCGGTCAGGTCGATCACGATGGCGTTGAAATTCAACGCGGTGAAGATCCGCTCAATAGTCGCATCCAACGCCGAACACAGGGTCAGGCGAACTTCACCGACGAACTTCAGGACGAAGGTGCCGTCCTGCTCGGCGAACTGGATTCTACCGGTACTCATTAAAGATTCCTGCTCAACACCAACAGGGCGATATCATCCGGCATCTCCCCTAGCGTGGCCAATCCAAAAACCTGGCGCAGACCATCCAGGCTGCCGCCCGCTGCCTTCACCCGTTGAGGCAAAGCAGCTTCTTTATCTTTGAGTGTGGGTTCTGGCAAAAGGTCCAAAATGCCATCAGACATCAGCGTCAAGCTGAACACTGGCGGCAATTCCAGCACGTGGTCTTCGTAGGTGGCCTCATTGAAGAGGCCCACCGGCAAACCGCGCCCTTCCAGGTAACGAACACTGTCTGGCGTGTACAACACAGGCAACGGCAGATGACCGCCGATGCTATAGGTCAACAAACCGGTCTCCTCGTCGATGACTCCACCGACCATTGTGACGTGTTTGCCCAGCTTACAACTGATCAGGCCCCGGTTGATATGACCAAGAACCTCTGAAGGCTTGAACTCCGGCAATGTGCCGTTGCGCTTGGATTCGAACAGCAAGCGCGTGGTCATGAACTTCAGCAGCACGGTAACGAAGGCTGAAGAGGCGCCATGACCGGAAACGTCCGCCAGGTAAAACGCTACCCGACGCTCGTCGACCCGAAAGTAATCGACGAAATCGCCCGAAAGGTACAGCGACGGGATGATCTGGTGTGCAAACTGGAACTCGTCGATGCTCCAGGGGCTGACCGGCAGCATGTTCATCTGCACCTGGCGACCGGCGTTCTGGTCTTCCTGGAGCAGGTTCAGGCTGGCTTCGAGCTCGCGGTTGGCCTTTTCCAGCTTCTCGCGGTAGCGCTGGTTTTCCAGCAGCAGGCGCGCACGGTCCAGAGCCCGGCGCACGGAGTGCTCGAGCACGGCCAGATCTTCGAGAGGCTTGATCAGGTAGTCCGCCGCGCCCAGGCGCAGGGCCTCGACCGCGTCGTTCATCACACCGGCGCCCGACACCACGATTACCGGTGTTTGCGGCGACAGCTCGGTGACCTGGCGAATGAGTTCGAGTCCGCCCATCTGCGGCATGCGCAGATCGCAGATGACCAAATCGGGCTTGTCTTGCTCGAATACCTGAAGACCCTGCTGGCCATTGCTGGCCTGCAGGACACTGAAACCACTGTCTTCCAAGTAGGCCGCGAGGCTCGCGCGCACTACATCGTCATCATCGATTATCAGCAGCGTGGCACTGGTTTTTGGCATGTGGGCAAACGGCGCCAGAATTAGGTTGGCGTAGCTGGCTGGGCACTTGACCCTGCTCACACTACTGGATTCGCTTTCTAGCCTCTCTGACTGCACTGTTTTCGAGCGTTTGCCCTACTCACAAGTCCACCAAAGGTGCCCTTCTAAGGCGCAGACGGTACTCCCATCCGCGAGGTGTTTCAAGCTCACGCCGATGGTCGCTTGACGTCTTTACTTGTCAAATCACCGAGAGTTATAAGAACAGGCAAAACCGTAACCCAAAGGAAGGATCGAGCCCATGAGCCAAACTGATCGGGACTACAGTGAAAAGCGCGATTTCATCCGCATGCGGGTCGATGCCGATGTGGCGCTGATTCATGAGGGCGATGAGGTGCCAGCTGTCTGCATCGACCTTTCCAGCAGCGGTATGCAGGTTGAGGCGCCCCGCTTATTCAAGGTCGGTGACCGGCTTAGCGTGCGGATCGATTCCGATCATGCGGCGCTAAAAGGCCTTGAGGCCGATACTGAAGTGGTGTGGGTAAGAGCACAGGACGGTGGCAGTCAGAAACTCGGGCTTACAATCCTGAAGATGAAATAACTCCGATTTAACCCGTAAGCCAAACAATAGAAGGCGGCCAAATGGCCGCCTTCTTCGTTTTACCGGTCGAGATTAAAAATCGTCTTCGACCTGGCCATCCTTGACCTTGAATTCGCGGTTTTGCAGGTACGCATTGCGAATGAAGGTGTATTTGTCGCCGCTGACCAGTTTCTCGGCCGACAGCAGGTTGGCGCGGGTGTCGACGATATTCAGGCCGAAGATCGAATTACGCACCGGCACGTCGTGGATGTAGCGGTACGGGCCGGTATAGCCGTCGACATACTTGGAAGGCGCATCACGCAAGGTGCTTGGACCCAGCAGCGGCAGCATCAAGTATGGGCCGCTGCCCACGCCCCAGTAACCGAGGGTCTGGCCGAAGTCTTCATCATTGCGATGCAGGCCCATCTGAGTGCCCACGTCGAAGAAGCCCAACAGACCGAAGGTGGTGTTGAAGATCAAGCGCGCGGTGTCGACGCCTGCCGCGGCGGGTTTGACCTGCAATACGTCATTGGCGAGGTTGGTCACGTCGCCGACGTTGCGGAACATGTTGTGGATGCCATCTTCCAGAAACTGCGGCGTGACGAACTGGTAGCCCTGAGCCAATGGCTTCAGTGCATAAGTGTCGACAAAATCGTTGAACTTGTAGATCGGGCGGTTAATGCTTTCCCAAGGATCTTCTTCCGTGGCAGCCTGAGCCGCAAACGGAACCAGCAATACACTGGCACACATACAAAGCTGAGCGAGTCGATTGCTCCAGCGCATAAAGAAACTCCTTGGATTGTACTGACGCGGGCGCTTGGCCCAGTCGCAAAGACCGCTAGTATATGACGGATAACCCGGTTTAGGCAGCATCGTGCGCGACGGCCCCCGGATGATTCTTCCTGGCTGGGAGCGATTCACATCAGTGTCACTCAACTGTCACCGTCCACGAATAGCCTTGTTACTATTTCAAGGACGTTGACATGCCACGCGCCGAAACCTCGCCTCTCATTGCACCCAGCCTGACCGCTGTACTGTTCGGCCTTAGTGGATGCCTGGTGGATTTCGGCGCACGCACCCGCCAACCCGGCACACTGACTCCCGAGCATGGCGAAGTCACGCTCGGCGCTCTGGATAGCCTGTCCAGCTTGCAGCGCCAACAGATTCCTTGCGCCTGGCTCGATGAACTGCCCCCTGCCCTCAGCCACACTCTGGCTGCCGCACTCCCGGACTGGATCAAACCATCGCAATACCCGGCAACAATTAATCCATGGCCCGCGCCGAATGCCTGCTGGCAAGCCTTGATGGCGTTGAATGTCGAACGACTGGACGGTTGCGTGCTGGTCAGTGGCGAACCGCGCCTTCTGCAATCGGGCCTGAATGCCGGATTGTGGACCATTGGCCTGGCGTCCTGCGGCTCGCTGTGTGGGCTGGCTCCAAACGAATGGCAGGCATTGAGTCAAAAGGAACGGGAACACCTGCGCGGCAAGGCAACGGTGCAGCTGTTCGGCCTGGGCGTGCATTCGGTGATCGATCATCTGGGCGAGCTCGACACCTGCCTGGCCGATATCAGCCTGCGCCGGCTCAAGGGCGAAAAGCCCTGATCGCCGCCTCACACCTATGAACGCATGCAGGTTGCGCGCGAGTGGATTAATCTAAAGGTCAAGCCATAGACCTTTGGCATGCTGCTGCGGTCTATGCCAGTGCCTATCGATAAAAGGAAGAACGCCATGCCTGCCCGCGAACTGCAACAACAACTCAATACTCTGCGCGAGCAACTGGAACAGAATCCACCGCTGACCGAAGCCGAGCGCGAAGACCTGCATGCGCTGATGCAGCAGATCGAACTGGAAATTGAGCTGGAAACCAAAACCCAGGACTCCAGCCTCTCCGACAATGTGAACCTGGCCGTCGAGCGCTTCGAAATCGAACACCCAACCCTGGCCGGCACCTTGCGCAACATCGTGCAAGCGTTGGGCAACATGGGGATCTGAACCCACCAGATGCAAAAAAGCCCCGCTATCGATAGCGGGGCTTTTTGATTTCTAGCCGTTGAGTTATTGGGCAATTGGAATTGCGCCAAGATCGTAGCCTGCGGCAGCTCCTACATTGGGACGGCGTACACCCTGTAGGAGCTGCCGAAGGCTGCGATCTTTTGATCTTGATCTTACTGACGAACCAGGCGATGGTTCGGCAGTTGCACGTCTTCGGTGCTGCGATACGGATTGATGTCCAACCCGCCGCGACGCACATACCGTGCATACACCGTCAATTTCTCCGGCTTCAGCAAGCGCTGCAGGTCGAGGAAAATCCGCTCCACGCACTGCTCATGGAAGTCCGAGTGCTGGCGGAAGCTCACGATGTATTCCAGCAAACTCGCATGATCCAGCGCCGCGCCGCGATACTCCACCGCTACGCTACCCCAATCCGGCTGGCTGGTGACCGGGCAGTTGGATTTGAGCAAATGGCTGTGCACGCTCTCTTCAATAATGAGCGACTCATCGCACCGCAGCAGTTCCGGACGCGGATGCTCATAGTTGCTGACGCGGATGTCCAGGTCATCGATGCACACGCCCGGCAACGCCACGACGCCTTCTGCTTCAACATCTTTCAAGCTGCGAATCCGCACGCCCACCGGTTTACCGGCAGCGGCCGAGAGGTCCTTCGTCAGTGTCGCTTCAAGGCTTGCGCTGTCGGCAAACGCCGTTTGGTTCAGCGAGTTGAGGTACAGCTTGAACGACTTCGATTCGATGATGTTCGGCGAATCCGCCGGAATGCTGAATTCGCCAATCGCCACCACGGGCTTGCCGGATGGCAACAGCCACGACAGCTCGAAGCAATTCCAGAAGTCCACGCCCTTGTACGGCAGGGTTTCAGCCGTCAGGCCCAGCTCCGCCCATTTCGCGGTGCGCGGGATCGGGAATAGCAAGGACGGCGTATAGGTGGCGATGTATTCGCTGGATTTGCCCAGCGGCGAATGTTCGGCTGCGGGATGCATGGCGGAAACCTGACTGAAGAATCAGCGGATTCTACCAGCCTTTGCTCCCGCCTTTGAGTGCTTACTGACTGACTGTCAGTTTGCCGACCATACCGGCCTGATAGTGGCCGGGGATATTGCAGGCAAATTCCAGGTTGGTGGCCTTGGTGAAGGTCCAGGTCAGCTCGGCGGATTTACCCGGTTCCACCAGCACACTGTTCGGATCATCGTGTTTCATCCCATGCCCTTCGGAGGAATGATCCATCGCGGCCATGGCGCCGTGGTCCATGGCCTTCATGCCTGTAGGCATCAGCATGCCGCTTTGCTGCATCTGCAACATTTCCTGCTGGTGCCGGGCATGCATCGCCGCGTCGCCGAGGTTGAATTCGTGCAGCAACTGGCCTTTATTCACCAGTACAAAGCGAATGGTCTCACCGTCCTTGATCTCGATGGCTTTCGGATCGAACGACATATCGCCCATTACCACTTCAATGCTGCGGGTAGTCTTGGTCGCCGTCGCCGGTTGACCGAAGTCGTATGTATGTGCCGGCGAGGCCTCCAGCCCTACACTCAGTGTCAGCAAGCAAGCGGCCAACTCCAGACGCTTTCGCAAAAACATAGTCGCACTCCAACAAGATGAGGTTCAGCTTGTGGGAAACTCTAACCCGCGGGCTCTGCCAGCCACCTGACAGGCAGATTACAACTTTGTCAGTTTGGCCTTTATCGCCGCCGCCCACGGTATAACGCACCCGTTCCAATTGCCCGAGCCGCCCATGAAACTGCTGATTGTCGAAGACCAACCGAAAACCGGCCATTACCTGCGCCAGGGCCTGACCGAGGCCGGTTTCACCACCGAACTGGCGGCCGACGGCAACACCGGTCAGCAATTGGCGTTGAGCGGCGATTACGCCTTGCTGATCCTCGATGTGATGCTGCCCGGTCGCGATGGCTGGCAGATTCTGCAAGCAGTGCGCGGCGCAGGTCTCGACACGCCGGTACTGTTTCTTACAGCGCGAGACGCAGTGGAGGACAGAGTCCACGGCCTGGAACTGGGCGCCGACGACTATCTGGTCAAACCGTTCGCCTTCTCCGAACTGCTGGCGCGGGTTCGTAGCCTGCTGCGTCGCGGCAATACCACGCCTCAGGAAACCAGCCTGCAACTGGCCGACTTGCGCCTGGACCTGATTCGTCGCCGGGTCGAGCGCAACGGCCAGCGCATCGACCTGACCGCCAAGGAATTCGCCCTGCTGGAAATGCTCCTACGGCGCCAAGGCGAAGTGCTGCCCAAGTCGCTGATCGCTTCCCAGGTGTGGGACATGAATTTCGACAGCGACACCAACGTTATCGAAGTGGCGATCCGCCGTTTGCGCCTGAAGATCGACGATGACTTCCCGAACAAGTTGATCCACACCGTGCGCGGCATGGGTTATGTCCTTGAAGAGCGCCCTGCCTGATGCGCCAACTCTCACTCAGCAATCGTCTGGCGCTGCTGTTCGCAGCATGCACTGCCGTGGTGTCATTGTTCGCCGGAGTGTTGTTCAGCCGCGCCAGTGAGGCGCACTTTGTCGAATTGGACCAGCAATTGCTCGACGGCAAACTGATTGGCTTGCGCCGGGCGCTGGATGACATTCAGTCCAGCGAAAGCGAGACAAAGCTGGCCGATGAATTGAGCCGACAAGCCGATCTTTCGCTGCGCATCATTGGCAGCGACGGCCAACGCGTGTACGACAGCTCGGACCGTTTACCCAAAGACTTGCCGCGCCAGTTGGGCCTATCGACAGTGAGTGACGACGGCACCGACTATCGCGTCCTGAATGCGCCGCTGATCCCCGATAAACCCGACTCACCGCAACTGACCTTGCTGCTGGACATCACCCATCACCAACACTTTCTGCAACGCATGCAGCATCTGATCTGGCTGACGGTCGGCCTCTCGGCCCTGGCCACCGCCCTGCTTGGTGCCTGGGCGGCGCGCAGTGGCTTGCGCCCGTTGCGGCGCATGAGTGCGGTCGCCAGCGGTGTTTCGGCGCAATCGCTCAACGCGCGCCTGCCAGAAGCCAACATGCCGCCGGAACTCGCGGAAATGGCCCACAGCTTCAACGCCATGCTCGGACGCCTCGATGACTCTTTTCAGCGCCTCTCGGCGTTCTCCGCCGACATCGCCCATGAACTGCGCACACCGCTGTCGAACCTGCTGACCCACACCCAGGTTACCCTCACCCGCCCTCGCCCAATCGAGGATTACCGCGAAGCGCTGCACAGCAACCTCGAAGAACTGCAATGGATGGCGCAACTGGTCAACGACATGTTGTACCTGGCCAAGGCTGACCACGGCTTGCTGATGCCCAAGCGCGAACCGCTGGAGCTGGCGGAAGAAGCCGATGTGTTGCTGGAGTTCTTTGCACCGCTGGCCGAGGACGCTCAGGTGAAGTTGAGTCGTGACGGCAGCGCGCGCATGCAGGGCGACCGCAGCATGTTGCGTCGGGCGCTGTCCAATTTGCTGGACAATGCGTTGCGGTTTACCCCGGCCAATGGCGAGGTGCGGGTGAAGATTATCGAGCAGCCGATTGGCTTGAGCCTGACCGTTGAAAACAGTGGTGAAGGGATTTCTGAAGACTTGTTGCCGCGCTTGTTTGACCGCTTCTACCGGGCAGACCCGGCGCGTCGTGAAGGCAGCAGTGAGCATGCGGGGCTGGGATTGGCGATCACCCAGTCGATCATCCGCGCCCATGGCGGGCAGATTCGTTGTGAATCGGATAACGGATGGACGCGGTTTGTGATTGGGTTGCCGAAGGGGGATTGAGGCCAGCAGGGCCGGCCCCTTCGCGGGCAAGTCGGATCGCCGCATCGCCGCTCCCACAGTGACCGAGTTGAAACACAATGATGTGAACGTCTCGAAACCCTGTGGGAGCGGGCTTGCCCGCGATAGCGGTCTACAGGCTTACGAATACCGCAACGCCGTAGCCGGCTCGACTTTCGCCGCCCGCCACGCCGGATACACCGTCGCCAAAAAGCTCATGATGAAACCGGCGGAACAGATCAACAACACATCCGCGCCCTGCAATTCCGACGGCAAGTTACTGACAAAGTACACATCGGAACTGAAGATGTGCTGCCCGCTGACCCGCTCCATCCAGCCCACCAGTTCACTGACGTTCAGCGCTGCAATCACGCCCAGCACGCCGCCGATCAAGGTGCCGACAATCCCGATTACCGTGCCTTGCACCATGAAAATCGCCATGATCTGCCGAGGCGTCGCGCCGATGGTGCGCAGGATTGCGATGTCCGCGCCCTTGTCGTTCACCACCATGATCAGGGTGGCGATGATGTTGAACGCCGCCACCGCGACGATCATCAGCAACAGCAGGCCGATCATGGTTTTTTCCATTTTCATCGCGCTGAACAGACTGCCTTGGGTGTGAGTCCAGTCGTCAGCCTTGTAGGCAGCGCCCAGGCCGGCCGCGATGTCGCTCGACACTTGCGGTGCAGCGTACAGATCCTTCACCGCCAGGCGCACGCTCTGCACCTGATTCGGCTGCCAGTGTTGCATCTGCGCGGCATCGGCGAGGTGGATCAGCGCCATGGAGCCGTCCAGCTCGGCGCCAACCTTGAACACGCCGACCACGTTCAGCCGCTGCATGCGCGGGGTAATCCCGCCCGGTGCGCTGCTGATTTCCGGCACGATCAGGGTGATCTTGTCGCCGACATTCAAGCGAAAGCGTCGTGCAGTGATCTCACCGACCACCACGCCAAACTCGCCTGGCTTCAAGGCGTCGAGACGCCCCTGAACAATGTGCTTGGCAACGATCGAGACCTTGCCTTCCAGCGCCGGGTCGACACCGCTGACCTGGATCGGCTGCATCGTGCCCTTGTAGGACAGCATGCCTTCCATCTCGGTAAACGGCACGGCGGCGGTGACTTCAGGATTTTTCATCGCTGCGGCGGCCACTGGCTGCCAATCGTCGATAGGGTTCACGCCGACGATGGTCGCGTGGGGCACCATGCCAAGGATGCGCGAGCTCATTTCGCGCTGGAAGCCGTTCATCACCGACAGCACCACGATCATCGCCAGCACGCCCAGGGCGAGGCCGATCATCGAGGTCATCGAGATGAAGGAAACAAAGCGATTGCGGCGCTTGGCGCGGGTATAGCGCATGCCGATAAAGATCGATAACGGTCTGAACATTCGCTGGGGCACCGTATAAAAATAAAAGACCCGACGCACTGTTCGGTGCGCCGGGTTTCGGCCAATCAGATGGGTGTCAGGTAACCTTCCTGCAAATGCAGGACGCGATCCATCTGGCGAGCCAGGTTCATGTCGTGGGTCACCACCAGAAACGCGGTGCGCATCGAGGTGCTGAGTTCCAGCATCAAATCCTGAATGCCTTGAGCAGTATGGGAGTCGAGGTTGCCGGTCGGCTCGTCGAGCATCACCAGGCCTGGCTTGTTCACCAAGGCACGGGCGATGGCCACACGCTGGCGTTCGCCGCCGGACAATTCCGCTGGTTTATGCTCCAGACGATGGCCCAGCCCTACCCGCTCCAGCAACGCCGTCGCACGCTGACGCGCTTCCGGGATCGCGGTTTTACCGATCAGCAATGGCATGCAGACGTTTTCCAGCGCGGTGAACTCAGGCAGCAAGTGGTGGAACTGGTAAACGAAACCCAGCGACCGATTGCGCAGCAGGCCACGGGCCTTTTCGTTCAATGCCGAGAGTTCTTCACCGGCCAGCCAGACGCTGCCCTTGGTCGGCGTATCGAGGCCACCCAGCAGGTTGAGCAAAGTACTTTTGCCCGAACCCGACGTACCGACGATCGCCACGCGCTCACCAGGGTGCAGCTCCAGTTGCAGACCCGCCAGAACCTCTACCGATTCAGGGCCTTCCACGTAGGATTTGCCCAGGTTGCGGCAGCTCAAGATTGCTTTATCACTCATGCCCGACTCACTCATAACGTAGCGCCTCCGCAGGCTGGGTGCGCGCGGCACGCCAGGCTGGATACAGGGTGGCGAGGAAACTCAGAACCAACGCGGCGGCGCAGACCATCAACACGTCCTGGCTCTGCACTTGCGACGGCAGGTAATCGATGAAATACACGTCGGCGTTCAGGAATTTGTGGCCGATCAGCCCTTCAAGGGCCGAAATCGCGGCGCTGACGTTGAGCGCGGCGAAGATCCCGACCACAGCGCCGATCAGCGTACCGACCACGCCAATGACCGTACCCTGGACCATGAAGATCGCCATGATTGAACCCGGCGTGGCGCCAAGGGTGCGCAGGATCGCGATGTCGCCCTTCTTGTCGTTCACCACCATCACCAGCGTGGAGATAATGTTGAACGCCGCAACGGCGACGATCAGCAGCAACAGCAGGCCGATCATGGCTTTTTCCATGCGGATCGCCTGATACAGATTGCCGTGGGTGCGGGTCCAGTCGCGGGCGTAATACTTGTCTTCGCCGAGTTGCTGGGCGATGGTCCACGCGACACGCGGCGCCTGGAACAAGTCGTCGAACTTCAAGCGCAGGCCCTGGACCTGATCCGGCTTCCAGCGGTGCAGCTTCGCCAGATCCTGCAAATTGGTGATGCCCAGATACCCGTCGATCTCACCGGCACCGACGTGGAAGATGCCGACCACGGTAAAGCGTTTCATGCGCGGGAACATCCCGGCCGGGGTCACGGTGACTTCCGGCGCGACAAACGTCAGCTTGTCGCCGACCGCCACTCCGAGCTTGGCTGCGGCCTTGTCGCCGATGACGATGCCGAAACTGCCCGGCGCCAGGTCGTCGAGTTTGCCCTGCTGCATGAAGTTATCAATGATCGACACCTGCCGCTCCTGCACCGGGTCGATGGCATTGAGCAGCACTTTGGAGACCTTGCCGTTGTTGGTCAGCAGGCCCTGCATCTGGACGAAGGGCGCGACCGCCGCCACCTGCGGGCTCTGCTTGACCTTGGCGGCCAGGCTTTGCCAGTCGCTGATCGGCTCACCGGACTCGATGGTCGCGTGGGGCACCATGCCCAGCACACGGGTGCGCATCTCATGATCGAAGCCGTTCATGACCGACAGTACGACGATCATCACGACCACGCCAAGGGCGAGTCCGATCATCGAGGTCAGGGAAATGAACGACACAAAATGATTGCGACGCTTTGCACGGGTATAACGCGTGCCAATAAATACGAAGAGAGGTCTGAACATGTCGGGGCTTGTTCGGAGGGAAAAGGAACGTCCTTGTGGCGGGGGTCGATAACCAGCTTTACACTCAGACCACCGCCGCTACCATGGGTTCGCCATGTCGACATTAGATGAAGAAGATCGCCGCGAATACTACCGTATCGAGGACACGATCGCACTGGAAATTCGGCCCCTGTCTGCTCCCGAAGCCGCAGGCCAGGAAGTGTTGCAGGATGCTTCCCCTCTATTCAACCTGCTCAGCGAACTGCACCTGAGCGAATTCGAGTCGCAACACCTGCTGCGACAGATCAGCGAACGCGACCGGGCCATCGCCGCGTTCCTGAAATCCCAGAACAAACGCATCGATCTGCTGAGCCAGGTGGTCGCCCTGACCGTGCTCGGACAGATCGGCGAGCCGCAGCCAGTGATCATCTCCGAAGGGGGCATCGACTTTCAGTATCCGACGCCCATCGCCACCGGCGCGCACCTGTCGGTGAAACTGGTGCTGATGCCGCAAGCCCTTGGCCTGTTGCTGCGGGCCCGTGTCACCCATTGTGACCGCAAGGGCGACGGCTATGACATCGGCACCGAGTTCGAATACCTGTCCGATGCCCAGCGGCAATTGCTGGCCCGTTACATCTTGCAGCGACAGGCACAAGAACGACGCCTGGCCCGCGAACAAAACGAATCAGGCATTTAATTTAAGGAAGAACCGTGACTCTCATCTACGGCCATCGCGGCGCCAAGGGCGAAGCACCGGAAAACACCCTGACCAGCTTTCAGGAATGCCTCAAGCACGGCGTACGCCGCTGCGAACTGGACTTGCATCTGTCCAAAGATGGCGAGCTGATGGTAATCCACGACCCGACCCTCAAACGCACCACCGAGCGTCGCGGCAAAGTAGTCGAACATAGCGCCGCGGAGCTGGTGACCTACGACGCGCGCAAGGGTGGCCCGGGCTGGATCAAACCCTGCCCTATTCCAACGCTGGAAGAATTGTTCGAAAAATGTGATTTCGATCACTGGCAGCTAGAGGTCAAAAGCGCTTCACGCACCCGTGCCGCGACCACCGTGCTGGCGATTCGCGAAATGGCGCAGCGTTTCGGTATGCGGGACAAGATCACGATTACGTCGAGTTCACGCGAAGTATTGAAAGCCGCGCTGGACCTGGTGCCGGACGTGTCTCGCGGTTTGGTGGCCGAGTATGCCTGGCTCGACCCATTGAAGGTCGCGCAAAACTATGGCTGTGAGATGCTGGCGCTGAACTGGACCCTGTGTACGCCGGAACGCCTGCAGAAGGCGCAGCGTCAGGGGCTGCATGTGTCAGTGTGGACAGTCAACGAGCCCGCGCTGATGCGCAGACTCGCCGACTTCGGCGTTGACAGCCTGATTACAGACTTTCCCGGTTTGGCCACTGCCACGCTCGAGAATTGCTGAAATCGGTCTCCCCGGCCGGCTCAGGCCACCGGCCGGAGCCGCTCAAAAAAGCCGGTTGAGGCCATCGTACGCCGCTACCCGATAGGCTTCAGCCATGGTCGGGTAGTTGAACGTCGTGTTGACGAAGTACTTCAGGGTGTTCTGTTCGCCCGGCTGGCTCATGATCGCCTGACCGATGTGCACGATCTCCGACGCCTGATAACCGAAGCAGTGAACGCCCAGCACTTCCAGGGTATCGCGGTGGAACAGGATCTTCAGCATGCCTTGCGGCTCGCCGGCAATCTGCGCACGCGCCATGCCCTTGAAGAACGCCTTGCCCACTTCGTACGGCACCTTGGCCTGAGTCAGCTCCTGCTCGTTCTTGCCGATCGAGCTGATCTCCGGAATGGTGTAGATGCCGGTTGGCACGTCGTTGACGAAGCGCCAGCTGCCATTGTCGACAATGCTGCCAGCGGCCGAACGGCCCTGGTCGTGGGCGGCACTGGCCAGGCTCGGCCAACCAATCACGTCACCGGCGCCATAAATATTCGGCACGCAAGTGCGGTAGTTTTCGTCGACTTCGATCTGGCCACGGCTGTTGACCTTCACGCCGATATTTTCCAGACCCAGCTGATCGGTGTTGCCGGTACGGCCATTGCACCAGAGCAAGGCATCGGCCTTGATCTTCTTGCCGGACTTCAGGTGCAGGATCACGCCGTTGTCCACGCCTTCGACGCGGTCGTAGTCTTCGTTGTGGCGAACCGTGATGTTGTTGTTGCTGAAGTGGTAACTCAGGGCCTGGGAAATTTCCGAGTCGAGGAAGCTCAGCAACTGACCGCGGTTATCCACCAGCTCGACCAGCACACCCAGACCACTGAAGATCGAGGCGTATTCGCAACCGATCACGCCAGCGCCGTAAACGATGAGTTTGCGCGGGGTATGGCCGAGACTGAGGATGGTGTCGCTATCGTAGATACGCGGGTGATGGAAATCGATGTCCGCCGGGCGATAAGGACGCGAGCCGGTGGCGATGATGATGTGCTTGGCCACCAGTTTTTCGACCACGCCGTTGGCGCAGACCACTTCGATGGTTTGCTCGTCAGCGAAGCTGCCGGTGCCGAAGAACACGTCGACACGGTTACGGGCGTAGTAGCCGGTGCGCGAGGCGACTTGTTTGGAGATGACTTTTTCGGCGCTTTTCAAAACGTCCGGGAACGAGAACCAGCGCGGCTCACCAATCGCCCGGAACATCGGGTTGGTGTTGAACTGCATGATCTGCCGGACCGAGTGACGCAAGGCCTTGGACGGGATGGTGCCCAGGTGGGTGCAGTTGCCGCCGACCTGGCGACGACTATCGACCATCGCCACCTTGCGTCCTGCTTTGGCGGCATTCATTGCCGCGCCTTCTCCCGCCGGGCCGGAACCCAACACCACCACGTCGTAGTTGTAGACAGCCATGCATACTCCTCAGAACAGGCCGCGGCGCCCTCGGCACCTGCGGCTAAATCACGCCGATCTGCGGCGTGAAGGAACAATTTGGGGCCAGTGCAGAACCCGGACACAGTCTATAGAAGCGTCAACGCCGGGCACATTAACCCTTGGTCGCGTCGTAGGCTAGTTTTGCCTGCACTACAACGCCATCAAAAATGCTTTTTAAGCCGTAATCACTTGGTTTTCTCACCCGCCAGGCGCTCAAAAGCCTGATTGGTGCGTGTGACGAAACCTGTATCGGCACGAATCACAAAGAATGCACCAATGTCATGGGTTTGGGCATAGTCCCAACCCCGTTCAGGACCGAGAATCAGCAACAGCGTCGATAGGCCATCGGCCATTAACGCTGAAGGATGAATCACTGTGACTGACGCCAGGGTGTGTAGGACCGGCGCTCCGGTGCGGGCATCGAAGGTGTGGGAATAGCGCCGGCCATTCTGCTGAAAATAATTGCGGTAGTCGCCGGAGGTGGACACCGCGTAGCCGTCGACGGCGATGATTTTTTGCGCAACGTGCTGGTCGTCCCGAGGCTCTTCTAATGCGATGTGCCACGGTGAGCCGTCGAGCTTTTTGCCGACGGCCTTGAGTTCGCCGGTGGCTTCAGCGAGGTAGTTGTGGATGCCCAGCGCTTCGAGCCTTGCGGCAATCGTGTCGACCGCGTAACCGGCAGCAATGCTGTTGAAGTCGACCTCAACCGCAGCATCCTTGCACAACTGATCACCGTCGATGCGCAAGTGCGTATGGCCAACGCGCTGCTGCGTCTCGGCGAGCGCTTCTGCGCTCGGGACTTTTGCCTCACGTGCTTGCGGACCGAATCCCCAGAGATTGAGCAGCGGCTCCACCGTCAAGTCGAAGGAGCCATCGCTTTGGGATGACAACTGCTCGCCCACACGGATCAATTCGAGCACAGGGCCAGGCATGACCTGACAGCGACCGGCCGGCAGTGCGTTGAAGCGTTTGATGTCCGAGTCGCTGCGATAGGTCGAGAATTGTCGATCCACTTCGGCGAGGATATTTTCTACTTCGGCCTGCACCGCTTTCGGCCCCGGCGTGGAGGAATGTCTTACGTATTGGATGGAATAACGACTGCCCATGGTCGGGCCGTCGAAGCGTTCCAGGCTGTCGCCGTTGCCACAACCGGACAAAACGCCGGCCAGCACCACAAGTCCACTCCACCGTCCAGTTAACAAATCTTCATCTCCCCTCAAAACCGCGCCCGCCATTATGGGCCTCAGAGCGCATGAGAGCGAGGTCTGCCAGCGCCCGTCAGCCAGACGCAAAACCTGTGGGAGCGAGCCTGTGTGGCGAGGGGGCTTGCCCCCGTCCGATTGCGAAGCAATCGCAAATCCGGTCACCGCTATCGCGAGCAGGCTCCCACAGGCGCAGCGTTTTCAAACAAGATTTACCAGCGTGAGTACCTACAAATGTCTTCCAATACGAGCAACGGCAAAGCAATTTTTCGCGTCGTCAGCGGAAACTTCCTGGAGATGTTCGACTTCATGGTCTACGGCTTTTACGCCACGGCCATTGCTAAAACTTTCTTCCCCGCCGACAGCGCTTTCGCTTCCCTGATGCTGTCTTTGGCCACTTTCGGGGCCGGCTTCCTGATGCGCCCGCTGGGGGCGATTTTCCTCGGGGCTTACATCGACCGTCACGGCCGCCGCAAAGGCCTGATCATCACACTGGCAATGATGGCCGCTGGCACACTATTGATTGCCTGTGTGCCGGGTTACGCGACGCTGGGTGTCGCGGCGCCGCTGATCGTACTGCTCGGTCGCTTGCTGCAAGGCTTTTCGGCGGGCGTGGAACTGGGCGGTGTGTCGGTGTACCTCGCCGAGATCTCCACACCAGGCCGCAAGGGCTTCTTCGTCAGTTGGCAGTCCGCCAGTCAGCAAGCCGCGGTGGTCTTCGCCGGCCTGCTCGGCGTGGGTTTGAACCATTGGCTCAGCCCGCAAGAAATGGGTGAATGGGGCTGGCGCGTGCCGTTCCTGATCGGCTGCATGATCGTGCCGGTGATCTTCGTGATCCGCCGTTCGCTGGAAGAAACCCCGGAATTCCAGGCGCGCAAGCACCGCCCTACCCTGCAAGACATTGTCCGCTCGATTGGTCAGAACTTCGGCATCGTCCTCGCCGGCATGGCGCTGGTGGTGATGACCACTGTGTCGTTCTACCTGATTACCGCCTACACCCCGACCTTCGGCAAAGCCGAACTGCATCTGTCGGATCTGGATACGTTACTGGTGACGGTGTGCATTGGTCTGTCGAATTTCTTCTGGCTGCCGGTGATGGGCTCTGTGTCTGACAGAATCGGGCGCAAACCCCTGTTGTTGGCGGCGACGATTCTGGCGATCCTCACGGCTTATCCAGCGCTGTCATGGCTGGTTGCGAACCCGAGCTTCAGCCATCTGCTGATTGTCGAGTTGTGGTTGTCGTTCCTGTATGGCTCGTACAACGGCGCCATGGTCGTAGCCCTGACCGAGATCATGCCGGTGGAAGTTCGCACGACCGGTTTCTCCCTTGCCTACAGCCTGGCGACCGCGACCTTTGGTGGTTTCACACCAGCGGCCTGTACGTATCTGATCCATGTGCTGGACAACAAGGCGGCGCCGGGGATCTGGCTCAGTGGCGCGGCGGTGTTGGGGTTGATTGCGACGCTGGTGTTGTTCCGGGGCAACAAGCATGAACTGCGGACTGCACAAGCGGCCATGGTCGGTGGCGCCTAATCGATCGCCATCGCGGGCAAGCCCGCTCCCACAATGGATTTTTGGTGCAACCACTATTGTGTCAACACCACCAAAACCTGTGGGAGCGGGCTTGCCCGCGAAGAGGCCGTCCCAGACAGCACACCTATAACTGACAAACCCCACAAACAAAAACGCCCCGACCAAAGTCGGGGCGTTTTCATGTGCGGCTAAGGCTTAGCGCGGGAACGCTGGCGGGTTTACACCGGCCATGTCTTCCATCACGCGAACTACCTGGCAGCTGTAACCGAACTCGTTGTCGTACCAGACGTACAGAACAACGCGGTTGTCCTGAACGATGGTCGCTTCAGCGTCCACAACGCCTGCGTGGCGCGAGCCAACGAAGTCGGTGGAAACCACTTCCTGCGAATTGACGTAGTCGATTTGCTTGTGCAGATCGGAGTGCAGCGCCATGTAGCGCAGGTACTCGTTCATCTCTTCACGGGTGGCGGCTTTCTCAAGGTTCAGGTTGAGAATGGCCATCGACACGTTCGGCGTCGGAACACGGATCGCGTTACCGGTCAGCTTGCCGGCCAGCTCAGGCAGCGCCTTGGCAGCAGCGGTGGCAGCACCAGTCTCGGTGATGACCATGTTCAACGCGGCGCTACGGCCACGGCGATCACCCTTGTGGAAGTTGTCGATCAGGTTCTGGTCGTTGGTGTACGAGTGAACGGTTTCGACGTGACCGTTGATGATGCCGAACTTGTCATTCACAGCTTTCAGCACCGGCACGATGGCGTTGGTGGTGCAGGAAGCGGCGGACACGATCTTGTCGTCAGCGGTGATTTCACCGTGGTTGATGCCGTGAACGATGTTCTTCAGCTTGCCTTTGCCAGGCGCGGTCAGAACAACGCGGTCGATACCCGGACAGGCCAGGTGCTGGCCCAGGCCGTCGGCGTCACGCCATACACCGGTGTTGTCCACCAGCAGCGCATTCTTGATGCCGTACTGGGTGTAGTCCACTTCAGTCGGGTTCTTCGCGTAGATAACCTGGATCAGGTTGCCGTTGGCGGTGATGGTGTTGTTGGCTTCATTAATGGTGATGGTGCCATTGAACGAACCGTGCACCGAGTCGCGACGCAGCAGGCTGGCACGCTTGACCAGATCGTTCTCGGCGCCCTTGCGGACAACGATGGCGCGCAGACGCAGGCCATCGCCACCACCGGTTTTCTCGATCAGGATGCGCGCCAGCAGACGACCGATACGACCGAAGCCGTACAGGACAACGTCGGTGCCGGTACGGCCGGAACCATTCTGCTTGCCGACCACATCGGCCAGTTCGTCACGGACGAACGCTTCGGCGGTACGGCCATTGCCTTCGGCTTTGAATTTGACAGCCAGCTTGCCCAGGTCTACCGAAGCAGCGCCGAGCTTGAGCTCGCTCATTGCCTTGAGCAGCGGGAATGTTTCGTGGACGGACAATTCGCTGTCATCGGACTGGCGATGGCGAGCAAAGCGGTGAGCTTTGAGAATCGCAATGACAGACTGGTTGATCAGACTGCGGCCATAGATCGAGCTCACCACGTTGTTATTGCGGTAGAGCTGACCGATAAGCGGAATCATCGCTTCTGCGAGTGCTTCACGGTCGATCCATTCACCAAGACACTGGTCGGGCTTCTGAGTCACGGTAACCTTCCACATGTAGGGGCAGAAAAAAGGGGCTACATTATGCCGCCGAGTGCCTCCCGTAGCAATGCGCGCCTGTCGCACAGACGGTAACAAAATCCTGTTCAAAAAAATCACGAGGCGCTGAAGCCCAATAAAACCGGGGCCTCCAGCATCGTCAATTTTTTGGAGACATCGCCGCCTTGTCCGTAACCATCCGTAACACGCGTTCGTTTTGCCACTACATAATCAGTAATTTTCACTAAAAAACCGCTCGATTTTGTCATTACCACTACATTTCGCCCAACCCGCGTAATAGACATATCTGCAACTGACAGCCGGCACCTGAGGCCGTTACAATTGTCGACTTTGTCGCAACGCTTGGAGCTCAACCTTCCGTGCCCGTTCTGCGTCTACCGCTTCTCCCTGCCGCGGCAGGTAAACAGCACTGGGGCAACCTGCCCGGTGCCGCCCTGAGCCTGGCCATCGCCGAGGCCGCCAGCGCTGCCAAGCGCTTTACCCTGCTACTGACCGCCGACAGCCAGAGTGCCGAACGGCTGGAACAGGAGCTGAGTTTCTTCGCCCCGGATTTGCCTGTCCTGCATTTCCCCGACTGGGAAACCCTGCCCTACGACCTGTTCTCGCCACACCAGGACATCATCTCTCAGCGCATCGCCAGCCTGTATCGGTTGCCGGAGCTTGCGCATGGCGTGCTGGTCGTGCCGATCACCACGGCCCTGCACCGCCTGGCGCCGACCAAATTTCTGCTCGGCAGCAGCCTGGTGCTGGATGTCGGCCAGAAGCTTGATGTCGAGCAAATGCGCACCCGGCTAGAAGCCACCGGCTATCGTTACGTCGATACAGTCTATGAGCACGGCGAATTCACCGTGCGCGGCTCGCTGATCGATCTGTTCCCGATGGGCAGCAAACTGCCCTTCCGTATCGATCTGTTCGACGACGAAATCGAAACCCTGCGTACCTTCGATCCGGAAAACCAGCGTTCCATCGACAAGGTGGACACCGTTCGTCTGCTGCCGGCGCGGGAGTTCCCGCTGCAAAAAGACGCGGTCACCCGTTTCAAGGCGCGCTTTCGCGAGCGTTTCGATGTCGACTTCCGTCGCTGCCCGATCTTTCAGGATTTGAGCAGCGGGATTACACCGGCGGGTATAGAGTACTACTTGCCGCTGTTCTTCGACGAAACCTCCACGCTGTTCGATTACCTGCCCCAGGACACACAAGTGTTCTCTTTGCCGGGCATCGAACAGGCGGCAGAGAATTTCTGGAACGACGTGCGCAATCGTTACGAAGAGCGTCGCGTCGATCCGGCCCGTCCTTTATTGCCACCGGCCGAGTTGTTCTTGCCCGTGGAAGATTGCTTTGCCCGCCTGAAGAGCTGGCCCCGTGTGGTTGCCAGTCAACAGGACGTGGAAACCGGTGTCGGCCGCGAGCGCTTCCCGGCTCAGCCGCTGCCGAACCTGGCCATCGAAGCCAAGGCCACTCAGCCGTTGGCGGCTCTGGCCGGTTTCCTCGACGAGTTCCCCGGCCGCGTGCTGTTTACCGCCGAGTCCGCGGGCCGCCGTGAAGTGCTGCTGGAATTGCTGGAGCGCCTGAAGCTGCGACCGAAAACCGTCGACAGCTGGCCAGACTTTGTCGCGAGCAAGGAGCGCTTGGCGATCACCATCGCGCCGCTCGACGAAGGTCTGTTGCTGGACGATCCAGCGCTGGCCCTGGTCGCTGAAAGCCCATTGTTCGGCCAGCGCGTGATGCAGCGCCGCCGTCGCGAGAAACGCGCTGACGCCAACAACGATGCAGTGATCAAGAACCTCACCGAGCTGCGCGAAGGCGCGCCGGTTGTGCATATCGATCATGGTGTCGGCCGCTATCTGGGGCTGACGATCCTGGAAATCGATAATCAAGCCGCCGAATTCCTGACCCTTGAATATGCCGAGAACGCCAAGCTGTACGTCCCGGTCGCCAACCTGCACCTGATCGCCCGTTACACCGGCAGCGACGATGCCTTGGCGCCGCTGCACCGCCTCGGCTCCGAGACCTGGCAGAAAGCCAAACGCAAAGCCGCCGAACAAGTGCGCGACGTGGCCGCCGAGCTGCTCGACATCTACGCCCGTCGCGCCGCTCGCGAGGGTTATGCCTTCGCCGACCCGAAAGCCGATTACGCGACCTTCAGCGCCGGTTTCCCGTTCGAAGAAACCCCGGATCAGCAGACCACCATCGAAGCGGTGCGCGCCGACATGCTCGCGCCGAAACCGATGGATCGTCTGGTCTGCGGCGACGTCGGTTTCGGCAAGACCGAAGTGGCGATGCGCGCGGCGTTCATCGCAGTGCATGGCGGTCGTCAGGTGGCGATTCTGGTGCCGACCACCCTGCTCGCCCAGCAACATTACAACAGCTTCCGCGACCGCTTCGCCGACTGGCCGGTGAGCGTGGAAGTGATGAGCCGCTTCAAGTCGACCAAGGAAGTCAACGCCGCGGTCGCGGACTTGGCCGAAGGCAAGATCGACATCGTCATCGGCACACACAAGCTGCTGCAAGACGACGTGAAGATCAAAAACCTCGGGCTGGTGATCATCGACGAAGAGCACCGCTTCGGTGTCCGTCAGAAAGAACAGCTCAAGGCGCTGCGCAGTGAAGTCGACATCCTGACGCTGACCGCTACGCCGATTCCGCGCACGCTGAACATGGCGGTGTCGGGCATGCGTGACCTGTCGATCATCGCCACGCCACCGGCCCGTCGCCTGTCGGTGCGCACGTTCGTCATGGAGCAGAACAAGAGCACGGTCAAAGAGGCCCTGCTGCGTGAGTTGCTGCGTGGCGGTCAGGTCTACTACCTGCACAACGACGTGAAGACCATCGAGAAATGCGCCGCCGACCTCGCCGAACTGGTGCCGGAAGCGCGGATCGGCATCGGCCACGGGCAGATGCGTGAACGCGATCTCGAACAAGTGATGAGCGACTTCTACCACAAGCGCTTCAACGTGCTGATCGCCTCGACCATCATCGAGACCGGCATCGACGTGCCGAGCGCCAACACCATCATCATCGAGCGCGCCGACAAGTTCGGCCTGGCGCAGTTGCACCAACTGCGTGGCCGAGTGGGTCGCAGCCACCACCAGGCGTATGCTTACCTGCTGACACCGCCGCGCCAGCAAATCACTCCCGACGCAGAAAAGCGCCTGGAAGCGATCGCCAATACCCAGGACCTCGGCGCGGGCTTCGTGCTCGCCACCAACGACCTGGAAATCCGTGGTGCCGGCGAACTGCTGGGCGACGGTCAGAGCGGGCAGATCCAGGCCGTCGGTTTCACGCTGTACATGGAAATGCTCGAGCGCGCCGTGAAGTCGATCCGCAAGGGCGAACAGCCGAACCTCGATCAACCGCTGGGCGGTGGTCCCGAAGTCAATCTGCGTGTACCGGCGTTGATTCCCGAGGACTATCTGCCGGATGTTCATGCTCGATTGATTCTCTACAAACGCATTGCCTCGGCCACCGATGAGGAAGGCCTCAAGGACCTGCAAGTTGAGATGATCGACCGTTTCGGTCTGCTGCCAGAGCCGACCAAGAACCTGGTGCGGATCACTGCACTGAAATTGCAGGCCGAACAACTGGGCATCAAGAAAGTCGACGGCGGTCCGCAAGGCGGAAGAATCGAGTTTGCGGCCCAGACCCCGGTCGACCCGCTGACACTGATCAAACTGATCCAGAGCCAGCCCAAACGCTACAAATTCGAAGGCGCCACAATGTTCAAATTCCAGGTACCAATGGAGCGCCCGGAAGAACGCTTTAATACTATAGAAGCGCTATTCGAGCGCCTCATTCCGACCACTGCTTGAAGGACGCCGCATGCGCCTGTTTCGCTCACTGACCTTGTTGTTGACGTTGTTGATGTCACTGCTCGCCCCCACGGCGTTTGCCGATGATCTGTATCAGGTTGAAATGATTCTGGTGCGGCAAAACACCGTGCCCGCCATCGTCAGCCGCGCCGCGCCGGAAGACTGGGATGCCGGTGCTCAACGCATCAGCCCCGACAGTTTTCGCACGCCGAGCCTTAATCCCGAGGTGGAAAAGCTCACCGCCAGCAATGAATACACCGTGTTGTTGCACAAGGCCTGGCAACAAACGCTCGGCGAAGAAGCCAGCAAAGTCGCGATCAGCGAAGGCACCGAACAGTTCGGGCAGTTCCCGATCGAGGGCACGCTGAGCCTGAAATTGGGGCGCTTCACCGACGTCGATGCCGACTTCTGGGTCAACAAGATTGATGCCAACGGCCTGGTCACCGCCAGCGAACGCCTGAAGCAGGAAAGCCACACCAAGAACGGTCAGCTGAACTTCCTCGACAACGGCCACCTGGGCCTGCTGATCAAGATCACCTCGCTGACCGCCCCTGCGCCTCGGCCAGTCCCTGATGTAATTCCGGACTGATTGAAGCCCTTATGTCCTCCGCGACCCTGAGCAAACCCCTGGCAACATCCTGGGTCAGCCGATTCAAGGAACAGAGCCTGGAGCGTGGCCGCCGCTACGCTCTGGAGAACCGCGTCAGGATCGTCGAAGTCGGCGATGCCACCATCACCGCCAGTTGCGAAGGCTCTGGCGGTAACGTTTACCGTCAGACCATTCGCCTGCGCGAGTCGGCCAAAGGCACCTTGCTGATGATCGACGCCACGTGCACCTGCCCGGTTCATAGCAACTGCAAACATTGCGCGGCGGTGTTGCTGCAAGTGCAGGAAACCCTTGCTTATCCGGCGGCTGCCAAAGACGCTGAACTGCTGGAAAAACTTCAGGCTGTACTGGAAAACCGTAGCCCCAAAGCGCCGCCGCAAGTGTTGGTGGACAACGTGCAACCGGTGCCGCGCCTGTGGCTGGCGAGCATTGAGTTCAGCGCCTTCGAACCGCGCAACGGCAAGATGCAGCGCTACATCCAGCATCGAGCGGCGCTGTCCTTCAGCTATCTGGATGAATACGTCAGCGGACAGAAAAACACTGACATCCTGATTCGTCAGGAGACGCAGACGTTGCGGATAAAACGCCACCCAGAAGTCGAACAAGCCTACAGGGAGCAGTTGCGAATCCTCGGCTTCAAGATCGCCACCCGACAAAGCAAGGCCTTGCCGGAAAGTGCCGGCGAACTCTACGAGATGGTCAACGACAGCGCCTGGCTGACCTTCACCCTCAACGAGCTGCCGAAGCTGCGCACCCAGGGCTGGGAGTTACAGATCGATGAGGATTTCGGCTTCGACCTGACCGCCGTGGACGACTGGTACGCCACTGTCGAGCAGGCACCTGAGCGCGACTGGTTCGACCTCGAATTGGGGATCATCGTCAACGGCGAACGGCTGAGCCTATTGCCGATTCTGTTGAACCTGATGCGCTCCCACACCGAGCTCCTCAACCCGGAACGGCTCGCCCGACGTCGCGACGACGAACTGATTCTGGTGAACATCCCGCAGCGCCGTAGCACCGACCAAGGCCCATTGCAGGTCGCCCTGCCCTTCGGCCGTTTGAAACCGGTGCTGGCCACCCTCGGCGAGTTTTATCTGCAAGAGCCCGGCGAAACCACGCTGCGCCTGAGCAAGGCCGACGCCACACGATTGAATCCGCTGGAAGGTCTGCCATTGCTTTGGGAAGGTGGCGAGCAGATCCGCACCTTTGCCCAGCGCCTGCGCGACATCAAGGACCATACCGCCGCTGCACCCGAAGGTTTGAATGCCACCCTGCGCCCATATCAGCTGGAAGGCCTGAGCTGGATGCAGTCGTTGCGGCAACTGGAAGTCGGCGGGATTCTCGCGGACGACATGGGTCTGGGCAAAACCCTACAGACCCTGGCGCATATTCTCAGCGAGAAGAACGCCGGGCGCCTCGATCGGCCGTGCATGGTGGTCATGCCCACCAGCCTGATCCCCAACTGGCTCGACGAAGCGGCGCATTTCACGCCGCAGCTCAAAGTGCTGGCGCTGTACGGTGCCAGTCGCAAAAAGCATTTCGCGCACCTGGCCGATTACGACCTGATTCTGACCACCTATGCGCTGCTGCCCAAGGACGTCGAACGCCTTGCCGCACAACCGTTTCATGTACTGGTGCTGGATGAAGCGCAGTACATCAAAAACCCCAACAGCAAAGCTGCCCATGCTGCCCGTGAGCTAAATGCTCGCCAACGTCTATGCCTGAGCGGCACGCCGCTGGAAAACCATCTGGGCGAGCTATGGTCGCTGTTCCACTTTTTGCTGCCCGGCTGGCTCGGTGACGTGAAAAGCTTCAACCGCGATTACCGCGTACCGATAGAAAAGCGCGCCAGCGAAGTAAGGCTTCAGCACCTCAACGGTCGGATAAAACCGTTCCTGCTGCGCAGAACCAAGGAACAGGTGGCCACCGAACTGCCGCCCAAAACCGAGATCATTCATTGGGTCGAACTCAACGAAGCCCAGCGCGACGTATACGAAACCATGCGCCTGGCCATGGACAAAAAAGTCCGCGACGAAATCACCCTCAAGGGCGTGGCGCGCAGTCAGATCATCATCCTTGAGGCGCTGCTGAAGCTGCGCCAGGTGTGCTGCGATTTACGCCTGGTCAACGACGCCGCCCTGCCCGCGCGCGGCAGCACCTCCGGCAAGCTTGATAGCCTGATGGAAATGCTGGAAGAGTTGTTTGAAGAAGGTCGGCGGATTCTGCTGTTTTCGCAGTTCACCTCAATGCTGTCGTTGATCGAGGACGAGCTGAAAAAACGCGGTGTGGCGTATGCAATCCTGACCGGACAAACCCGCGACCGACGCACACCGGTGAAAGAATTCCAGAGCGGCAAGCGTCAGATCTTTCTGATCAGCCTGAAGGCTGGTGGCGTAGGACTGAACCTGACCGAAGCCGATACGGTGATTCACTATGACCCTTGGTGGAACCCTGCGACAGAAAATCAGGCGACTGATCGTGCCTATCGCATTGGTCAGGAGAAGCCGGTATTCGTCTACAAGATGATTGCCAGGGGCACGGTGGAAGAGAAAATTCAGCATCTGCAGAAGGAAAAATCCGATCTTGCCGCTGGCGTGCTGGATGGGCGCAAGGCCGGGGACTGGAAGTTGCAGAGCGATGATATCGAGGCGTTGTTTGCGCCGTTGCCGGAGAAAATTGATAAGTAGCGTCGATGTGTAGATTGCCTTCGCGGGCAAGCCTCGCGTCTACAGGAAATCACTTTACCTGTGGGAGCGTGGTTTGCCCGCGATGGGGTCGACTCGGTTTAACGGTCTATCAACCTTTCAACACCCGCGCCAACGTCGACTTCACCTTACCCATCCCGTCATGCAATGCCTGTTCGATCTCGGCCATGGTGATCACCGCTGTCGACTTGCCCGCCGCCGGGTTCACCACCAGCGCCAGACAGGCGTAATCCAGTTCCAGCTCACGCGCCAACGCTGCCTCCGGCATGCCGGTCATGCCGACGATGTCGCAACCGTCACGTTCCAGGCGCGCAATTTCAGCGACGGTTTCCAGACGCGGTCCCTGGGTGCAGGCGTACACGCCATGGCTGCTGTAGCCAACCCCTTCAGCCGCCAACGCCGCAATCAATTGCTGACGCAGGGCTTCACTGTAGGGATAGCTGAAATCGATGTGCGTGACCTGCTCCAGGTCATCGGCGAAATAGGTGTGTTCGCGACCGCTGGTGTAGTCAATCAATTGGTGCGGAACGCAGAAATGTCCGGTGCCCATCGCGGCATGAATCCCGCCCACGGCATTGACCGCGAGAATCGCTTCGGCGCCGGCCTGCTTCAAGGCCCACAGGTTGGAGCGATAGTTCACCTGATGCGGCGGAAAACGATGTGGGTGCCCGTGACGCGCGAGAAACAGTACTTCCTTGCCGGCGTACTCACCGATCTGCACCTCGGCCGAAGGCGCGCCAAAAGGTGTGTCCACCGCCAATGACTGACGAATGCTCAGGCCTTCGAGTTGAGTCAGGCCGGTGCCACCGATAATCGCGTAAACCGTCATTACGAAAAATCCTTAATCAATCAATTGAGCTTCTTTGAGCGCGCCGATGGCCGCCAGCCAGCGTGGGTCTTGACGGTATTCGGTGCTGGCGTACGCCTGCCCACGCATCCGCGCAATACGCGCCGATGGTTTGACCTTCAAACGCTGGGCGGCGCTCAACGCCAATTCGGCAGCCGCGCGATCGTTGCACACCAGGCCCATGTCGCAACCGGCGGTCAATGCAGCTTCGATGCGACTGGCGGCATCGCCGACCACGTGCGCACCGGCCATCGACAGGTCGTCGCTGAAGATCACACCATCGAACTGCAGCTCGCCGCGCAGGATGTCCTGCAACCAGCGACGGGAGAAACCCGCAGGCTGGGAATCGACTTGTGGATAAATCACATGAGCGGGCATGACGGCAGCCAGTTGCTTGCTCAATCGCGCGAACGGCACCAAGTCGTTGGCGCGGATATCATCGAGGCTGCGCTCGTCGTTGGGAATCGCGACATGGGAATCGGCCTCGGCCCAGCCATGACCGGGGAAATGCTTGCCGGTGGCGGCCATTCCGGCGCTGTTCATGCCGCGGATGAATGCACCGGCGAGCAAGGCGGCGCGCTCGGGATCACCTTCGAACGAACGGGTGCCAACCACCGCGCTGCGCTGGTAATCCAAGTCCAGCACCGGGGCGAAACTCAAGTCGAGACCGACCGCGAGCACTTCGGTCGCCATGATCCAGCCACACTGCTCGGCCAGGTATTCGGCATTCGGATTGTCGGCGATGGCGCGCATGGCTGGCAGTCGCACGAAGCCCTGACGCAACCGCTGAACCCGACCGCCCTCTTGATCCACCGCCAGCAGCAGATCGGGACGAATGGCGCGGATCGAAGCGCTCAACTCGCGCACTTGACGCGAATGTTCGATGTTGCGGGCAAAAATGATCAGGCCGCCCACTTCGGGCTGGCGCAACAATTGGCGATCTTCAGCCGTCAGCCAGGTACCGGCGACGTCCACCATCAACGAGCCTTGCAGGCCAGCAGTCATAGAGATTCCTTGATTACGATAAACCCGGCTCGCACGAATTCGCCGCCATGGGCTGAGCCCGGCAGGTCGGCGATATCAATGAGAAGCGGATTCAGAACGAGAGTCGGCATGGGCGGCTAGCTTAGCGGATGTCAGCTGCCGCGCCCACCCGTGTGCGGTTAAACCTTGGCGGCGACCGGGGCCGATTTGCTGCGTGGACGCAACTGCGCGGTGGCCATGGCAGTGTCGGTGACGCCGGTTTCGGCCCGCATGCCTGCGGCCAGGAACGGCACCATCAAACGCATCACCTGCTCGATGGAGGTGTTGACGCCGAAGTCGGTCTCGGCGATCGCACGCAAGGCCTTGATCCCCGACATACTGAACGCCGCGGCACCGAGCATGAAGTGCACACGCCAGAACAATTCGATCGGAGGAATGCGCGGTGCGGCCTCGTTGACCAGCATCATGTAACGGCGGAACACCTTGCCGTACATATCTTCCAGGTAACGACGCAAGTGCCCTTGGCTCTGACTGAACGCCAGCCCCAGCAAACGCATGAAAATAGACAAGTCGTTGCCGCTGCGTGGCTGCACCACCAAGGCCTGCTCGACAAGGATCTCCAGCAGCTCTTCAAGGGTCGGCTTGTTCTCGGGCTTGGCCTGACGGCGCTCCAGCTCTTTTTCGAGACTGAGGCAGAAAGGTCCGAGAAAACGCGAGAAGACCGCCTGAATCAGCGCCTTCTTCGACCCGAAGTGATAATTCACCGCCGCCAGATTGACACCGGCCTTGCTGGTGATCAGACGCAATGAGGTTTCAGCAAAACCTTTTTCCGCGAACAACTGCTCGGCAGCATCGAGAATGCGTTCAACGGTTTCCGACTGGGCCATGGCTACTCCGCCTGACAAACACTTGTTTGAAACATACGTTTCAGCCTTGGCCTTGTCAAGTCTGGCGGTTCGTTTTGGGAATGGTCGGTCAGGTATTTAACCATACAACAGTGGCGCTTCAATCAGCGAGCGAAATGACCGTCCAGCGGCCGATAAAAAAAGGGGCATTGCCAAGACCCGTTCACTGTATATAATCCCAGTCACTGTATAAAAAGACAGAGCGATCAATATGCTAAAGCTGACGCCACGCCAAGCAGAGATTCTGGCCTTCATCAAACGTTGCCTCGAAGACAACGGCTACCCGCCGACCCGCGCGGAAATCGCTCAGGAACTGGGGTTCAAGTCGCCCAATGCGGCGGAGGAACACCTCAAGGCGCTGGCCCGCAAGGGAGCGATCGAGATGACCCCGGGCGCTTCCCGCGGCATCCGCATTCCTGGCTTCGAAGCCAAGGCCGACGAGTCCAGCTTGCCGATCATTGGCCGGGTGGCTGCCGGTGCGCCGATCCTCGCCCAGCAGCACATCGAAGAATCCTGCAACATCAACCCTTCGTTCTTCCATCCTCGCGCTGACTATCTGCTGCGGGTCCATGGCATGAGCATGAAGGACATCGGTATTTTCGACGGCGACCTGCTCGCCGTCCATACCACCCGTGAAGCCCGTAACGGTCAGATCGTGGTGGCGCGGATCGCCGACGAAGTGACCGTCAAACGCTTCAAGCGCGACGGCAGCAAGGTCTGGTTGATTGCCGAAAACCCTGAATTCGCCCCTATCGAAGTCAACCTGAAAGATCAGGAACTGGTTATCGAAGGCTTGAGTGTCGGCGTGATTCGCCGCTAAAGGAGGCTTTATGCAGTTCCCACATACCTCACAGCAAGCCCAACTGCCGTTGTTTGAGGCGTTCATGGCACAGCCATTGGCGCCGATCCTGAAAGATGTGGTCGAATCGCCCTGGAGCGCCGAGCCCGAAGTCTTCAGCGAGCTATCACTGCGCGGCGCGGCCGGGAACTGCCTGAACCTTCTGGCACCGATTCTCAGGGAACTGAGTCAGGATCAGGATGCACGCTGGCTGACACTGATCGCCCCGCCCGCTAGCCTGACACAAGCCTGGTTACGGGACGCCGGTCTGAACCGTGAGCGCATTCTGCTCCTGCAACCGCGCGGCACGCAGAGCGCTCAGCAGTTGACCTGCGAAGCCTTGCGACTTGGCCGCAGCCATACGGTAGTCAGCTGGCTTAACCCGCTGAGCACAACGTCGCGACAACAGTTGATCAGCGCCGCCCGTATCGGGGATGCGCAAAGCCTGAATATTCGACTGGGTTAACTGACAAACACTGTGCGCGCTGAACAGCGCGGGGCTTCTCCAGGGATAGAGAAGCCAATCTGTAGTGGTATCTGAAGAATCCGACGGGCGGGATCAATGAAGAACCCGTGTCCCCTCTTCCTTATCAAATTCGCCTTCAACCAGGCGTCCTGCCATCTGAACACCGACGCTCAACATCGCCTTGGCGACTTCGACATGCTGGCCTTGCAGGAAAACCTTGGCATCCTCGGAGAAATCCAAAGTAACCAGAGAACCCTCGTCCTCGGCCCTGCGCAGCTCGATTCGGCCGTCTGGTAACTCGACAATTTCTAGAAAGGACGTTGGCATAAAGGTCTGTTCTCCACGAAAGGCGGGGATTATATAGGCATCAGCCAAGCTTCGCTCGGGATCTTGACCAAATGCCATCACGAAGAGAAATTTCTGACATCACTCTTCCTTGAGCGGCCCCACCCCTAAACACTCAATCTTTCAGCACTCGTTCAATCCTTCGCGAAACCGAATCGCCAGACCTTTAAGGTTCTGACGCCAGCTCTCCAGCTCTTCCCGACTCAGCTCTTGCGGCGCCTCATCTTCATCCAGATTAACAGCCTGGATTAGCGGCTGCGTCACATCGCCCTTGGGCTTGTGCGGAACGCGAGGCGGCTGAAACAATGCGGCGTGTGCCGACAGCAGCTTGGCCAGCCAGGTTTCAGGGTTTTGCGCCAGCTCGACCATCTCGGCCATTTCCGGAATAGCGATGGTTTCGAGTACTTCGCGGGCCAGCAGCATCTCTGCCCGCGGCGCATTGGCTTGAGGCAGTCGATAGAAACCGGCGATTTCATGGCACAGCCCCAACAGCGCACCGTACAGGTGAAACAACGCTGATTCGCGTCCGGCCTGAATCAGCGCCAGGGAGTTCATCGCCCGCCCCTCTTCGGCTTTGGCGAGCGCTTCCAGCGACAGGCCGGCGAAATAAATCTTCTGGTTGGTACGGGTATAGAGTTCGTGGGCCATGACGGCAGCCTCCACAACGAAATAATTGCTTCACGCAGGTCAGACAGTGTCGTGGATCACCTGAGCTTCCCGCAAGCCCAAAACAAAAGGCCGCATGAAAACCCGAGGGTTGTCATGCGGCCTTTGGTGTCCAGCCTTTTAAGCCTTGGCTGATGGACGCTTGTCTTCAACCGTCCACTTGCCGCCGTCGTAATACGCCTTCCAGCCAGTCGGCTTACCGTCGACCTCTGTCTGCACGTATTGCTCTTTGGTCTTGCGACTGTAACGAATTACCGAAGGGAGGCCATCCGGATCTTTCTTCGGCGCTTCGCAGAGGAAGTGATACTTCGGATCGATCTCATCCTTGTGCGGCACGATTTCCATCACCAGCGGAGCACGGGTCTCGCGGTTTTTCGGAAACTGACTGGCCGCCAGGAACAGGCCGGAAGCACCGTCGCGCAGGATGTAGGTGTCGTTGACCTTTTCGCATTTGAGCTCAGGCATCTTCACCGGGTCCATCTTCGGCGGCGCCGCATCACCGCTTTTCAACAGTTTGCGGGTGTTCTTGCAGGTGGCGTTGGTGCAACCGAAGAACTTGCCGAAACGACCGGTCTTGAGCTGCATCTCGCTGCCGCACTTGTCGCATTCCAGGCTCGGACCTTCGTAGCCCTTGATGCGATAGGTGCCCTCTTCGATTTCGTAGCCAGAGCAATCCGGGTTGTTACCGCAGATATGCAGCTTGCGCTTCTCATCGAGCAGATAAGCGTCCATGGCCGTGCTGCAGATCGGGCAGCGATGCTTGCCACGCAATACCAGCGACTCGGACTCACCTTCGTCGTCCGCGGCGATTTCATCGCCCGGCACCAGGTTGACGGTGGCTTTGCAGCGCTCTTTCGGCGGCAGGCTGTAGCCCGAGCAACCGAGGAATACGCCTGTCGAAGCTGTACGAATCTGCATCGGACGACCGCACAACACGCACGGAATGTCAGTCATTACCGGCTGGTTGGCGCGCATGCCGCCTTCGGCGCTTTCAGCCACTTCGAGTTTCTTCTTGAAGTCGCCGTAGAACTCGTCGAGCACGTTTTTCCAGTCGCGTTCGCCCTGAGCCACGTCATCGAGGTTCTCTTCCATGCCGGCGGTGAAGCCGTAGTCCATGAGATTGGAGAAGCTCTCGGCCAGACGCTCGGTGACGATGTCGCCCATCTTTTCCGAGTAGAAACGACGGTTGTGCAGCGCCACGTAGCCGCGGTCCTGGATGGTCGAAATGATCGCCGCGTAGGTCGAAGGACGACCGATGCCGCGTTTTTCCATTTCTTTCACCAGACTCGCTTCCGAGTAACGCGCCGGCGGCTTGGTGAAGTGCTGGGTCGGATCAAGCTTGATCAGCTTCATCGCGTCGCCCTGGGCCATGTCCGGCAGCACATCGTCATCGCCAGGCTTGGCAATTTGCGGCATGACGCGGGTGTAACCGTCGAACTTCAGGATGCGGCCCTTGGCACGCAGCTCGAAGTCGCCGGCACCGACGGTAACCGTGGTCGACAGGTATTGCGCCGGCAGCATCTGGCAGGCCAGGAACTGGCGCCAGATCAGCTCGTAAAGCCGCTCGGCATCACGTTCCATGCCCGACAGCTTGCTTGGCTCGGTATTGGCGTCGGACGGACGAATCGCTTCGTGAGCCTCTTGTGCGCCTTCCTTGCTGCTGTAGACGTTTGGGTTTTCCGGCAGGTACTTCTTGCCGAACTCGCCTTCAATATAGGTACGCGCCATCGTCACGGCATCGGCCGAGAGGTTGGTGGAGTCGGTACGCATATACGTGATGTAGCCGGCTTCGTACAAACGCTGGGCCATCATCATGGTTTTCTTCACACCGAAGCCCAGGCGGTTACTCGCGGCCTGTTGCAGGGTGGAGGTGATGAACGGTGCCGACGGCTTGCTGCTGGTCGGTTTGTCTTCGCGTTTTACGATGCTGTAGCTGGAAGCCTTGAGCTTTTCCAGCGCGGCCATGGCCTGGGCTTCGTTCAGCGGCTTGAAGGCTTCGCCTTTCTCGCGGGCTACGTCGAAGCGCACGGTCGCGCCCTTGGCGGTGCCGAGGTCGGCATGAACTTCCCAGTACTCTTCCGGGTTGAACGCGCGGATTTCACGCTCACGCTCGACCACCAGCTTCACGGCAACCGATTGCACGCGACCGGCAGACAGGCCACGGGCGACCTTGGCCCATAGCAGCGGCGAAACCATGTAACCCACCACGCGGTCGAGGAAGCGACGCGCCTGCTGGGCGTTTACTCGATCGATGTCCAGCTCGCCCGGTTTGGAGAAGGCTTCCTGGATCGCTTTCTTGGTGATTTCGTTGAACACCACGCGCTTATAGCGGCTGTCGTCACCACCGATGGCTTCGCGCAGGTGCCAGGCAATGGCTTCCCCCTCGCGATCCAAGTCGGTTGCGAGATAGATGGTGTCAGCATCTTTGGCGAGCCGGCGCAGCTCTTCGATGACTTTTTCCTTGCCCGGGAGGATCTCGTACTTGGCTTTCCAGCCATGATCGGGATCGACACCCATGCGCGAGACCAGCTGCTTGCGCGCTTTCTCTTTCGGCGTGAGCACCGGACCTTCACCTGCGGCGGCCTTGCCGCGCTTGGCGGCAGGCTCTTTGCTGGCGCTAGCCGAACCGCTGGTGGGCAGGTCTCGGATATGGCCGATACTCGACTTCACCACGTATTGGTTACCCAGATACTTGTTGATGGTCTTGGCCTTAGCCGGGGATTCCACAATGACCAGCGATTTGCCCATGGATCAGAAAATTCCTGAATTCTAGAAGTGAAAGGCGGTTGGCGCCTGACGCGGCACCGCTATATATAGTGGCTACAAGGTGAGGTCAAGCGCAGGGTTCTGCGCGCACTCCCCTTATGGCTGCGGAAAAACGCTCGGTTCGGCTTGCACCAAAGCAAAGCGTGGCACCTGTTCGCCGTCAACCTCGACCGACTCCAGGAACATGCTCAAGGGGCGCACCCAAAAGCCGTAATCGCCATACAGGGCTTGGTAGAAGACCACTTCCTCTTCGGTTTCCGAATGCCGCGCAACCGCGAATACGCGGTACTGCGGACCTTTGTAATGTTCGTAGAGCCCAGGTTGTATCGGCATGCTTTGGCCCTCACTGAAATTTTTTCAAAATAAAAACAAAATAAATCCGGAAAAACAAAAACCGGGGCACTTGGCCCCGGCTTCCATCAGCGAAACGCTTAAACGCGTTCGAAGACGGTGGAGATGCCTTGGCCGAGACCAATGCACATGGTAGCTACCCCGAAGGTGCCGCCATTCTGCTTCATCACGTTCAGCAAAGTGCCGGAGATACGGGCACCGGAGCAACCGAACGGGTGACCCAGGGCGATCGCGCCGCCGTGCAGGTTAACCTTCTCGTTCATCTTGTCGAGCACTTTCAAATCTTTCAGCACTGGCAGCGCCTGTGCGGCGAAAGCTTCGTTGAGCTCGAAGAAGTCGATATCGTTGATACCAAGACCCGCGCGCTTCAATGCTTTCTGCGTTGCCGGTACTGGACCATAGCCCATGATCGCCGGGTCCACACCTGCCACTGCCATCGAACGAATCACCGCCATCGGCTGGATGCCCAGGTCTTGGGCACGCTGCGCCGACATCACGATCATGCACGAAGCACCGTCGGTGATCTGCGACGAAGTACCGGCTGTCACGGTGCCGCCCTTCGGATTAAACGCTGGCTTCAGAGCCGCCAGGCTTTCCAGGGTGGTCTCCGGACGAATGGTTTCGTCGTAGTCGAACAGTTTCAGGAAACCGTTCTCGTCGTAGCCCTGCATCGGGATGATTTCGTCTTTGAACTTGCCTTCCAGAGTCGCCTTGTGGGCGAGTTGGTGGGAGCGCACGCCAAAGGCGTCCTGTTGTTCGCGAGTAATGCCGTGCATTTTGCCGAGCATTTCCGCGGTCAGGCCCATCATGCCCGAGGCTTTCGCCGCGTACAGAGACATGTGCGGGTTCGGATCGACACCGTGCATCATGCTCACGTGACCCATATGCTCGACGCCACCAACGACGAACACGTCACCGTTACCGGTCATGATCGCTTGCGCGGCGGTGTGCAGAGCACTCATCGACGAGCCACACAGACGGCTGACGGTCTGACCGGCCGCGGTGTGCGGGATCTGCGTCATCAGGGACGCCATGCGGGCGATGTTCCAGCCCTGCTCCAGGGTCTGGTTCACACAGCCCCAGATCACGTCTTCGACTTCGCTCGGGTCGACCTTGACGTTGCGTTCCAGCAATTTGCTGATCAGGTGCGCCGACATGTCTTCAGCGCGGGTGTTGCGGTGCATGCCGCCCTTGGAGCGGCCCATCGGCGTACGACCGAAGTCGACAATCACGACGTCTCTAGGATTCAAGCTCATATACGTTCACTCTCGCTCTAGTGTGGGCGCTTAACCGAAGAAGCTCTGACCGTTCTTGGCCATTTCACGCAGCTTCGCGGTCGGGTGGTACAGCGCGCCCAAATCAGCGTACTGGTCAGCCAGGGCAACGAACGCTGCAACACCGATCGAGTCGATGTAGCGCAGCGCACCGCCACGGAATGGAGGGAAACCAATACCGTAGACCAGACCCATGTCAGCTTCGGCGGCGGTTTCGACGATGCGGTCTTCCAGGCAACGCACGGTTTCCAGGCACAGAGGGATCATCATCCAGTTGATGATGTCTTCGTCAGTGACTTCGCGCTGTTCGAACACGATTGGCTTGAGCACTTCCAGCACCGAAGGATCGGCGACTTTCTTCTGCTTGCCGCGCTTGTCGGTCTCGTAGGCGTAGAAGCCCTTGCCATTCTTCTGGCCCAGGCGCTTGGCTTCGTAGAGCACGTCGACGGCCGAACGGCGATCGTCCTTCATACGATCCGGGAAGCCTTCAGCCATTACATCGCGACCGTGGTGACCGGTGTCGATGCCGACCACGTCCATCAGGTACGCCGGGCCCATCGGCCAGCCGAATTTTTCCATGACCTTGTCGATGCGGACGAAGTCCACACCGGCGCTGACCAGTTTGGCGAAACCGCCGAAGTACGGGAACAGCACGCGGTTGACCAGGAAGCCCGGGCAGTCGTTGACGACGATCGGGTTCTTGCCCATTTTCTTGGCGTAGGCAACGGTGGTGGCAACGGCCACTTCGCTGGACTTCTCGCCACGGATCACTTCAACCAGCGGCATCATGTGCACCGGGTTGAAGAAGTGCATGCCGACGAAGTTTTCCGGACGCTTGAGGGCTTTGGCCAGCAAGGTGATGGAAATGGTCGAGGTGTTGGACGCGAGGATGGTGTCCTCTTTGACCTTGCCTTCAACTTCGGCCAGTACGGCTTGCTTGACCTTCGGGTTCTCGACAACGGCTTCGACGACCAGGTCGACGTGACCGAAATCGCCGTAGGACAGGGTCGGACGAATGCCATTGAGCACTTCGGCCATCTTCGCCGCGGTCATGCGACCTTTATCAACGCGGCCCACCAGCAGCTTGGCGGCTTCAGCCAGACCTTGCTCAATGCCGTGCTCGTTGATGTCTTTCATCAGGATCGGCGTACCTTTGGAGGCCGACTGATAAGCGATACCGCCACCCATGATGCCGGCGCCCAATACAGCAGCCTGCTTCACGTCCTTGGCGATTTCGTCGTAGGCCTTGGCCTTTTTCTTCAGCTCCTGATCGTTCAGGAACAGACCGATCAAGCTCTGCGCGGCAGAGGTCTTGGCCAGTTTGACGAAACCGGTGGCTTCGACTTCCAGCGCTTTGTCACGACCGAAGTTCGCGGCTTTCTGGATGGTTTTGATCGCTTCAACCGGTGCCGGGTAGTTCGGGCCTGCTTGACCGGCCACGAAACCTTTGGCGGTTTCGAACGACATCATTTGTTCGATGGCGTTGAGCTTGAGCTTTTCGAGCTTCGGCTGACGCTTGGCCTTGTAGTCAAACTCACCGGAGATGGCGCCTTTGACCAAATTCAGAGCCGCTTCCTGCAGTTTCTCTAGAGCAACCACGGCGTCGACAGCACCGACTTTCAACGCGTCTTCAGCGCGGTTTTCCTTACCGGCGGCAATCCACTCGATGGCGTTGTCGGCACCGATGATGCGCGGCAAACGCACAGTACCGCCGAAGCCCGGGTAGATGCCCAGCTTGACTTCCGGCAGACCGATTTTGGCGGTATTGGCCATGACGCGGAAATCTGCCGCCAGGCACATTTCCAGACCGCCGCCCAGTGCGATGCCATTGATCGCGGCGACAGTCGGGACGTTGAGGTCTTCGAAATCGCTGAAAATCTTGTTGGCTTCGAGGTTACCAGCAACAAGCTCTGCATCCGGCAGCTTGAAGTTGTCGACGAATTCGGTGATGTCGGCGCCGACGATGAACACGTCCTTGCCACTGCTGACGATCACACCCTTGATCGAAGCATCTGCCTTGATGGTGTCTACGGCCTGACGCAGTTCGTTCAGGGTAAGACGGTTGAACTTGTTGACGGACTCACCCTTGAGGTCGAATTTCAATTCGACGATGCCACTTTCAAGAGCCTTAACCGTGATGGCTTTACCTTCGTAAATCATCAACTGATCTCCACGATATGGAAGCTGAACAGTACACGTCGGACGCAGGCGAGTGGCTCGGCAGGGACGTTTATCCGTCAATGCTAACGCCATCTCACCCGGCACACCCGCCAACGCGATAGTCGGGATTCTGTAGGAGCATTCTGTAATACAAACGCTCAATTCATACGCCCGTTTGATTTGGGTATGTCACCTTCACGGAATTTCCGGCAATTGTCAATCGCCCAAAATACTGGTTGAAACGCGACTTTCCGGTCACTTCCGTACCACGAAGCCTTGAACACGCAGGATGCATGCGAGACCATTCATAGAATCAATAGTTAGAAAAGTCGCCCTAATTAGCGGCAGCCTGTGTTTAACAAGCTACGCTGGCGGGACTCTGAAGAAAAAATCTGAACGCTTTTGACGAATGTCCAGCGTAAGATCAGCGCACAAAGAATTACCGGCCTGCCTGGCCAACCTCAGCCCGATGATGATGTCGGGCTTTTTATTGCCTGTCTGTCAGGCGACGACGCGCCACTGTGTAGGAGCTGCCGCAGGCGGCGATCTTTTGATGTTGCTCTTAAAAACAAAATCAAAAGATCCCAGCCTGCGGCAGCTCCCGGATCGGATTTCAGGCCAGCGCTTTCAGCAGCGCATCAATGTCCTGCAAAACATTCGATTCGCCCTTCTCGCCCCAATACAGGGCAATCATTTGCTTGTCTGCCTCGACCTTGTAGACGTTGGCAGGCAATTTTTCGAAATGATTCAGCAGCATCCCATCCTCACAGACCTCCTGCCACTGATTGACCCACACACCCGGCGCCTTCTGCCAATAACTCCAGCACGCCGGGCGCGTGCCACGGCGCGGCCGATGGTACTGGGCGCAAGGGCTCGGCGGTTCCTCGTTCAGCCAGTGCGGCCATTCCTGGGGCGCCAGTTGCATGGCCAGGCCAATGCGCCGCGCCTCCATGCGCAGGGCCATGCGCCCGCTCTGGGCACGAGACGGTCGCAACCACGCCAGCGGGCTCAAGACCACTAGCAGGATTGACACCACTATCCAGACCGTCATATCTGTACTCCCGATTCTTGATGAGCGCATTGAGTCACTTTGAAACCGATGCGCTTGAAACCAGCCATACTTACCAATATTGCAATCCTCAGGAGGAGCACCTCATGCCCTACCACCACATTCTGGTCGCTGTAGATCTAACCGAAGAGTGCGATCCTGTAATCCACCGAGCTCGCGAACTCTCGGTGAGCAATGGCGCGAAGCTGTCCCTGGTGCATATCGTCGAACCAATGGCCATGGCCTTTGGTGGCGACGTGCCGATGGACCTTTCCCAGTTGCAACAGCAACAATTCGATCAGGCCAAAGAGCGCCTTGAGCGATTAATCCTTAAGTATCCGGAGCTCTCCAAGGAATACAGTCACTTGACCTACGGCCAGCCGCGTCAGGAGATTCACCACCTTGCCAAGGAGCAAACCTGCGACCTGATCGTGGTGGGCAGTCATGGCCGACACGGCTTGGCACTGCTGCTCGGCTCCACCGCCAATGACGTACTCCACGGCGCGCCTTGCGATGTGCTGGCGGTTCGCCTGATCAAAAGCTGACAACCCATACCCTGTGGGAGCGAGCCTGCTCGCGAAGGCGGTGTCACAGTCGACAGATTTGTTGGATGTTAAACCGTCTTCGCGAGCAGGCTCGCTCCCACAGGGGATCTAACGCAGCCAGTAGATCGCATTTCATACGAAAAGCCCGGCGCTCATCACTGAACGCCGGGCTTTTTTTATCGCCGGATCAATCAGGCATCCAGCTCGGCCCAGCGCTCGACCATCACGTCGAGTTCAGCCTGCAACTGCTCAAGCTGAGCGATCACCGCAGCCGTCTCGGCAGCCGGACGCTGATAGAAGCCGGCATCTGCCATCTGCGCTTCAACCACCACGATCTGCTGCTCCATGGCTTCGATCTGACTCGGCAACATTTCCAGCTCACGCTGCAACTTGTAACTGAGCTTTTTCTTTGCCACCGGCGCCTCTACTGCCGCAGCGACTGGCGCGGGTTCAGCAGTGACGACAGCCGAGCTCAGGTCGGCCTTGCCGGACTTGCTCTCGGTCACGCCCAGCAGGCGCGGCGAGCCGCCCTGACGCAGCCAGTCCTGATACCCACCGACGTATTCGCGAACCTTGCCTTCGCCTTCGAAGACCAGGGTACTGGTGACCACGTTGTCGAGGAATGCCCGGTCGTGGCTGACCATCAGCACGGTGCCGTTGAAGGTCAGCAATACCTCTTCCAGCAGCTCGAGGGTTTCCACGTCCAGGTCGTTGGTCGGTTCGTCGAGTACCAGCAGGTTCGCCGGTTTGCTGAACAGTTTGGCCAGCAACAGACGGGCACGCTCACCACCGGACAGCGCCTTGACCGGCGTGCGGGCACGCTGCGGGCTGAACAGGAAGTCGCCGAGGTAGCTCAACACATGGCGGCTCTGACCATCGATATCGATAAAGTCGCGACCTTCGGCCACGTTGTCGATCACGGTCTTTTCCAGGTCCAGCTGATGGCGCAACTGGTCGAAGTAGGCCACGTCGATGCGTGTCCCCTCTTCCACTTTGCCGCTGGTCGGTTGCAGGCCGCTGAGCATCAGTTTCAGCAGCGTGGTCTTGCCGGTACCGTTGGCGCCGAGCAGACCGATACGGTCGCCGCGCGTCAGGACCATCGAGAAATCCTTGATCAGGAACGGGCCACCCGGGTGAGCGAAGCTCACGTTCTCGAGGACCATGACCTGCTTGCCGGACTTGTCGGCGGTATCCAACTGAATGTTGGCCTTGCCGGTGCGCTCACGACGCTCGCTACGCTCAACGCGCAAGGCTTTCAATGCGCGAACGCGGCCTTCGTTACGGGTGCGGCGAGCCTTGATGCCTTGGCGGATCCAGACTTCTTCCTGGGCCAGTTTCTTGTCGAACAGCGCGTTGGCGGTTTCTTCAGCAGCCAGAGTCGCCTCTTTGTGCACGAGGAAACTGGCGTAGTCGCCGTTCCAGTCGATCAGGCCGCCACGATCCAGTTCCAGGATGCGGGTCGCAAGGTTCTGCAGGAATGAACGGTCGTGCGTGATGAACAACACGGCGCCCTGGAAATCCTTCAGCGCTTCTTCGAGCCAGGCAATTGCACCGATGTCCAGGTGGTTGGTCGGCTCATCGAGCAGCAGCAGATCCGGTTCGGAAACCAGCGCCTGAGCCAGCAGGACGCGACGACGCCAGCCGCCGGACAATTCGGCGAGGGTCTTGTCGGCCGGCAGTTGCAAGCGGCTCAAGGTGCTGTCGACCAGTTGCTGCAAACGCCAGCCGTCGCGGGCTTCGAGGTCGTGCTGGACATGCATCAGTTTGTCCAGATCGGCGTCGGTGACGATGTTCTGGCTCAGGTGGTGGTACTGCGCGAGCAGCTCGCCGACACCGTCCAGGCCCTCGGCAACCACGTCGAACACGGTCCGCTCGTCGGCTACCGGCAATTCTTGCGGCAATTCGCCAATCTTTAGGCCAGGTGCGCGCCAAACAGAGCCTTCATCGGGCTTCTGGTCGCCCTTGACGAGCTTCATCATGCTGGACTTGCCAGTGCCGTTGCGGCCGATGATGCACACCCGCTCACCACGGGCGATCTGCCAGGACACCTTGTCCAACAACGGCATAGCGCCGAAAGCAAGGGACACATCGCTGAATTTGAGCAGGGTCATGAGCTTCTCCAAAAACCGGGCGCGCATTCTACCTGACTTGAGGCTTCAGAAGGCCGGCAATTTCAATGTCGAAGCACTCTGCACAACAATTGTTGCGAACTTGTGCCGACAGCTCGGCAAAGCTTTCGCCCGCTGCTGGCAAAAGGCTAAGCTACAGATAATTCAGTGCCGCTCTCGCCGGCACTTGTCATGATTTCTCTGCCCGGACGTCTCATGCGCAGTCGCCTTTTCAATCTTTTTTCGTGTTTGCTTCTTACAGCCGCTGCCGCTCAATCCGCCCAGGCGGTGGACCTGTCCACCCAACGCCAGTATTACGATGAAGCCAAGCGTGCCTTGGCCAAAGGCGATTCCGGCCCTTATTTCCGTTACAGCCAGGCGCTAAGCGATTATCCGCTGGAGCCCTATCTGGCGTATGACGAATTGACCGCGCGTCTGAAAACCGCGAGCAACGCCGAAATCGAGAAATTCCTCGCCGAACACGGTGACCTGCCGCAAGCCAACTGGATGAAATTGCGTTGGTTGCGCTGGCTGGCCGAACGCGGCGATTGGGCGACCTTCGTCAAATATTATGACCCCAAGCTCAATTTCACCGAACTGGACTGCCTGAACGCGCAGTATCAGATCAGCCACAACCGCAAGGTCGAAGGCTACGCCAACGCCGACAAGCTCTGGTTGAGCGGCAAAACCCAGCCCGACGCATGCGATGGTTTGTTCGGCATGTGGGCCGCCGAGGGCCAATTGACCGAACAGAAACGCTGGGAACGCACCAAGCTCGCCGCCCAGGCGCGCAATTATCCGCTGGCCAACAGCCTGATCAATGGCCTGACGACACTCGCCCCTCGCGGTCGCTTGCTGGTGGATGTGGCGCAGAACCCCGAGCTGCTCAATCAGCCGTCGCGCTTCACCCCGGCGGATGAACCGATGTCCGACATCGTCAGCCTCGGCCTGCGCCGCCTGGCCCGTCAGGATCCGGACAAGGCCATGGCCCTGCTCGACGGTTATGCCAGCAGCATGCACTTCTCTCGTGACGAAAAAGTCGCGATTGCCCGGGAAATCGGGCTGACCCTCGCTCGTCGTTTCGACAGCCGCGCGCTGGACGTAATGACCAAATACGACCCGGAGCTACGGGACAACACCGTTTCCGAATGGCGTTTGCGCCTGCTGTTACGCCTGGCCCGCTGGGACGATGCCTATCAGTTGACCCGCCGCCTGCCTCAGGATCTGGCCACCACCAACCGCTGGCGTTACTGGCAGGCTCGCAGCCTGGAGCTGGCGCAGCCACAGAATCCGGAAGCACAGACGCTTTACAAGGGCCTGGCTCGCGAGCGCGACTTCTACGGTTTCCTGGCGGCTGATCGCTCGCAATCCCCCTATTCGCTGAACAACAAACCGCTGGTGCTCAGTCAGGCGCTGATCAACAAGGTGCGCAATACCCCGGGCGTGCGACGTGCCCTGGAATTCCATGCACGCGGGCAGATCGTCGACGGTCGTCGCGAGTGGTACCACGTCAGCCGGCACTTCAGCCGTGACGAAATGGTCGCCCAGGCGAAACTGGCTTACGACCTGAAATGGTATTTCCCGGCGATCCGCACCATCAGTCAGGCGAAATACTGGGACGACCTGGATATTCGTTTCCCGATGGCCCACCGCGAAACCCTGGTCCGTGAAGCCAAGGTTCGTGGCCTGCACTCGAGCTGGGTATTCGCCATCACCCGTCAGGAAAGCGCCTTCATGGCCGATGCGCGCTCCGGCGTCGGTGCCAGCGGCTTGATGCAACTGATGCCCGGCACCGCCAAGGAAACCGCGCGCAAGTTCAGCATTCCCCTCGCTTCGCCGCAGCAAGTGCTCGATCCGGACAAGAACATTCAGCTCGGTGCCGCTTACCTGAGCCAGGTCCACAGCCAGTTCAACGGCAACCGCGTCCTCGCCTCTGCCGCCTACAACGCCGGCCCCGGCCGCGTACGTCAATGGCTGCGTGGCGCCGATCACTTGAGCTTCGATGTGTGGGTGGAAAGCATCCCGTTCGACGAAACCCGCCAGTACGTGCAAAACGTGTTGTCGTACTCGGTGATCTACGGCCAGAAGCTCAACTCACCACAACCTCTGGTGGATTGGCATGAGCGGTATTTTGACGATCAATGATCTGTAGGCGCTGCCGCAGCTCGGGCCGCGATCGGACGATCTTTTCCGCAACTGTAAAAAATGCCCGCCTCTTTCGAAGCGGGCATTTTTGTTTGCAGCTCAGATCAAAAGATCGCAGCCTGCGGCAGTTCCTACACAGATCTTGACCGTGCCGCGATCTGCTTGCCAAGTTCAGTCAAGCGGTACCGTTGAGCCGGACTATTGGGCGACTCGGGGTTTGTCATTTCAATCAAATCGGCAGCTGACGCCGGTTTGAGATAGTTAGCCCGGAAGGTCGCCTTGTGAGCCAATCCGAGCGCTGTCATCAACTCACTGATCTTCAGCGGACCGGTGCCATCGAGAGTCCGAAGCAATTTCGCTACTGGGTCGGTTACTGGGTCGGTTACTGGGTCGGTTACTGGCTCGCTCCTGGCAACCTCTTGAAGTGCAAGGCTCAGCGCTTGCAACATGAACTCGACAAAAGGAGTTGATTCGGCCAATTGGTCGGCAGCCGATAATGCGGCGTAATAATCGTCCTGCTGCTCTCGAATGACCGCTTCGACCGGCAGATAAGCCAGCACCGGTCGCCATTGACTGAGTATCAAGGTCTGCCAGAGGCGTCCCATACGCCCATTACCGTCGGCGAAGGGATGGATAAACTCAAACTCGTAATGGAAAACACAGCTAGTGATCAACGGATGCCAGTCCGAAGCGGCGAGCCATGCCAGCAAATCATCCATCAAATGCCCAACGCGACTCGGTGGTGGCGCCATATGAACCAATTTCTCGCCACGGTAGATGCCCACCCCGGCTCGACGAAGCTGCCCACAGTCATCAATCAATCCCCGCATCAGCAACTCATGCGCCTGGAGCAGGTCGGACCGGCTGCCCGACTGCCACTGCGGCATGGATTCATAGGCTGTAAAGGCGTTACGGACTTCCTGGATTTCTCGTGGCAGGCCAAGCACTCGCTGCCCTGCCAGAACGGCAGTCACCTGCTCAATGCTCAGGGTGTTGTTCTCGATCGCCAAAGAAGCCTGAATCGTACGAATTCGATTGCTACGGCGCAGTTGAGGCGTCTGCCGACGATCGTCCATCGCCGAAAGCTGACCAATCTGCTCACTGATCTCAGCGATCAACGCCAATATTCTTGTGGTCAGGGTCAACGGTGGTTGATAACGACTCATATCCTCATCCAGGCTCGCAACTGAGGCCGACATAATGCCCGAATGCGGCCACATTTATTTAAACCTCGCGGCCATTTTCGATCTTTGATGATCGTCCCGAACCGGCAGTACCTACACTCGCAGATCGGTTTCGACTTTGCCGTCATTGAACTGCAACGCTGCCAGCCGTGCATACAGCGCATTACTCGCAATCAACTCCTGATGCGTCCCCACCGCCACCAGTTTCCCTTGGTCCATCACCGCGATCCTGTCGGCGTTTTTCACTGTGGCCAGTCGATGGGCGATGACCAGTGTGGTGCGATTTTTCATCAGGCTAGGCAGAGCTTGCTGGATCAGGTGCTCGCTCTGGGCGTCGAGGGCGCTAGTGGCTTCGTCCAGCAGCAGGATCGGCGCGTCCACCAGCAGCGCCCGGGCGATGGCCAGGCGCTGGCGTTGCCCGCCGGACAAACCGAGACCCGCGTCGCCGAGGTGAGTCTGGTAGCCGTTGGGCATTTGCTCGATGAAATCGTGGGCATAGGCGATTTTCGCGGCTTCCTGGACCTGGGCCAAAGTCGCCGTAGGGCGGCCGTAGCGAATGTTCTCTTCGATGCTGCCGAAGAACAGCGCCGGGGTTTGCGAGACGAGGGCGAAACAGCGGCGCAGGTCCAGTGGGTCGAGTTGAGTCAGCGGCACGCCGTCCAGCAGGATGTGTCCTTGGGCGGGGTCGTAAAAGCGCAATAGCAGGTCATACACGGTCGACTTGCCGGCACCGGACGGCCCGACCAATGCAAGGGTTTCGCCAGCGTTGATCGTCAGATTCAGACCATCGACGGCATAGCTTTGCGGACGCGACGGGTAGGAAAAACGCACATCTTGTAGCACCAGATCGCCCTTCACCCGTTCAGGCAACGTCACCAGGCCCTGGGTCGGTGGCTGGATGATGTTTTCCGAACGCAACAACTCGGCAATCCGTTCCGCCGCACCTGCTGCTCGCTGCAGTTCGCCGATCACTTCACTCAACGTGCCGAAGGCACCGCCGACGATCAGGCTGTAAAAGACGAATGCCGCCAATTCACCGGCGGAAATCCGCCCGGCGATGACATCCATGCCACCGACCCAGAGCATCACCCCGACTGCGCCCAACACCAGCAGGATCACCAGGGTAATCAACCAGGCGCGCTGGAAGATGCGCTTGCGGGCAGTGTTGAAAGCCTCTTCCACGGTCGTGCCAAAACGCTGCTCGTCCTGAACCTGATGGTTGTAGGCCTGCACGGTTTTGATTTGACTCAGGGTTTCGGAGACATAGCTGCCGATATCGGCAATCCGGTCCTGGCTCAGACGCGACAGGGTGCGCACCCGGCGACCAAAAATCAGGATCGGCGCGACCACCAGCGGCAACGCGACCACCACGATGCTGGTAAGTTTGGGGTTGGTAATAAACAGCAAGACAATCCCGCCGATCACCATCAGCCCATTACGCAGGAACAGCGACAGCGAAGAGCCGATCACCGATTGCAACAGCGTGGTGTCGGCGGTCAGCCGTGACTGGATCTCGGAACTGCGGTTGTCTTCGTAAAAGCCCGGATGCAGGTAAATCAGATGGTTGAACACCCGACGGCGGATGTCGGCAACCACGCGTTCACCGATCCACGACACCAGGTAAAACCGTGCAAAGGTGCCAATCGCCAGACCGACCACCAGCAGCATGAACACGCCGATGGATCGGTTGAGCAAATGCGGCGATTGGGTCATGAAACCCTGATCCACCAACAGGCGAATCCCTTGCCCCATGGACAAGGTGATGCCGGCAGTGACGATCAACGCCAACAAGGCGCCGAAGGCCGGCCAGCGATAAGGCGCGAGGAAACGGCTGGCCAGACGAATGGCGCGGCGGTGACGGGAAGAGAGCATGAAGATCATCCGAGGGTGCAACCGATGGCTTTGACCCGACCAAGCCTACACCGTCATCGGGATTGAACGCTGTAAATCAGTAAATCATAATGAGTCAGGTTAATTATGACCGCTAAGACTAGTGGCTAGAGATTATTGGTCTAAAGTCCGGGTGGAAACGTGAGGGTATTTCTGATGGACTGAAGGTGCCGACCTGAAGATCGCAGGGAGTTGTCACAGCCCGGTCACCTGGCGGTTCTACAGTAAGCACACAACCTGATGAGGAGACAGGCCATGTCCTTGCAAAACAGCAGCGATGACAAGATTCCAGTGATCCGCACGCAGCCAGACCAGTCTCTGGGTTGCTCGATTATTGATAAGGATGGGCACGAAGTACCGATCACTGAAAACATGATCCAGGACGCTTGCCGCGAACTGGAGAAGCGATTGGTCAAGCCTGCCGAACAAGAGTGATATAGCCACCGTCTTCTTGACCCGGCTCTTTTAGCCGGGTTTTTTATGGGTGCCTTTTGAGGGTGCTGCGCACCCTATCGCGGGCAAGCCCGCTCCCACAGGATTACCGCGATCTCAAAATTGACGCATGACCTGTGGGAGCGTGGCTTGCCCGCGATAAGGCCAACGCGGTACTCAGACAGCCGAAGCACCCAACGCCGCCACAATCTGCAGCAACGCCGGCGAATCCCCTTCGATCCGCACCTTCAACCCATCGATCTCACGCCGCAGCGGGTAATGCTTGCGCAACGCATCGAACGCCGCGCGCTGCTCGCTCACGTTGCCTACAAGGCTACGACGGAAATCCGCATCGTCACGGCGTGGGTCATACACGCCACGGCACAACATCGCCAGTGCCCAAGCCGGATCGCTGTTGGCGCTCAACGTCACTGTCGACAGCCATGGCGCTGGCAGCAAGTCGCTCAGATGGACTTGTTCCGGTTGCCCAAGGAAATCGCACAATGCCTGATAGATCTGCGCCGTCCCGCGCTGCCTGCCGTCGAGGCTGTAACCGGCAATGTGCGGCGTCGCCAGCACACACAATTCGGCCAATGCCACTTCGACCTGAGGCTCACCCTCCCAGACATCCAGCACCGCTTGCAGATCTTCACGCTGCAACAGCACCTGGCGCAGAGCGGCGTTGTCGATCACCGGGCCACGACTGGCGTTGATCAGCCAGGTGCCCGGCTTAAGTTGGTTCAAACGGTTTTTATCCAACAGATGCCAGGTCGACTGAGGGCCTTGCTTGTTCAGCGGAGTATGCAGACTGATGACGTCGCATTGCTCGATGATCTGCTCGAGACTGACGTAATCCCCCCCTTCAGCGGCTTGCCGTGGGGGATCGCAGACCAGCACGTTCCAGCCCAGACCTTGCAGAACCTTGACCAGCCGCCCGCCCACTTCACCGGCGCCGACCACGCCATAGGTGCGTTGAGTCAGGTCGGCACCTTCGATTTCGGCCAGGGTCAGCAGGCTACCCAGCACGTAATCGACCACACCCCGGGCGTTGCAGCCTGGCGCGCTGGACCAGGTGATGCCGGCCTGATGAAAGTAATCCAGATCCAGATGATCAGTGCCGATAGTGCAGGTGCCGACAAAGCGCACCTTGCTGCCTTCGAGCAATTCGCGGTTGACGTTGGTCACCGAGCGCACCAACAGCACATCGGCCTGCTCGACAGTGGCGCGGTCGATGGCACGTCCCGGCACCCGGCGGATTTCACCGAAACCTGCGAAGAAGGCATCGAGCAGCGGGATATTTTCGTCGGCAACAATCAGCATGGCAGGCTCCTTTGGCGGATCGGCAGTGTAGGCGGAGATGACCGTGATGGGCCAGCAGGCATTGTTCACCTTAATGGCAAGGGCACCACTTCCCCCTGTGGCGAGGGAGCTTGCTCCCGTCCGGCTGCGAAGCAGTCGTAAAGACTGATGGCGCGGTGTGCCTGAGGGAAACGGGTTGCTGATTTTGGGGCTGCTGCGCAACCCAGCGGGAGCAAGCTCCCTCGCCACAGAAGGTGGGGACGCCTGCAAAGCTGATTACAAATCCCTAACACAGGATTTTTCCTGACCACTGCGTCAAGGCGTAGAATTCGCCGCCTCGCGCATCAAAACCCTTTTGGACGTTTCGCCTTGAATTCCGTGACTGACCGCCCCTCCGCTATTTCCCTCAATCGCCCGGCCCGGGTTCGCCTGGAGCTGAAAAACCTGCTCGGCCTGGCGTTGCCGATCATGATCGCGCAACTGGCGACCACCGCCATGGGCTTCGTCGATGCGGTGATGGCCGGTCGTGTCGGGCCTCGAGATCTGGCGGCCGTCGCGCTGGGTAACTCGATCTGGGTGCCGGTTTTTCTGCTGATGACCGGCACGTTGCTGGCCACCACCCCGAAAGTCGCCCAGCGCTTCGGTGCCGGCACGCACAGCGAGATTGGCCCGATCGTACGTCAGGCGTTATGGCTGGCGCTGGTGGTGGGTTTGATGGCGACCGGCATGCTGTTCAGCGCCGAACCGATCCTGCACATCATGAAAGTCGACCCCGAATTGATCGGCCCGTGCATGCAGTATCTGCACGGCATCGCCAGCGGCCTGCCTGCCGTTGCGTTCTATCACGTACTGCGCTGCTTCAGTGATGGACTGGGTCGCACCCGCCCGGCCATGGTCCTTGGCCTGTGCGGGCTGGCGCTGAATATTCCGCTCAATTACATCTTCATCTATGGCCACTTTGGTGTGCCAGCCATGGGTGGCGTCGGCTGCGGCTGGGCCACGGCAATCGTGATGTGGGTGATGGCGTTGGGCATGGCCGGCTGGGAGCGCTGGGCGCCGGCCTATCAGTCGAGTGAGCTGTTCAGCCGTTTCGACTGGCCACAGTGGTCGGTGATCAAGCGTTTGCTGGGCATCGGCCTGCCGATCGGCATCGCGGTGTTCGCCGAGTCGAGTATCTTCGCCGTGATCGCCCTGCTGATCGGCAGCCTCGGCGCCACCGTGGTCGCCGGGCACCAGATCGCGCTGAACTTCAGCTCGCTGGTGTTCATGATCCCCTACTCCCTGGGCATGGCGGTGACCGTGCGAGTCGGCCAGGCACTCGGCCGAGAGGAACCACGCGAAGCCCGCTTCGCCGCCGGTGTCGGCATGGGCACCGCCCTGGCGTATGCGTGCCTGTCGGCGAGCATGATGCTGTTGCTACGTGAGCCCATCGCTGCGATTTACACCGCCGACCCGACGGTGATTCAGGTGGCCGCGATGCTGATCGTGTATTCGGCGCTGTTCCAGTTTTCTGATGCGATTCAGGTGACGGCGGCTGGCGCACTGCGTGGCTATCAGGACACGCGAGTGACGATGATCCTGACATTGTTCGCGTACTGGGGGATTGGCTTGCCGGTGGGTTACGCCCTGGGCCTGACCGACTGGCTCGGTGCGCCGAGCGGCCCGAGCGGGCTGTGGCAGGGTTTGATCGTCGGCTTGAGTTGCGCGGCGCTGATGCTGTCGATCCGCCTGACGCGCAGTGCACGCAAGCGGATCCGCATCAGTCGTTCGGCGGGTTAAGTGAGTGTAAATATGCATGCAGTAATGGCAGTCAATCAAGCCGAGGAACCTGTGGGAGCGTGGCTTGCCCGCGATAGCGACCTGCCTGACACATCAATGGTAAATGTGCGGACTTCATCGCGGGCAAGTCGAATCGTCGCACCGCCGCTCCCACAGGTTCCGCGACCTGATTGACTGGCATTACCTGCAGATGCAGGCCTTTTTTGTGCCTATTAAGCGAGTTTCTTGCGGATCCAGTAGAGGTAGGTGCCAGCCTCTTCGTGCTGCGCCACCAACTCATGGTCGAGAAACACGCAAAACTTGGGGATGTCGCGACGGGTCGACGGGTCGGTGGCGATCACCTTCAGCAGGCCGCCGGGCACCAGGTCACGGATGTGCTGGTGCAGCATCATCACCGGTTCCGGGCAATTGAGGCCGGTGGCGTCGAGGGTGCCGTCTACCGGCGTATCGATCATTTCACTCATGATTTACTCCTGAAACTTGCCGGCATTGTCGCGCATTGCCGGGTGTTCGGTCATCTATGGCGTACACCGTACCTGTGGGAGCGGGCTTGCCCGCGATAGCGGTTGATGAGCCAGCATCAATGCTGAATGTACCGCCCTCATCGCGGGCAAGCCCGCTCCCACAGGGTCTGTGTACCTTAACGGGACTTGGGTTTCTTTACGTCGAGCCGGCGCAAATGGCAGGTCACTTCTTCACGATCGTGGTACAGCTGCTTGCAGCCGATCTCGACTCGAATGCCTCGCGCCTTGAACCCGTCGGCAATACGTTCCAGCAAGCGCTTCACTTCGGCATAACGCTGTTTCATCGGCAACTTGAGGTTGACCACCGCTTCGCGGCAATGCCCCTCGCCAATCCATTCTTCCAGCATTGCGGCGTTGCGCGCCGGCTTCTCGACGATGTCGCAGACCATCCAGTCCACCGGTTGCTTGGGCTTGAAGGTGAAACCGTCGGCCATCAAGTGCTGCACCAAACCGGTGTCCATCAGGCTTTCGGCCATCGGGCCGTTGTCGATCGCGGTCACCAGCATGCCACGATTGACCAACTGCCAGGTCCAGCCGCCGGGCGCAGCACCGAGGTCGACGCCGGTCATGTCACTGTGCAGACGCTCATCCCACTGATCGCGAGGGATGAAGTGGTGCCACGCCTCTTCCAGTTTCAGCGTCGAACGGCTCGGCGCTTCACGCGGGAATTTCAGGCGTGGAATGCCCATCGGCCACATCGCCGAGTTGTTCGACTCGGCCAGCCCCATGAACACTTCGCGGCCACTTTTGAAAGTCAGCAGCAGCCTCGGCTTGTGGGCGTCTTCCACCAGTTTGCCGGCCGCCATCAGCGCCTTGCGCAGGTGGCCTTCGAACTTCTTGCAGAAGTTCGACAGCTCCTTGCCATCGTTGGTGTCGACCATTTCCAGCCACAGGCTGCCGCACACCGGGAAGTCCGCCATGTGCGCAAGGATCACGCTGATGCGGTCGGTTTCCGGCAGATCGATGAAGATCCCGCGAGCCCACTGACGCGGGAAGATCAGGTCAGCGAAACGCTGGCCACGCATCAGGCGTTCGGCGCCGTCTTCTTCGGTGCAAATAAATTCGGCGCAGGCGCTGGCGGTTTTGGCCTTGGCATAACCGGCCACGTTCAGCCGCGCGGCATGTTCGGAAATCTCGGAACAGACTTCGCTTTCGAAGCCCGGCCGGCAATGCATAAAGAGGGTGTTCATTCTTACTCCTGGGCAGTTGGCGAAGAATTCAGCCACTGCGCGATGCCCAGACTTGCGTTGAAGCAAAGCCTGTCACGAAAACCGGCGCATGATAGCCGAGATCGGAACCTTGGACTTGTCCTTAGGGTCCAGTAATTAGCCTTAAGCATCAAACAGGACTAGGTTTAAGCCTCAGTTCGTTCCCTCAGTCCGTAGCCGTGCGGATTTAAAGGAGTCATTTCAATGCCGTCCCTCGATAGCCTGAAAACCCTTAAAACCTTACAAGTCGACGACAAGACCTATCACTATTTCAGCCTGCCCGAAGCCGCCAAAAGCCTGGGCGATCTCGACAAGCTGCCAATGTCGTTGAAAGTGCTGTTGGAAAACCTGCTGCGCTGGGAGGACGAGAAAACCGTTACCGGCGCTGACCTCAAGGCGATTGCCGCCTGGCTCAAGGAGCGTCGCTCCGATCGCGAAATCCAGTACCGCCCGGCGCGGGTATTAATGCAGGACTTTACCGGCGTCCCCGCCGTGGTCGATCTGGCCGCCATGCGCGCCGCCATGGCCAAGGCCGGTGGCGACCCGCAGCGAATCAATCCGCTGTCGCCGGTGGACCTGGTGATCGACCACTCGGTGATGGTCGACAAGTACGCCAGCTCAAGCGCCTTCGAACAGAATGTCGACATCGAAATGCAGCGCAACCACGAACGTTACGCCTTCCTGCGCTGGGGCCAGAGCGCCTTCGACAACTTCAGCGTGGTGCCACCGGGCACCGGCATCTGCCACCAGGTCAACCTCGAGTATCTGGGCCGCACGGTCTGGACCAAGGACGAGGACGGGCGCACCTATGCCTTTCCGGACACCTTGGTTGGCACTGACTCCCACACCACCATGATCAACGGCCTCGGCGTACTCGGCTGGGGCGTGGGCGGGATCGAAGCGGAAGCAGCGATGCTCGGCCAACCGGTGTCGATGCTGATTCCGGAAGTGATCGGTTTCAAACTCACCGGCAAGCTCAAGGAAGGCATTACCGCCACCGACCTGGTGCTGACGGTGACCCAGATGCTGCGCAAGAAAGGGGTGGTCGGCAAATTCGTCGAGTTCTACGGCGACGGCCTCGCCGACCTGCCGTTGGCCGACCGCGCGACCATCGCCAACATGGCCCCGGAATATGGCGCCACGTGCGGCTTCTTCCCGGTGGACGAGGTCACACTGGAATACTTGCGCCTGTCCGGCCGCACACCGGAAACCGTGAAACTGGTGGAGGCCTATAGCAAGATCCAGGGCCTGTGGCGCCTGCCCGGCAAGGAGCCGGTGTTCACTGACAGTCTGGCTCTGGACATGGGCAGCGTCGAGGCCAGCCTCGCCGGACCGAAACGCCCACAGGACCGCGTCTCGCTGCCGAATGTCGCGCAAGCGTTCACTGACTTTCTCGGCCTGCAATTCAAACCCTCCAGCAAGGAAGAAGGTCGCCTCGAAAGTGAGGGGGGCGGTGGCGTCGCGGTGGGCAACGCCGATCTGATCGGCGAAACGGACTACGACCACGAAGGCCGCACGTACCGGCTGAAAAACGGCGCGGTGGTGATCGCCGCGATCACCTCCTGCACCAACACCTCCAACCCCAGCGTAATGATGGCGGCCGGGCTGGTGGCAAAAAAAGCTGTGGAGAAAGGGCTGAAGCGCAAGCCGTGGGTCAAGAGTTCACTGGCTCCCGGTTCGAAAGTGGTCACCGACTACTACAAGGCCGCGGGCCTGACCCAATACCTTGATGAACTCGGTTTTGCGCTAGTCGGTTATGGCTGCACCACCTGCATTGGCAACTCCGGACCGTTGCCGGAGCCAATCGAAAAAGCCATTCAGAAAGCCGACCTGACGGTTGCCTCGGTGCTCTCGGGCAACCGCAACTTCGAAGGTCGCGTACATCCGCTGGTAAAAACCAATTGGCTGGCCTCCCCACCCCTGGTCGTGGCCTATGCGTTGGCCGGCACAGTGCGCATCGACATCAGCAGCGAATCCTTGGGTCACGACAAGGACGGCCAGCCGGTTTATCTGCGGGATATTTGGCCGAGCACTAAAGAAATCGCCGACGCGGTGACTCAGGTGAACACTGCGATGTTCCACAAGGAGTACGCCGAAGTGTTTGCCGGCGACGAGCAGTGGCAGGCGATCGAAGTGCCGCAGGCGGCGACGTATGTCTGGAACAACGATTCGACGTATATCCAGCATCCGCCCTTCTTCGATGACATCGGCGGCCCTGCGCCGGTGGTCAAGGACGTCGAAGGGGCGAAAGTCCTGGCGCTGCTCGGCGATTCGGTGACCACCGACCACATCTCCCCGGCCGGCAATATCAAGGCTGACAGCCCTGCCGGCCGTTACCTGCGCGAGCAAGGGGTGGAACCGCGGGACTTCAACTCCTACGGCTCCCGTCGCGGCAACCATCAAGTGATGATGCGCGGCACCTTCGCCAACATCCGGATTCGCAACGAGATGCTCGGCGGTGAAGAAGGCGGCAACACGATTTATATTCCGACCGGGGAGAAGCTGCCGATCTACGACGCGGCCATGCGTTACCAGGCTTCAGGCACGCCGCTGGTGGTAATCGCCGGGCAAGAATACGGCACCGGCTCGAGCCGCGACTGGGCGGCCAAGGGCACCAATCTGCTGGGGGTCAAAGCGGTCATCGCCGAGAGCTTCGAGCGGATTCACCGTTCCAACCTGGTCGGCATGGGCGTATTGCCGTTGCAGTTCAAGCTGGATCAGAACCGCAAGAGCCTGAACCTCACTGGCAAGGAAACCCTGGACATCCTTGGCCTGACGGGCGTCGAACTGACCCCACGGATGAACCTGACGCTGGTTGTCACCCGCGAGGACGGCAGCAAGGAAAAGATCGAGGTGTTGTGCCGGATCGATACCCTCAATGAAGTGGAGTACTTCAAGGCCGGAGGGATTTTGCATTACGTGTTGCGGCAATTGATTGCCTCGTAACAGCCTGCTGACAACGACACCGCCTGCGGGCGGTGTTTTTGTTTACGCGGTGTGCGTCTCTATAATCGTGCGCCCATTAGTTTGGTGTCGATCACAGATCAATGTGGGAGCCCCCTCGCCACAGGGCTCCCACAGGGACTTAGGCAATCCGCAGAATCTCTGAAACAAGGACTTAACATGATCGCTCTGCCATGGACTTATCTGGCACTTCTCTCCATTGGCTACGGCCTGGCTTTGATCTACGGTCAACTCGGCTGGCTGGCCGCTATCTCTTTCGCGTTGCTGCTGTTCGCCGGTTTCGCCGTTCGCCAACAACAGGTTCCCATCGGCCGCTACCTCGGCCACGGCTTGTTCATCGTTCTGGCGGTTGCGCTGGCAATCCACTGGCTTCCCGGTTTCTTCAACGGTCGCGTCATCGACCCCCAGCGTTTCACCGACGATGCCGTGCCGTTTGCCATGTACCTGAATCAGGACAAACCGCTCATCGGTTTCTGGTTGTTGCTGGTTTGTCCATGGATTGTCGGCCGGCGCTCGTTACGGCTGTCCGTTTATGCCACCGCCCTCGCCCTGACCGTAAGCGCCGTGCTGGCCTTGGGTGGCGCGCTGTTACTGGGCGTGATCAGTTGGGCACCGAAGTGGCCGGATCAAGCCTGGTTGTGGGTACTGAACAATCTGTTGCTGGTGACCCTGGTGGAAGAAGCGTTGTTTCGCGGCTACATCCAGGGTGGCCTGAGCCGGCAGTTCAAACACCTGCCCTATGGCGAAAATCTTGCCTTGTTGCTCGCCTCAATGCTGTTCGGCCTGGTTCATCTGGGGGCTGGCTGGCAATGGGTGTTGCTGGCGGGCCTCGCGGGGGGCGGTTATGGCCTGGCCTACCGTTTCGGTGGGTTGGGCGCGGCCATCGCCACCCACTTTGGTTTGAATCTGCTGCATTTCGGGCTGTTCACCTATCCAATGCTCGCTGGCTGACGCAACGGTCGTTTCGTGACGCATCTCTGATTATTGAAAAAAACACTTCAATAAATACCTGACGATGCCGATACCCCCTCAAAGCCTTGCGGATTGAAAAAGCCATGCGTAACAACCAGCCCATTACACAACGCGAACGGACCTTCCCGGCTCAGCAACGGTTGATTTCCACCACCGATGCCAAGGGCGTGATCACTTACTGCAACGACGCTTTCGTCGAGATCAGCGGGTTTTCTCGTGAGGAACTGATCCGTGCGCCGCATAACCTGGTCCGTCACCCCGACGTCCCGGCTGCGGTGTTCGCGCACATGTGGGGCACGCTGAAACAAGGCTTGCCATGGATGGGCATTGTCAAGAATCGCTGCAAGACCGGTGACCACTACTGGGTTAACGCCTATGTCACACCGGTGTTCGACGGTAATCAGGTGATCGGTTACGAGTCGGTGCGGGTCAAACCCACCGCCGAGCAGATCCGCCGCGCCGAAGCACTTTACCAACGCATCAATCAGGGCAAGTCTGCGATTCCCGCTACAGACAAATGGCTGCCGGTGCTTCAAGACTGGCTGCCGTTCATTCTGGTCAGCCAGTTGAGCTTCATGATCGGCGCCACCCTGACGTCCCAATGGGGCTTCGCCCTGGCCGCCGGCCTTTCGGTGCCGTTGGGCTTGATGGGTTTGAGTTGGCAACAGCGCGGTATCAAGCGTTTGCTGCGCCTGGCCGAACAGACCACGTCCGACCCGCTGATCGCGCAGATGTACACCGACAGTCGTGGCGCCCAGGCACGCCTGGAGATGTCGATCCTCAGTCAGGAAGCACGCCTGAAAACCTGCTTGACCCGTTTGCAGGACACCGCCGAACACCTGACCGAACAAGCGAAACAGTCCGACACCCTGGCCCATAACAGCTCCACCGGCCTGGAACGTCAACGCGTCGAAACCGAGCAAGTGGCGACCGCTGTGAATCAGATGGCCGCCACCACTCAGGAAGTCGCCAGCCACGTGCAGCGCACCGCGGACGCCACTCAAGAAGCCAATCGCCTGACCGGTCGCGGTCGCGACATCGCCGGGGAAACCCGCGCAGCCATTCAACGTCTGTCGGTAGTGGTCGGTGAAACCGGCCTGACGGTCACGCAACTGGCCAAGGACAGCGACGAAATTGGTGGTGTGGTCGATGTGATCAAAGGCATTGCCGACCAGACCAACCTGCTGGCCTTGAACGCCGCGATTGAAGCGGCTCGCGCCGGCGAGATGGGCCGTGGTTTTGCGGTAGTGGCCGACGAAGTGCGTCAATTGGCGCAACGCACCAGCGAATCCACCGGGCAGATCCACGCCCTGATTGCCAAGCTGCAACAAACCGCCAGCTCGGCGGTGCAGACCATGGAAACTGGTCATCGCCAGGCCGAAGAGGGTGTGGCGCGGGTATTGGAAGCGGACCAGGCACTAGTGGGCATCAGCGAAGCGGTGGCCAACATCACCGACATGACCACCCAGATCGCTGCCGCCACCGAAGAGCAAAGTGCAGTGGCCGAAGAAATCAGCCGCAACATCAGCAACATCTCACAACTGGCTGACCAGACCTCGGAACAGGCGCAGCACTCGGCGCTGCTGAGTGAAGAACTGACCAAAACGGCGAATACCCAGTATTCGTTGGTGGAGCGGTTTAACCGCTGATAGCGCTTGAAGGCAAAAAAAACCGGACGGCGAAAGCGTCCGGTTTTTTATTATCCCTTTGAAAATTTGTTGCCTGTGAGGCCGCCATCGCGGGCAAGCCCGCTCCCACAGTGAACTGTGGTGTGGCTGGATTTTGGGATCGACACGAAACCCTGTGGGAGCGGGCTTGCCCGCGAAGAGGCCCAAACTGGCACCGAAAATCTCACCGGAGAAACTCGGAAACCTTCCCCGCCGCAGCCGCCAAATGCTGCTCATGCGTAAACCCCGAAGCCTTCAACGGCTTCAAGTCATGGTCCGCCGCTTCCAGCCAAAACACCTCGATACTCGGCGCCAACGTGTAAGCCTCGACGGCCGCCCGATTACCCAGCGCATCTCGCTCACCCTGCACAATCAACGTGCGGGTCTTCAGCGCCGCCAGATGCTCGACCCGCGGCTTCTCCGGTTTGCCCACCGCATAAAACGGATATCCCAGACACACCAGCGCATCCGCGCCCAACTCATCAACCAACAAACTCGCCATCCGCCCGCCCATGGACTTGCCGCCAATGGCCAGGCGCCCAGCGACATGGCGTCGCACCAAGGCATACACCTCACGCCAGCATTCCTGCAATTTTGGCGCCGGGTTCGGGGGACGTTTACCGCCATCGATACGCCGCTGCGCCATGTACGGAAACTCGAAACGCAGCACGTTGACCCCATGCGCAGCAAGGCGCGCAGCCATGTCGCTCATCCAGTCACTGTCCATCGGCGCACCGGCGCCGTGAGCGAGAATCAGCGTCGCCGAGGCCGGCGTCGAGGCGGCATTCCACAACCATCCATGATCCCGCACGCACTGCGCCCATTGATCCCCGTCAATACTGGCCTTGTGCTCTTTGTCCATGCTTGCCTCGCTTTTAGTCTGCCTATAACTCCAGGCGAAGGGAGCGTCTGCCGTGCGGCTTACTCGCAAAGACAGGCCCTCACTTCGGCTGAACCGTGGATGGGGAACCATGAACACTTCAATCAGTACCGCCTACAACTACAAGGTGGTCCGCCAATTCGCCATTATGACGGTGGTGTGGGGCATCGTCGGCATGGGGCTCGGGGTTTTTCTCGCCGCCCAATTGGTCTGGCCTGAACTCAACTTCAACCTGCCGTGGACCAGCTTCGGCCGTCTGCGCCCGCTGCACACCAACGCGGTGATTTTCGCCTTCGGCGGCTGCGCCCTGTTCGCCAGTTCGTTGTACTCCGTACAACGTACTTGCCAGACCCGCTTATTTGCTCCCGCAGTTGCTGCGTTCTGCTTCTGGGGCTGGCAGCTTGTGATTCTCTTGGCGGCCATCAGCCTGCCACTGGGTTACACCAGTTCCAAGGAATACGCCGAGCTGGAATGGCCGATCGACATCCTGATCACCATCGTCTGGGTGGCCTACGCCGTCGTGTTCTTCGGCACGATCATGCAGCGCAAGACCAAACACATCTATGTCGGCAACTGGTTCTTCGGTGGATTCATCATCACCGTGGCGATCCTGCACATCGTCAACAACCTTGAGCTGCCGGTGAGTTTCACCAAGTCCTACTCGGTGTACGCCGGTGCGACCGATGCCATGGTGCAGTGGTGGTATGGACACAACGCCGTAGGCTTTTTCCTCACCGCCGGTTTCCTCGGGATGATGTACTACTTCGTGCCGAAACAGGCCGAGCGCCCGGTGTACTCCTATCGTTTGTCGATCGTGCACTTCTGGGCGCTGATCACCCTGTACATCTGGGCCGGCCCGCACCACTTGCACTACACCGCGCTGCCGGACTGGGCGCAGTCGTTGGGCATGGTGATGTCGCTGATCCTGCTGGCGCCAAGCTGGGGCGGGATGATCAACGGCATGATGACGCTCTCGGGCGCCTGGCATAAGTTGCGCAGCGACCCGATCCTGCGCTTCCTCGTGGTGTCGCTGGCGTTCTACGGCATGTCGACCTTCGAAGGGCCGATGATGGCGATCAAAACGGTCAATGCCCTCTCCCACTACACCGACTGGACCATCGGCCACGTTCACGCTGGCGCACTTGGCTGGGTGGCGATGATTTCCATCGGTGCGCTCTACCACATGATTCCGAAAATCTTCGGCCGCACGCAGATGCACAGCATCGGCCTGATCAACGCGCACTTCTGGCTCGCGACCATCGGCACCGTGCTGTACATCGCATCGATGTGGGTCAACGGCATCGCCCAGGGCCTGATGTGGCGCGCTGTCAACGAGGACGGCACGCTGACCTATTCCTTCGTCGAAACCCTGGTGGCCAGCCACCCAGGCTTCGTCGTGCGACTGGTGGGCGGCGCGATCTTCCTCAGTGGCATGTTCCTGATGGCTTACAACACCTGGCGCACCGTGCGGGCCTCGCAGCCTGTCGAAGCCGCCGCTGCCGCGCAGATAGCCTGAGGAGTCCGCGATGAAACACGAAACAATCGAGAAAAACGTCGGCCTGCTGATGTTGCTGATGGTGTTCGCCGTGAGCATCGGCGGCCTGACCCAGATCGTCCCGCTGTTCTTTCAGGACGTGACCAATAAACCGGTCGAAGGCATGAAGCCCTACACCGCGTTGCAACTGGAAGGTCGCGACATTTACATCCGCGAAGGCTGCGTCGGTTGCCATTCACAAATGATCCGCCCGTTCCGCGCCGAGACCGAGCGCTATGGCCACTACTCGGTGGCAGGGGAAAGCGTCTGGGATCATCCGTTCCTCTGGGGTTCGAAACGGACCGGGCCTGACCTGGCGCGCGTCGGCGGTCGCTACTCCGAAGACTGGCACCGCGCGCATTTATACAACCCGCGCAACGTGGTGCCGGAATCGAAGATGCCGGCCTACCCATGGCTGGTCGCCAATCAGGTCGACAGCAGCCATACCGAAACCAAGATCCGCGCCATGCGCACCCTCGGCGTGCCGTACACCGACGAAGACATCGCCGGTGCAGCGGCTTCGCTCCAGGGCAAAACCGAAATGGACGCGCTGGTTGCCTATCTGCAAGTGCTCGGCACTGCCATCAAGAGCAAGAGGTGAGCCATGTCCATGCCCTTTGAAATAGTCAGCGAAATGAGCAGTGGAATGATCCGCGGTCTGGGCACGGTCGTGGTGTTCGTGGCCTTCGTCGGCCTGACGCTGTGGGTGTTCAACAGCAAGCGTAATCCGGAGTTCGCCGAAGCGCGCCTGCTGCCGTTCGCCGACGAGCCGCCATCCGAAAACAGCACCCAACAAGAATCCGCCACGAGGAGTACCCGGCCATGACCACCTTCTGGAGTACGTGGATCTGCGTACTGACCATCGGCAGCCTGATCGGCCTGACCTGGTTGCTGATCGGTACGCGCCGAGGGGAAACCAAGGGCAGCACTGACCAGACCATGGGCCACAGCTTCGACGGCATCGAGGAGTACGACAATCCGCTGCCGCAGTGGTGGTTCATGCTGTTCGCCGGCACGTTGGTGTTTGCCGTCGGCTACCTGATCCTTTACCCGGGCCTGGGCAACTGGAAAGGCATATTGCCCGGTTATGAAAACGGCTGGACCGGCGTCCACGAATGGGAAAAGGAGATGAACAAGGCTGACGCGAAGTTCGGGCCGATCTTCGCCAAATTTTCCGCCATGCCCATCGAAGAAGTGGCGAAGGACCCGCTGGCACTGAAAATGGGCGGTCGCCTGTTTGCGTCCAATTGCTCGGTGTGCCACGGCTCGGACGCCAAGGGCGCGTTTGGTTTCCCGAACCTGGCCGACAGCAATTGGCGCTGGGGCGGCGATGCCGACATGATCAAAACGACAATCATGGGTGGTCGCATGGCCGCGATGCCGGCCTGGGGTGAAATCCTCGGCGACGCTGGCGTGAAAAACGTCGCCGCTTATGTGCGTCATGAACTGGCCGGCCTGCCCTTGCCGGAAGGCAGCACAGCTGATCTGCGCGCTGGACAGCAAGCGTTCAGCACCACCTGCGTAGCCTGTCATGGGGCAAACGGCCAAGGCACTGAAGCCATGGGAGCGCCGAATCTGACGCAACCGGCCGGATTTATCTACGGTACAAGCCTGGCGCAACTGCAACAAACCATTCGTCATGGCCGCCAGGGCCATATGCCGGCGCAGAACGAACTGCTCGGCAACGACAAGGTGCAATTGCTGGCCGCTTATGTGTATAGCCTGTCTCAGGGGCTGAGCACCGAGCGTTTACAGGCTGAAGGCAAAAGCAAATAAATCTCGTCCGCTCTGCTGCCGCATTCACCCGGATGCGGCAGTTCCCTGCCCCTTTGCGACGCATTGTCGCACCCTCCCTTGGTCTTCCTTTCGGTTCGCCGGATTCGGGTCTAAGCTTCCCTGCGATGCGGACTGGTCAGCGCCGGTTCCAGGTCGACCCAACTCGATGTGTTCGACGACTCTGCTTGATGACAGGCCGCAAAGGCTGGTAGATACCGGCTGCCATGCCAATTGCCATCCATCGCCCGTTCGTTATGTTTGAACACACCCCGTTACATCCGACCTGCCCCCCTCACCATTTTCATCCGTTGCGACATTTGTCCGGGGGCAATTTTGTCCTTACGCGGCGCATGGAAAGGCCGCAGAATCAGCTTTTGAAAGCATTGACCCACGTCATGGCGCGTTGCAATGACCCCCCGCTTTCTCCATACTTGCGGCCGATTTTTACTCCTAATAAAACACCCAAACCGTGGAACCTTAGAATGAGCACAGCAATCAGTCCGACTGCTTATAACTATAAGGTAGTCCGCCAGTTCGCCATCATGACGGTGGTCTGGGGGATCCTTGGCATGGGGCTTGGTGTCTTCATCGCCTCACAGCTCGTATGGCCGGAATTGAACTTCGGTCTGCCGTGGACGACTTTTGGACGCTTACGCCCGCTGCACACCAACCTGGTGATTTTCGCCTTCGGTGGTTGTGCGTTGTTTGCCACTTCCTATTACGTCGTGCAGCGAACCTGCCAAACGCGACTGATTTCCGACAGCCTCGCGGCCTTCACCTTCTGGGGTTGGCAAGCGGTGATTGTCGGCGCGATCGTGACCTTGCCGCTGGGTTACACCACCACCAAGGAATACGCGGAACTGGAATGGCCCCTGGCTATTCTGCTGGCCATCGTCTGGGTTACTTACGGTCTGGTGTTCTTCGGCACCATCACCAAGCGCAAGACCAAGCACATCTATGTCGGTAACTGGTTCTACGGTGCCTTCATCGTCGTGACGGCGATGCTGCACATCGTCAACCACGCCTCCCTGCCGGTCAGTTTCTTCAAGTCCTACTCGGCCTACGCCGGTGCGACTGACGCAATGATCCAGTGGTGGTACGGCCACAACGCCGTGGGCTTCTTCCTGACCACTGGCTTCCTGGGGATGATGTACTACTTCGTTCCGAAGCAGGCCGAGCGTCCGATCTACTCCTATCGTCTGTCGATCGTGCACTTCTGGGCGCTGATCACCCTGTACATCTGGGCCGGTCCGCACCACCTGCACTACACCGCTCTGCCAGACTGGGCTCAGTCCCTGGGCATGGCGATGTCGATCATCCTGCTGGCACCAAGCTGGGGCGGCATGATCAACGGCATGATGACCCTGTCGGGCGCCTGGCATAAGCTGCGCACCGACCCGATCCTGCGCTTCCTCGTGGTATCGCTGGCGTTCTACGGCATGTCGACCTTCGAAGGCCCGATGATGGCCATCAAGACCGTCAACTCGCTGTCGCACTACACCGACTGGACCATCGGCCACGTACACGCCGGCGCTCTTGGCTGGGTAGCGATGATTTCGATCGGCGCGATCTACCACATGATCCCGAAACTGTTCGGTCGTGCGCAGATGCACAGCATCGGCCTGATCAACACGCACTTCTGGCTCGCGACCATCGGTACCGTTCTGTACATCGCGTCGATGTGGGTCAACGGCATCACCCAAGGTCTGATGTGGCGTGCAATCAACGATGACGGCACCCTCACCTACTCGTTCGTCGAAGCGCTGCAAGCCAGCCACCCTGGTTTCATCGTTCGCGCCCTGGGCGGTGCGTTCTTCGCCAGCGGCATGCTGTTCATGGCCTACAACGTATGGCGTACCGTACGTGCCTCGAACCCGGCTGAAGCCAAAGCTGCTGAACAGATTGCTGTAGTTGGAGCTCACTGATGAAGCATGAAGCAGTCGAGAAGAATATTGGCCTGCTGGCCTTCTTCATGGTTATCGCCGTCAGCATCGGCGGCCTGACTCAAATCGTTCCGCTGTTTTTCCAGGACGTCACCAACAAGCCGGTCGAGGGCATGAAGCCTCGCACCGCCCTTGAGCTGGAAGGCCGCGACGTGTACATCGCCAACGGTTGTGTCGGCTGCCACTCGCAGATGATCCGCCCGTTCCGTGCTGAAACCGAACGTTACGGCCACTACTCGGTCGCCGGTGAAAGCGTTTGGGACCACCCGTTCCTGTGGGGTTCCAAGCGTACCGGTCCGGACCTGGCCCGTGTCGGCGGTCGTTACTCCGATGACTGGCAGCGTGCGCACTTGTACAACCCGCGCAACGTAGTGCCTGAGTCGAAAATGCCGGCTTACCCGTTCCTCGTGGAAAACAAGCTCGACGGCAAAGACACCGCCAAGAAAATGGAAGTCTTGCGCACGCTCGGCACCCCTTACACCGACGAAGACATCGCCGGTGCCAAGGATGCCGTGAAGGGCAAAACCGAAATGGACGCGCTGGTGGCCTATCTGCAAGGCCTGGGCACCATCATCAAAAGCAAACGGTGATTTAGATGGATATCGGGATGATACGTGGCCTGGGCACCGTTGTTGTGATGGTGGCCTTCATCGGTCTGGCGCTGTGGGTGTTCAGCCCCAAGCGCAAGTCGGAGTTTGAAGACGCGACCTTGCTGCCTTTCGCGGATGATCCCGAAGCCATCAAGCACGTCGAGCAAGCTTCTAGGAGTAACAAAGAATGACTACGTTCTGGAGTCTGTACGTCACAGTCCTCAGTCTCGGCACCATCTTCGCCCTGACCTGGCTGCTGCTGTCCACCCGCAAGGGCCAGCGCAGCGAATCCACCGATGAAACGGTCGGTCACTCCTTCGACGGGATCGAGGAGTATGACAATCCGCTGCCAAAATGGTGGTTCATGCTGTTCGTGGGCACCATCATCTTCGCCCTCGGCTATCTGGTGCTGTACCCGGGCCTGGGTAACTGGAAAGGTCTGTTGCCGGGTTACAACTACCTCGATAACGACAAGCAGACCGCGTTCGCCAACGGCCAGGCTGGCTGGACCGGCGTTCACGAGTGGGAAAAGGAAATGCTCAGGTCGGACGCCAAATTCGGCCCGATCTTCGCCAAGTTTGCTTCCATGCCGATCGAAGAAGTCGCCAAAGACCCGCAAGCCCTGAAGATGGGTGGCCGCTTGTTCGCCTCCAACTGCTCGGTCTGCCACGGTTCCGACGCCAAAGGCGCCTACGGTTTCCCTAACCTGACCGACGCCGACTGGCGCTGGGGCGGTGAGGCAGAAACCATCAAGACCACCATCATGGGCGGTCGTCACGCCGTGATGCCGGCTTGGGCTGCAGTGATCGGCGAGCAAGGCGTTGCGGACGTTGCCGCGTTCGTGCTGACCAACCTGGATGGCCGCAAGCTGCCGGAAGGCACCAAGGCCGATCCGGTTGCCGGCCAGAAACTGTTCGCCGCCAACTGTGTGGCGTGCCATGGCCCGCAAGGCAAAGGCACCCCAGCAATGGGCGCCCCTGACCTGACCCACCCGGCGGCGTTCATCTACGGTTCGAGCTTCGCTCAGCTGCAGCAGACCATCCGTTACGGCCGTCAGGGCCAGATGCCTGCGCAAGAACAGCTGCAAGGCAACGACAAGGTTCACCTGCTGGCCGCTTACGTCTACAGCCTGTCTCATGGTGAGAAAGCTCCGACGGAAGACGCCCAGTAAGATCCACGCCTGACCGATGCATATAGGCCCCGCCAATGAAAGTTGGCGGGGCCTTTTTATTCGCCCTCGGCTTAAGCGGTGGCTATGCAGATGACGCGAGGCGCGGGTCGGCTCCTGTTACTTGCGCACTCGCGCTTCGGCTGCTATTCGACGAGTGGACCAGTTGTTGCCTTTGACGACGCTGACCTCAATGCTCTGCCTGTCCTCGATAAAACTGGCGATCAGATACGTTTGCTGCGAAGACGATCCGCTCAGGAAAACCGGCACCTCGCCAAAAAGCTCTTCCCCAAGGCCATACCATCCGGCGCCCCAATGGTCATGACCACCGAACACCGCGGTAACCTTGTAGGTGTTGATCATCTCCTTGAAGCGCTGGATCTGGGCCGCGCTAGCCTTTCTCCAGTCATAGACCTTGTGCATGTTCAAGATAATGATCTTTCCGTCAGCCCGCGCCCGAGCCAGATCTTTATCCAGCCAGTCAAGCGCATCGGTGATTTCATAGGTGGTTGTCTTAACGATCCCTGAAGTGAAGGTAACGGTATAAGTCGGCTCCTTGTGCAACTGAACCATGTGCACATCACCGAAGGTTTTTGAATAGGCGAGGCTGCCGTAATAGGTTGTACCTAGCCCCGAAGCTCGAGCCGCCAAGTCCATAGAATCAACTTTACCCCAATAACGGCTTTTTAAATCATCAACACTCCCGGCCGCACAATTATTGAGAAAACAATCATCTACGTTATTGGCGTAATCATGATTACCCAGGCCGTAGTCATACGCGCCCTCCAGCGTGTCCTCGAACACGGTACGCATGAACGAACGTTCGCCACCATGCCCGAACGACGTGATGTCTCCGTTAATCATGACGGGTACGCGAGCCGCGCCGCCATTGAGCTTGCGAAAACTGGCCATACTGGAATATTGCGCATCAATCAGTTCAGCCGAACGCTTTTCGACATTCGGATCACGGATATCGGCATCAGTCAGATCACTCCACGGATATTGCGAATCAGAGGCGAAGATCAAGTGCGCGGGCAATTCTTCAACGGCCCATGCCGGAAACCCGGTCAATATTAAAAGTAGTCCCAGCCATCGCGGGGAACTAAAGGTTAAGTTCATAGAAATCCTTTTCATGACACGATAGTTATTTAAATACACAGACGTTATATGCTGCGTCTCCAAACTTAGGGTAATACGAACGACAAGACAATTAGTGTGACCTTTTGGATTACTAACAGATATGTCGACCTCCCATTTCCCACCGCAACCGGCCAAGGCCAGCGTCATGAAGCAGCTATAGTCAATTGATCTGGGTCACGACTTGTTACATCCGCTACACCATCCGCCCCCGCCACCCAACGCGACCAAAGGTCGCACCCTTGACCCAGAGCTACAGGCGTATCATTGCGCCACTGCAACACCTCTTTTTGACCGCGGTCGGCACGTACTGACCGGGGCATTTTTCCACTGCCGTGGGATGCAATGATGAGCAATCAGATTCCGGTACACGACGTCACTCCGCCTGCCAAGAACGCGAACAACAGCGTCGACCTCTACGCCTCTCGAGAAAAGATCTACACCCGCGCCTTCACCGGCCTGTTCCGCAACCTGCGGATGATCGGCGGTGCCGGGCTGTTTCTGCTGTATTTCGGCACGGTATGGCTGAACTGGGGCGGTCATCAGGCCGTCTGGTGGAACCTGCCGGAGCGTAAATTCTTCATTTTTGGCGCGACCTTCTGGCCACAGGATTTCATCCTGCTCTCGGGCATTCTGATCGTCAGTGCCTTCGGCCTGTTCTTCATCACCGTGTATGCCGGTCGGGTCTGGTGCGGCTACACCTGCCCGCAAAGCGTCTGGACCTGGATCTTCATGTGGTGCGAGAAGGTTACCGAGGGTGACCGCAACCAGCGCATCAAGCTCGACAAGGCGTCGATGAGCGCCAACAAGTTCGTGCGTAAACTCAGCAAGCACACGATGTGGCTGCTGATCGGTTTCGTGACCGGCATGACCTTCGTCGGTTACTTCTCGCCGATTCGCGAACTGGTGCTCGACTTCTTCACCGGCCAGGCCGATGGCTGGTCGTATTTCTGGGTCGGTTTCTTCACCCTCGCCACCTACGGCAATGCCGGTTGGTTGCGCGAGCAGGTGTGCATCTACATGTGCCCGTATGCACGCTTCCAGAGCGTAATGTTCGACAAGGACACGCTGATCGTCTCCTACGACCCGCGCCGTGGCGAGAGCCGTGGCCCGCGCAAGAAAGGCATCGACTACAAGGCTCAGGGCCTGGGCGATTGCATCGACTGCACCATGTGCGTCCAGGTCTGCCCCACCGGTATCGACATCCGCGACGGCCTGCAAGTCGAATGCATCGGCTGCGCGGCGTGCATCGACGCCTGCGACAGCATCATGGACAAGATGGATTACCCGCGCGGCCTGATCAGCTACACCACCGAGCACAACCTGTCGGGGCAAAAAACCAATAAACTGCGTCCGCGCCTGATTGGCTATGCCACGGTGCTGCTGGCGATGATCGCGTTGCTGATGACCGCGTTCTTCATGCGTTCGCTGGTCGGTTTCGATGTCAGCAAAGACCGCGTGTTGTACCGCGAGAACGCCGAAGGCCGGATCGAAAACGTCTACAGCCTGAAGATCATGAACAAGGACCAGCGCGACCACACCTATGTGCTGGAAGCCACCGGCCTGCCGGATCTCAAGCTGCAAGGCAAGCGCGAGATCAAAGTCGCCGCCGGGGAGATTTTCAGTCAGCCGGTCGAACTGTCCAGCGCACCGGAACAACTGCCGTCGAGCACCAACGAGGTGAAATTCATCCTCAAGGATGCCGATGACGCCAACGTGCACGTTGAAGCCAAGAGCCGATTCATCGGCCCACAAATTCGTTGAGAGAAGTGATCATGCCCGCAGCAACTGCCGCAAGTCCCTGGTACAAGCACCTTTGGCCGTGGATCATCATCGCCATCCTGGCCTGCTCGGTGACTTTGACCCTGTCGATGGTGACCATCGCGGTGAACAACCCGGACAACCTGGTCAACGACAACTACTACGAGGCTGGCAAGGGCATTAACCGTTCGCTGGACCGCGAACTGCTGGCCCAGACCCTGCAACTGCGTGCCAGTGTGCACCTGGATGACGTGACCGGCGAAGTCGACCTGCGCCTGAGCGGCAACAGCACGCCTGCAACCCTTGAGCTGAACCTGATTTCGCCAACCCAGCCAGAGAAAGATCGCAAGATCACCCTGGCCCGCAGCGAAACCGAACAGGGCCGCTACATTGGCCAGTTGAGCGACAAGATTGAAGGTCGTCGCTTCGTCGAGTTGCTGGGCGTACAGGATGACAAGACCTGGCGCATGTTCGAAGAAGAACAGGTCAGCCATGCCAAGGATTTGCTGCTCGGTGATGAGCCGCTGCAAGGCGCGGAAGACCTGAAAAAATAAGCCTTACCCTGATCGTTCCCATGCTCTGCGTGGGAACGCAGCCAGGGACGCTCCGCGTCCCAGCCGAAGCGGACGCGGAGCGTCCGGGGAGGCATTCCCACGCAGAGCGTGGGAACGATCATCGGAACACGCCCCATGACCAGTCCAACCCCCTGCTACCACTGCGCCCTGCCCGTCCCGGCCGGCAGTCGCTTCACGGCCGCCGTCCTCGGGGAAACCCGCGAGTTCTGCTGCCCGGGTTGCCAGGCAGTGGCCGAGGCCATCGTGGCCGGTGGGCTGGAAAGCTATTACCAGCATCGCAGCGAAGCCTCGGCCAACCCCGAAGCCTTGCCGGTGCAGTTAGTAGATGAGCTGGCACTGTACGACCGCGCCGATGTGCAGCAACCCTTTGTCCGCCACGAAGGCGAACTCGCCGAAACCACCCTGTTGATGGAAGGCATCAGTTGCGCCGCCTGCGGCTGGTTGATCGAAAAACACCTGCGCGCCTTGCCTGCGGTGGCCGAAGCACGCCTGAACCTGTCCAACCATCGCCTGCATGTGCGCTGGGCCGACGCGCAATTGCCATTGAGCCAAGTGCTCAGCGAATTGCGCCACATCGGTTACGCCGCCCACCCTTATCAGGCCGACCGCGCCAGCGAACAGCTGGCCAGCGAAAACCGCCTGGCCCTGCGTCAACTCGGGGTCGCTGGGTTGCTGTGGTTCCAGGCGATGATGGCAACGATGGCCACCTGGCCGGAATTCAACATTGACCTCAGCCCCGAGCTACACACCATCCTGCGCTGGGTCGCGCTGTTTCTGACCACTCCGATTGTGTTTTACAGTTGCGCGCCGTTCTTCAAGGGGGCGATGCGCGATCTGCGCACCCGTCACCTGACCATGGACGTCTCGGTGTCGCTGGCGATCGGCAGTGCCTATATCGCCGGGATCTGGACCTCGATCACCGGGGTTGGCGAGCTGTATTTCGATGCAGTGGGGATGTTCGCGCTGTTTCTACTGGCCGGGCGTTATCTGGAACGTCGTGCCCGCGAACGCACCGCCGCCGCGACCGCTCAACTGGTCAATCTGTTGCCCGCCTCCTGCCTGCGGCTGAGCGCTGACGGCCAGAGCGAGCGGATTCTGCTCAGTGAGTTGCGCGTGGGCGATCAGGTGCTGGTGCATCCCGGTGCGATCCTGCCGGCCGACGGCAAGATTCTCGACGGTCAGTCGAGCATCGACGAATCCCTGCTCACCGGCGAATACCTGCCACAACCACGAATCCTGGGCGATGCCGTCACCGCCGGCACCTTGAACGTTGAAGGGGCGCTGACCGTGGAAGTCCTGGCGTTGGGTCAGGACACGCGACTGTCGGCCATCGTCCGCCTGCTGGATCGCGCCCAGGCCGAAAAGCCGCGACTGGCGGAAATCGCCGACCGCGCCGCGCAATGGTTTTTGCTGTTGTCACTTATCGCGGTGGCCGCCATTGGCCTGCTGTGGTGGGAGCTGGATGCTTCGCGGGCCTTCTGGATTGTCCTGGCGATGCTGGTTGCGACGTGCCCGTGCGCCTTGTCGCTGGCCACGCCAACTGCCCTCACCGCCGCCACCGGCACGCTGCACAAGCTCGGTCTTTTGTTGACGCGCGGCCATGTACTGGAAGGCCTGAATCAGATCGACACGGTGATTTTCGACAAGACCGGCACCCTCACCGAAGGTCGGCTGGCCTTGCGTTCGATCCGGCCGCTTGGTGCCTTCACCAGCGATCAATGCCTGAGCCTCGCCGCCGCTTTGGAAAACCGTTCCGAGCACCCGATTGCCCGAGCCTTTGGCCGCGCACCGCTGGCCGCCGAAGAAGTTCACAGCACGCCGGGCCTGGGCCTGGAGGGGTTGGTCGGCGCACAACGCCTGCGCATTGGCCAACCGGGGTTTGTCTGCGAACTCAGCGGCGCTCAGACGCCAGTAATGCCCGATGAGCCCGGCCAATGGCTGCTGCTCGGCGACAATCAAGGGCCGCTGGCGTGGTTCGTGCTCGATGACCGTTTGCGCGCCGACGCGCCCGCCCTGCTGGCGGCCTGCAAGGCTCGCGGCTGGCGCACGTTGCTGCTGTCCGGCGACAGCTCACCGATGGTTGCCAGCGTCGCTGCCGAATTGGGCATCGACGAGGCCCATGGCGGTTTGCGTCCGGACGATAAATTGCAGGTGCTGCAACAACTGCACAAGGAAGGTCGCAAGGTGTTGATGCTCGGTGACGGGGTCAACGACGTGCCGGTGCTGGCCGCCGCCGACATCAGCGTGGCGATGGGTTCGGCCACCGATCTGGCGAAAACCAGTGCCGACGCGGTGCTGCTGTCGAACCGCCTCGACGCGCTGGTGCAAGCCTTCAGCCTGGCCCGTCGGACCCGTCGGGTCATCATCGAGAACTTGCTGTGGGCAGCGCTGTACAATGGCCTCATGTTGCCGTTCGCTGCCCTCGGCTGGATCACTCCGGTATGGGCTGCGGTTGGCATGTCGATCAGTTCGTTGACCGTGGTGTTGAATGCCCTGCGCCTGACTCGCCTGCCAAGCGCGCCGGCTACCAGCACCACGCCAGAAACCCGCCCGCTGCCGGCCTGAGCCGCGCGGGCATGGAGTCCAGATGCCAGCTCTCTACGTGATGATCCCGGCCGCGCTGCTGATCGTGGCCATCGCTATCTATATCTTCTTCTGGGCGGTCGACAGCGGTCAGTACGACGACCTCGACGGTCCGGCCCACAGCATCCTGTTCGACGATCAGGACCCGAACCACAAGGCAGCGGTCGACGAGGCCAGCGGCCATCCGGCCAAACCGGACGACAAGGCGCCGCCTCATGCTTGAGTTGGCGCCACTGTTGGTGTCTGCGCTGATCCTCGGCCTGCTCGGCGGCGGGCATTGCCTGGGCATGTGCGGAGGCTTGATGGGCGCATTGACCCTGGCGATTCCCAAGGAACAGCGCAGCCGACGCTTTCGATTGTTGCTGGCCTACAACCTGGGGCGAATTCTCAGCTACGCCGCGGCCGGCCTGCTGATCGGCCTGGCCGGCTGGGCCGTGGCCAATAGCCCGGCGGCGATGTTCATGCGCATCCTCGCCGGACTGCTGCTGATCGCCATGGGCCTGTACCTGGCCGGCTGGTGGAGCGGCCTGACCCGCATCGAAAGCCTCGGTCGCGGCCTGTGGCGGCATATCCAGCCGGTAGCCAACAAACTACTGCCAGTGTCGAACCTGCCCCGTGCCCTGCTGCTGGGCGCACTCTGGGGCTGGCTGCCGTGCGGGTTGGTCTACAGCACATTGCTGTGGTCGGCGAGCCAGGGCAATGCGCTGGACAGTGCATTGCTGATGCTGGCATTCGGGCTGGGCACCTGGCCGGTGCTGCTCGCCACAGGGCTGGCGGCCGAGCGCGTCACGGCGTTGTTGCGCAAACGCAGCATACGCATGACCGGTGGCTTGCTGGTGATGGTGTTCGGTATCTGGACCTTGCCGGGGCCGCATCAGCATTGGCTCATGGGGCATTAGATCGGCAGTGGCCCCATCGCGGGCAAGCCCGCTCCCACAGGATTTGAGAATGCCCAATTCGGTGGTCCAAACACAACCCTGTGGGAGCGGGCTTGCCCGCGATGAGGCCCGCACCTGCGACACAGATCCCGACCGTTGATGCAAATCAACATGCCCATACGCTCCTCCCCCTAGACTCGCCCACACTGCCAGCCTATCCGGGGGAATGCCCGCATGCTCGACGCCATTCGTTGGGACACTGATCTGATCCGCCGTTACGACCTGGCGGGCCCGCGCTACACGTCGTACCCGACCGCCGTACAGTTCGACAGCCAGGTCGGCACCTTCGACCTGTTTCATGCCCTGCGCGACAGCCGTAAAGCCCTTCGGCCGCTGTCGCTGTATGTGCACGTGCCGTTCTGCGCGAACATTTGCTACTACTGCGCCTGCAACAAAGTCATCACCAAAGACCGCGGCCGTGCCCTGTCCTATTTGCAGCGTCTGGAACAGGAAATCCAGCTGATTGCCTGTCATCTCGACCCCTCGCAGAAAGTCGAGCAGCTGCATTTCGGCGGCGGCACACCGACCTTTCTCAGCCATGACGAACTGCGCCAGTTGATGGCTCAGCTGCGCAAGCATTTCAATCTGCTGGACGACGATTCCGGCGACTACGGCATCGAGATCGACCCTCGCGAGGCTGATTGGTCGACCATGGGCCTGCTCCGGGAACTGGGCTTCAACCGGGTCAGCATTGGCGTTCAAGACCTTGATCCGGCGGTGCAACGGGCGGTCAATCGCCTGCAAAGCCTGGAAGAAACCCGTGCGGTGATCGATGCCGCCCGAACCCTGCAATTTCGCTCGATCAACATCGATCTGATCTACGGCCTGCCAAAGCAGACACCCGAAAACTTCGCCCGCACCGTCGACGAAGTCATGAGCCTGCAACCGGATCGGCTCTCGGTGTTCAACTACGCCCATCTGCCGGAACGCTTCATGCCGCAACGGCGGATCAACAGCGACGAACTGCCGACACCGGCGCAAAAACTGGAAATGCTCCAGGGCACCATCGAGCAGCTGACCAAAGCCGGTTACCGCTATATCGGCATGGACCACTTCGCGCTGCCCGACGATGAACTGGCGATTGCTCAGGAAGAATCGACCCTGCAACGTAACTTCCAGGGCTATACCACCCACGGTCATTGCGATTTGATCGGTCTGGGAGTATCGGCGATCAGCCAGATCGGCGATTTGTACTGCCAGAACAGCAGTGATCTGAATCAGTACCAGAACACGCTGGCCAGCGCACAGCTGGCCACCAGCCGGGGTCTGCTGTGCAACGCCGATGACCGCCTGCGACGTGCGGTCATCCAACAACTGATCTGCACTTTCGGTCTGGAATTCGCCCAGATTGAACAAGCCTTCAACATCGACTTTCAGGGTTACTTCGGCGAACTCTGGCCACAGTTGCAGGGAATGGCCGACGACGGACTGATCGAACTTGATAATGAACGGATTACCGTACTGCCCGCCGGACGATTGTTGGTGCGTTCGGTGTGCATGGTGTTCGACGCGTACCTGGAACAGCAAAATCGCCAGCGGTTTTCACGGGTTATCTAGCCATCAGCTCACTGGCCGGTCTGCTAAATGCTGATTTTACGCCCCTGCGACAAAATCGCCGCGTGCCTGAATGTCCTCCCGTGGGTTACCCTTACAGCTTATGTGTGTTTTTCCCACAAGGATTAAAGAAATGTCCGAGCCAGTAAAGCTGCGCGCTCATAGTCAGGCCCATTGCAAGGATTGCAGCCTGGCCCCTCTCTGCCTGCCACTTTCTCTGAATCTGGAAGACATGGATGCGCTGGACGATATCGTCAAACGTGGTCGCCCGCTGAAAAAAGGCGAGTTTCTGTTTCGCCAGGGCGACACGTTCGATTCCGTTTATGCAGTACGCTCCGGCGCCCTGAAAACCTTCAGCCTGAGCGATGGTGGCGAAGAGCAGCTCACTGGCTTCCACTTGCCGAGTGAACTGGTCGGCCTGTCGGGCATGGACACTGAAAAGCACCCGGTCTCGGCGCAAGCCCTGGAAACCACCTCGGTGTGCGAAATCCCTTTCGATCGCCTCGACGAACTGGCCCTGCAACTGCCACAACTGCGCCGTCAGTTGATGCGGGTAATGAGCCGCGAGATTCGCGACGATCAGCAGATGATGTTGCTGCTGTCGAAGAAAACCGCCGACGAGCGCATCGCCACTTTCCTGGTCAACCTGTCGGCACGTTTCCGCGCCCGGGGCTTCTCGGCCAACCAGTTCCGGTTGAGCATGTCGCGCAACGAGATCGGCAACTATCTGGGTCTGGCGGTGGAAACCGTGTCCCGGGTGTTCACCCGTTTCCAGCAAAACGAACTGATCGCCGCCGAAGGCAAGGAAATCCACATCCTCGACCCGATCCAGCTCTGCGCCTTGGCCGGCGGTTCGCTCGAAGGCTGATAGCGACGATTGCGGCTGAGCGAAACGGTTCAGCCGCCGTTATACTGCGACGTTTGCAGCCCGCCAGGACACCTCGACGATGGTCTTCGACTCCTTCGACATCAAATCCTTGATCCGCCCCGTGATCGACTTCCCCAAGCCGGGCGTGATCTTTCGCGACATCACCCCATTGTTCCAGTCACCCACGGCCCTGCGCCTGGTGATGGACAGCTTTGCCCATCGTTACGTCGAAGCCGACTTCACCCACATCGGCGCCATGGATGCCCGTGGCTTTCTGATCGGTTCGATCCTGGCCTATCAGCTGAACAAACCGCTGGTGCTGTTCCGCAAGCAGGGCAAACTGCCGGCCGACGTGCTGGCCGAGGGTTATGCCACCGAGTACGGCGAAGCGTTTCTCGAAGTCCATGCCGACAGCTTGTGTGAGGGTGATGCGGTGGTGATGTTCGATGACCTGATCGCCACTGGCGGCACGCTGATCGCGGCGGCCAACCTGATTCGGCGCATGGGCGCCCGGGTGCATGAAGCGGCGGCGATCATCGACTTGCCGGAGCTGGGTGGCTCGCAGCGGCTGGAAGACATGGGGATTCCTACTTTCTGTTTGACGCAGTTTGCCCTTACCGATAAATAAGCAGCGTCTGTACTGACGCCATCGCGGGCAAGCCCGCTCCCACAAGGTCAGCGCGGAACCTGTGGGAGCGGGCTTGCCCGCGATGGCGTCAGCCGCAACACCGCCTATTTCAAAGCCCCATTTGCTTGCTGATGATCTCGTTCATCACTTCCCGCGTCCCGCCGCCAATCGACAGAATCCGGTTATCGCGATACAGCCGCTCCACCAGACTTTCACGCATGTAACCCAGACCGCCGAGAATCTGCACCGCATCGGTCGTAATGCGATCAGCCGTGTCGGTAGCAAAATTCTTGGCCATGGAAATCTCCTTGATCACACTCTGCCCGGCGGCCATTTTCGCCGCCTGGCGGTAGGTGAATTCCCGTGACACCTCCAGCGCCGTGGCCATTTCCGCGAGACGGTGCTTGAGCACCTGGAACTTGCCGATGGGTTTGCCAAAGGCTTCACGCTGACGAGCCCACTTCAGGCTCTCCTCTAACGCCAACTGCGCGGTCATGTTGGCCATCAGTGCCAGGGCCAGACGCTCGCTCTGGAAGTTGCCCATGATGCAGGCGAAGCCCATGTTCTCGGCCCCGATCAGATGGCTAACCGGCACCCGGCAATCATCGAAAAACAATTCGGCGGTGTCCGACGCCCACCAGCCCATTTTCCTCAACTGCCGACCGACGGTGAAACCGGGCGTGCCCTTCTCGATCAGCAACAAACTGATACCGCCAAACCCCGGCTCGCCGGTGCGCACCGCGACGGTGTAGAAATCCGCACGAACGCCGCTGGTAATGAAGGTTTTGCTGCCGCTGACCCGGTAAAAGGCGCCGTCACGTACGGCGCGGGTTTGCAGATTGGCGACGTCGGAGCCGCCGCTGGGCTCGGTGACGGCCAGGGCGCTGATCTTCTCGCCCGCCAGCACCTGAGGCACAACGCGATCGCGGACTTCGGGCCTGGCCCACTTGAGGATCGGCGGCAGACCAATGTCCAGCGAGCCCAGCCCCGCGACCAGACCACCGGAACCGCAGCGCATCAGCTCTTCACTGGCGGCGATCTTGGCGAACACATCGCCTTCGTGGCTGCCACCCAAGGCTTCTGGATAACCAATGCCCAGAATCCCCGCCATGCCGGCCTTTAAGTAGAGCTCACGGGGGAAGCTTTCGGCTTCTTCCCACTGGTCGATGTCCGGAAGAATCTCGCGTTCGACGAAACGTCTGACGCTGTCGCGGACCAATTGGTGGCTGGGGTCGAAGTATTCCTGAAAGGCAGGCATCGGCGAGCTCCACTGAAGGTTCAGCGAAGTTAACCGAGCGCTTGCTTGGTTTTCAATAGAGCTGTGTGAATCAGATGGACCGAGGTGCTTGCCCTCGAAGGGGCCAGTTCAGACACTACAAGGCAATCGGCTTACGCCCGGCAAACGAATGCGCCAATGTCCCGCCGTCCACCAGCTCCAGCTCGCCACCCAACGGCACGCCATGGGCGATTCGCGAGGCGATCAGGCCTTTGTTGCTGAGCAACTGGGCGATGTAATGCGCCGTGGCTTCGCCTTCCACCGTCGGGTTGGTGGCGAGGATGACTTCGGCAAACGTGCCCGCCTCTTCGATCCGCGCCATCAATTGGGGAATACCGATGGCGTCCGGCCCCAAGCCGTCGAGCGGCGACAGGTGGCCTTTGAGCACGAAGTAGCGACCGCGGAAACCAGTCTGCTCCACCGCGTAAACATCCATCGGACCTTCCACCACACACAGCAAGGTGTCGTCGCGGCGTGGATCGGCGCATTGCGGGCACAGATCGTCCTCGGTCAGCGTGCGGCACAAGCGGCAGTGGCCCACTCCTTCCATGGCCTGGCTCAGCGCCTGGGCCAGTCGCGAACCGCCGCTGCGATCACGCTCAAGCAGTTGCAACGCCATGCGCTGGGCAGTTTTCTGACCCACACCCGGCAAAATTCGCAGGGCATCGATCAGTTGGCGAATCAAAGGGCTGAAGCTCATGGGGAAAAGTCCGACATAACAACGAGACGCGGTTTATACCCGCGCCTCTGTTTAGCGTCAAATAGCAGCGTCAATTACTCAGTCTGCGCGACCCGTACCACCAGTTTGCCGAAGTTTCGTCCCTCCAGCAGACCGATGAACGCCTGGGGTGCGTTCTCCAGACCGTCGACCACGTCCTCACGGAATTTCACTTTGCCATCACGCACCCATGACGCCATTGCGCTGATGAACTCTGGCTGACGGTCACCGTAGTCGTCGAACACAATAAAGCCCTGAATCCGCACGCGCTTGGTCAGCAGCGTGCGCTGCAATTGTGGCAAGCGATCTGGCCCGCTCGGCTTTTCATTGGTGTTGTAGGAGGCAATCAAACCGCAAAGAGGAATCCGCGCCTTGGTGTTGAGCAGCGGCAGCACCGCATCGAACACCTTGCCTCCGACATTTTCAAAGTAGATATCGACGCCTTTGAAGCAGGCCAGCGCCAACTCTTCAGCGAAATCCGGGCGCTTGTGGTCGATACAGGCATCGAAGCCCAGCTCCTCGACCACGTAGCGGCATTTGTCCGCGCCGCCGGCCACACCGACCACTCGCAAGCCCTTGATCTTCGCCACTTGGCCGACCACCGACCCCACCGCGCCGGACGCAGCCGCTACCACCAGGGTTTCGCCTTCCTTTGGCTGGCCGATGTCCATCAACCCCATGTAGGCGGTCATGCCGGGCATGCCCAGCACACCCAGGGCCATCGACGGACTCTGCAGCCCGGACGGGATCGGAATGATGTTGCGTCCGTCACTGATGCTGTGGCTCTGCCACCCTGTGACGCCGACCACCAGATCGCCTTCATGGAATTTAGGATGCAACGAGCGCTCGACACGACTGACCGCCCCGCCGGTCATCACCTCGTCGATTTCTACCGGTGCAGCGTAGGACGGCGCGTCGCTCATACGACCGCGCATGTAGGGATCGAGCGACAGATAAAGCGTCTTGAGCAGTACCTGACCATCGGCCAGGTCTGGCAGCGCTACCCGTTCCAGGCGGAAATTCTCTGGCGTCGGCGCGCCCACCGGGCGGGACACCAGAACGATACGCTGGTTGAGGGTCAATGCTTGCGGCATGTGAACGTCTCCTTGATCGATGAATTTCGGCTGTATAGGGAGCAGACCGTTGTGGCGTTGTCGCGTTCGAAGTTTCGTCAGTTGTACCGAGGTGACTTCATCGCGGGCAAGCCACGCTCCCACAGGATTCTGGTGATCCCTGTGGGAGCGGGCTTGTCCGCGAAGGCTGCCTCACAGGCACCCTACTTCCAACAAACGGAAACAAAAATGCCAGGCGCGATGCCTGGCATTTTTTTGTAACCCATCCGATGCGCGTTGGCGAATCAGAATGGCAGTTTCATACCCGGTGGCAATTGCATGCCAGCGGTCACGCCGGACATTTTGTCCTGGCTGTTGGCTTCGATCTTGCGTACGGCGTCGTTGACGGCTGCGGCGAATACCGCCTCGAGCATTTCCTTGTCGTCTTCGCTCAGGCCTTCGACCAGGCTTGGATCGATGGTCACGCGTTTGACGTCGTGACGACCGGTCATCACCACGGTGACCATATCGCCGCCAGCTTTACCGGTGACTTCGGCGTTGGCCAGTTCTTCCTGCATCTTGGCCATTTTTTCCTGCATCTGCTGCGCCTGCTTCATCAGGCCGGCCATGCCACCTTTCATCATGGGAATCACCTCAAAAGTACTTGGATAAAAACAGCGCCCGGCGAATGCGGCCAAGCGCCTTCAGTTATTAGTCCTGACTGACCAGGGCCTCGACAGGTTCAATAGTATCGTGACGGACCACCGCCCCGAACTGCTGCATCATTTGCTGGATGAACGGATCGCCGTGGATCGATTCCTCGGCCTCACGCTGACGGTTGGCACGACGGCGGGATGAGGCCTGAGCCGGGGTTTCCTGCTCGGGCTTGATCAGCTCCATGCTCAGGGTCAGCGTGCGCCCGTGGAACTGGTTCAGCGCATCGTTGAGGCGACGTTGTTGTGTCGCGTTGAACAAGGCGCTGTGGGCCGGGTCCAGGTGCAACAACCAATTGTCGCCATCGACGGCGATCAGCGTGCAGTTGGCGCCGATGCTGGCGGTCATGCCGGACACCGGCAGTTTCGGGAACAACTCTAGCCATTGCAGGGCCAGACCGGTGGCCGGCATCGCGGCCGGTTCTGGCTCGGGTTCCGGCGCAGGTTCGGCGGTGTGCTCACTGGCCAGTTCGTCGAGGTAGCTGTAGGCCGAATCCATATCTGGCTCGATGTAGTCCTCGTCCAGCGGCGGCTCGTCGTCCAGGTCCATGCCTGGCGTAGCGGCATCGACTTCGGCCATGGACGGTTCCGGAATCGGCGCAGCGGCCCATTCCGGCGCGTCCGGCACTACGCTGTCCGGGGTCGGCATGGGCATCGGTGGCAATTCGGGTTGTTCGCCAGCCGTTTCCAGCACCGGCTCGACGGCAGGCTGCTGGACAACTTCGGGCTCTATCGGGTCGTTCCACGGCAGATCGACGACTTCTTCGACCGCTACGAACTCGACAACAGGCTCGGGCTCAGGCTCGACCACAGGCACAGGCGCGGAAACGACCGGCTCAAGCGCAGCTACCGGGACAGGGGCCGGTGCCACCACGGGCGCAACCGGAGCTGGTGTAACGACCGTAGCGACTACCGGCGCAACAATCGGCGCGGCAGCCACTGAGTTTGCGGAATCAACTGTGGCCTGGCTGATCCCCACTGGCTTTAGCGGTTGCCTCGGCGCGTCCGTGGTGTCTGCCGGCCGGAACGCGAGCATTCGCAGCAGGACCATTTCGAAACCGCCGCGCGGGTCCGGCGCCAGCGGCAAGTCCCGGCGACCGATCAGGCCCATCTGGTAATAGAACTGCACGTCTTCAGCCGGCAATGCCTGGGCCAGAGCCAACACGCGGTCACGGTCGCCATGGCCGTTGTCGACGCCTTCAGGCAGGGCCTGGGCGATGGCGACACGGTGCAGCACATTGAGAATTTCCGAGAGCACGCCGTTCCAGTCCGGGCCTTGTTCGGCCAGATGGCGCACGGCTTCGAGCAACGCCTTGGCGTCGCCTTCGATCAGCGCATGCAAAACGTCGTAGACCTGGCCGTGATCAAGGGTACCGAGCATGGCCCGCACGTCGGCAGCCATGACTTTGCCTTCACCGAAGGCGATGGCCTGGTCGGTCAGGCTCATGGCGTCGCGCATCGAACCATCGGCGGCGCGGCCCAGCAGCCACAGTGCGTCGTCTTCGAACGGCACGTTCTCGACGCTCAGCACGTGGGTCAAATGCTCGACCACCCGTTCCGGGGTCATGTTCTTCAGGGAGAACTGCAGGCACCGCGAAAGAATCGTTGCAGGAAGCTTCTGCGGATCGGTGGTCGCCAGGATGAACTTGACGTAGGGCGGCGGCTCTTCAAGGGTTTTCAACAGCGCATTAAAGGAATGGCTGGAGAGCATGTGCACTTCGTCGATCAGGTAGACCTTGAAGCGCCCGCGGCTCGGCGCGTACTGCACGTTGTCGAGCAGCTCGCGGGTGTCTTCGACCTTGGTCCGGCTCGCGGCGTCGATCTCGATCAGGTCGACGAAGCGGCCTTCATCGATTTCGCGGCACACCGAGCACTCGCCGCAGGGGGTCGAAGTGATACCTGTTTCACAGTTCAGGCATTTGGCGATGATCCGCGCGATGGTGGTCTTGCCGACCCCGCGGGTACCGGTAAACAGGTACGCGTGGTGCAACCGCTGGCTGTCCAAGGCATTGATCAGAGCCTTGAGCACATGGGTCTGGCCGACCATTTCGCCGAACGAGCGCGGACGCCATTTACGTGCAAGAACCTGATAACTCATCGAAAACCGTCGCAACGAAGGAACACAAGCGGCTAATGCTAGCGGAGCAAGGCCAAAATTGCATCCGGTGCGCTCGTCTATTCTGGCTAAGCTGCACTTTGTGGAGGCTTTTATTGGCTCATACCGGAGCGTTTATGCGTTTTGCCTTGGGGGCATTGCTGTTGATCAGCCTGAGCGTCGCGGCCGCCGAGGCGCCATTGCGGTTTGTCGTGTCCGACAGCTGGGCCATGCCCATGGTGCAGATCGAGCGCGGCCGACCGACCCAAGGCATCCTTCACGACATGATGATCAGCCTGGCGACTCAAGTCGGCGTGCCGGCTGAGTTTCACATATTGCCTCGGGCACGGGTGCAGAACGCCATGGAGCACGGCGAAGTCGATGTGCGCTGTTATATCTCAGCATCGTGGCTGCCGAATCAGTCCGGCAACTATATCTGGAGCGTTCCGCTGCTGGTTCAGCGCGACTTGCTGATTGGTCGGCGAGGCTCACCCGACTCGGTCAACCCGGCAGACCTGCCGCACCAGTCGATCGGCACCGTGCGTGGCTATAGCTACCCGACCTTGCAATCGCTGTTCGACGCCGACCGGCTGCAGCGCGATGACGCGCGCAATCAGGAACAGGTGCTGGAAAAACTGCTGGTCGGACGCTACCGCTACGCGGTGAGCAACCAATGGACCCTGGACTGGTTCAACCAGCGCCTGCTGCCCGACCAGCAATTGCAAAGCGTAGCGCTGGTACATGAACAAACCGTCGGCTGCTACGTGCGCAATGACCCCAAAGTACCCGTGCAACGCATTCTGAACACGTTGCTGCAAATGAAAATGTCCGGGGAGATCGATGACATTATCCGGCTCTATACCGGTAACGGGCCTTAGCCAGTTCAGGCTGTCTGATCAAGCGTCTGCCATTGTGACGGGGCTACAAATCCCGCCACCCAGCTCGGCACTTCACCGGGCGGCATCGGGCGAGCGATGAAATAGCCTTGAGCGACTTCGCATCCCAGCCGCAACAGCAACTCACCATGCTCAAGGCTTTCCAGCCCCTCGGCAATCACCTGCCGACCGAACGCGCGGGCCAGGCCAATCACCGCTTTGGTCAGGGCCAGGTCGTCACGATCGATCAGAATGTCGCGCACGAATGACTTATCGATCTTGATGGTTTGGGTACGCAAACGCTTGAGATAGCTCAGGGACGAGTAACCGGTGCCAAAGTCACCCAGCGAAAACTGCACCCCCAACGCCTGACAGGCCTGCAAACAGGCACTGACATGCTGGATATTCTCGATCGCCACCGACTCGACGATTTCCAGATCGAGCATCTGCGGGGCAACCTGGGCATGTCGAGCGAGTACGTGCTTGAGCCGGTCGACGAAATCGGCGCGCTGAAAATGTCGCGCCGCGATATTGATACTGATCGGCCAGGCCTGCCCCGCTTGCTGCCAACGGTGCAACTGCGACAAAACCTGATCCATTACCCATTCACCGATATCGATGATCAGGTCGGTGTCCTCCACCAGCGGCAAAAACTCTCGGGGTGGCACCATGCCGTTTTGCGGGTGCTCCCAACGCAACAGCGCTTCGAAACCGACGACCACACCTCGGCGCATGTTCACTTTGGGCTGAAAATGAACGCGCAGTTCACCGGCGACCAGCGCCTGACGTACTCGCTCGACGGTCTGGTGAGTGGCCTTGACCTCCTGATCCCGTGAGACATCGAATAGATGAAAGCGGTTTCGCCCGCCCTGCTTGGCCACGTACATCGCCTGATCGGCATGACGCAGCAGGGTTTCGGCATCTTCATTGTCGTGGGGAAACAGGGTGACGCCGATACTGGCAAACACATTGATGGCCTTGCCGTGCAGTGTGTAAGGCGCCGAAATCGCCCCCAACACGCGATTCAGTGCTGCGCGCAATTCCGCCAGATCACGCACATAGCGCAACACCAGCACAAACTCATCACCGGCCAATCGCGCCACCACATCTTCGCCGCGCACAATGTCACGCAGACGCTTGGCCACTTCCACCAGCAACAGATCGCCACTGGCGTGACCATAACCGTCGTTGACCGCCTTGAATCCGTCAAGATCAAGCATGCACACCGCTAACGGAATGTTTTCATGCCGGGAGAATTCCAGTGCCTGATCCAGCAATTCCGAGAGGAACGCGCGATTGGGCAGCCCGGTCAGCACGTCATGCCCGACCCGCCATTGCAGAGTTTGCAACAGTTGACGTTTTTCGCTGATGTCAAAACGAATCGACAGGTATCGGTGAACGCGCCCGGTGGCATCATCAAGCACCGGCACCATGGTGCTGTCGACCCAATACAGGCTGCCATCCTTGGCGCGATTACAGATCTCGCCCTTCCAGATATTGCCCAAGGCGATGGTGCGCCACATGGCGGCGAAGAAATCGCCGGAGTGCAAGCCGGAGTTCAGCAGGCGATGATTCTGCCCCAGCAGTTCCTCGCGACTGTAGCCGGACACGTCGCAGAATTGATCGTTGACGTAGGTAATCCGGCCGTCCAGATCGGTCTCGGAAAAAATGGCGGCGGCATCCACGGCCCTGCGGTATTTCTCATCCATGAGTCAGGCTCACTGTCGCTAGCGGTGGTACCGCTCGACCAGCGCAGGATGCCCGGAAGAGGTGTTTTGAGACGTACTGCGCAGAGACACGTTATCACTCCATGAACAGCATTTGATGGCCCCCCGGCCCCCCCGAAGATCAAGGGCAAAGTAACAACACCGACTCTGGTAATATTTCGCGAGGCTTCAGACCGCCAGTGGCCTCTACATATACCCGGCAGGGAACGCGATGCTGGCTTTTTCATATCGCCTAAACTTCAGAAAACAGATCACCCAAAACCCCTTCGAAGCGGCGATTCTACGAAATGCATCACATTTTGCAAAGCAAGGTGATGAATCATGCAGTTGCCTAATGCAAAAAACTATCGTTAAGTTCTTGATTCTAAATGGGAATTGAGCGATGCAAATTTCAAGTTTGGGTCTGGCCATCCGACGCTATCGTAAGGTCGCAGGGCTTACTCAGGCTGAACTCGGCGAAAAAACCGGTTTTGACCCCAAAACCATCAGCCGCTTCGAAACAGGCACCTATACTCCCAGCGTGGAAGCATTGTTTTTGCTTGCCGACGTGCTGGGCGTGAAGCTGAAAGCCTTTTTCGCAGATCTGGCCGACGAAGACGAACAGCGCGCGTACCTGTTCAGCGTCATACACAAAGCCACCCCGAAGGATCTGGGAAAGCTGATCGCAGCGGTTGACCAGGCCTTGTCCAAGCCTTAGTGCCAGTAAATGAAAAAGGAGGCCGATCTGTCGGATGCGACAGATCGGCCTCCTTTTTTGTATCCCTCGCCTTAATTCGGAAACGACGAAACACTACCCTGGAGGAGCTCCATGGCAGGGAGAACAAAATAGTATTTTTAGCTAGAAAACACGAAAGAGGGTTCGTGTTGCGTTATGGAGGCAACCCCACCAGCCACACCCCGGCACACAATGTTCCCGCTGTGGCTGCTTCCTTCCGGATCTGACCAGGTTCACGGGTAATCGTTGCGGGGGGACCGATGGGGTAAGGGTTACAGGCTCTTTGGGTTGCAATATTTCTACCGTGCAAACTCGCTGCACGGGCAGTCAGAAAACGGGGTGTAGTCAGCACTGTACAACTTTGCTGTACAACACTGGTGTACAACATGGCCTACATAACCCGCCGTGGACCCGTCTATTACCTGAATCTCAGGCTACCCGAGCATCTCTTCCCGAGGTGTCACACCTTGCGTTTGAGCCTGAAAATTCGGCACCGACAGAGCGCCTTGTTCCTCGCCAGCTCACTAGCTCAGCAGGTGCATAGCCACCTATCCGAACACCCTCTGACAGACCTTCTGACGTTGCGTAAGCTTTGCACTGAATGGCGAGATACATGCCCTGCCCCGAACTCAATGCATCGATCACACCAGCCCATAGCCAAGCCTGCGGAATCAGTCGCTAATGGTCCCGCACTGTCTACTCTGTCGAAACTCTATATAGATGAGGGAAAGCGTGGCGGTACGTGGCGAACCGTCAGTACCTTCGAGGTGGAACGCGCCCTACGCGATTTGTTCGAGCTAATGGGTGACATGCCAGTTGAAGCCTTCGACGCTCGACAAGCCCGACTACTGAAAGAAAGACTGTGCCGATGCCCCCAGTACTTCGGCCTACGCCCTGAATTCAAAGGAAAAACCTTGAAGCAGGTGGTGGAATCTGGCGGTACCTACAAGACCATCACAGCAGTAACGGTGAACAACCGGCTACGCAAACTCTCTGCCTTTCTCAACTGGTGCAAGTCCAACAGTTACATCACGGACAACCCAATGGCTGGACTCAAGATGATGACTGGTGCATCCAAGGAAGCCCGTTTGTCATTCGACACTGGCGACCTACGCACACTCCTAGACCTGATCGTCCTCCAGGCTGAAGCACAGAAGCATCCATGGCGTTACTGGTTGCCATTGCTGGGCAGATGCACAGGTGCACGACTCGAAGAGCTTTGCCAACTGCGCGTGCATGACTTCATCGAACAACAAGGAATCCAGTGCCTACGGATCGACGACAGCCATAAAGGCCAGAACCTCAAGAACGCAAGCAGTCGCCGCTTACTCCCCATCCACCCCGCCCTGATTGAACTCGGTCTGCTACAACATGTGGAGAAGGCCAGGAACAGCGGAGTTGATCGGCTATTCCCAGAACTTGAACCCGTACGGGGAAAGCTAGGTCATGCACCGTCGAAGTGGTTCGGACGTTACAAGATGAAACGCGGAATCACCGATCCCAAGAAAACCTTCCATAGCTTTCGGCACACGTTGATTGATGATCTCCGGGATGCAGGGGTCCAGGACTCGCTAATCAAACGTATTGCGGGACACGAGGACGGCGCAGTGACATTCAGCATCTACGGCAGTCGCAGCCCATTGAGGGCTATGGTGGACGCACTGCGACACATTGAATTGACACCTCAAGCCCAAGTAGCCGAGCTAGGCCATCCAAATATCCATGGGTACGGAGACCAGCGATGAATGACATCCGCTTGCTAGCTGACATCATCGCCCGGCTTAAAAAACTAATAGGCACTAGCCGCTACTGCTCACTAGGTTGCCTTGAGGATCGTTCAGCAGGGTTCGCTTGTCGTTGCAGACATACCTTCAAGACCACAGCCAGACAGGTTTGAATCCCCAAAGAGGTCGGCGATTGGATCACCGGTCACGCACACTCGAATGAAGGCGACCGCTATGGGGTGAACCCTTTGTACAGAATGGTAGAGGAAATACAGAGCTTCCGAGAATTACGAAGTCTGCTGGACTAATCCCTGGCGAATAAAGAAAGGGTGCCTGTGGAACTTTACAACCCTACGAAGGCACCCAAAACAGTTACATCAAATTAAAAACACAGAACCAACACCACCCCACAATACCAACAAAACAGCGACTATAACGATTCAATCAAATTACTACTTGGCACGAACAAAAACACATTAGTTATCATTATCTGGCAACACTCTTACTAAGTATAAAATTTTCATCGATTGTGTTTAGGATCTTACAAAGTCGGTGTACTATGGGCTCATCAACAACGCCCACCAACTGAAAACGATGAAAAATCATCGCATTCTTCGGGCAAACTCAGCCTAAAAAAGGTACATACCGTTATGAGCAGCATCATCCATACAGCCCTAGCAGCCCCAGGTGCGGGCAAAACGCAAACCATGATCGAGAAACTTCCTAACTACATCAAACAAGGCGAGAGAGTGATTATCGCGCTTCCGACTCGCCGACTGAACGGAGAAATCCTTTCTCGCATGAAGGATTTAAATTTGAACCCAAAAGTCATCAATAGCGATGAAATCCACAACAAGTCCGTATCCAAATCCATCGAAGGCACCCTTCGAAACGGAAATGAAAACTTGATCCTGGTAACACATGAGGGATTGAAACTGACCAACCCTGAGTTACTTCAAGGGTGGATTTTGATTATTGATGAAACTCCTGCCCCACTGAAGCTTCACCACGATACTCTGGGAGTTCTTGAAGCTCAGCAAGTTTTCCGCATGACTGACATCAACGATAATTTTTTGACCATCAAACCTGGCATGATTACGGAGATGAAGCAGCGAGTTACCACTTACAAGGCATCTAAAAAGGATCAAAGCAAAGCATCCACCCTCTCCGGGCTTGAGCACAAGTTATTTGAAGCCTTGCTGAGCGAACAAATCATCTATATTGAAGAAGGGCTTAAGAAAGGCAAGGTGGTCTTTCACTTTCACACAATTATTGAAAGTAATATTTACTCACATATCAAACACGCCAAAGAAACCCATATTTTGTCGGCAACTATGGAAGGCGGCCTGTTCGACTTGTTCTCGAAGAAGCTTGGATTTCAGTACAAACCTTCACCATTCACTCCTGCAACATTTGAGTACAACTGCGAGATTACTATCTTCCCAATGATGGATGGCATGTGGTCAAAGACCCAGGCGCTGAAAAATGAAAGTGGCGACCATTACTGGTTTCACTTGGCCATGCGCGATTGCCAGATGATCGATCGTGTCCTGGCAAACGCAATCAATAACACACCTGAAGAAGACTTCCTGGTGATTTCTAATAGCTGGGCCGACTTTGGCCCCCACTACGATATCCCCAACAAAAAAAGCGGTATCGATTACAGTACAATTGACTGCCGCGGCTTGAATACTTACAAAGGTAAAACCGCAGCTAGCCTGCTATTCAGTGGTCGACCTTCACCTAATGATCAAAAGAGCTTTCAGATTCTTTCTGAGAAACACGGGATCAGCCGAAGCGACCTTATCAATGCATGGATTGTAACGAACAAATTAGACGCCAGTCTTCAAGCTGCAACCAGGACTGCAGTTCGGGACAGGGAAAACAAGAAACCTGTTTTCCTGTACGTGCAGGACCTTCAGGTAGCCGAGTACCTGAAAAAGACGCATATGAAAAATGCAATCATTAATACAAGTTTGGCACTGACACCCCCTAAACAACGGGACAATCGGTGCGCTGTCACAGCGGATGAAAAAAACAAAGTAGCTAATTTCATCAAAATTTCCTTTGAAAAAGGAATGCGGCGCCTAGACATTAACAGAGCATTGATCGAACTGTGGGAAGTCTCCGAGACCACCGCACGTAGATGGACTAGAAACATCCTTCAAGGGGTTAATCCGAAATCCGTTGAAGGGCTCGAAGAGTTTTTTGTCTAAATAGATATAGCCCCGCTTCGACGGGGCTGTCAATCTACATTGCAAAACCGATCATATCCCTAAGAGTATTCCTTAGAGATGTGACCGTTTTCGAACTGTTCAAGCTCATTCTAGAACCAGAGCAGCTATTCTAATCATAGAAAAATCAGAATGCACGCAGGGCATTCTAACGCGAAGCGTTGTGAAACACACCATTTGAACCGTACAACACATCTAGGCTTCAAAGATACTAGTACAATCAATTCTCAGCCTTCGACTTTCAAATACTGCTAGCAACACTAAAAATTTTAATTATATCAAGCCTTAAAGTGACAATCGGTTCATGTGGGTTCACCCACGCCCTACGTGCGTACTCGCACGCTCGTGACTTATAATTAACCGAATAGAATTCCATCGACTTACTATACGTTTTTTAACGGTATAGCCATCCGATAAACAAATCCGTTCTAGACGCCGACGGCGCTCTTTCGGATGTTTCTACGGCCGTCATGGAATTCAAAAAACTTAGATGTAGCTTGAGCATAATCGTACCCATGCAAGCACCACCGCTTTAAAATTACCCCTTCAAAGTGTTTAGATTGGAGTAAGCCATGCTGTAAAATTGAATGTATACCACCCTCAAAAATGCGGAACTTCTGGTTTTCCGCTAGGGTGGTCGCATCCGTAGTAGATGATTTTATAAAATTCAAAAACGCTATTTCTCCGTGCCTCTCCTTCGGCTTAATCAAGCTCGACTTGCAAACACCGAAACACCCCAAAGCCCGCGTATTGTCGTGCGTTAGTTGCATCCGGCGGGAGAGATACTTAATACTATTTTGCATCAACTACAATACAATTGAATACCGCACTGTACGAGCTCGTAGTTATTATATTTCAAGGCGGCCTTTAACGCACCCAACCAGGCAACATATTATAGACAAACAATCTATCATATTAAATAAATATATAACCCCAGGATCAGCTTATGGAAGTTCCAGTCAAGGGTGATCCTTCACACCCGCCAATAACCAACACTAAAAGAGTACCAAAACACCCATGAAATCAACATACCCTTCAATGATCATCTACTCAATTACCGGCGGAATGATCTTATTCAATGCTTTGCGTTATCTATCATTCATTTGAGCCGATCAAGAAACAAACCTTCATCGATAGCCGTATTCAAGATACACAAAATTGAATGTACGCTGAATGGCAGGCAAATAAGCCACCTCCATTGTCCGCATTGGTTTGGATAGATAGACATAACTGACAGCAATCATAAATATTAATACGGTCACTTGTTACTTCGTCAAGTGCCACCTACAACTAACGAGCCTTTTGGCAATACAGACAGAAAAATTATGAACCAAGTATACGTAGAACCTCACCCTTCAGCTCGCCTTGAATCTGCTCCAATAACTTGCTACGTGCTGCTGCATGGCAATGGCCAATTTGTTACCAACTTGCGCTATAGAACCGAGAAAGAGGCCGTTGATGCGGCTCGGAAACTCGGCTTAACTCCATGGGTTGCTCGGGTCCGAATTACGAATAGACGCAATCCTGAACACTGGCGATTTGCTGAATGAATGAGCATCAATGACCTTGCCTCCACGTGGGGCTGAGGTCCATCAAATTGGATAATCCACAAATTTGCCAATTCCTCTCTCACGAGGTGATGAGAATCGTAAGCGGCTAACCCTACTTGCATGCCCTCTTCACCAGATGGTCAACGATTGCGGCTAGCACCAACAAACGACCGTTAAACGGTACTGTTCATCGGACCCTGTATTGGCATCATACAATAGAGCTGATCAGTTGGTGATGCCTTGACATCATGATACTACGTTAAATTAGCCCTTCAAGGCGTGGCTCGATAGAAACGACCCCATCGGTCCAATGCCACTCGATCCTCTAAGGGAACAACCTGATATTAAACTCACTAAGTAGTTGCTTAAACGCAGCGCTATATTTCGGCTCAAGTATCGCCGAGTCTCTATGAGGACTGTAGTCGATCGGATTAACATTGTCTGTTCGCTTATATTTCTCCCTAATATATTCTTCTGACTTTAACGTTGAGGTTAGTATTACTTGGTTCTCTATTTCACTTAAGAGCTTGAGCATCACCTCTTCTTTTGCAGTTGATATTTCACCATCTCTGAATGAATCGATTACAATAGGAAATGGATGATTCAAATAATCCCTAAGGGCCAACGCCTTGCAAAAATAGAATTCCTGCCCTTCGCTTCCAGAATATGTTTCGTCTTTTCTTGTGAATAATGAACTGAATTCCAACCTACCATTTTTGTCGATCTCGTGATAATAATAACTAATTCTACTCAGTATTTCAGAGATCGCTTGTAGCTGTCTTTCTCTTTCCCTCTCACTAACAGCCGTTCCACGCTCCAATAGCTGCGTAAATGCCCCAATCTCTGCCAAAAGCTTGGCTATTTCCTCATCAAATTTTTTCGCCTCCCCCAACCCCTCGCTAAACAAAATAAATTCACGAAAGGAAGGTGGTGATTTGTTTATCTCTTGCGTCAACTGGCTTTGTATTGACTCGACTTGCATACCTAGGTCGTAGATGGTTTTTTTCTTGAATGCAATGCTATTATTGATAGAACCCATAATAGAGTCTTTAACCGATTTATTGCTCACCTCAAACTCTAAATCTTTACTCTTATATATTACTCGTTCGCTTCCGCAATCCGCACAGACAACAAGCCCCTCTTCAAGATTTCTGTTCAAGGAATTTAGTTCGGCTATCAAGCTCTCAAGTTTTTGCGCCCGATTTAGCTCCCTTGTTCTTTGTTTCTGCAACTTTGTTAAATCCGCATATATCTCAACCAAATACTTCTTACGTTCTTCGAAAGAATTGCTTCCTGAGCCGGACAATGCGATAGCACCAATTTCTGGATCAACCTTTATTTTTTTGGAACTTCTTTTAAGCATTACAACTCTTTGGCGCTTGATTTTTATTTGATCCTTTATACGTTCTAGATCGCTTGCCGTGAGAATTTGCTGTGCTGGCTCCCCCATTGCGAATAGCATGCTGACAAAGTCATCATTTTTATAAAAGCCCTTATTAAAGATACTTGACGTATCTCGCTTATCTTGGCCTATGAAAAATATTTCATAAAACAATGCTGGATCAACTAGCCGATCACGTCCATCTTTCAGCATCCGCGGCAGTCGATATATATTTTCATCAAAAAAATATTTCAACTCTGACACTGAGTTACATATTTGCATTCCGCGGGACGTCTTAATTATAAAAGAACTATTCCTCCTCACTATCTCGAAAGTATTATTTTCGACGGTGAACTGTACGTAAAAATGGTACTTTTTGTATTCAAACCCTGCTGGAAAAATCGGCTCATTTCCGAGGCAATACATCAGACCTTGTACGACCAGGGTCTTTCCCTTGTTATTTTCGTCGCTGTATATGATATTGATGCGTTCTTCAAGTCGAGACTCAATAAAAGCTTCAGAGGTATTTCCAAACGCTATTTTTTTAATTCTCATTTTTGAGACCATCTTTAATAAGTGCAGAGAGAAACAGTATGCCGTCTCTATCTAAAACTGTTAATTTTTGTATTATCACTATGCTAATACTGTTGTAAATTGCGACCAGGGAAACTTTGGGGTTTTTTTCGATTGAATTCATTATATGTTCAAGAATCTTCCAGAATTCCTTTTTGGAGTTCTTGTTAAAAAACGCCTTACTTATACTAGCCTGACAGTCCTGGACTAGATCATGCAAATCTTCAGTATCAAAACCTCTAGATACTGCCTCCGCATAGAATTCAAACGGAAATCCCTTTTGTGAAAAAAGGTCAACACCGACAAGCCTATTCACAAGCAACATATGAATCTCTTTCTTCTCGATATGCCTATTAAAACCAAGCACATCCAGAGGCTTTGAGATACTTAAACCTTCTATACATGAAAGCTTCTTAATTACTTGCTGATTTCTAATTTCGTTAAATATCTCCTCATAAAAAGAATCAGGCTTCTTATCCTTGCCATTAAATTCCAGGACGCTTTTTACGTACTTGGCGGAAGGCTCTCTATCCTCCACAAAGACAACACCACTGAGAAAACTATCGATTGTTTTTTTGACTACAGGAATTCCAAGCCGGGCTAGTTCATTAGATAAACCAATCTCTATTTTTTTCTTTTCTACTTCTTTAAAATTGTCTAATGTGTAGTGATAGCCCACATCACTATTCAGATAGGATGCTTTCAATGGAGGCATGAAAAAAATGTATTCATGGAACACAAATACCGAACTGTGATTACTGTAAAGTGTATATAGGTATTTCCCGATTTTCTGGGGTGTTAAATTAGCTTCTCCCTTCGACTGTACATCCCACAGCTTTGCACCACTGTCACTGAGCCCGGTGATATCATTGAAGCAGTCTATTGCCAATATTGAAATCTTTTCCCTGTCTGCACGCAGACCGATTAGATAGAGAAGGGATTTTGTTTCGTACTGCGAGGCCTTACTATTATTTCGCTCAGTATTCTTAAAGACATACATATACTTCTCCCTAAACTCACACCACAAGCAAAGACAATAAACTGTTAAATTTTTGCTTATGTATCGATTTGAGGTATGTGCATTTCAAGAAGAACCCCTATGTCTTATTGGGAGATTTATTTTGGTAGTTTATTTTTCTTGATCACTGTTATTCCACCTTCACTAGTCACAGCTTTCATCCATTGCTGTGTATAGTCGTACATGCTTTTGCCACTACATTTGCCGACGCTGGTACGTGGCCGGTTTCCACCAGTTGCGGGCATACATAGAAGATTCACGCGTTCTAGTCGCTCATTGCGAGCTACTATGTCGTCATCCACGTCCGCATCCATGCATAGGTTGCTTAACCTTTCGCCAGCTTCGTGCATGTCCATTCTTGACACTGTCATTTCAATATCCACTTGATTCCATGTGTTCGGACGTACCAGCGTCTAGCTACTTCCCGAATTATCGCCATCCCGAGTTTTTACTTGGCAAATTCAATACAGCCATTGCCATTACGATGCCACTATACCGTGGCTGACCAGAAAACCAATCCGCTCTGTAAGAAACTATTGATGAGTCGCAAAAGAAGGACACTCGACACGGGCAGATAGGCAGATAGGCAGATAGGCAGCGCCTCAAGCATAGGCTTGAGGCGCGGAGACCTTGACCAGTTAATCGACACCACTCCCCCATCCGGCAACACCAAGACACCAATCCGCTATCGGCAGGCCCGCAACACATCGCTGTGTCACATCGAGTGAAACCCGTTCCGGTCCCCAGCCACGCATTTAGATCGGCCATGGGTATGACTATCTCTGGATAAATCTTGATGATCCGACGATCAAAAGACTCTAGGTGTTCGGTAGTCCGACGCTGCACCCAAACCGGCTATCAAAATACCTATGGATGAAAGCTTTACGATCGATTATCATAGGTCTATTGAATAAATGACTAAAGGATAGTCCTCGTGAAAACCCATTTGTACCTTCGAGCTTCCACCAAGGATCAAGACGCTAACCGAGCCAAGATTGCCTTGGAAGCATTCGCCATGGAACACGGTCTGACAATCATTGCCGTGTACGCCGAGAACATCTCAGGGACCATGCTAGATCGACCTGAATTGATGCGACTACTGAATGTAGCCGAGCGTGGTGATGTCCTATTGTGTGAATCCGTGGACAGACTGTCCCGGCTATCCCAAGCTGATTGGAAGACGCTGAAAGCTAGCATCGAAGCGAAAGGATTGAAGCTGGTAATCGCGGATCTTCCCACCAGTCACATGTTGGTCGAAGACAAGGGCATCACCGGTCAAATTATGGAAGTGATCAATGGCATGTTGATTGATCTGATGTCCACGATGGCCCGGTTAGACCAAGAGAAGCGCGTGGAACGAATCAATCAAGGGTTGGCAAAGAAACGTGCTGTAGACCCGGACTGGAAACCATCTGGCAAGGGAAAAGATGCTGTGCTGTGGGCGAAGGTACGAGCACTGCTGATCAAGCACCCAACCATGTCGGCTGATCAGGTAGCCAAGCTGGCTGACTGTGGCGTTGCTACTGTATACAGGATCAAGCGTCAGTCAGAGTCATCACTGTGACAGCTTACAAGCCCGCTCTGGCGGGTTTGGTCACGTCTGGAAAGCGGTAGTACCCACGATGCACACAGGCCTGTTGGGGTTATTTTATAATCAAGGCAGCCCCACCCAATCGACCGGAGATTTTTCGTTAAGATACTCGGGCAGGCATTACTCAACGGCACTCAGGTCGACCAGGAGACGCGCCAGGCGCTTGCAGCGTATCGGCAGACACTCCGCGACATCGTTGAGAACTTAGACACTGCCGGTGTGGTTTGGCCGCAAAAGCCGTGGTGACCTGTTAGGCCTGCGGGCATAATGGGATCACACGCTCACAACGCCGGAAGGGATTCATGAAGAGGCTTGTCGCTGTATCACTTATCGCTCTAGCAACAACGGGCTGTGATCAAATTAACCGCAAGATGGCCGAGCACTTTCAGAAAGCAAGTCTCGAAATGGAATTCGATAAAGACCTATCATCGCCTGACAATGCGTTGAAATCGTGGTGGAGGTTTCTTGATGCCGATGATCAAAGGTCTTATGAAAGTTGCCAGAAGTATTTTGAAAATCAGCCTGCCCGTGAAAAGTACTACTCTGCTTTTACGACAGGGGACGTTTTGAGTGTAAAAACCAATCAGATTCGAGATTGCCGATTGGACTCGTACAGTCGGGAGATTCAAGAGGTCAAGCAGGAAACTGAGACCAGGGCTGTAGTACTCGCTACGATCAAGAATACGACCTCGTCTTCAATGAACCCAACCGAAACCGAAAAGGCTGATAGGGAAAAAGGGTCGACGTATAGATACTTGATTGAGAAAGACTCTTCAGGGTGGAAAATATCGAAGGTCTTCAAGTTGTCAACCTACTCCTTCGACAAGAATGATCCCTGGAAGCCTGAATATAAGCGGCACCCAGATTACTATCCGTCCAGACCTATCTCAAGTCAATGATGCAAGTGAGGCCATCTTTTATCCGCAATTGGCCCACATACGTGAAGCAACGACCAAGAGGTTTAGTGAACAGTGATTAACGCTGGGGATTGGATCGCTCCATGCTGATGAACCAGCTTGGACAGGGCTAAGGGCAGGGGGAGCTACTACATGCTCCCCCAAAAGGGCTAAAGGAGCTAAATTGCTCCAGTTTTTCGGTATGGTCCGATAAAAAAATCCGTCGCTATATTTTTTTTGCATTCCAGACTTTTTCGACTGCGAAATTCAAGTACAACACCTACGTACAATGCAGAAACAAAAAACCCGCAAAACTTGATCTACGGGGATTTCTTATGATTACAGATGCGGATAGCCGGGTGTCGGCATCGCCACTGCAAAACGGCATTGGAACAAATAGTTAGACTGTCGATGGCGTTGCCATAATCTACAGGTTCAGAGCGAAAGGAACGTCGCCAACGGGCGAGCTTTGATCGATCCTTATCCTAGCTAGCAAGAACTAAAGAAGACACACTGTGAATTGACCCTACTAACCAGCAGGGTCAAAATATTGGAAAAATCATATCGCCTCGGCAACGGCATCTGCCACGCCCGCTTCAATCGCGTCTTTTGCCAAACTATCATAGTATCGTTTAGTAAGTTCAGATTGAAGAAAGTCATCATTCAATAGTTTTAAAAACAAACCCTGAGACTTTTTCGTACGCAAACTGAACCGTTCGCCATCAGCTGTAAACTTGAATCGCCCACGCAATGCTGGGTGCGTACTCGCAAAACTGATAACTTCTGCATTAGGTATCAAATTTAGAACCGGCGAAGAACTTGCAGCCCTTACCAGTTTCCGAGAAAACGAAATATCATCCAGCCGATCAGAAAACACCTGTACGCTTTCAACCAAGTCTGCTTGTCTGATATTTTCAATGCCTTGAGTAGCTATATTTTTGATGGCATCATGAAACCCAAAAAAGCGTTCTAACGCCTTCAAGTCAAGAATATAATACTGGCCATCTATCTTAAAGAATTCAAACTTCGCATTAATCTTCAACACATCTTCATCGAGCTTCTTGAATCTATTGCTACCCCGAGCACGCATCAAGTTGAAGCCTGTATCTTTACGCAGCAACGCAACAGGGTATTGATACTTATATAACGCCATCTGGCGCTCTGCATTACCCAGCAAAATCAATATCCCCTCAAGATTATTAAGCCTATCTTCAGCGAAAGAAAACTCGTCAAAGTCATCAGCCGCAATGATGCTTCTCAGGTGTTGTAGCTCTTCGGGGACATCAGGCAGGTCATAGTGATAAACCGTTTCCCTACGATCATCGGCGCTCGAAAGCTCGATCAGGGAAAGATCATCATTCAGAAGAATCCTGTTGGTTATCGTTTCAACAAACATATTCGTTAATTCAGCCTGCGGAACCTCATCAATGTCCGCCTTTTTTATCTGCATGCCATTGTCGGAGTCTAAAAGAAAATAGATTTCAGCCCCACATCCATCGGCGATAACCGCCGATATCTGCGCTTTCAACTCATCTATAGTCATTACGCTTTCCTTACGAAGTAGACTTTATCATCCAGGCCTAAGCGACTTATTTGGTCCCCCTCAGCCAGGCGTTCTTTTGAAATAACTACTATGCCTTCCACCAACCCCACGCGCGTCTGCAAATTTACTTTATACACCCTAAAACCAAGGACCGCCAAAGTCGGATTCGCGTAAAACTTATCAGTTTTAACGTATATCACACCAATGATAAACAGCAACACACCCAGAGCAAGCAAGTATCTTACACTGGTCAAATTAAAACAAATTAAAGGAATGATGTAGGTTGTTAGAAACGTAAGATGCTCATAATTTACATCTTCGATTTTAACCACTCTTGCCGCAATGCTTTTGCTTCCCGCGATACGATAATCGAAACGAAAGTAGTACACCGTACCAAAAAGTAAAAATGCGAACGCAATAACAGAAACGACATTTCGATTAAGTAGAGATAAAAAGCCTATGAACTTACAATCATCACCATAACAAAACGGAATATCAACAGTAACAATTATAATCAGCAGAAATAGAAACCACAGCGAAAGTATGTACAACTCAAACTTCTCACTACTTTCATTTATCCGCATTGAGTCATGATCCCTTCGCTCAAGCTAGCTTATGACAAGCAGCTTTCATCACCGTATTCCATTGCGCGGTAGATGTCTATAGGCCACCACAAGGCAATCCGCCATGAATACATGGCAGATTGCACTGATCTTAAAATAGGTGACTTAGCAATTGAGCGAGGGCAGAGATATTAGCTGCATGTACAAGCTGCTATTCACCTTCCGCTTTGATGAATTGAGTAGAAAGGCTTGGGGGTTCGCTCGCAAAGGTAGGTTGCCGCGTCCTCAGCAATGTCCTTCGCCTTCTCGGGCCTTTCGGCCAAGCTCAATGCCCATGATCGGCCTGGATGCAATACGTCCCAGCGAGGGCGCATTCCCGCGTGGCGCCCCTTTCCAGGATTGTGGTTACCGAAGCCATCAATTAGCGAATTCCACACTGGGGTAAATCTCGCAATAATCAGCGATTCACCCAACGGAATCCAAATGTCGTCCACGACCAAAAAACGGCAATGGAAATCTTCGATATTCAGGTTCTCGGCGGACCGAATGCTGTCAGCGTGTTCCTTTAATCGCTTTTGAAGAACTTTTCCCGGTGATGAACCTAAATCGCCGCCCATTCGGGCACCAGCAGGAACAGCTTTGCCTACATAAATCGGCAACATGAACTGTCCACTTGATTCAATGACGCTAAGCGTGCATATGCAGCAAAGTCACCAGTGTAATAAATCGCATACACCCCTGCCCCATCAAACGCAGGTAAGGCGCTGAGTGGGTGAACGCTCGATAATTCGCAAACATCAAAAGGTGCGCATCAAAGTAGGCCAGGCAAACTGGCGTGTACAAAGATGGCGTGAAGATCGCCAACGCATCCGTATCTAGGCCGCGTGCGTTCTTCAGATGTAAGGCACATCACGTTCCAACAGGATCGAATCACCATCGTTTGGCTTGTTGCTTTCATGGTGCTGGATGGAAAGGGCTAGATATATCAATGCGTTTCTAGACAACTTAATTAGCTCTAAAAGCTGTTCTTCGATATGCTCAACGGAAACGGCCAAATGAAAAGACTGCAATCTCGATTTTTCATCTATATGACCATTAAGCGCCTGATATTCGTCTGACGACTCATCTAGACTCTCTATTTCCTTGATTGCCTCCTCAAGGGTATTTTTTGAGTAGCAGTGCCTTTGAGATAGCTCATATCCGAAACCATCTACAATCTTTAAGGACTTATGTTCAAGAGCATTTCGTATTTGGTTGATTTGATTTGCAGCCGGGAATGTAGTTTCTGAGAGATAAAGCGCCTCATCGGAGTTCTTTATTTGGCCCCTCTTTCCTGGCCGTTTTACGTCGTTAATGTCTTTGCTCAAAAAATATAGAGCCGAAAGGAACGGGTTTCTCATTTCTGCTAACCATGCCGCTGGCTTCTTATTCGACACAAAAATAGTCTTTATACTTACTTCGTGCTCCTCCAGCTCATCAATGCTCACCCCATAGAACTTATAGGTAAAAAAAGCTATTTTATCTAGCAATGAATACAAGCACCTGAGGGCAGTTTTATAGTTATTCGTTTTAAAGCTATTTATCGAATAGTCCAGGCTATTCACTTGCTTGTATGTTGAGTTATAGAAATGATCAGCATCGCACGGAGTTTTTAACGCTGCAAAATAAGTATATCTTGCGTAGCAATATGTATCTTTCATTTCGTCGAAGTGCGCATGAAACGCAAGCTCCTCACTCGCTAGCAGCAGCGGATTGAGCTTTCCAGAAAAAGATGGAAGACTTAAACAATCCTCGTACGCATATTCCTTAGTGATTACGATATTAGACATATTCAAAAAAAGTTTATTTACCCCTACCCAATCCAAATACGATTTATGCTTAGCGTTCTTGAAGGTTTCCCTATGCGTATCCGAATGATCTAAGCCGATGTAATCCGGGTACTTACCTTCAAAATATGGCAAATATGATTCGAGGCGCGCTTTCAAACTTACAAATTGCTCTTCGTCACCCTCTATTGTTTGGCTGTCAGCCAGCATTGATTTTTTTATGAGTTTATATATCTCTTTTGAAAAGAAGAAGCTAGCATTTTCGTCGCAAACATTTTTATTCAACTTTATCAGGCAATGGGCTTTGGTAGCAAGTCCAAAGGCATTTTGCATTGCTATTGCTCTATCGTAAAACTCTAATGCTTCGATATGCCGATACTGCTCGGCTAGGTAGTTCGCAACATTTATATTTATCCGTGAGTATAGCTCTGCAAAGCTCAGCAGTATGGTCTTACTACCAACTTCAACTTTGTAGTATTCAGATTTAAAGTCTTTCAACTCATGCAATGCCTTTCTTAAAAAATACACAGCATTGCTTATGCTTGAAGAATACCAATCTTTTTGTATATTGTTAAAATGCACGGCAGAGTAGCCGGTACCAATTACATAGTATAGTTGTGCTGCAAGAAATGGACTTTCGCATTTTTTATCGTGTTGTATTCGACAATATTTCTCAAGACCTGCATTATTATCATCTATGTATTCATCCATCTTTTTGCTGATTCGCTCAACATTTTTGTAGCTGAGGATTTGTTCGTCCATTTAACTCACCCGCCCTATGAATTCGACTTATAAGTAACCCGTCCAGGGTAGCACTAATGGCTCATTGCACGTCTGCGTAGCCGAAGGTCACGCCGCGTCAAGTCCAATTCAGAGCATAGCAAATCACATTGATGATTGAGCATTTCCTCGCGAGAAGGAAGACCGAGCTCAAACCCAGAATCATCAATCAAATCATCATCCATCACACGGCACACCAAATACTGTGCGTGCGCACAGTATATGCGCGAATGGCAATTTTCAATTTGTCTACAATGGATGGCGAATTCGATAAGTCGTGGTCCGCTATCGCCATGCGTGCCAAGTCATAAGGATCCTTGGAAAGTAACGACGGGTGGTCTTCTACAGAACCGGACCCATTTAAACCGGCTAGCTGAATATCCACGGACTTTTAGCACCATCAACATGTGATTGAACACTGATTGCAAACTCTTATTTCAGGGAAAAAGCGGGAGTGTAATAAACAAAAACCTGCACCTTTGACACAACGAAATATAAGACCCGCAGCAGACTTAAAATTTCAACCTTAAAGATCATCAACACCGATAGAGTTATCCTCTACCACATATGTATCAGGAACTTTATAAAGCACGGACCGCGCAACACTCCCCTTGAACCCCAACTTGTTCTTGAAATAAAACTCAAATGCTCCAACCAGTTCTTCCGGAGCTCTAGGATCCAGAAGAATCCGCTCAATAAAATCATGCGGGTCAACTTTAATGGTGATACCGCTCTTTTCGACCTCACGGCTTGCTTCTGGCGTAAAGAGCGCAGCTCTCCACTCCGTTTCATGACTAAACGCATCACGCTTCATATAAAGCACATCTGTCGCCCTGCCGATATCAAAACCTTCCCTCAACTCAGCAGCTACACTTCTTGTTAACTCATCAATCTCTTTTTGTGTCTTATACTCAACCCTATCGAGTCTTCGCTTGTACCCATGCAACCTACAGGCTGACTTCATAACCTCTGTTAGTTTATCTACCGTGGTAGAGATCCTCACCCCTGTGCCATGCTGGGAGTAGATTCTCCACATCGCATCTGAGATTGGTGTCTGCCCCCAACATTGAGCGAAAATCGCATGGTCCTTAGCGTGTCTTATGCGTTGCTCATACGGGTCGTCCCACATACTAGGCTTGGCAAAGTATATTTCCCCTTTTTCGAAGATTTGCACAACACGACTAAAGTCCATAATTCGATACAAACGCTTGATCTTCGATTTTGAAGTCATGCCCCCCCCATGCCAGCCGTCCTATTCATACACTGCCGCCTGAATCCCCTTGCTTGGACGGTCTCGTTCGCTCAAAAACAGCATCAAAGTCAAGCTCAAACTCAAACACAATGCGCGGAGCCTCTCCAGACTCGGGACTTCCAGATTCTAGCGACGATGACGTTATACGATAATCACCCGAAAGCAGATGCGAAATTGAAAGATCGTATTCCTGATTAAGCGATATTCTCCCAGCCAATACCTCGAGCAACATCGTGGAAGGGATTTTAAGCGTACCGCCTTTATTGGATGTAGACACAGTTAACTTCCCTCCTAGCTTTCGACTCATACCATTGGACGGAGTATCGTACTTCGTAAGAGGATAATGATACTTCCACCGATTAAAATTTAACTTTGAAATGACTTCCTTATCTGGACTGCTCGGATGCACCTTAGCATTTTCATTATAATAAATTTTTGCCCTAGCATCCCGAGTAGTCCCGCTAATTCCTTGCACCCTGCTTTCAATACTTACAGTAATCACACCGCTGATAGCTGATGTTTCCTTGAAAGCATAATGAAGCGCATTTGCAGGTGTAACGACATTGGGCGCTACGAAGTCAGACAGTGCGTTGCTTTGATCTGTTCCTATGCAAAGAAGCCGAACTCCCGATACGTCGTGCTGGCGAGCTTTCGTTTTCACAATCCTGTATAGGGCGTGCTCTTTATAATGCTTAGGTGCCTCTTGGACTAGCCCTCCGCCACCTCCGCCATTGGACTCAGGTGAATAAACCACAGCAAGTGTATAGTCAGGATGGATAAAAGATGATTTTTCACTCTTATTGGCCGACACCTGAGAGAAGAAACTGCTGACGAGTTCTGATTTTAAAAACTCATTTTTCTCCTGCTGCCGGGGAAGTTTTCTAATAAACCCAGACCGAGAGGCAACCCCATCAAACCTGCACGATATCTTAAAACCGTCAATACCACGTTTTTTAGCTTCTTCTCTTAGCCACTGTGACACCTCGAATGATTGACGCTCCTCTTTCCAAAAGCGCGGATAAAGGAATGCAACTTCAATCCAAACTTTCTCACCGCTTGGCAGCGTCACCCTTATATCTGGGCTCCCATCTGCATGAGGCTCATACTCTACAGTTCCAAGTTCCGTGCTAGCATCAAGAGCTAGAAGTTCCCATATCGCTGCAGATCTAGTTTCAGCTCGACTTAAATTTCCACGAACCTGCTCAAGTCGCTGCCCTGTTATCTCTTCGCAACGTATTAGTAACTCTACAACCTGCCCTTCCTTAATCATACAGCTCCCCCCAAGTCAAATGAATTATCATCAGCAAGTGTTGATAATGTCAATTAGTCATCATGGAGGATTCAGGTTTCTTCAGAGAAGGCGCACAGCAGCCCGCAGCTCGCCCACAGAGCGAAATATTGGATTTTATTGGCGGATGAAGATACACACGGTAGCATTGCCAGCACAGTGCACCACTTGGGTGTCACTAATCGCTGTCACACTTCGAGATTTTTGACTGATAAATCCTTGCAGAATCAAGGACTTAGAGATAGGAGGCAACCCCACCAGCCACACCCCGGCACACAATGTTCCCGCTGTGGCTGCTCCCTTCCGGGTCTGACCAGGTTCACGGGTAATCGTTGCGGGGGGACCGATGGGGTCACCATAACGACGCTCACCTGACGGCGAGCCGCGCCATTGTACCTATCTGAGACGAAGTTACAACCGTTCGAGCGGATTAAAAAATATGAGCCGCTTCAAGGACATGCGCCGGCCTTGAAACCCCACCCCTGTATGTTGATCCTATTGCGCCAACACCTCATCCGCCCTGCCGCCCTCTTGCTGGATCACCAGGTGAATGAAGTGCAGTTTGGCAATCACCGCCGGCGGCAGGACGAACGGATAGAAATCCGGCTGGCCCATGCTGCGTGACAATTCGTTGAGCATGCCGGCCAGCTCGATCCATGCGTTGACGAATGACAGGAACGCCGGGCCGCCGGGGTGCTGCGGGTCGAATAGCGTGCTCGGCGGAAACGGCTGGTAATCGAAATCCATTTCCTGCGCACTCATGCCAAAACCCAGGGCGGTGTCTACTGCATCCATCATGTGCAGGTAGTGAGCCCAGGTTTCGGCCCAGTCTTCCCAGGGGTGCATGGTGGCGTAGGCGCTGACGTAATGTTGCTGCCAGTCGAGCGGTGCGCCTTGCTGATAATGCCGCTCAAGGGCCTCGGCATAACTTGCTTGCTCATCACCGAACAGAGCGCGGAACGGTTCCAGCCAATGACTGTTGGCGACCAAGCGGTCCCAGTAGTAATGCCCGACCTCGTGACGAAAGTGCCCGAGCAGCGTGCGATAAGGTTCGTGCATCTGCACGCGAACCTGCTCGCGATGGGCGTCGTCGGCTTCCTTGATATCGAGGGTGATCAGACCGTTGGCATGCCCGGTGGTCGGCGGTTTGCCTTCGAGGTCGATACCGATGAAGTCGAAGGCCAGGCCGATGTCTTCATCCATGGATTTCGGAATGACTGACAAGCCCAGGCTGATCAGCTGCGCCACCAGCCGACGCTTGGCGATTTCCACTTTGCGCCAGCGCTCGTGGTTCTCGGGGATCGCCAGGTCGGGGATGGTGCGATTCAGGCTACAGGCAATGCATAACGCATCGTGATCATTGGCCGGCAGCAGCCAGTTGCAGGCGGCCGGAGAGTCGAGATTGGCGCAGCGGCGGAACACACCGGCGTCGGGACCGGCGTCGAGCAACCAGGTATCCACTTGTGGGCCAGGTTGCAACGAAGACAAGCGACTCTGCTGCGGCTGATAGCCCAGCGCTGCCGAACAGGCCAGGCACTGACTGTTGCGAAAGAACAGCGACTGCCCACAACGGCAATGCCAGACCTTGCTGTTGCGCAAACGCTCACCCATGAAGGGCGCGGCGATGCGTGAACTGAGCTGTTCGAAGAAGCGGTACATGGCGATCTCTCCCTGGGGCCTGCCAAGACTAGATCATTCTTTTACCGTGATCGTTCCCACGCTCTGCGTGGGAATGCCGCCCCGGACGCTCCGCGTCCGCTGTGACGCAGAGCGTCACGGGATGCGTTACCACGCAGAGCGTGGGAACGATCAGTTAAACCGAAATATTGTGCTTGCCAAGAAACCCGACAAACGCCTCTTCATCCAGCACCTTCAACCCCAGCTCATTGGCCTTGGCCAGCTTCGACCCCGCGCCCGGGCCGGCGACCACGCAATGGGTCTTGGCCGACACGGAACCGGCCACCTTGGCGCCAAGGCTTTCAAGTTTGTCCTTGGCGACATCGCGACTCATCAGCTCCAGCGAACCGGTCAGCACCCAAGTCTGCCCGGCCAGCGGCAACCCTTCGACGACCTTTTTCTCGCTCTGCCAATGCATGCCGAAATCACGCAGCTGCTTTTCGGCGGCCTCGGCAACCTGACGATTTTCCGTGCCCGCAAAGAACTCGCGAACCGAAGTCGCCTGTTTCTCCGGCAGCGCCTGACGCATGTCCAGCCAATCAGCACTCATCACCGCTTCGAGCGAGCCGAACTTGTCCGCAAGCTTCTGCGCCCCGCCCGGCCCGACCGACGGAATGTGCAACTTATCGAGCAAGCCGCCCAGCGTGGTACTGGCAGCAAACTCGGCGCCCAGATCGCTCTGATCCTGAATCTGCAGGCCATGCTTGAGCAGATCCTTGATCACCTGCTGGTTATGCGCGTCTTCAAAGAAGCTGTGAATCTCGTGAGCCACTTCCAGCCCGACATCCGGCAAGTACGTGAGTACTTGCGGCAACGCCTGCTGAACCCGCACCAGCGAGCCGAGAGAGCGCGCGAGGACCTTGGCCGTCTCTTCGCCGACATCGGGAATGCCCAAGGCGTAGATGAACCGTGCCAGGCTCGGCTGCTTGCTGTCTTCGATTGCACTGAGCAGGTTCTTGCTCGACAGCTCGGCAAAGCCTTCCAGGTCAACAATCTGCTCGAAAGTCAGGGCGTAAAGATCGGCCGGCGAACTCACCAGGCCTTCATCCACCAGTTGCTCGACGCTCTTCTCGCCCAGACCTTCAATGTCCATGGCGCGGCGCGAAACGAAGTGAATGATCGCTTGCTTGAGTTGCGCACCACAGGCCAGACGCCCGACGCAGCGATACACCGCGCCCTCGCTGATGGTCTCGCGGCCCTTGCTGCGCTTGACCAGTTGCGTGCGCTCGACATGGGAGCCGCAGACAGGGCACTGCTCGGGAATCTGCACCGGACGGGCATTCTCCGGGCGGCGTTCGGTGACCACTTGCACCACTTGCGGAATCACATCACCGGCGCGACGAATGATCACCGTATCGCCAATCATCAGGCCCAGCCGTGCAACTTCATCCATGTTGTGCAAGGTCGCATTGGCCACGGTGACGCCCGCAACCCTGACCGGTTTCAAGCGTGCCACCGGCGTCACGGCACCGGTGCGACCGACCTGGAATTCCACGTCGAGCAATTCGGTGAGTTCTTCCATCGCCGGAAATTTGTGGGCAATCGCCCAACGCGGTTCGCGAGCGCGGAAACCCAGTTCACGCTGGGAAGCAATGCTGTTGACCTTGAACACCACACCGTCGATTTCATACTGGAGCGCATTGCGACGCTCACCGATGTCGCGGTAGTAATCCAGGCATTCTTCGATGCCGTGCGCCAGTTTCAGCTCATGACTGATCGGCATCCCCCAGGCTTTGAGTTGCTGCAGATTGCCGATGTGCGTGTCGGCAATATCGGCTGAAATCTGGCCGATGCCGTAGCAGCAGAATTCCAGCGGACGGTTGGCGGTGATCTTCGAATCCAGCTGCCGCAAACTGCCCGCCGCCGCGTTACGCGGGTTGGCGAAGGTCTTGCCGCCGACTTCCAGTTGTGTGGCGTTGAGCCGCTCGAAACCGGCCTTGGACATGAAGACTTCGCCACGCACTTCCAGGGTCGCCGGCCAGCCGGTGCCATGCAGCTTGAGCGGGATATTGCGCACGGTGCGCACGTTGACACTGATGTCTTCACCAGTGGTGCCATCGCCGCGGGTGGCGCCGCGCACCAGCACACCGTCCTGATACAGCAGACTGACCGCCAGGCCATCGAGCTTGGGTTCGCAGCTGTACTCCACCACTGCGCCACTGCCAAACAAGTCGCCGACCGGCAGGTCCAGCCCGTCCGTCACCCGGCGATCGAATTCGCGCATGTCGGTTTCTTCGAAGGCGTTGCCGAGGCTGAGCATCGGCACTTCATGACGCACCTGAGTGAACGCCGACAGCGCCGCGCTGCCGACACGCTGGGTCGGCGAGTCGCTGGTGATCAATTCGGGGTGGGCCGCTTCGAGGGCCTTGAGCTCGTGGAACAGGCGATCGTATTCGGCGTCCGGGATGCTGGGTTCGTCCAGCACGTGGTAGCGATAGTTGTGCTGATCGAGCTCGGCACGCAGCTCTAGAATGCGGTTTTTGGCGGCGGTCATGGGTGTTCTCTCATAAAGCAAAAGAGCAGCCGAGGCTGCTCAATCTTTTAAATACGGTAGCGCAAAGCTGTGGACACTGTGGCGAGGGAGCTGCTCCCGCTCGGCGGCGAAGCCGTCGTAAAATCAGCTAATGCGGTGTATCTGAATAAGCGGAGTTGCCGAAATGAACGGGGCCGCTTCGCGACCCAGCGGGAGCAAGCTCCCTCGCCACAAGAGCCCGCCCCAGTCATTCGAGTCAGCGCTTCTGGGTCAATGCACGACGCTCGAACTCGACGATGCGCTGACGGTAGTGCTCAATCGTTTGGGCGGTCAGCACGCTGCGCTGGTCGTCTTTCAGTTCGCCGTTCAGCTCCTGGGACAGTTTGCGTGCTGCAGCCACCATCACGTCGAAGGCTTGCTTGGGATGACGCGGGCCTGGCAGACCGAGGAAGAAGCTCACCGCCGGGGTGCTGAAATGATCGATGTCATCCAGATCAAAGACGCCCGGCTTGACCGCATTGGCCATGGAGAACAGGACTTCGCCGTTACCGGCCATGCTTTCGTGACGGTGGAAAATATCCATCTCGCCGAAACGCAGACCGCTTTCCAGAATGTTCTGCAACAGTGCCGGGCCCTTGAAGCCGGCCGGGTCGCGGCAGATCACGCTGATCACCAATACTTCTTCGGCTTGCGGCTGATCTTTTTCGGCCGAGCTGGCGGGCTTGGTGTCATCCGGGAAATCGTCACGGCTATTGAAGCTCGGGCCGCCGTCCAGGTCGAGGTTGAGGTTCAAGTCGCCTTGCGATGGCTCGCCATGGCCACGCTTGCCGCGCTTGGAACCCGATTCACGCGGTTCACGGGCAGGCATGCTCACCGACGGCAGATCATGCTCGTCCAGTTGCGGTTCTTTATGGTTATCCAGCACGCGGGGCGGGCCCAACAGCTCGGCGCTGGTGTCCTCGTCCGGCAAATTGGACAAACTTCGGTCAAGACGGAATTTCAGTTTTCCCTTGCCGCCGCGCATGCGACGCCAGCCATCGAAAAGAATACCGGCAATGACAATAATGCCGATGACGATCAGCCACTCGCGCAGACCGATTTCCATGTAATCCCGTGCCTCTATAAAAAATGCTGAAAAATAAGGGGTTTACATTGTGTAAACCGCTTTAAAACGTGGCGCCAACTCTATGTTCTGACAGGCGTTTTGCCCACGTATACGAAAAATTGACATTAAACTAGCACGACCAAAGGCAACTTTACACGTCTGTCACAGTGGCTTGCGCGAATTATGTCGATTGGCCAGCAAGTCAAGACAGGTAAAAAGCCCTACAGCTCAAAAATACCTGCCCTACAAGCAATAATTCAGGCGTCCACCATGGCCATCGCCTCCTCCACATCCACTGCCACCAGACGCGAGCAACCGGGTTCGTGCATCGTCACCCCCATCAATTGATCGGCCATTTCCATGGCAATCTTGTTGTGGGTGATATAGATGAACTGCACCGTCTGCGACATCTCTTTGACCAACCGTGCGTAGCGTCCAACGTTAGCGTCATCCAATGGCGCGTCAACCTCATCGAGCATGCAGAACGGCGCCGGATTCAACTTGAAGATGGCAAAAACCAGGGCCAATGCGGTCAGGGCTTTTTCGCCACCGGAGAGCAAATGGATGGTGCTGTTCTTCTTTCCTGGCGGCTGCGCCATGATCGTCACCCCTGTATCGAGTAGATCTTCGCCCGTCAGTTCCAAATACGCGCGTCCTCCACCGAAAACTTTTGGGAAAAGGGCCTGTAAACCACCATTGATCTGATCAAAGGTATCTTTGAAGCGGTTTCGGGTTTCCTTGTCGATCTTGCGAATCACGTTCTCGAGCGTGTCCAGCGCTTCCACCAAATCGTCGTTCTGAGCATCCAGATAACGTTTACGCTCGGATTGTTGCTGGTATTCGTCGATAGCCGCGAGGTTGATCGCGCCGAGGCGCTGAATTCGCGCGGCAATACGCTCGAGTTCTTCTTCGGCGTCTTTCTCGTTGGCCTCGGCCACCAAGGTCGCGAGTACGCCGTGCAGGTCGTAGCCGTCCTCCAGCAATTGATCCTGCAAAGTCTTGCGCCGCACCGTCAGCGCTTGCCATTCCATGCGCTGCTGTTCGAGTTGGCTGCGAATCAAATGGGATTGCTGCTCGGCCTGAGTGCGGCGCTTTTCGGCGTCGCGCAGTTCGCGGTCGGCGTCTTCCATGGCGATTTGCGCGGTCTTGAGCTCTTCGTCGACGGTCATGCGCTTGTCGAGCAGCTCTTCAAGTTTCAGCCGCAGCTCTTCCAGCGGCGCCTCGCCCTCTTCCAGATTGAGGCTGAGCTGTTCGCGCTTCTCGGTCAGGCGCTCGGACTGCATTTCCAGCCGTTCCAGCGCCTGACGAGTGGAATCGTGTTGCGCCTTCAGCGAACCGAGGCGCACCGCCAGTTGATGCGCATGATCCTTGTGCTGTCGGGCTTCCTGACGCACCCGGTCGAGGCGCTCGCGCAGGCTGTCGCGCTGAGCCAACAGCAACTCGCGCTGCTCGGTGTCCAGCGCCATGCTGTCGAGGGCTTCCTGCAATTGCAGACGCGCTTCGCCGATGTTTTCGTGTTCCAGGGCCCGCTGCTCGCTCAGCTCGGTGAGCTCTTCATCGAGACGGGTGCGGCGTAGGGTCAACTGCTCGACCTTGGCTTTGCCAGCGGACAGCTGGGCTTTCAATTCGCCCTGCTGACGGGCTTCGTCTTGCAGCAGACGGCGCAAATGTTCGCGCCCGTTTTCCTGCTGACGCTGTTGCGCCCTGAGATTCTGAAGTTGGGTTTCCAGGGTTTCGACCGTGGCTTCGCGCTCTTCGCGCTCAAGGCCCAACCGCTGGATTTCCTGGCCACGGGCAAGTACGCCGCTTTCCGCCTCGCTGGCCCGGCGCACGCGCAAAAAGTGTCGGCCGACCCAGTAACCGTCGCGGCTGATCAGGCTTTGCCCGGCGGCCAATTGCCCGCGCAAGGCCAAGGCCTGCTCAAGGCTGTCGACCGGTTTGACCTGCCCCAGCCATGGCGACAAATCAATCTGCGCCTCGACCTTGTCGAGCAAACTGCCGGGCATGCGCACGCCATCGCTGGCCGAGCTGAGCAGGCGCAAATCGCCTTGGGCAAACCCGGCCAGATCGAAATCACCGAAGTCATCCACCAGCACCGCTTGCAGGTCGGCGCCGAGCACGGTTTCCACCGCCAGCTCCCAACCGGCCTCGACCTTCAGGCCTTCGGCCAGACGCGGACGATCCGCCAGATGCTGTTCGCGCAGCCATTCGGCAGTGCCGGTGCCGGGATCGAGCGCGGCTTGCTGCAAGGCTTCCAACGACGCCAGTCGACCGTTGAGCCGCTGCAAATCACCTTGGGCTTGTTGCTGATTTTGCAGCGCTAGTTGCAATTCCTGACGCAGTTGTTCAAGACGCTCAACCTGAGCTTCTTCACTGGCCTGCAAGTCTTCGAGCGTGGCCTCGGACGCAGCCAACTGCTCGCTGAGTTCCATGATCGCCGCGTCTTCCGGATCCGCCGAGAGCAACGCGCGCTCTTCACCAAGGCGCTTCTGGCGATCAGCCAAACGTTCCATGCTGGTTTCCAGCTGCTGGATTCGCGACTGCTGAACTTCAGCCTGACGGCGTGGCTCGGCGGCAGTGAGGTTGAAGGTGTCCCACTGCTCCTGCCAGCCGTGCATGGTGGTTTCGGATTCTTCGAGCGCGGCAGCAGCTTCCTCGGCGGCGGCGCTGGTGACTTCCTGTTCCGGCGTGAGCATGTCCAGCTCTTCGCCCAAGGTCAGCAGCAAGGTGCGGTCGTGGCCCAAGTGAGACTCGGTTTCCAGCCGCGCGCGCTCGGCTTCCTTCAGGTCGTCCTGCAGCTGACGCAAACGCTGCTGACCGTGCTGGATGCTCTGCTCGACCCGGGCGATGTCGCCGCCGACCGAATAGAAACGCCCCTGCACCAGATTGAAGCGCTCGGACAGATCGTGATGACCGTCACGCAGGCGTTCGATGGCCGCGTCGGCATTGCGTTGCTCGGCCACCAGGGCTTCGAAGGTGACTTCCTGAGTGCCGATGATCGACTCGCGCTGGCCGACCTGTTCGTTCAACGCCTGCCAGCGCAGGCCCGACAACTGGGCCTTGAGCTGGCGTTCTTCGCCCTTGTATTCCTGATACTTCTTGGCGGCCTCGGCCTGGCGGTGCAAGCGTTCAAGCTGACGCTCGAGCTCTTCGCGCAGGTCGGTCAGGCGGGCAAGGTTTTCATGGGTGCGGCGAATACGGTTTTCAGTCTCGCGCCGACGTTCCTTGTACTTGGAAATACCGGCGGCTTCTTCGATGAAATTGCGCAGGTCTTCGGGCTTGGATTCGATCAGCTTGGAGATCATCCCCTGTTCGATAATCGAATAGCTGCGCGGGCCGAGGCCGGTACCCAGAAAGATGTCGGTGATATCGCGGCGGCGGCATTTGGTGCCGTTGAGGTAGTAGGTGGTCTGGCTGTCGCGGGTTACTTTTCGGCGAATGGAAATCTCCGCATAGGCAGCCCATTCGCCGAGCAGGGTGCCATCGGAGTTATCGAACACCAGCTCAATGCTCGCCTGGCTCACCGGTTTACGGCTGGTCGAGCCGTTGAAGATGACGTCGGTCATCGACTCGCCGCGCAAGTTCTTGGCCGAGCTCTCGCCCATCACCCAACGCACGGCGTCGATGATGTTCGACTTGCCGCAACCATTGGGCCCGACCACTGCCGCCATGTTGCTGGGGAAGTTCACCGTGGTCGGATCGACGAAGGATTTGAACCCCGCCAGCTTAATGCACTTGAGCCGCACGCTTAAGCGACCGTCAGGGCAGAGACCACCAGATCGCAGCTGCGCTGGGCATACGCCGTCAGCACCACGCGGATCTGAGGAAAGTCACGGGCAAGCACGGCGGCGAGCAAGCGCTCGAACAGCTCGAGGAACTCGCTCATCGAGGCCTTGCGCTGATCCAGCGCGAGGAAATACGCGCGGCTCATGGCCGGCTGCAGATTCTCGACGGTTTCCTGCAAGTACGGGTTGTTGGCGAACGGATACGCGGCGCGCATCACACTGAAGCTGTCGTCGACGAACGTGCGAATGTCCTGGCGCTCGTAGCTGTCGGTCAGGCGCTGCTGGATCTGCAGAAACGGCACCATGTCGGCCTGGACTTGCCAGCCGCTGGCCACGGCATTGCCGAGCAAAATGTACAACTCGCTCATCAACGTGCACAGGCTCTGCACCTTGTGCGCCGTGAGCTCAGTCACATGGGCGCCACGTCGCGGCAAAATCGCGATCAAGTGGCGGCGCTCGAGAATCAGTAACGCCTCACGGACTGAACCGCGGCTGACATTAAGGGCCAGCGTGACCTTCTGTTCCTGAATGCGCTCCCCCGGCTTCATTTCGCCGCGAATGATACGTTCGGCGAGGTGGTGAGCGATTTGCTCGGCGAGGCTGTCCGGGGCCTTGAACGTCATGGTTGTCCTTCAAACTCTTCGATCTGCACAAGCGGCGCAGTGTAGCGCAATTGATGGGTCATGGCGGAGTGCCCACCCAGCGGTTTTTGGCACGATTCACGCAAAAGGCAAGCTATCCCGCGAGGGTCAATAATGAAGGAACGAGTCGTTGATCGACAAAATGCCATTTCCTGACCTTTAAGTCAGAAAATCATTGACCGAAAAGTCAGACCTGATAAATTCGGCTCATGTCGGTTAACAACAATAATGAGTTTGCGAGGCCTTCCGTGATCCAGTTTTTACTAAACCAGGAACTCCGTAGCGAGCACGCCCTGGACCCGAACCTGACCGTGCTCAATTACCTACGCGAACATGTGGGCAAGCCCGGCACCAAAGAAGGCTGCGCCAGCGGCGACTGTGGCGCCTGCACCGTGGTGGTCGGCGAGTTGCAGACGGACGACGGTGGCCGCGAACATATTCGCTATCGCAGCCTCAATTCGTGCCTGACGTTCGTCTCCTCCTTGCACGGCAAGCAACTGATCAGCGTCGAAGACCTCAAGCACCAAGGCGAGCTGCACAGCGTGCAAAAAGCCATGGTTGAATGCCACGGTTCGCAGTGCGGCTTCTGCACGCCGGGTTTCGTGATGTCGCTGTTCGCGCTGCAAAAGAACAGCGACGAGCCCGACGCCCATAAAGCCCACGAAGCGTTGGCCGGCAACCTCTGCCGCTGCACCGGCTATCGGCCGATCCTGGCCGCCGCCGAGCAATCCTGCTGCGGCAAACAACCCGACCAGTTCGATGCACGCGAAGCGGAAACTATCGCTCGCCTGAAAGCTATCGCTCCCACAGACATCGGTGAACTCAACAGTGGCGACAAGCGCTGCCTGGTGCCGTTGACCGTGGCCGATCTGGCCGACCTCTACGACGCTTATCCACAGGCCCGCCTGCTGGCCGGTGGTACGGATCTGGCGCTGGAAGTCACCCAGTTCCACCGCACCTTGCCGGTGATGATCTACGTCGGCAACGTCGCCGAAATGAAACGCATCGAACGCTTCGACGATCGCCTGGAGATCGGCGCCGCTACCACCCTCTCCGACTGCTACGACGCCTTGAAGGCCGAGTACCCGGACTTCGGCGAATTGCTGCAACGCTTCGCCTCCTTGCAGATCCGCAACCAGGGCACCCTCGGCGGCAACATCGGTAACGCCTCGCCGATTGGTGACTCTCCACCGCTGCTGATCGCCCTCGGCGCGCAGATCATCCTGTGTAAAGGCGAAACCCGCCGCACCATGGCCCTGGAAGATTACTTCATCGATTACCGGGTCACCGCGCGTCAGGAAAGCGAGTTCATCGAAAAGATCATCGTGCCGCGCGCCAGCATTGAACAACTGTTCCGCGCCTACAAGGTATCCAAGCGTCTGGACGATGACATTTCCGCCGTTTGTGCCGCGTTCAACCTGCGCATCGACACCGGTGTGATCGCCGACGCCCGCGTGGCTTTCGGCGGCATGGCGGCCATTCCAAAACGCGCCAAACACTGCGAAGCCGCCCTGGTTGGTGCACCGTTCAACAACGCCACCCTCGAACGCGCCTGCGCTGCATTGGCCGAAGACTTCACGCCACTCTCGGACTTCCGCGCCAGCAAGGAATATCGCCTGCTCAGTGCGCAGAACCTGTTGCGTAAATACTTCATCGAACTGCAAACACCGCACATCGAGACTCGGGTGACCGCTTATGTCTAATCATCACGCTGTAGAGAAGACCCAAGCCGAACTGGCTGAATTGTTCGCCAAGGACCTGACCACCGGTGTCGGCCGTAGCGTCAAGCACGACAGCGCCGACAAGCACGTGTCTGGTGAAGCGCAGTACATCGACGATCGGCTGGAATTTCCCAATCAGCTGCACGTTTATGCACGGCTGTCCGACCGCGCCCACGCGAAAATCATCAGCATCGACACCAAGCCCTGCTACGCCTTCGAAGGCGTGCGTATCGCCATCACCCACGAAGATGTGCCGGGCCTGAAAGACATCGGTCCATTGCTGCCGGGCGATCCGTTACTGGCCATCGATGACGTGCAATTTGTCGGTCAACCGGTGCTCGCCGTAGCGGCGAAAGACCTGGAGACCGCGCGCAAAGCAGCGATGGCCGCGATCATCGAATATGAAGATTTGGAACCCGTTCTGGATGTGGTTGAGGCTCTGCGCAAACGCCACTTTGTGCTCGACAGTCATACCCATCAGCGTGGCGATTCGGCCACCGCGCTTTCTACTGCAGAGCATCGCATTCAAGGCACGCTGCACATCGGCGGCCAGGAGCACTTTTATCTGGAAACCCAGATCTCTTCGGTGATGCCGACCGAAGACGGCGGCATGATCGTTTACTGCTCGACCCAGAACCCCACCGAAGTGCAGAAACTGGTGGCGGAAGTACTGGACGTGTCGATGAACAAAATCGTCGTCGACATGCGCCGCATGGGCGGTGGTTTCGGCGGCAAGGAAACTCAAGCGGCAAGCCCGGCATGCCTGTGCGCAGTGATAGCGCACCTGACCGGTCAACCGACCAAAATGCGCCTGCCGCGTGTCGAAGACATGCTGATGACCGGCAAGCGTCACCCGTTCTACGTCGAGTACGACGTGGGCTTCGACAGCACTGGCCGCCTGCACGGCATTGCACTGGAACTGGCCGGCAACTGCGGCTGCTCACCGGATTTGTCGGCATCGATTGTCGACCGCGCGATGTTCCATGCCGACAACTCTTATTATCTGGGCGATGCAACCATCAACGGTCACCGCTGCAAGACCAACACCGCGTCGAACACCGCTTACCGTGGTTTCGGTGGCCCGCAAGGCATGGTCGCCATCGAAGAAGTGATGGACGCGATCGCCCGACATTTGGGCCTCGATCCACTGGCGGTGCGCAAGGCCAACTATTACGGCAAGACCGAGCGCAACGTCACCCATTACTACCAGACCGTCGAGCACAACATGCTCGAGGAAATGACCGCCGAACTGGAAGCAAGCAGCCAGTATGCAGAACGTCGCGAAGCGATCCGTCGCTACAACGCCAACAGCCCGATCCTGAAAAAAGGCCTGGCGCTGACCCCAGTGAAATTCGGTATTTCCTTCACCGCCAGCTTCCTCAATCAGGCCGGTGCACTGATCCACATCTACACCGACGGCAGCATCCACCTGAACCACGGCGGCACCGAAATGGGCCAGGGTCTGAACACCAAGGTTGCGCAAGTCGTGGCTGAAGTATTCCAGGTGGAAATGGACCGCGTGCAGATCACCGCGACCAACACCGACAAGGTTCCGAACACTTCGCCAACCGCTGCTTCGAGCGGTGCCGACCTCAATGGTAAAGCGGCGCAAAACGCGGCTGAAATCATCAAGAAACGCCTGGTGGAGTTCGCCGCGCGGCAATACAAGGTCAGCGAAGAAGACGTGGAATTCCACAACGGTCACGTGCGGGTTCGCGATCACATCCTCACCTTCGAATCGCTGATCCAGCAGGCGTATTTCGCTCAAGTTTCGCTGTCGAGCACCGGCTTCTACAAGACCCCGAAAATCTACTACGACCGCAGTCAGGCCCGTGGTCGGCCGTTTTATTACTACGCCTTCGGTGCGGCCTGCGCCGAGGTGATCGTCGACACGCTGACCGGCGAGTACAAGATGCTGCGCACCGACATTCTTCACGACGTCGGCGACTCGCTGAACCCGGCGATCGATATCGGTCAGGTCGAGGGTGGTTTCATCCAGGGCATGGGCTGGCTGACCATGGAAGAACTGGTGTGGAACAACAAAGGCAAACTGATGACCAACGGCCCGGCCAGCTACAAGATCCCGGCGGTGGCAGACATGCCATTAGACCTGCGGGTGAAGCTGGTGGAAAACCGCAAGAACCCGGAAGACACGGTGTTCCATTCCAAGGCCGTGGGTGAGCCGCCGTTCATGCTCGGCATCGCCGCGTGGTGCGCGATCAAGGATGCCGTGGCCAGTTTGGGCGACTACCAGCATCAACCGAAAATCGACGCGCCGGCGACCCCGGAGCGGGTGTTGTGGGGCTGTGAGCAGATGCGGCAGTTGAGGGCGGTGAAAGCCGTGGAAGCTGAAACCGAGCTGGCTTCGCTCTAGACCGAGGTGCGGCCATTCGCGAGCAGGCTCGCTCCCACATTTGAAATGCATTCCCTGTGGGAGCGGGCTTGCCCGCGAAGACGCCATCGCGGGCAAGCCCGGCTCCCACAGGATTGGTGCAGATTGAAGGACCTGTGCAAAACCAATGTGGGAGCGAGCCTGCTCGCGAAGAGGCCCGAACAGACAACAGAGATGTTGAGGTGAAATATGTACAACTGGATCGACGCCCTCGCCGACCTGCAAACCCGGGGTGAACCCTGTGTGTTGGTGACCATCATCGAAGAGCTCGGCTCGACGCCGCGTAATGCCGGCTCGAAAATGGTCATCAGCGCCACGCAAACGTTCGACACCATCGGTGGCGGGCATCTGGAATACAAGGCCATGCAGATCGGCCGCGAGATGCTGGCCAGCGGCCGACAGGACACCCATCTGGAGCGCTTCAGCCTCGGCGCCAGCCTGGGCCAGTGCTGCGGCGGCGTGACCGTATTGCTGTTCGAACCGATGGGCCAGGTCCAGGCGCAGATTGCCGTGTTCGGCGCCGGCCACGTCGGTCGAGCGCTGGTGCCGCTGCTCGCCAGCCTGCCCTGCCGAGTGCGCTGGATCGATTCCCGGGAAGCGGAATTCCCTGAACAGATTCCCCACGGCGTGCGCAAAATCGTCACTGAAGAACCGCTGGATGAAGTGGATGATCTGCCCACCGGCAGCTACTGCATTGTCATGACCCACAACCACCAACTCGACCTTGAACTCACTGCTGCGATCCTCAAACGCAACGACTTTGCCTACTTCGGCCTGATCGGTTCGAAGACCAAACGAGTGAAGTTCGAACATCGCTTGCGTGACCGCGGTTTCGACAGCAGCGTGCTGCAACGCATGCGCTGCCCGATGGGCATTGGTGAAGTCAAAGGCAAGTTGCCTGTGGAAATCGCCATCTCCATCGCCGGTGAAATCATCGCTACCTATAACGCGAATTTCGGCCAGCACACTGCCAGCGCCGGATCATCGATCGCCAAACTGCTGCCTGTTTCACGCCGCAGCCAAGCTTTGAACTGAAAAGCTTCGAACTAATTGAGAACTCACATGCCTCTGACTCGCAAAGCCTACCGCGCCGCCCTCCTGCACAGCATCGCCGACCCCGCCGAAGTGGGCATCGAGGCCTCGTATGAGTATTTCGAAGACGGCTTGCTGGTGGTCGAAAACGGCCAGATCAGCGCCATCGGCCACGCCAGCGAATTGCTGCCGACCCTGCCGGCCGACATCGAGATTACTCATTATCAGGACGCGCTGATCACGCCGGGCTTCATCGACACCCACATCCACCTGCCGCAAACCGGCATGGTCGGCGCCTATGGCGAACAGCTTCTGGACTGGCTGAATACCTACACCTTCCCATGCGAAAGCCAGTTCGCCGACAAGGCCCACGCCGATGAAGTCGCGGATATTTTCATCAAGGAACTGCTGCGCAACGGCACCACCACTGCGCTGGTGTTCGGCAGCGTGCATCCGCAATCGGTGAATTCGTTCTTCGAGGTCGCCGAACAGCTGGACCTGCGGATGATCGCCGGCAAGGTGATGATGGACCGCAACGCGCCGGACTACCTGACCGACACCGCCGAATCGAGCTACGTCGAAAGCAAGGCGCTGATCGAGCGCTGGCACGGCAAGGGTCGCCTGCACTACGCGGTCACCCCACGCTTCGCCCCGACCAGCACCCCGGAGCAACTGACCCTCGCCGGCCAGTTGCTGAGTGAATATCCGGATCTGTACATGCAGACCCACATCAGCGAAAATCTCAAGGAAGTCGAGTGGGTCAAGGCGCTGTTCCCGGAGCGCAAGGGCTACCTGGATGTCTACGATCACTACCAATTGCTCGGCGAACGCTCGGTGTTCGCCCACGGCGTGCACCTGTGCGACGACGAATGTGCGCGACTGGCGCAGACGGGTTCAGCGATTGCGTTCTGCCCGACCTCGAACCTGTTCCTCGGCAGCGGCCTGTTCAATCTGCCGATGGCCGAGAAACACAAACTCAATGTCGGCCTCGGTACCGACGTCGGCGGCGGCACCAGTTTCTCGCTGCTGCAAACCCTGAACGAAGCCTACAAAGTCATGCAACTGCAAGGTGCGCGGCTGAGCCCGTTCAAGTCGCTGTACCTGGCCACCCTCGGCGGCGCCCGTGCGCTACGCCTGGAAGACAAGATCGGTACCTTGCAACCGGGCAGCGACGCGGACTTCCTGGTGCTGGACTACAACGCCACGCCACTGCTCGGCTATCGCCTGAAACAGGCCAATAACATTGCCGAGACGTTGTTTGTATTGATGACGCTGGGGGATGACCGGACGGTGTTGCAGACGTATGCGGCGGGGAATCTGGTGCATCAGCGCTAGTTTTCTCCAAGCATAAAAAATCCCCCGTAGCCGTACAGCCCGGGGGATTTTTTTGCCTGTCACAAAGCCATCGCGGTGCGACGATTCGACTTGCCCGCGATGGGAGCGATGCGGTCTGACTTAAAGTTTCGCGACCGGCCGCCCTGGCTTCTTGGTCTGCAACAAATGCGAAAACACCGCATGCAAATCATCCGACGCACTTTCTTCGTCGAGGTTGAGTTTGCTGTCGATGTGGTCCATGTGATGCATCATCAGGTCCACCGCCAGCGTCGCGTCCCGCGCTTCGATCGCGTCGATCAACTGGGTGTGTTCATCATAAGAACAGTGGGAACGGTTACCGCTCTCGTACTGGGCAATGATCAACGAAGTCTGGGACACCAGGCTGCGCTGGAAGCTGATCAGCGGCGCGTTTTTCGCCGCTTCGGCCAGTTTCAAATGGAACTCGCCGGACAGACGGATACCGGCACCACGATCGCCACGGGAAAAGCTGTCGCGCTCGTCGTTGACCATCTGCCGCAGTTCGAGAAGTTGCTCGGCGGTGGCGTGCTGAACCGCCAATTCAGTGATCGCCCGCTCCACCAGACGCCGCGCCAGAAACACCTGACGGGCCTCTTCGACACTCGGACTGGCGACGACCGCGCCGCGATTCGGTCGCAGCAACACCACACCTTCATGGGCCAGACGCGACAGCGCGCGGCGAATGATGGTGCGGCTGACCCCGAAAATTTCCCCCAGCGCTTCTTCGCTCAACTTGGTGCCGGGCGCCAGACGCTGTTCGAGGATGGCCTCGAAGATATGCGCGTAGACAATATCGTCCTGGGTACCGCTACGGCCGGCTTTGCCTGCTCGCGGTTGTTTCTTGAGGGGTTGCAACTGTTCGTTCATGGGCACTCGAGTCGGGAGAACTGCGGCGAATTGACCGTGACTGTAATACGGCACAGTGGGTCGCTGGCAAGTATCGCGTAAAAAACACCGCGATTGTACACAATGGACGGTGGCAACACGACTGTACGGCTGTTTGTCGCCCTCGCTGTATTGCAACGACCGGTTACTTTTCAGTTTAGGCTTGAACGCAGAATCCGCAGCCTGAACACAATCCCTTGTGGGAGCGTGGCTTGCCCGCGAAGGCGTCGTGTCATTCAGCATTGACGTCGACTGACACTACGCCTTCGCGGGCAAGCCACGCTCCCACAGGATTCAGCGTTGGTTCGGATATTCTCATATGAATAAGGAACACCGCTGTCATGACCGACGCCACGCACACGCAGCTTCGCCCCCTGACTGACACATCCCCCTCGGCCATCGTCGCCGGGTTCATCGCCATGATGACCGGCTACACCAGTTCTCTGGTGCTGATGTTCCAGGCCGGGCAAGCAGCGGGCCTGACTAGCGGGCAGATTTCGTCGTGGATCTGGGCGATCTCCATTGGCATGGCGGTGTGCTCGATCGGCTTGTCCCTGCGCTACCGCACCCCGATCACCATCGCCTGGTCGACCCCCGGCGCAGCGTTGCTGATCACCAGCCTGGGCGGTGTCAGCTACGGCGAGGCCATCGGCGCCTACATCACTTGCGCAGTGCTGGTGACCATCTGCGGCCTGACCGGCAGTTTCGAACGGCTGGTGAAAAAGATTCCGGCCTCATTGGCGGCGGCGTTACTAGCGGGGATTCTGTTCAAGATCGGCAGCGAGATTTTCGTCGCCGCCCAGCACCGTACTGCGCTGGTCCTGGGGATGTTCTTCACGTATCTGGTGGTTAAACGCCTGTCACCCCGCTACGCCGTGCTGGCCGCGCTGTTGATCGGCACAGCATTATCGGGGTTCATGGGGTTGCTGGATTTCAGTGGCTTCCACCTCGAAGTCGCGACGCCGGTCTGGACCACGCCGCATTTCTCCCTGGCCGCGACCATCAGCATCGGCATCCCGCTGTTCGTGGTGGCGATGACCTCGCAGAACATGCCGGGCATCGCCGTATTGCGCGCCGACGGCTACAACGTGCCGGCCTCGCCACTGATCACCACCACCGGCATCGCCTCGTTGCTGTTGGCGCCGTTCGGCTCCCACGGCATCAACCTGGCGGCCATCAGCGCGGCGATCTGCACCGGGCCGCATGCCCATGAAGATCGCAACAAGCGCTACACCGCAGCCGTCTGGTGCGGGATTTTCTACGGGATTGCCGGGGTGTTCGGCGCGACGCTGGCGGCGTTGTTTGCCGCATTGCCTAAAGAGTTGGTGCTGTCGATTGCCGCGCTGGCGTTGTTCGGCTCGATCATCAATGGGTTGAGCATTGCCATGGCGCAAGTGCAAGAACGGGAAGCAGCGCTGATTACCTTTATGGTGACGGCGTCGGGGCTGACGCTGTTTTCCATCGGTTCGGCATTTTGGGGGATTGTGGCGGGGGTGTTGACGCTGCTGATTCTGAACTGGCGCAAGGCCTGAGGGGCCCTTCGCAGGCCAAGCCATGCGCCTACAAAAAGCAGGCATAAAAAAACGGCGACCCTTGGGTCGCCGTTTTTTAGAACATCAAGCTACCGGATTGATCGGCTTTTCCGGGTACCAGACGTCGATCAGCGGGCTGACGGTTGCTTCGGTCAGTTCGCTGCGGCCTTTGAGCCAGGCTTCAACAGCGGCACGCTGCTCTTCGGAAACCGAGCCACGCTTCTGCAGGCAAACCAGACCGAAGTCGTCGCCGCCAACATAGCCCAGACCGTTGGCTTCCATGGCTTCTTTCAGGAACGCGTCGAGGAAAGCATCAATGGCTTCATCAGCCAAATCTTCTTTGAAATCCAGGTTCAGTTCGAAACCCAGCTCTTGAAATTCATCGACGCACAGTTTTTTGCGCAGACGCTGGGAACGGTTAGTCGCCATTGGAACAATCCTCATAAGTAATAACGGGCCGCACTTTAGCAGTTTAAGGCGCCGATTGCCCGCCTCGGAACAGCGCTATACCTACCGTCGGTAAAAAAATAGCGGATTAGACGACCGGGGTAAGGCACAAGCTGTTGCACCTTGGGGCATAATGCCGACACTTTCATGACCGCTGAGGGAATTTATTTCCATGCCCTCGTCTTTTTTCCCCTCGGCTGTAGGGTTTTATTTCAGATGATCAAATCTTTGCGTCCATTGCTGCTGGCCAGTCTTCTTTTACCCCTGGCCCTTCCCGTTTCCGCCGCTTCGATCAACACCGCCCTGTCGCCCAACGTCGAAAAGGCTCTCAAGGCCAGCAAACTGCAGGACAGTGCCCTGTCGCTGGTGATGATCCCGCTCAATGGCCCGGGCACCCCAACCATTCATAACGCTGACGTTTCGGTTAACCCGGCCTCGACCATGAAGCTGGTGACCACGTATGCCGCGCTGGAAATGCTTGGCCCGAACCACCAGTGGAAAACCGAGTTCTACACCGACGGCACCCTTAGCGGTGGCATCCTCAACGGCAACCTCTACCTCAAGGGTGGCGGCGATCCGAAGCTGAACATGGAAAAACTCTGGCTGCTGATGCGCGATTTGCGCGCCAACGGCGTGACCCAGGTCACCGGCGACCTGGTGCTGGACCGCGGCTTCTTCGTACAACCGCAACTGCCTGAATTCAACGACGACGGCAATGACGAGAACAAACCGTTCCTGGTCAAACCCGACGCGCTGCTGGTTAACCTCAAGGCCCTGCGCTTCGTGGCCCGCAACGACTCGGGCAAGGTCCTGGTGTCGGTCGAACCGCCGATTGCCAGCATCCGCATCGACAATCAGGTCAAGGCGCTCAACTCCAAGCAATGCACCGGTGGCGTGCGCTACAACCCGGTGCCTCAGGCTGATGGCAGCGTCACCGTGACCGTTGGCGGCCAGTTGGGCGAAGGTTGCAGCTCCCAGACCTATCTGTCGCTGCTCGACCACGCGACCTACACCGCCGGCGCCGTGCGGGCGATCTGGAAGGAGCTGGGCGGCAGCATCCAGGGCCAGGATCGTCTGGCACCGACGCCGAGCAACGCCAAGGTGCTCGCCCGGGCCTATTCGCCAGACCTGGCGGAAATCATCCGCGACATCAACAAATACAGTAACAACACCATGGCTCAGCAGTTATTCCTGAGCCTGGGCCAGAAGTTCCGCACCGATGCCGACGGTGACGACGCCAAGGCCGCTCAGCGCGTGGTGCGTCAGTGGCTGGCAAGAAAAGGCATTACTGCGCCGCACTTGGTGATGGAGAACGGCTCCGGCCTGTCCCGTGCCGAGCGAGTGAGTGCCCGTGAAATGGCCGCGATGCTGCAAGCCGCCTGGCGCAGCCCGTATTCCGCCGAGTTCATCAGTTCGATGCCCATCGCCGGCACCGACGGCACCATGCGCAAACGCCTGAAGACTACCGCGATGCGCGGTGAAGCCCACGTCAAGACCGGCACCCTGAATACCGTGCGCGCCATCTCAGGCTTCAGCCGCGACATCAATGGCAATACCTGGGCGGTAGTGGCGATCCTCAACGACAAGGCACCGTTTGGCGCCTCCTCGGTGCTGGATCAGGTGCTGCTGGATCTGTATCGCCAGCCGAAACTGCCGGAAACGGCTTCGGTGTTGTAACCCTCAACATGATCGTTCCCACGCAGAGCGTGGGAACGATCATGTGACAGACAGACCGCTATCGCGAGCAGGCTCGCTCCCACAGGGGCCTGCATGTGGCCTTAGCTCATCTGCCCCTCAACCCGATCCCTTCCCGCCTGCTTCGCCGCATACACCCCTGAGTCCGCCCGCAACAGCAACGCATCCGCGCCCTCTCCGACCCGCCAGCTGGCAATCCCGAAACTCGCGGTGACAATCCCGACCTCGTCGATCGGCGCACTGCGCAACCCTTGCCACAACTCCACGGCCAACACATGGGCCTGTTCGCCGTCGATATCCGGACAAAGCACCATGAACTCTTCGCCGCCCAGGCGACAGAACACATCTGTGCGCCGCAGGCGACCGCTAATGCGCTCGCACACGGCCTGCAACACCCGATCACCCATGGCATGACCGTGCTGATCGTTGATGCGCTTGAAGTGATCGATGTCGAGCATGATCACCGACAACTCGCCACCGCCGCGCTCGACCCGGGCCATTTCGGTGGTCAGGCGCTCCTGAAAGTAGCGACGGTTATGGATTCCGGTCAGGGAGTCAGTCACTGACAGTGCGCGCAATTCCTCTTCCACGCGCTTGAGGTCGGAGATGTCCGAGATGAAACCATGCCATAGCACACCGCCCCCGGGCAGTTCCTCTGGAGTTGCTTCGCCGCGGACCCAGCGCAGACCTCGCTGGGGCAATTGCACGCGGTATTCCTCGCGCCAGGGGCTGAGGGTGTCCGCCGAGGCCTGGATCGACGCGCGGACCCGACGCGAGTCCTGAGGATGAATCCGCGCGAACACCGCTTCGGCGTTGAGCAACAGCACGTCCGGCTCGAGTTCGTAGATATCGCGCATACCGTCGCTGGCGTAGATCACGCTGAAGCGCCCATCGAATTCCATCTTGAACTGGTAGATCCCGCCGGGCACATGGGCGCTGAGTTTCTTCAACAACAGGTCGCGTGCCGCCAGGGCTTCGTGGACGCGCTTGCGCTCGGTGATATCGATACAGATCGCCAGGTGGCCGACCCACAAGCCTTGCTCGTCGAGGACCGGCGTCGCCAGCATGTTCACCGTCAAATGGCTGCCGTCGTGGCGGACCAGCGTCCACTCCCGGGCTTCGTGACCGCCCTCTTCCCCCCCTTCGACCAGCATCGCCTGACACGTCGGGATCGGCTTGCCATAGCGCGCGCTCAACTCCGCCGAGCGCGCTTCGAGTTCCCGGGGCAGGTGCAGATTTTCCAGGGTCATGTGGCCCACGGCCTGCGAACTGAAGTAACCAAGCATCTGCTCTGCGCCGGCGTTGAAGGTGTTGATGATTCCGCGCAAGTCGGTGGCGATGATCGCCACCTGAGTCGCGGCATCCAGTACACCGCGCAACTGGCCATGCGTGCCGCGCAACTCTTGCTCACGGTCGTGAAGTTCCCGGGTCCGCTGCTCCACCATTTTCAGCGCCCGCTGGCGCTGGCTGACCAGCACATAGAGAAACACACTGAGCAGCAGGCTGAGCAAACCGCCGAGCACCACCAGGCTGGCCACCGAGGAATGGTTGGCTTTCAGGAACGCGGCGCTGGGGCGCATATCCACTTGATAATCATGGTCGGCCAGACGTAGCACGCGCGTGGAGGACAAGTCACTGGCCCCCGCCGTGTTGGTCGACTCGTACAACAGTTCGTGCTGATCAGCGGTGGACAAGTCGAGAATACGCACCGAGAGAGAGTCGTGATTCTCATCCGGCAGCCCGTCCGCCAACAGCTGGCGCATGCTGATCACCGCCATGACATAGCCGGCGGGTGTGGCGTCCGGGAGGTTCTGACGGATGACTGGCGCTACCAGCAATACGCCCCGCGAATAGGCGGGCTCGATGCCGACCAGATGCAACGGTTGCGACACGGCCATGCAGCCATTGCGATCGGCCCGTTCCAGGGTCGAACGACGCAGGGGTTGAGCCAGCAAATCGTAACCCAGCGGCGTGGGCAGTCGGCTTTGGGTTTGGGTGTAGAGCACCGGTACGTACTCGTCCCGTTCCGTGGCCAGTTGCAACTGGCCATCGGCGGTGAGTTCGCGAAAGGTGAAATCGCCCCAGCCTTCTTCACGCACCACGCGTTCAAGCAGGGGACGTTCAGCACGGGAAACCCGGGGGGCCCAGGAGTAGGCCTGAGTGCGACGCAAAAGAGGTCTGGCGTAACCGTCGAATTCCTCGCGGGACACCGATCCGGAGTTGATGAAGAATCGGCGCAGGCCGTCGAGGCGCTGCTCCTGATCTTCGAAACGTTCTTCGATACGGCTGTAACGTTCACTGGCGAGCAGCTGGAAACGTTGCCGCAATTGCTGATGAAATTGATTGAACGTCGCCCAGGCAAGCAATCCCGTGAGAATCCCGCCGACGAGCAACGCCAGCAGCGCGACCAGCCAGGCCGAAACATCTTCGCGGATAAAACCCAGGATCTTGGGGCGCACGGCGTGTAACGACATAGATACAACTCAAAACGCCAGGTGCCGGAAAAGCCCATTGGCCATGAGTTGAGTTATAGCTATTAGCCACTAATTTGACCAGCACTGAAAGGACCCAAGAGCCTTTAAAAATCAAGGCCCTGTGGATCCAATCGTGCTTAAGGGTCAGCGAGCGGTGATTTTCCAGGCACGGTGAATCTTGCCATTACGGGCGAAATCCGGATCGATGGTCTGGGCAGTGATTTCTTCAACGGCATAACGCTCGGTGAGGTTTTCCTCAAGCGTGAACTTGCGGAAGTTGTTGGAGAAGTACAACACCCCGCCCGGCGCCAGACGTGCCATGGCCAGGTCGATCAACTGCACCTGATCACGCTGCACATCGAAGATCCCTTCCATGCGCTTGGAGTTGGAGAAGGTCGGCGGGTCGATGAAGATCAAGTCGTACTCGTCACGGCAGGCATCGAGCCAGACCATCACATCGCCCTGCTCCAGACGGTTCTTGTCGGAGAAACCGTTCAGCGACAGGTTGCGACGCGCCCAATCCAGATAAGTTTTCGACAGGTCGACGCTGGTGGTGCTGCGCGCGCCACCCTTGGCGGCATGAACGCTGGCCGTCGCGGTGTAGCAATACAGGTTGAGGAAGCGCTTGCCGGCCGCCTCTTTCTGAATCCGCATGCGCATCGGCCGGTGGTCGAGGAACAGCCCGGTGTCGAGGTAGTCGGTGAGGTTCACCAGCAGCTTCACGCCGCCTTCGTTGACCTCATTGAACTTGCCCTGTGCACTCTGGCGTTCGTACTGCTTGGTGCCACTCTGACGCTCGCGACGCTTGACCACCACGCGGTTCTTGTCAATGTTCAACGCTTGCGGGATCGCCGCCAGGGCATCGAACATCCGCGCCGAGGCTTTTTCCGGGTCGATGGATTTCGGGGCGGCGTATTCCTGAACGTGGACCCAGTCGTGATACAGGTCGATGGCCATGGAATATTCCGGCATGTCGGCATCGTAGACGCGGTAGCAGTCGATGCCTTCACGCTTGACCCACTTGCCCAGCGCCTTGAGGTTTTTTTGCAGACGGTTGGCAAACATCTGCCCGCCTTCGCTCAGGCGCGGTTGCTCGATCACCACCGGGGCCGGTTTGATCGGGTTACCGTTCTTGTTGTACTTCTCGTATTTGCCCGGCGCTTCAATGTTCGACGGCGCATCGGACTCGGCCTGTTCGCGCTCGATCTGGCGCTGTTCCGGGGTGCGACGCTCGCCAGTGACGAACTGGTCCGGCGTGACCTTGATCAGCAGCAATTTGCACGGCAAGGCACCGTTCCAGAACGAGTACTGTTTGTGGCTGCGGATGCCCATGCGCTTGCCCAGGTCCGGGGCGCCGGTGAACACCGCCGCTTCCCAGTTCAAGCATGCCTGACGCAGACGTTCGCCAAGGTTCTGGTAGAGATAAAGCAGGCTCGCCTCATCGCCCAGACGCTCGCCGTACGGAGGGTTGCAGATCACCAGGCCTTTCTGGTTCTGGTCCGGGCGCGGCTCGAAGGTCGCGACTTCGCCCTGGTAGATCTTGATCCACTCGCTCAGGCCGGCACGTTCGACGTTATTGCGGCCCGGTTGAATCAGGCGCGGGTCAGCTTCATAACCGCGAATCCACAGCGGTGGCTTGGCCAGGCCGGCTGCGGCGCGTTCGGTGGCTTCTTCGTGGAGCTTTTTCCACAGCGCCGGCACGTGGCCGAGCCAGGCGGTGAAGCCCCATTGCTCGCGACGCAGGTTCGGCGCCATGTCGGCGGCGATCATCGCGGCTTCGACCAGGAACGTACCGACACCGCACATCGGGTCAGCCAGCGCGCCGCCATCGGCGGCAATTCGTGGCCAGCCGGAACGGATCAGAATCGCCGCCGCGAGGTTTTCCTTCAGCGGTGCCGCGCCTTGCTGCAAGCGATAACCGCGCTGGTGCAGGCTGTGACCGGACAGGTCGAGAGAAAGAATCGCTTCACCACGGTCCAGGCGCAGGTGAATGCGCAGGTCCGGGTTGAGCTTGTCGATCGACGGACGGTCGCCCTGCGGGGTCCGCAGTTTGTCGACGATGGCGTCTTTGACTTTCAAGGCGCCGAAGTGGGTGTTGTCGATGCCCGAGCCGTGACCGCTGAATTCGACGGCCAAGGTGCCGTCGTTGAGCATGTGGTCTTGCCACTCGATATCCAGCACGCCGTGGTAGAGGTCTTCGGCGTCCTTCATCGGGAAACGCTTGAGCACCAGCAGCACGCGGTTCGCCAGACGCGACCACAGGCACAGGCGATAGGCGGTTTCCATGGTGGCCATGCCGCGCACAGCCGAGGTGTGCTCACGTGCTTCCTCAAGGCCAAGCCCGACGGCTTCCTCGATGAGCAGGCCTTCAAGGCCTTTGGGGCAAGTGAGGAAGAGTTCGAAACGATCGGACATGGTAATTCCAGAGCCTTTAGCTAAGTGAACCGGCAACGCATTGCCGATCCGGTTTTCAATCAGGCGCTTTTCTAACAGAACGCCCGCGTGGCACGAAGGTGTGCCGTCCCACCCTGACTGCTCGGGTTAAAAGAGCTTAGATGCCAGGGCAGATAAAAAAGTTGATGCAACAAAATGTCATAAGTCGACCCTTCGTCGAATAGTCCCCAAGTGCAACGGGTGTCATTCTCGTTAAAGGCTTACCCCCATCATCCAGCGCAGGGCCGATCATACCGGGGTTTGGCCAATAAACACGGGACAAATGTCGTGTTACTTATGGCCATAGCATCTTTATGGTTACGTTCTTATGACAAAACGATCATTCCCTCGATGTGACGCATTGGTTAGAACTCAACTCAGGTTGACGTCGCAACGGCGTCAACACCTTGGCTCGCGACGCCGGCAGCGAGCCACCAACGGCAGAGTTTTTCTGCCTGACCTCGATTGAGGTCGACGCGATACATACAGTCAACAAGTGAGGGCAACACCCTATGAGAAGACTTAAGCGTGATCCGTTGGAAAGAGCATTTTTGCGCGGATATCAATATGGCGTTGGTGGTAAATCCCGTGAGCTTTGCCCTTTTACTCTACCGTCGGTACGCCAAGCCTGGATCAATGGCTGGCGAGAGGGACGCGGCGACAACTGGGACGGTATGACCGGCACTGCGGGAATCCACAGACTCAACGAACTTCACGCCGTCGGCTAATACAGGGCACACATTCCGACACGACAATCTGATTACGCAACGACTTAACCACGCACGTCCCATCCGGACGGCGGGCTTCGGCCCAGGGGCTCCTTCGAGGAGCCCTTTTTTATTCCTGTAAAAATTGCGGTGGGGCTTTTGTGGCGAGGGAGCTTGCTCCCGCTGGGCTGCGAAGCGGCCCCAAAACAATCAACTCGGTGTATCAGGTAAAGCGCGATTGCAGGATTTACGACTGCTTCGCAGCCGAACGGAAGCAAGCTCCCTCGCCACAAAAGCCTTTACCCAAGGCTACCCAGGTTTCAGCGCAGGGCGGCGATGGCATCCACCGATTCACGAATCAACGCCGGGCCTTTGTAGATGAAGCCGGAGTAAAGCTGCACCAAACTCGCACCCGCGGCGATTTTCTCAGCTGCGTGTTTGCCTTCGGTGATGCCGCCCACGGCGATGATCGGCAAGCGACCGGCCAGTTCCGCCGCCAGCACCTTCACCGTGTGAGTGCTCTTGTCGCGAACCGGTGCGCCGGACAAACCGCCCGCCTCGTCACCATGTTCCATGCCCTCGACGCCAACGCGGCTCAGGGTGGTGTTGGTGGCAATCACCGCGTCCATCCCGGTTTCGATCAACGCTTGGGCGACTTGAGCGGTTTCTTCGTCAGTCATGTCCGGCGCGATCTTGATCGCCAGCGGAACATGTTTACCGTGACGCAGCGCCAGTTCCGCACGGCGGGTGGCCAGATCGGCGAGCAACTGCTTGAGCGAATCGCCGAATTGCAGGCTGCGCAGGCCCGGGGTATTCGGCGAACTGACATTGACCGTCACGTAGCTGGCGTGGGCATAGACCTTGTCCAGGCAGATCAGGTAGTCGTCGACCGCACGCTCAACCGGCGTGTCGAAATTCTTGCCGATATTGATGCCCAGCACGCCCTTGTACTTGGCTGCCGCCACGCGAGCGAGCAAGTGATCGACGCCGAGGTTGTTGAAACCCATGCGGTTGATGATCGCCTCGGCGTCCGGCAAGCGGAAAATCCGTGGTTTCGGGTTGCCCGGCTGTGGACGCGGAGTGATGGTGCCGATTTCGACGAAACCGAAACCCAATTGGGCAAAGCCATCAATTGCCGCGCCGTTCTTGTCCAGACCGGCCGCCAAACCCACCGGGTTCGGGAACTCCAGGCCCATGACCGTTATCGGCAGTTTCGCCGGTGCCTTGCACAGCAAGCCGTTGAGGCCCAAACGCCCGCCCGCGCCGATCAGGTCCAGGGACAGATCGTGGGAGGTTTCCGGGGAAAGTTTGAACAGCAGCTGACGGGCCAGGGTGTACATGGGCAGGCTTGACTCGGTTGGCGATGAGAGGCGGCGATTATAGCCGCGCATCAGGGCTTCACGCGAGGCGCGCAACAAAATCAGCCAGCGATGGCATATGCCTTGCACCGTCACAGGCATCAGCACTCATGCCAACGGCGGGATGAGTGGAAGGACAATGGCGTCGTCACCCGGCTTTGCTCACGCAAGAGCCTTGGACGACGCTTTTTTTTGGAAGGTGCGAAATCGATGAACGAACCATCAGCCGGCCCACTGGCCTGGGTCAATGGCAGCGATGCCCCGGAAAAAACCGCAATCAACCTCGGCTTCATGGCCCTGAGCGACTGCGCCTCAGTGGTGGTCGCGGCCACTCAGGGCTTCGCCCAACCGTACGGCCTGACCCTGAACCTCAAGCGCCAATCGTCCTGGGCCAACCTGCGGGACAAACTGGTCAGCGGCGAACTCGACGCCGCCCACAGCCTGTACGGCCTGATTTACGCCGTGCACTTGGGCATCGGCGGCGTAGCCTCCACCAACATGGCCGTGCTCATGGGCCTGAACCAGAACGGCCAGAGCATCAACCTCTCCCACGGCTTGCAGGCCTTGGGCGTGACCAGTCCTGAAGCATTGGACCGGCACGTGCACCAAAGTCGCCCAAAACTGACCTTCGCTCAGACATTTCCTACGGGCACCCACGCCATGTGGCTGTATTACTGGCTCGCGAGCCAGGGCATTCATCCATTGCAGGATGTCGACAGCGTGGTGGTACCGCCGCCGCAAATGGTCGCGCACCTGCAAGCCGGGCGCATCGACGGTTTCTGCGTCGGCGAGCCGTGGGCGGCCAGCGCGGTGCAGCAGAATCTGGGATTTACGATGGCCACCAGCCAGACCCTCTGGCCCGATCACCCGGAAAAAGTCCTCGGCTGCACCCGCGCCTTCGTCGAGCAATACCCCAACACCGCCCGGGCATTGGTGATGGCGATCCTCGAGGCCAGCCGCTTTATCGAAGCCAGTGGCGAAAATCGCCGCAGCACCGCGCAACTATTGAGTGCGCCTGAGTATCTGGATGCACCACTCGATTGCATCGAACCACGCTTGCTCGGTGACTACGCCGATGGTTTGGGCAATTGCTGGCAGGACCCGCACGCCATGCGTTTCCACGGTGGAGGCGAGGTCAATTTTCCGTATTTGTCTGACGGTATGTGGTTCATGACCCAGTTCCGGCGTTGGGGTTTGTTGCGTGACGACCCGGATTACCTCGGCGTGGCCCGTCAGGTCCAGCAACTAGACTTATACCGTGAGGCCGCCACCGCTGTCGGTGTGCCCGCCCGGAGTCAGGAAATGCGCAGCAGTCAATTGATCGACGGCAAAGTCTGGGACGGTTCGGACCCGGCCGGCTATGCCCGCAGCTTCACGCTGCACGCCATGAGCGACAGCGCTCCCCTTCTCGCCAGCCGCTGACAGGAGCCTACGAATATGTTGCGTATCCTGCTGATCAATGACACTGCGAAAAAAGTCGGGCGCCTGAAAGCGGCCCTGACCGAGGCCGGGTTCGAGGTCATCGACGAATCCGGCCTGACCATTGACCTGCCCGCGCGCGTCGAAACGGTGCGTCCGGACGTGATCCTGATCGATACCGAGTCACCGAGCCGCGATGTGATGGAGCAAGTGGTGCTGGTGAGCCGTGATCAACCACGGCCGATCGTGATGTTTACCGACGAGCACGACCCCGACGTGATGCGTCGGGCGATCAAGTCCGGCGTCAGTGCCTACATCGTCGAAGGCATTCACGCACAACGCTTGCAGCCGATTCTCGACGTGGCCATGGCGCGCTTTGAAAGCGACCAGGCCCTGCGCGCGCAACTGCACGCCCGCGACCAGCAACTGGCCGAGCGCAAGCGCATCGAGCTGGCTAAGGGGCTGCTGATGAAGATGAAGGACTGCAATGAAGAAGAGGCCTACACCCTGATGCGCCGCCAAGCCATGAGCCGCCAGCAGAAGCTGATTCAGGTGGCGGAGCAGATCATTGCCATGAGTGAGTTGCTTGGCTGACTGCCTTACCCCTGTGGCGAGGGAGCTTGCTCCCGCTGGGCTGCGAAGCGGCCCCAAAACCAGCCAACACGATAAATCAAACACAACACGGGGGCAGGATTTACGACTGCTTCGCAGCCGAGCGGGAGCAAGCTCCCTCGCCACAACAACCTCTATTGCCACAACCACCGATTATTGGCACAAATCTCGCTAAGTAAAACCCTGCAAGGTAACCAACGGCGGTTGCCCCACCTACGACAAAGACGTCGCTCACCTCATTCGCCCCCTTGGCGGATCGGGTAGCGGCGTTTTTCCGTTTTGGCCCCAGAGACCGGGGCTGGTGGTGCGGCCGTTGTGGCGCCCCACCTGCAAGCTCATGACTCCTTCTTGATACGCCTGACAGCTGAGGTGCGCGATGAATTCAAGCTTCTGGAAATCCGGCCATACCCCGACACTGTTCGCAGCCTTTCTCTATTTCGATCTGAGCTTCATGGTCTGGTACCTGCTCGGCCCTCTGGCGGTGCAGATCGCCGCTGATCTGCACCTGACCACCCAACAGCGCGGGCTGGTGGTGGCCACGCCGATTCTGGCCGGGGCCGTATTGCGCTTTGCGATGGGCCTGCTGGCTGATCGCCTGTCGCCCAAAACCGCCGGGATAATCGGCCAGGTGATCGTCATCTGCGCCCTGTTCGTCGCCTGGAAAGTCGGCATCCACAGTTACGAGCAAGCGCTGTTGCTGGGCCTGTTCCTCGGCATGGCCGGTGCATCCTTCGCCGTCGCCCTGCCTTTGGCCTCGCAATGGTATCCGCCCCAGCACCAGGGCAAAGCCATGGGCATCGCCGGTGCCGGTAACTCGGGCACCGTCCTCGCTGCCTTGATCGCCCCGGTACTGGCCGCTGCATTTGGCTGGAGCAACGTGTTCGGCTTCGCCCTGATCCCGCTGATCCTGACCTTGATCGTCTTCGCCTGGCTGGCCAAAAACGCACCCGAGCGTCCGAAAGCCAAGTCCGTGTCTGACTATTTCAAGGCCTTGGGTGACCGCGACAGCTGGTGGTTCATGTTTTTCTACAGCGTGACCTTCGGTGGTTTCATCGGTCTGGCGAGCGCCCTGCCCGGCTACTTCAACGACCAATACGGCCTGAGCCCGGTGACCGCCGGCTACTACACTGCTGCTTGTGTGTTCGGTGGCAGCCTGATGCGTCCGTTGGGCGGCGCGCTGGCGGATCGCTTCGGCGGGATTCGTACCCTGCTGGCGATGTACACCGTGGCGGCGATCTGTATTGCGACGGTAGGTTTCAATCTGCCGAGTTCCTACGCCGCGCTGGCGCTTTTCGTCTGCACCATGCTCGGTTTGGGTGCGGGCAACGGTGCGGTATTCCAGTTGGTCCCGCAGCGTTTTCGTCGGGAGATCGGTGTGATGACCGGGCTGATCGGCATGGCCGGCGGCATCGGTGGCTTCGCACTCGCAGCCGGCATGGGCGCGATCAAGCAAAGCACTGGCAGCTATCAACTGGCCTTGTGGTTGTTCGCAAGCCTCGGTGTGCTTGCCTGGTTCGGTCTGCACGGTGTGAAACGTCGCTGGAGAACCACTTGGGGTTCGGCAGCCGTCACCGCAGCACGGGTGTGAGGACTGAATGAGCCTGCAACTGAGCTTCGCCGAACACAGCGCCATCGGCCCCCGCGAGGAGAACCAGGATGCTCTGCGCCTGGTCACTCCGGCCCCGGCGCTGGCGGCGAGCAAGGGTTACCTGTTCGCCATCGCCGACGGCGTCAGCCAATGCGCCGACGGCGGTCTCGCGGCCCGTTCGACCTTGCAGGCCTTGGCGCTGGACTACTACGCCACCCCGGAAACCTGGGGTGTCGCCCAGGCATTGGACCGTCTGCTACTGGCGCAAAATCGCTGGTTGCAGGCTAACGGTGGCGGGCAACCGCTGCTGACCACCGTCAGTGCCTTGGTGATGCGTGGCCGGCGTTTCACTCTGGCTCACGTCGGCGATTGCCGGGTTTATCGCTGGCACGCCGACACGCTGCAACGGGTGAGTGAGGATCACGTCTGGGACCAGCCGGGCATGCAACATGTGCTTAAGCGGGCCTTGGGGCTGGATCAACATCTGGTGCTGGACTTTCTCGATGGCGAACTGCGCCTGAACGAGAGTTTCGTGTTGCTCAGCGACGGCATTTGGGCCGTGCTGGGTGACACCGCCATTGCAGGCATTTTGCGCGATCAACCTGACCTGAACAGTGCCGCGCAGACCCTGGTCAGCGCGGCACACCTGGCCGGCAGTCAGGACAACGCCAGCGCCCTGCTGGTGCGGGTCGATGCCCTCGGTGAAACCAGCATTGGCGATGCACTGATTCATCTGCAGCAATGGCCACTCCCGCCTGCGCTGAAGCCGGGCCAGACTTTCGAAGGCTGGCAGGTCGAAGGGATCCTCGGCCAGAGCCAGCAATCGCTGCTCTACCGGGTGCGCGACGCACAACAACAGCCCTGGCTGCTGAAAACCTTGCCCGGTGCACTCCGTGACGATCACCAGGCCGGACAGGCATTGTTGTCGGAGGAATGGTTTCTCAAGCGTGTGGCCGGGCGGCACTTTCCTGAAGTCCATGCCGCCAGTCAGCGTCAGCATTTGTACTACGTGATGCGGGAATATTCCGGGTCGACCCTGGCTGAGCTGCATGAGCGTGTCGCAACGCTGCCATTGGCTCAATGGCTGGACCTGGCCGAACGCCTGCTGCGAGCCATCGGCATATTGCATCGACGGCAGATTCTGCATCGCGATATCAAACCGGAGAACCTGCTGCTAGGGGACGACGGCGAGTTGCGCCTGCTGGATTTCGGCCTCGCCTACTGTCCCGGTCTGTCCGAAGATCAAGCCTGCGCCCTGCCCGGAACGCCCAGCTATATAGCGCCGGAAGCCTTTCGAGGTGACGCTCCTACACCACAACAGGATTTGTATGCAGTCGGCGTGACCTTGTATTACCTGCTCACCGGACATTATCCCTACGGCGAAATCGAAGCGTTCCAGCGCCCTCGGTTTGGTGTGCCTGTCAGCGCCAGTCGCTACCGGCCCGACCTGCCGGAATGGATCGCGCAAAGTCTGGAGCGCGCGGTAGCGGCGGCTCCGGATCAGCGTTTTGAAACAGCGGAAGAATGGTTGTTGCTACTGGAACAGGGAGAACGACGCAGTTTGAGCGTGCGCCCCAGACCGTTGCTGGAGCGCGAACCGTTGAAGGTCTGGCGGACGTTGGCACTGGTGTCGTTACTGGTGAATCTGGTGCTGCTGTTTTTGCTGTTTCATGGTTGAGTTTTTCACTTCACCCAAAAGATCAAAGGATCGCAGCCTGCGGCAGCTCCTACCGGTGCCCACGATCTCCTGTAGGAATTACCGCAGGCTGCGATCTTTTGACTTTTCTGCTTCAAAACCGGGCATAGCGCATTGAACCGGTGCACGCAAACACCCTCCTCCCACGGTGAGAGCCCATAAATTCGGCATTTTGACGACTTGGCACAACCGCTGCATTACCTTTTCCAACATACATAAAGCCCAGCCTTCAACGTAGAAGGCTGCGCTGCCCGAGAGAACGGGACAAGGACAAAGGCGTCCTCGCTAGTTAACTAGCGAGACGCCTTTTTTTGTTTGCGCAAAATTTTGTCGAGCAAGGCCTGAATGCCCTGATGAGGCAGGCCCGAGCTCCCCGGAGAACCTGATGAAAAAACTAAAACTAGTGATGATCGGCAACGGCATGGCCGGGGTTCGTACCCTGGAAGAACTGCTCAAGCTGAGTAATGAGCTGTACGACATCACGGTCTTCGGCGCCGAACCCCATACCAACTACAACCGCATCCTGCTATCGCCTGTACTGGCCGGCGAACAGACGTTCGAAGAGATCGTGCTCAACGATCTGGACTGGTACCTGGAAAACAACATCAAGCTGCTACTCAACCGCAAAGTGGTGGAGATCGACCGGGTCAAACGCCGGGTCATCGCCGAAGACGGCACCGAGGCCGAATACGACCGTCTGCTGATTGCCACCGGCTCGACCCCGTTCATCCTGCCGATCCCTGGCAACACCTTGCAGGGCGTGATCGGCTACCGCGACATTGCCGACACCCAGGCGATGATCGACACCGCCAAGACCCACAAGCACGCCGTGGTCATCGGCGGCGGCCTGCTGGGTCTTGAAGCCGCCAACGGCCTGATGCTGCGCGGCATGCACGTCACCGTGGTGCACATCGGCGAATGGCTGCTGGAGCGGCAACTGGACAAAACCAGCGGCCAGCTCCTGCAAACCGCTCTGGAAGGCCGCGGCCTGCATTTCCGTCTGTGCGAACAGACCCAGGCCCTGCACGACGCCGGCAATGGCCGGGTCGGCTCGGTGCAGTTCAAGAACGGCGACATCATCCCTGCCGACCTGGTGGTGATGGCCGCCGGTATTCGCCCCAATACCGAACTCGCGGAAAAATCCGGCATCCCGTGCAACCGCGGGATTCTAGTCAACGACACGATGCAAACCTACGACCCTCGGGTCTACGCCATCGGCGAATGCGCCAGCCACCGTGGCATCGCCTACGGTCTGGTCGCGCCGCTGTTCGAACAGGCCAAGGTGTGCGCCAACCACCTCGCCCAATTGGGTTTCGCCACCTACAAGGGTTCGGTGACTTCGACCAAATTGAAAGTCACCGGCATCGACCTGTTTTCCGCTGGCGACTTCATGGGCGGCGAAGGCACCGAGACCATCACCCTCTCCGACCCGATCGGCGGGGTCTACAAAAAACTGGTGATCAAGGATGACGTGCTGGTCGGCGCCTGTCTGTACGGCGATACGGCAGATGGCGGTTGGTATTTCCGGCAGATCCGTGAGAACCATGGCATCGGAGAGATCCGCGATCACTTGATGTTCGGCGAAAACGCCTTGGGCGACGTAGGACACCAGGGCCAGGACAAAGCCATGAGCATGGCCGACACCGCCGAAGTCTGCGGCTGCAACGGCGTGTGCAAAGGCACCATCGTCAAGGCCATTCAGGAACACGGACTGTTCAGCGTCGATGACGTAAAGAAACACACCAAGGCTGCCAGTTCTTGCGGTTCCTGCGCCGGCCTCGTCGAACAGATCCTGATCAACACCGTGGGCGGCGCGGCGGACGTCAAACCGAAAAGCGAAAAAGCCATCTGCGGTTGCAGCGACCTCAACCACGGGCAAATCCGCCAGGCCATCCGCGACCAGCACCTGCTGACCATCGCCGGCACCATGAGCTACCTGAACTGGCGTACCCCGAACGGTTGCGCCACATGCCGTCCGGCGCTCAACTACTACCTGATTTCCACCTGGCCAGGCGAAGCCAAGGACGACCCGCAATCGCGCCTGATCAACGAACGCGCCCACGCCAACATTCAGAAAGACGGCACTTACTCTGTAGTCCCGCGGATGTGGGGCGGTGTGACCAATCCTTCAGAGTTGCGGCGCATTGCCGACGTGGCCGACAAGTACAACGTGCCGATGGTCAAGGTCACCGGCGGCCAGCGCATCGACTTGCTGGGAATCAAAAAGCAGGACCTGCCAGGTGTCTGGAAAGACCTGGACATGGCGTCCGGTCACGCCTACGGCAAATCCATCCGCACCGTAAAAACCTGTGTCGGCAGTGAGTTCTGCCGCTTCGGCACCCAGAACTCCACGCAACTGGGCATCGAGCTTGAGCACGACCTGTTCAACATGTGGTCGCCGCACAAAGTGAAACTGGCCGTCTCCGGTTGCCCACGCAACTGCTCAGAAGCGGGGATCAAGGACGTCGGAATTATCGGCGTGGATTCCGGCTGGGAGATGTACATCGGTGGCAATGGCGGGATCAAAACCGAAGTCGCGGAGTTCTTCGTCAAACTGAAAACCGCCGAAGAAGTGCGCGAATACAACGGCGCCTTTCTGCAGTTGTATCGCGAAGAAGCCTTCTACCTCGAGCGCACCGTGCACTACCTGCAACGGGTCGGCATGGAACACATCAAGAAAGCCGTGCTGGAAGACCCGGAGCGGCGCAAGGCATTGAATGATCGCCTGCAATTTTCCCTGTCGTTCGAGCAGGACCCCTGGAAGGAACGCCTCGAACAGCCGTTGTTGAAAAAAGAATTCGAGGTCATTCCCGTGAAGAACCTGGAGGTGTCGGTATGAACTGGCTGGATATCTGCGCACTGGAAGAGATCAACACCCTTGGCTCGCGGATCATCGCGGGCCCGAAAGGCGACATCGCGATTTTTCGTACGAGCGACGATGAGGTTTTCGCCCTCGACGACCGCTGCCCGCACAAGGGCGGCCCGCTGTCCCAGGGTTTGATCTACGGCAAGCGGGTGGCCTGCCCGCTGCACAATTGGCAGATCGACCTGGAAACCGGCGAGGCCCAGGCCCCGGATATCGGCTGCGCCCACCATCACTCGGCACGGGTCGAGAACGGCCGGGTGCTGCTGGCCCTGCGGGAAGCAAGCTGATGGACCGTCAAATCACCGCCTCCACCTGCTGCTACTGCGGGGTCGGCTGCGGCGTGCTGATCGAGCACGACGGCGAGCGCATCCTCGGCGTCAGCGGCGATCCCGCACACCCGGCCAACTTCGGCAAATTGTGCAGTAAAGGTTCGACCCTGCACCTGACCGGCGACTTGGCGGCACGGGCGTTGTACCCGGAACTGCGCTTGGGCAAAGGCCTGGCCCGCAGCCGCACCGACTGGGACACGGCCCTTGATCATGCCGCCAGCGTCTTCGCCGAAACCATCGCCGAGCACGGCCCGGACAGCGTTGCGTTCTATATCTCCGGGCAGTTGTTGACCGAGGATTACTACGCCTTCAACAAACTGGCGCGAGCGCTGGTGGGCACCAACAACATCGACAGTAATTCACGGCTATGCATGTCTTCGGCGGTGGTCGGCTACAAGCGCAGCCTCGGCGCCGATGCTCCGCCTTGCAGCTACGAAGACCTGGAGTTGAGCGACTGCGTGATGATCGTCGGCAGCAACATGGCCTACGCCCACCCGGTCCTCTTTCGTCGCCTGGAAGAAGCCAAATCCCGTCGTCCACAGATGAAAGTCATCGTCATCGATCCACGGCGCACCGACACCTGCGATTTGGCTGACCTGCATTTGGCGATTTTGCCCGGCACCGATGTCGCCTTGTTCCATGGGATTTTGCACCTGTTGCTGTGGGAAGACTGGGTTGACCGCGATTTCATCACGGCCCACACCGAAGGCCTCGCCGAGCTGAAAAACCTGGTGCGCGATTACACCCCGTCAATGGTTTCGCAACTCTGCGGCATCAGCGTCGAGCAACTGCATCAATGCGCGGAATGGGTCGGCACTTCACCGAGCTTTCTGTCGCTGTGGTGCATGGGGCTGAATCAGTCCACCGCCGGCAGCGCAAAAAACAGCGCGCTGATCAACCTGCACCTGGCCACAGGACAAATCGGCCGCCCCGGTGCAGGACCTTTCTCACTGACGGGTCAGCCGAATGCCATGGGCGGCCGGGAAACCGGCAGTTTGTCGAACCTGCTGCCAGGCCATCGCGAAGCGGCCAATGCCGAACACCGCGCGCAAGTGGCCGACTACTGGGGCGTTGATCAACTGCCCGCGAACACCGGGCTAACCGCCATCGAACTGTTCGAGCAGATGCGCAGCGGCAAGATCAAAGCCCTGTGGATCGCCTGCACCAACCCTGCACAGTCGCTGCCGGATCAGAGCTCTGTGCGCGAGGCACTGCAAGCCTGCCCGTTCGTAGTGTTGCAGGAAGCCTTTCGCACCACCGAAACCGCCACGTTCGCCGACCTGCTGCTGCCCGCCGCCAGTTGGGGTGAAAAGGACGGCACTGTCACCAACTCTGAACGGCGCATTTCCCACGTCCGTCAGGCCATCGGCGCACCCGGTGAAGCACGACCCGACTGGGCGATCACCGTGGATTTCGCACAGCGCCTGGAAAAACATCTGCGCCCTGGAGCAACCAGCCTGTTTGCCTTTGAAACTCCGGCGCAGGTCTTCGATGAATACAAACACCTGACTCGCGGCCGTGACCTCGACCTCTCCGGAATCAGCCATGCGCTGATCGACCAGCTCGGTCCGCAGCAATGGCCCTTCCCCGCCGGAGCCCGCGAAGGCACGGCGCGGCTGTATCTCGACGGAGTTTTCCCTACAGCCAGCGGGCGTGCTCAGTTCGTCACCGACCCGTATCGCGCCGCCAAGGAGCAACGCGATGCGCGCTTCCCGCTGACCCTGATCACCGGCCGCCTGCGCGATCAATGGCACGGCATGAGCCGCACCGGTACCGCCGCGCAGCTATTCGGCCATGTCAGCGAAGCCGTGTTGAGCCTGCACCCGGATGAATTGCGTCGGCATCGCTTGCAACCGGGCGATCTAATCAATCTGAAAAGTCGCCGGGGCTCGGTGATCGTGCCGGTCAGCAGCGATGACAGCGTACGTCCGGGCCAGGCCTTCCTGCCGATGCACTGGGGCGACCGCTTTCTCAAGGGCGGCGTGAACACCCTCACCCTTCCCGCCTTCGACCCACTGTCGAAACAACCGGAACTCAAACACAGTGGTGTGCGACTCGAGCCTGTGCAATTGCCCTGGCAGCTTTTCGCCCTGATAGAGGGCGATGTTCAACAGCACTTGGAGACGCTGCGACCGCTCTGCGAGGCGTTTTCCTACGCAAGCCTCAGCCTCACAGGCCGTGAGCGCCCGGCACTGCTGATACGCGCCGCCAGCGCCACCGCGCCAGAGCCGCAGCTATTGCGTGATATCGATCAATGCCTGGGGCTCAACGACGGTCCGGTATTGGCCTACGACGATCCCCGGCGCTCGATTGGCAAGCGGGTACGGATCGAGAACGGTCGGATCACCGCGATTCGCCTGGCCGGTGAAACCCTCGCTCAGCACTGGCTGCAAAGCCTGTGGCTGGAAGGTCGCGCCGACGAACAGCTACGCCGTTGGCTGCTGGCGCCTTTGAGTGCGCCACCGGGCAGCGCTGGCGGTCCGGCATCGGGCACCAAAACCCTGTGCAACTGCATGAACGTCAGCCAGAACGCGGTGTGTGCCGGCATCAGCCGTGGTCTGGATTTGCAGGGTTTGAAACAAGAATTGGGCTGCGGCACGCAATGCGGCTCCTGCGTCCCGGAAATCAAGCGTTTGCTGGCCGCCACTGCGCAGCCAGTCGCCGTCATCTCGTGAGGAAAACACTATGAGCGCAAAAGTCTGGCTGGTGGGTGCGGGTCCTGGCGACCCTGAATTGCTGACCCTCAAGGCGGTTCGAGCGTTGCGCGAAGCGGACGTGGTGCTGATCGACGATCTGGTCAATGACGCGGTGCTGGAGCATTGCCCGAATGCGCGAATTATTCCTGTGGGCAAGCGCGGCGGCTGTCGCTCCACGCCTCAAGCCTTCATTCATCGCCTGATGTTGCGTTACACCCGCCACGGCAAATGCGTGGTGCGGCTCAAGGGTGGCGATCCGTGCATCTTCGGGCGCGGCGGTGAAGAAGCGCAGTGGTTGCGTGAGCGTGGCGTCGAGGTTGAGCTGGTCAATGGCATCACCGCGGGTCTTGCCGGCGCGACCCAATGCGATATCCCGCTGACACTAAGGGGCGTCGCGCGTGGCGTGACACTGGTCACGGCGCACACTCAAGATGACAGCAGCCTGAATTGGCAGGCCCTGGCTCAAGGAGGCACCACACTGGTGATCTACATGGGCGTGGCGAAGCTCAGTGAAATTCGCGAGCAACTGCTGGCCGGCGGAATGGCTGCCGATACACCTGTGGCGATGATCGAAAATGCTTCCCTGCCGCACCAACGGGAATGTCGGAGCGACTTGGCAGCCATGGAAGACGATGCCTGCGACTTCCAGCTCAAAAGCCCGGCGATCCTGGTGATCGGTGCTGTGGCGGCTTGTGATGAGATCAAAAGATCGCAGCCTGCGGCAGCTCCTGCATTGGCTCGGTGTTTATCCTTGTAGGAATTAAAAGATCGCAGCCTTCGGCAGTTCCTACAGGGATAAATACCAAATCCATGTAGGAACTTCCGCAGGCTGCGATCTCTTAGCAACAGCGCACAACCAACTCTGAAACCCAAATCGCAGACAAAGAAAAGCCCGGCCTAAGCCGGGCTTTTCCAGAGCTGCGAGCTAATTACTTACCGCTAGCTTCAACCTGTGCTTCTACGCGACGGTTTACAGCGCGACCAGCGTCAGTTTTGTTGTCAGCAACTGGGCGGGATTCGCCGTAGCCAACAGACTGAACGCGGGACGATTCAACACCGTACTGGTTGGTCAGAACTTGCTTAACGGCGTTTGCACGACGCTCGGACAGTTTCTGGTTGTAAGCGTCAGGACCGACGGAGTCAGTGTGACCTTCAACAGTAGTAGTGGTGGATGGGTACTGCTTCATGAAGTCAGCCAGGTTTTTGATGTCGCCGTAGCTGTTAGGCTTGACTACCGACTTGTCGAAGTCGAATTTCACGTCCAGCTCAACACGAACAACTTCAGCAACTGCTGGGCAGCCATCAGCGTCAACAGTTACGTTGGCGGCGGTGTCCGGGCACTTGTCAACGTTGTCGCAAACGCCATCGTTGTCGCTGTCGGAGCAGACTTCAGCTGGTGCTGGAACTGGAGCAGCAGCAGGCTTGGAGCCGCCACCGAAGTTCACACCGATACCAACACTAGGAGCCCACTCGGTGTCGCCCTGGTCGATGTTGTACTGAGCTTCAACGCCGGCACGGGCGTAGAAGTTCTCGGTGAAGTACAGCTTGGCACCGCCGCCAACGTTGGCGAAGGTGGAACCGTTACGACCGCTTTTGCCGTTCTGACCAATGCTTTGGTCGGAGAAGCCAGCCGATACGTACGGACGCAGCATGTCGCCCGGGTTGTTGAAGTGGTACAGAGCATCCAGAGCGGTGTTGGAGCCCTTGATGTTACGACCGTCGTCGGAACGCACGTTGTGCACTTCGTCGTAGGCCAGACGCAGTTCAACGTCGTCGGTCAGGAAGTAACCAACAGAACCGCCGAACAGGTTGCCGTTGTTCTTGAAGTTACGAGCGCTGTCGAATTGTTCTTTCTTAGCGAAGCCTTCGATTTCAACTGCGCCTTGGCCTTGTGCCAGAGCGCCGAACGAAGTGGCGGCAATCAAAGAACCAATGGCCAAGCCCAAGGTGTTTTTCAGTTTCATCCGTTAAATCCCCATCTGGTGATTGTGAAGCAGTCCCGCAAACCGGGGGACAACTCGGCGGCAAGTCTATCAGAACTTGCCTACACGTAAGAGATATTTGCGCCGAACTAAGTTTCAGCAATGCCTGCAAATTTCTCACGCAATTTGTCTAGAGCGCGTTTGTAACGCATTTTTGTCGCACTCAAACCCATGTGCATTATGTCTGCGATCTCCTGAAATTCCAGCTCTGCGACAAATCGTAGCACCAGAATTTCACGGTCGATCGGGTTCACATACACCAGCCAGCGATCAAGTCCGCCCTTCTCCTCGGGTTTCGGCGTCTTTTCTTCAGACGCTTCCTCAAGGGGGTCCAGACTCAAAGCGTCCATCAAGCGACGCTTTCGCCGTTCTTTCCGATACTGCGTGATGCACTCGTTGTACGTGATGCTATATAGCCATGTCTTGAACTTCGATTTGCCCTCGAAGTTCTTCAGGCCGTAGAGCACCTTCAACATCACTTCCTGACAGACATCGTCTGCATCACGATCGTTCCCAAGATACCGTGCACAAACGTTAAATAATGTTCGCTGGTAACGCCGCATCAGTTCTTCATAAGCGCGCGTTACGTGAAACAGCTCGGTATGCGAGCGCGCGACCAACTCCTCATCAGAGAGCTCGCGGGGGTCGTAGCGCGTGGAGAGCGATTGAGCTTTATTCAAAACAAGTCTGGCCGACAGTCAGGTCAATGTCCGCCGCAGCCCTTCAGGGCATTTTGCGGCGGCATACATTAGCAGGATTTGCCGGGTTAGCGGCTACTCACATGCTGCTCCAAGAGAATCCGATTCGAGAGAGATACTAGCTCACCCTCATCGGTCAGGACGGTGGTTTTAACCGTGCCGATCTCTTCGATCTGACCTTCGACCTCGCCAACACGCACTTGTTGCCCAACCTGATACAACTCACGCACATAGATTCCCGCAAGAATCTGACCGGCAATTTCCCGGCTTCCCAGGCCCATGGCCAGCGCAACCGCCAGACCAACGGTAATCAAGACGATCACGATCACATGGTTGAGCAGATCTGTCTTGACCTCCAACTGGCTGATCGCAACCGAAATACTGATGATGATCACCAGGCCCTGGGCAATCCGCCCCAGGCCCGCGGCGTAATCAAGCCCTACGCCTTCTGCCGCGCCACGCACCAGCCCATTGGCCAATTGCGCCAGCAAGACACCCACCAGCAGCACCAGCGCAGCGCCGAATACTTTCGGTAAATACAGCGCCAACATGTCCAGCGTAGCCGAAACCCGCTCAAGTCCAAGTGATTCTGCGGCTGAAACCAGAAAAATCAGCAGAACGAACCAATAGACGATCTTGCCGATCAACGTCGAGATCGGCACCTGAAGGCCGGCGCGGGACAGCAATTTGGTCAGCCCGGTACCACCCATGAGGCGATCGAGGCCCAGTTTGGCAAGCAATTTGGAGAGCAGCGTGTCCAGCAGTTTGGCCACGACAAAACCCAGCAGCAGCACAACCAGTGCGCCGAACAGGTTCGGAATGAAGTTCGCAACTTTGGTCCATAACGCAGTCATTGCAGTGACGAGGCTCTGAGTCCAGAGATCAAGTTCCATATTCAATCAGCCTTATCAGCAGTGCGAGCGGTAGGTTTACGAAGACGGGAAACCGGCGAGATATGGGCCGATCCGTTATTCAGGGCGATCATCAACGCGGGCAACCAGCGGCCCAGCAGGCTGAACAGATCGCCGGCACCGACCTGGCGGTTGGCGGTTTTCAGCACGCGACCCAGACAGGCATCGTCGTCACGGGCGGACGGCGAAGCTTTGAGCATGTCACGCAAAGATTGTTCAAACGGATCGTGCATACGCACCTCTCGTGATATCTGTGAAAGACGCGGTCAAATTTGGTCGGGTCACATGACTCATCATCAGAACCAGCGCAACCGTCGGAATAGCCACCACTGCGCCAGCGCTACCGAGCCTGCCAGCAAGCAGGCGATCAGGAAGCCATAAGGGCTGCTGGAGAACGGAATGCCGCCGACGTTGATACCCAAAAGACCGGTCAGAAAACTCATCGGCAAAAAGATCCCGGTGATGATCCCGAAGCGGTACATCGTGCGGTTCATGCGCACGGTCAGACGCCGGTCTTCGGCCTCCAGGACCAACCCCACGCGCTCCCGGGTCAATTCCAGCTCCTCGAGATAACGGGTCAGGCTGTTGTTCAATTCGTTCCAGTAATCGCCATCGTCTTCGACGAACCACGGCAGTTTTATCCGGGTCAGTTGCCCGAAAATATCCCGTTGCGGTGCCAGAAAACGTTTCAGTGCGGCCGCCCTGCGACGGATCTGCAAAACGGCTCCATGCTCCGGTGTATACCGTTCGTCGGTATCCAGCTTTTCTTCTTCCTCATCGACGATTTCCGAGAGGCAGCTGACCAGATCCTGCACCTTATTGGTGAGGTATTGCGCCATATAAAGAATGAGTTCGGAGGCGGTTTTCGGCCCTTTGCCTTCGGCCAGTTGCACCAGCAACTCATCAGTGGCGCGCAATGGCCGCAGACGCAGGGAGATCACCCGCTGGGCCGAACCGAAGATCCGCACCGAGACCATGTCTTCCGGCTCGGCACCAGGATTGAGGTTAATCCCGCGCAGAAACAGCAAAAGCTCGGAGTCCGGCAGCGGCAAAAGACGCGGCCGGGTGTTCTCTTCCAGCAACAAGTCGCAACTAAATTCACTCAGACCGCTGTATTTACGCAGCCAGGTCTGGGTTTGCGGGTGACTACGATCCCAGTGCAACCACAGGCTTTCATGGGCCTGCAACTGCAAGTCATCGAGTTCAGTCCGGGCTATCGAACGCGCACTGCCTTTACCGTCCAGCACGAGGGCGTGCACCAGCCCCCACTGCGCGTTTTCTTCCTCGAACATCCTCACCCCTTTAATGAAACGCGCTTTATTCAGGCATCTGCAGCGGGCTTGGCGAAATGATCACGCCGTTGTTGTCCGCGTAAACATAGTGACCCGGGTGGAAGGTCACACCCGCGAAGGTCACGGCAACGTTGAGTTCGCCAACACCGCGCCGGTCGGTTTTCATCGGGTGACTGGCCAAGGCTTGAACCCCCAGATCGGTTTGCGCGATGACGTCGACGTCGCGGATGCAACCGTAGACCACCAGCCCTTCCCAACCGTTACTGGCGGCTTTCTCGGCCAGCAGGTCGCCCAAGAGCGCGCGGCGCAGGGAACCGCCACCGTCGACAACCAGCACTTTACCGTTCCCCTTGAGCGCGACTTGCTCCTTGACCAGCGAATTATCTTCGAAACATTTGATGGTCACGATTTCGCCACCGAAAGAATCACGGCCACCGAAATTGCTGAACATCGGTTCCAGCACCTGCACCAGCTCCGGGTAGGCGTCGCACAGGTCAGGCGTGATGTAATGGTTCATCGAGAAACTCCTGTGAAGAGGAAGACAATCGAGTAGGCAGCATACGCGGGCCAAGGCTGAACGGCTGTAAACGCGCCGATCGAAACAGTCACCAAAAGTGACCAGAACCGCTTAATGCGTCATATCTTAGCCGCAAGCCGTTCCGAGCGAAATGCCCTTGTTAGAGCATCAGGCTCAAACTGCTGCGGCTAAATCCGGCTTTCCACCCAGCAAAGGCGTCTGTTGATCCGCCAGCCAACGCGCCACCAACGGCCAGACTTCAGTCTGTGCAGCCTTGCTGACAAGCATTTCCACATGACCGAAATTATCGCCAAAGCCTTGTTCGCGGCCAAGGGTGATGAATTGCTTGTGCTCGGAGCCAACCTGATCGAACAGCTTGCGGCAGGCCCAGGTCGGGTCCTGATGATCGCCCGCGGCACTCACGGCCAACACCGGTAACTGAACCTCGGCCAAACCCGCCCACCAGTCTTTGTCGGCATCGCCAAAACGGCCGAACAACCCGTACCAGCGCATGCTTTCCAGGGCCAGGCCAATTGGCTCGTCCTCCGGGCCGCGCTTGAGCCGTGAACCTGACAGTTGGGCAAATCGCTTGAGAATGAAGCGCCCGCTCCACTCCACAGGCGGAAACTTCAACGGCCAGTAGGTGCGACTGACCTGTGTGCCAAAAAACGCCGCAGACGCGACGACAGGCTCGCCGATGTATTCCCCGCCCAGCGCCGCCGCCAGCGTAATGCCACCCAGCGAGTGACCGATCCAGTGTGGGACCTGGCCGCTTTGTTCGCGCACGAACGCGCCAATGGCCGGCAAATCGTAACGCGCGTAGTCGGCGACGCGGTTCTTGCGATAGTCCTGGTTGCGCTGAGACAGGCCATGACCGCGCATTTCCGGGATCCACACATCGAACCCCAGACGCGTCAGATAAGCCCCCAACCCCAGACCTTTGGGAGAGAACCAGAATCGTCGATTGGAAAAGCTGCCGTGCAACAGAATCACCGGCACACCACGCACCGCCGGCTCATCGGCCAGACCCAGGCGCGTCACAGCCAGTTCGACTGTGCCGTCGGGGCTGTTGCCGGGTTTCAAACGATAGACGTCTTCGCTCAGATCACCGCGCCGCTCGGCGCTGATCAGGGCGACAGGAAATAGGTTGCTGCTGCTTTGCATAATGCTCTTGCACAAAAAAGGGCGGCGTCCAGAGGAGCCCGCCCTACTTGAATATCTAAAAGAGCCGGCCAGTGTGGGAGCGAGCCTGCTCGCGAAGGACGCCAGAACAACGCGTTTATCCCGCAAGTACGCGTTATCGTTTGCGACCATCGCGAGCAGGCTCGCCCCCACAGAGAGCGGCCCGTTCACACCATCAGACCGAAGCCTGACCTTCAGCCAGGAAGAACCACGTTTCCAGCACGGAATCGGGGTTCAGCGAAACGCTTTCGATGCCCTGTTCCATCAGCCATTTGGCCAGATCCGGGTGATCCGAAGGACCCTGACCGCAGATGCCGATGTACTTACCGGCCTTGTTGCACGCTTGAATAGCATTGGCCAGCAGCTTCTTGACCGCAGGATTACGCTCGTCGAACAGGTGCGCGATGATCCCGGAGTCACGGTCCAGGCCCAGTGTCAGCTGAGTCAGGTCGTTGGAGCCGATGGAGAAGCCGTCGAAGAACTCGAGGAACTCTTCCGCGAGGATCGCGTTGGACGGCAGCTCGCACATCATGATGATGCGCAGACCATTCTCGCCGCGGGCCAGGCCATTTTCGGCCAACAGATCGATCACTTGGCTAGCTTCGCCCAGTGTACGGACGAACGGCACCATGATTTCGACGTTGGTCAAGCCCATCTCGTTGCGCACGCGTTTGAGGGCGCGGCACTCGAGTTCAAAGCAGTCGCGGAACGATTCGCTGATGTAACGCGAAGCGCCACGGAAGCCCAGCATCGGGTTCTCTTCTTCCGGCTCGTAGAGTTTGCCGCCGATCAGGTTCGCGTATTCGTTGGACTTGAAGTCCGACAAACGCACGATGACCTTTTTCGGGGTGAACGCAGCGGCCAGGGTGCTGATGCCTTCAACCAGTTTGTCGACATAGAAGCCAACCGGATCGTCGTAACCGGCGATGCGCTTGTCGACGCTGTCCTTGATGTCCTGCGGCAGACCGTCGTAGTTCAACAGCGCTTTGGGGTGAACACCAATCATGCGGTTGATGATGAATTCCAGACGGGCCAGGCCCACACCGGCGTTCGGTAATTGCGCGAAGTCGAAGGCGCGGTCCGGGTTGCCGACGTTCATCATGATCTTGAACGGCAGATCCGGCATGGCATCCACGGAGTTTTTCTTGATGTCGAAGCCCAGTTCGCCTTCGAAGATGTAACCGGTGTCGCCTTCAGCGCAAGAAACGGTCACACCCTGGCCGTCTTTCAACAGCTGAGTGGCGTTGCCGCAACCGACCACGGCCGGGATACCCAGCTCGCGAGCGATGATCGCCGCGTGGCAGGTACGCCCGCCACGGTTGGTGACGATGGCGCTGGCGCGCTTCATGACCGGTTCCCAATCCGGGTCGGTCATGTCGGAAACCAGAACATCACCCGGCTGGACTTTGTCCATTTCGGACACGTCCTTGATGATCCGCACCTTGCCGGCGCCGATGCGCTGGCCGATGGCGCGACCTTCCACCAGCACGGTGCCGGTTTCTTTCAACAGGTAACGTTCCATGACGTTGGCCTGGGTGCGGCTCTTCACGGTTTCTGGACGGGCCTGCACGATGTAGAGCTTGCCGTCATCGCCGTCTTTGGCCCATTCGATGTCCATCGGGCACTTGTAGTGCTTCTCGATGATCATCGCTTGTTTGGCCAGCTCGCTGACTTCGGCGTCGCTCAGGCAGAAACGCGCACGATCAGCCTTGTCCACGTCGATGGTCTTGACCGACTTACCGGCCGTGGCCACTTCGCCGTAGATCATCTTGATGGCTTTGCTGCCCAGGTTGCGACGCAGGATGGCCGGACGACCGGCTTCCAGCGTGCCTTTGTGGACATAGAATTCATCCGGGTTCACCGCGCCTTGTACGACGGTTTCACCCAGGCCGTAAGCGCCGGTGATGAACACCACGTCACGGAAGCCCGATTCGGTATCGAGGGTGAACATCACGCCGGCGGTGCCGGTTTCGGAGCGGACCATGCGCTGCACGCCGGCCGACAGGGCAACCAGCTTGTGGTCGAAGCCCTGGTGGACGCGGTAGGAAATCGCACGGTCGTTGAATAGGGAAGCGAACACTTCTTTGGCGGCGCGAATGACGTTTTCGACACCACGGATGTTCAGGAAAGTTTCCTGCTGGCCAGCGAAGGAAGCGTCCGGCAAGTCTTCGGCGGTAGCGGAAGAGCGCACGGCAACGGCCATGTCAGGGTTGCCGGCCGACAGCGTGGCGAACGCGGTGCGGATCTCGGCGTTGAGCTTCTCGGGAAACTCGGCTTCCATGATCCATTGACGGATCTGGGCGCCGGTTTTGGCCAAGGCGTTGACATCATCGACATCCAGCGCGTCGAGGGCGGCATGGATCTGATCGTTCAGACCGCTCAGTTCCAGGAAGTCACGATATGCCTGAGCTGTCGTGGCGAAGCCACCGGGCACCGATACACCGGCACCTGCAAGGTTACTGATCATCTCGCCCAGGGATGCGTTCTTGCCCCCCACATGCTCTACATCATGGACGCCGAGCTTATCGAGGGAAACTACGTACTCTACCAAGGTGATCTCTCCACTAACTGTGTTGGAAAAGCTCAGAAGCCGGCGACTCGGGGGAGCATTTGCCGGCTGTATGGCCTGGACCTGGAAAATAAGTGAGAATGCTGGCCACTGGCGGCCGACAAATCGCGCCTACTATATCCAAGAATCGTTACTAGCTTAAGGCCCAAGGTGCAAATGAAACGATCTGCTTTCTTTATCTCCGATGGCACGGGCATTACGGCCGAAACCCTCGGTCAAAGCCTGTTGGCGCAGTTCGAAAACATTACCTTCAGCAAAATCACGCGGCCCTACATCGACAACGCGGATAAAGCGCGGGCCATGGTACAACAAATCAACAAAGCCGCCGAAAACGATGGTTTTCGTCCGATTATTTTCGACACCATTGTCAATCAGGACATTCGTGAGATCCTCGCAACGTCCAATGGTTTCATGATTGACATTTTCTCGACCTTCCTGGCTCCGCTGGAACAGGAACTGACCGAGCATTCTTCCTACACCGTCGGCAAATCCCACTCCATCGGTGGCAACTCCAATTACATGGAGCGCATCGAGGCAGTGAACTTCGCCCTCGACAATGACGACGGCGCCCGCACCCACTATTACGACAAGGCCGACCTGATACTAGTGGGCGTGTCGCGATGTGGTAAGACGCCGACGTGCCTGTATATGGCGATGCAATTCGGCATCCGCGCCGCCAATTATCCGCTGACCGAAGACGACATGGAGCGCCTGCAACTGCCAACCGCGCTGCGCGCCCATCATCACAAGCTGTTCGGCCTGACCATCGACCCGGACCGCCTCACGGCGATTCGCAACGAACGCAAGCCCAACAGCCGTTATTCGAGCTACGCGCAATGTGAATTCGAAGTGCGCGAGGTGGAGAATCTGTTTCGCCGCGAGAACATTGCCCACATCAATTCCACGCATTTCTCCGTGGAAGAAATCTCAGCGAAAATTTTAGTAGAGAAAGGTGTGGAGCGGCGGTTCAAGTAATTTCCGGCGCCTGTTCCACCGCCATCGCGGGCAAGCCCGCTCCCACAGGGGTCTGTGTTGAATGCAAAATTTGCAAACAATGGAGAACCTGTGGGAGCGGGCTTGCCCGCGATTGAACGATGACTCGGTGTAACTAGATCACAAACAAATCCACAAACCGGTTCACCGCCGTCTCCTCCCACAGGGATCTATGTTGAATGCAAAATTTGCAAACAATGGAGAACCTGTGGGAGCGAGCCTGCTCGCGATTGAACGATGACGCGGTATAACTAGATCACAAACAAATCCACAAAACGGTTCACCGCCGTCTCCTCCCACAGGGATCTATGTTGAATGCAAAACTTGCAAACAATGGAGAACCTGTGGGAGCGGGCTTGCCCGCGATTGAACGATGACTCGGTGTAACTAGATCACAAACAAATCCACAAACCGGTTGACCGCCATCTCCTCAAGCCGCGTCTGATCCTTGCACAACGCAAAGATCTCGGCACTGCGCTGCGCCGTGAAGCGCGTCGCCAGGTTGGCCTTGAACTTGTCTTCCAGCAGCGCAATACCATCGGTACGACGACGGCGATGGCCGATCGGGTATTCCACCACTACGTTCTCGGTGCTGGAGCCATCCTTGAAAAACACCTGCACCGCGTTGGCGATGGATCGTTTGTCCGGCTCCAGGTATTCGCGGGTGAAGCGTGGGTCTTCGACGATGACCATTTTGTCGCGCAGCACGTCGATGATCGGATGCACGGCGTGGAAGTCGTCTTCATATTGCTCGGCCACCAGATTACCGAACACCAGGGGTACGGCGGTCATGTACTGGATGCAGTGGTCGCGGTCCGCAGCGTTGGCCAGCGGGCCGACCTTGGAGATGATGCGGATCGCCGATTCGTGGGTGGTGATGACGATCCTGTCGATTTCATGCAGGCGATTCCTGACCAATGGGTGGAGGGTAACGGCGGCCTCGCAGGCGGTTTGCGCGTGAAACTCGGCGGGAAAGCTGATCTTGAACAGCACGTTTTCCATCACGTAACTGCCGAACGGCCGGGAAAAGCTGAAGGCACGTTTGTCTTCAGGCTTGAGCGCCAGATCGTTGTTGGTGTGGCTGAACAGTACGTCGTAGAAACCCCATTGTTTGGCGGTCAGCACACCGGGAATGCCCATCTCCCCGCGCATCGCAATGTCCGCCAGACGCACGCCACGACTGGACGCATCCCCCGCTGCCCAGGATTTACGCGACCCGGCATTCGGCGCATGCCGATAAGTGCGCAGCGCCTGGCCATCGGCAAAGGCATGGGACAACGCCGACAGCAGTTGCTCGCGATTGGCGCCCATGAGCTTGGCGGTAACGGCGGTCGAGGCGACTTTCACCAGGATGACGTGGTCGATGCCGACGCGGTTGAACGAGTTTTCCAATGCGATCACGCCCTGAATTTCGTGAGCCATGATCATGGCGTCCAGCACCACGCGAATGGTCAGCGGGGTATCACCATTGGCCAGGCGTTTTTGCGACAGGTGATCGGCCACCGCGAGAATGGCGCCGAGGTTATCGGACGGATGACCCCATTCGGCGGCGAGCCAGGTGTCGTTGTAATCGAGCCAGCGGACGATGCAACCGATATCCCAGGCGGCTTTGACCGGATCGAGACGGTAACTGGTGCCCGGCACGCGAGCGCCAAAAGGGACGACAGTGCCTTCGACGATAGGTCCAAGGTGTTTGGTGCATTCGGGGAAACGCAGGGCCAGCAGACCGCAGCCGAGGGTGTCCATCAGGCAATTGCGGGCGGTATCCAGCGCCTCGGCAGATTCGGTTTTGAAGTTGAGGACGTAGTCGGCGATGTCCTGCAGGACCGTGTCGTAGTCGGGGCGGTTGTTCAGGTCGACGTTGGCGCTCATGTTCGATTCACTCGGTCAGTGGTTCGCTGATGGGACCTCGGTTCAGGATCAATCTTAGTGGGTAACGCCATTCTTGTTATTGAAATGCAGTCCACTGTGGGAGCGAGCTTGCTCGCGATAGCGGTGAATCAGCCAACGTAGATGTTGAATGTGAAGGCCTCATCGCGGGCAAGTCGGATCGCCGCACCGCCGCTCCCACAGGGTTTTGGGTGACTTCTAAATTCAAGTTAGAAACAATCCCCCGGCACGCGAACATAACCTTCCATCAACACCCGCGCACTGCGGCTCATGATGGCTTTGTTCACGGTCCATTCATCGTTGACCTGAGTGGCCTCGGCGCCCACGCGCAAGGTGCCGGAGGGATGACCGAAGCGCACGGCGTTGCGCTCGATGCCGCCCGCCGCCAGGTTCACCAACGTGCCGGAAATCGCCGCTGCCGTGCCGATGGCCACCGCTGCCGTGCCCATCATCGCGTGGTGCAGTTTGCCCATGGACAGCGCACGCACCAGCAAGTCAATGTCGATGGCCGCAATCGCCTTGCCGCTGGACGCAATGTAATCCGCCGGTTTGGCGACGAACGCCACCTTTGGTGTGTGCTGACGCTTGGCCGCTTCGTCCAGGTGCTGAATCAGCCCCATGCGCAGCGCGCCGTAAGCGCGGATGGTTTCGAACATCGCCAGGGCCTTCAGGTCGCCGTTGATCGCGCCTTGCAATTCGGTGCCGGTGTAGCCGATGTCTTCGGCATTGATGAAAATGGTCGGAATGCCGGCGTTGATCAGGGTCGCCTTGAGCGTACCGACGCCCGGCACTTCGAGGTCATCCACCAGATTGCCGGTGGGGAACATCGAACCACCGCCCCCCTCTTCTTCCGCCGCCGGGTCCATGAATTCGAGCTGCACTTCGGCCGCCGGAAAGGTCACGCCGTCGAGTTCGAAATCGCCGGTTTCCTGGACCTCGCCGTTAGTGATCGGCACATGGGCGATGATGGTCTTGCCGATGTTGGCCTGCCACACGCGCACCACCGCCACACCGTTGTGTGGAATGCGGCTGGCATCCACCAGGCCATTGCTGATGGCGAACGAACCGACTGCCGCCGACAGGTTGCCGCAGTTGCCGCTCCAGTCGACGAAAGGCTTGTCGATGGAGACCTGACCGAACAGGTAATCGACGTCATGATCGGCCTTAATGCTTTTCGACAGGATCACGGTTTTGCTGGTGCTCGAAGTGGCGCCGCCCATGCCGTCGATCTGCTTGTCGTACGGGTCGGGACTGCCGATCACTCGCAGCAACAACGCATCGCGAGCCGGCCCTGGAATCTGTGCCGCTTCGGGCAGGTCTTTCAGGCTGAAGAACACGCCTTTGCTGGTGCCGCCGCGCATGTAGGTGGCGGGGATTTTAATTTGAGGTGCGTTAGCCATTGGTGCTCCTACTCCTTATCGTAAAAGCAGGCAGACACAGGCCTGATATCCCGTGTCCGCACTTCGAGATTTAAACGGCGACCGCCGATTCTTCGAGGAAGTCCTGAGCGAAACGCTGCAACACGCCGCCGGCCTCGTAGATCGACACTTCTTCGGCGGTGTCGAGGCGGCAGGTCACCGGCACTTCGACGCGCTCACCATTTTTGCGGTTGATCACCAGCGTCAGCGTCGCACGCGGGGTGCGGTCGCCGATCACGTCGTAGGTTTCGCTGCCGTCGATGGCCAGAGTGTGACGATCGGTGCCCGATTTGAACTCCAACGGCAGCACGCCCATGCCCACCAGGTTGGTGCGGTGAATGCGCTCGAAACCTTCAGCGGCGATCGCTTCCACACCCGCCAGACGCACACCTTTGGCCGCCCAGTCGCGGGACGAACCCTGACCATAGTCTTGGCCTGCGATGATGATCAGCGGCTGCTTGCGCTCCATGTAGGTTTCGATCGCTTCCCACATGCGCATGACCTGGCCTTCCGGCTCGACTCGCGCCAGGGAACCCTGCTTGACCTTGCCGTTTTCCTGAACCATTTCATTGAACAGTTTCGGGTTGGCGAACGTCGCGCGCTGCGCGGTCAAATGGTCGCCGCGGTGGGTGGCGTAGGAGTTGAAGTCTTCTTCCGGCAGGCCCATTTTCGCCAGGTATTCACCGGCGGCGCTGTCGAGCATGATTGCGTTGGAAGGCGACAGGTGATCGGTGGTGATGTTGTCCGGCAGCACCGCCAGCGGGCGCATGCCCTTGAGCGGACGAGCGCCGGCCAGCGCGCCTTCCCAATACGGCGGACGACGGATGTAGGTGCTCATTTCGCGCCAGTCATACAGCGGCGTTACCTTCGGACCGGTGTCTTCGTGGATGGCAAACATCGGAATGTACACCTGGCGGAACTGCTCCGGTTTGACCGAAGCTTTCACCACCGCGTCGATTTCTTCGTCGCTCGGCCAGATGTCTTTCAGGCGGATTTCCTTGCCGCTCGCGTCCAGGCCCAGCACATCTTTTTCGATGTCAAAACGAATGGTCCCGGCGATGGCGTACGCGACCACCAAGGGCGGCGAAGCCAGGAATGCGTTTTTGGCGTACGGGTGAATCCGCCCGTCGAAGTTACGGTTACCGGAGAGTACGGCCGTGGCGTACAGATCGCGGTCGATGATTTCCTGCTGGATCACCGGGTCCAGTGCGCCGGACATGCCGTTGCACGTGGTGCAAGCGAAGGCCACGACGCCGAAGCCGAGTTGCTCCAGTTCTTTAGTCAGCCCGGCTTCATCCAGATACAGCGCCACGGTTTTCGAGCCCGGCGCCAGCGAGGATTTGACCCACGGCTTGCGGCTCAGCCCGAGCTTGTTGGCGTTGCGCGCCAGCAGGCCCGCGGCAATCACGTTGCGTGGGTTGCTGGTGTTGGTGCAACTGGTGATGGCGGCGATGATCACCGCGCCGTCCGGCATCTGGCCGGGCACGTCATCCCACTGGCCGGAGATGCCTTGCGCCGCGAGATCGGACGTAGCGACACGGGCGTGCGGGTTGCTCGGGCCGGCCATGTTGCGCACCACCGAGGACAGGTCGAAGCTCAGCCCGCGCTCGTACTGCGCGCCTTTCAGGCTGTCGGCCCAGAGGCCGGTCTGCTTGGCGTAGTTCTCCACAAGCTGCACTTGCTCGTCTTCACGGCCGGTGAGTTTCAGGTAGTCGATGGTCTGCTGGTCGATGTAGAACATTGCCGCCGTGGCGCCGTATTCCGGGGCCATATTGGAAATGGTCGCGCGGTCGCCCAAGGTCAGCGCCGAAGCCCCTTCACCGAAAAACTCCAGCCATGCGCCGACGACTTTTTGTTTGCGCAGGTATTCGGTCAGCGCCAGCACCATGTCGGTGGCGGTGATGCCCGGTTGCAGTTTGCCAGTGAGTTCGACACCGACGCTTTCCGGCAGACGCATCCACGATGCGCGACCGAGCATCACGCTTTCCGCTTCCAGGCCACCAACACCAATGGCGATCACGCCCAGCGCATCGACGTGCGGGGTGTGGCTGTCGGTGCCGACGCAGGTATCGGGGAAGGCCACGCCGTCACGCACCTGAATCACCGGCGACATTTTCTCCAGGTTGATCTGGTGCATGATCCCGTTGCCCGGCGGGATCACATCGACGTTCTTGAAGGCTTTTTTGGTCCAGTTGATGAAGTGAAAACGGTCTTCGTTGCGACGGTCTTCGATGGCGCGGTTCTTCTCGAACGCCTCGGGATCGAAGCCACCGCGTTCAACGGCCAGGGAGTGGTCAACGATCAACTGCGTCGGCACCACCGGGTTCACTTGCGCCGGATCGCCACCTTGCAGGGCGATGGCATCGCGCAGGCCGGCGAGGTCGACCAGAGCGGTCTGGCCAAGAATGTCGTGGCACACCACGCGGGCCGGGAACCACGGGAAATCGAGATCGCGTTTGCGCTCGATGAATTGCTTCAGGGATTCGGTGAGCGTGGCCGGGTCGCAGCGACGCACGAGGTTTTCCGCCAGCACGCGGGAGGTGTACGGCAGGGTGTCGTAGGCGCCGGGCGCAATGGCATCGACCGCCGCGCGGACGTCGAAATAATCCAGATGGCTGCCGGGCAGCGGTTTGCGGAATTCAGTGTTCATCGTCAGGACTCGGTCACGGTGGTTTCAAAGGGTGGGCGCCTGGCATTCGGTTTGAATTCAACACAACCCCTGTGGGAGCGGGCTTGCCCGCGATTGCGGTGGGTCAGGCGACATTTATGTCGAATGTGACTCCGTCATCGCGGGCAAGCCCGCTCCCACAGGGATTTGCGTAACGTTCAAATCCCTGTGTCAGGCCTCCCCCAGTCAGCGTTGTTCGATTGGCACGAACTTGCGCTGTTCGACGCCGACGTATTCGGCACTCGGGCGGATGATGCGGTTGTTGGCACGTTGTTCGAACACATGCGCCGCCCAGCCGGTCAGGCGCGAGCAGACGAAGATCGGTGTGAACAACTTGGTCGGAATGCCCATGAAGTGGTACGTCGACGCATGGTAGAAGTCGGCGTTCGGGAACAGTTTCTTCTGCTCCCACATGGTCTTGTCGATGGCTTCGGAAACCGGGAACAACACGGTGTCGCCGACTTCGTCTGCGAGTTTTTTCGACCAGCCCTTGATCACCTCGTTGCGCGGATCGTTGTCCTTATAGATCGCGTGGCCGAAGCCCATGATCTTGTCCTTGCGCTCGAGCATGCCGAGGGTGCCTTTGATCGCTTCTTCCGGCGAGCTGAAGCGCTCGATCATTTCCATTGCCGCTTCGTTGGCGCCGCCGTGCAGCGGACCGCGCAGCGAGCCAATGGCCGCCGTGACGCAGGAGTACATGTCCGACAGGGTCGATGCACAAACCCGTGCGGTGAACGTCGAGGCGTTGAACTCGTGTTCCGCGTAGAGGATCAGCGAAACGTTCATCACTTTGACGTGCAACTCGCTCGGTTTCTTGTCGTGCAGCAGGTGCAGGAAATGGCCGCCGATGCAGGCTTCGTCGGTCACGCAATTGATGCGTTTGCCGTCGTGGCTGAAGCGATACCAGTAGCACATGATCGCCGGGAACGCGGCCAGCAGGCGGTCGGTCACGTCGTGTTGTTCGGAGAAGTCTTTCTCCGGTTCGATGTTGCCCAGGAACGAGCAACCGGTGCGCATAACGTCCATCGGGTGGGCGTCGGCGGGGATGCGTTCCAGCACTTCTTTCAGCGCTTGCGGCAGGTCGCGCAGCTTGCTCAGTTTCTCGGTGTAGGCAGCGAGTTGCGCTTTGGTTGGCAGCTCCCCGTACAGCAGCAGGTAAGCCACTTCTTCGAATTGTGCGTCAGCCGCCAGTTCGCGAACGTCATAGCCGCGATAGGTCAGGCCTGCGCCCGACTGGCCCACGGTGGACAGTGCGGTTTGTCCGGCAACCTGGCCACGGAGCCCGGCGCCACTGAGTACTTTTGCTTCGGCCATTGCTGTCTCCAGTTTTCTTGAATTTGTTAGGGAATCGGCAAATTGTGTTTCATCAGGTTCTTTGTGATGCCGAAAGATCGCAGCCTCGCTGCGATCTCTTGATCTTCATTTCTTCGCCGCAAACAACGCATCGAGCTTTTGCTCGAAGGTGTGGTAGTCAATGCGATCGTAAAGCTCCATGCGCGTCTGCATGGTGTCGATGACGTTCTGTTGCGTGCCGTCGCGGCGGATCGCGGTGTAGACGTTTTCCGCGGCTTTGTTCATCGCGCGGAACGCCGACAGCGGGTACAGCACCAGCGACACATCGGCTGCGGCGAGCTGCTCGGTGGTGTACAGCGGCGTCGCGCCAAATTCGGTGATGTTGGCCAGGATCGGCGCTTTCACGCGGCTGGCGAACAGCTTGTACATCTCAAGCTCGGTGATGGCTTCCGGGAACACCATGTCGGCGCCGGCTTCGATGCATGCGGCCGCGCGTTCCAGCGCAGATTCAAGACCTTCCACCGCCAGGGCGTCGGTGCGGGCCATGATCACGAAGCTGTCGTCGGTCCGGGCATCGACGGCCGCTTTGATGCGGTCGACCATTTCCTGCAGCGAGACGATCTCTTTATTAGGACGATGACCGCAGCGCTTGGCGCCGACCTGGTCTTCGATGTGAATCGCCGCCGCGCCGAACTTGATCATCGACTTCACGGTACGGGCGACGTTGAACGCCGAAGAACCGAAACCGGTGTCCACGTCCACCAACAGCGGCAAGTCGCAGACGTCAGTGATCCGACGTACGTCGGTCAGCACGTCATCCAGACCGGTAATCCCCAGATCAGGCACGCCCAGAGAGCCGGCAGCCACCCCGCCACCCGACAGGTAAATAGCCTTGAAACCGGCGCGCTTGGCCAGCAGTGCGTGGTTGGCGTTGATCGTGCCGACCACTTGCAGCGGATGTTCGCTGGCGACCGCATCGCGGAAACGCTGGCCTGGAGTGCTCTTGTTGGAACTCATGACTCACCTCGTTCAGTGGCTGTCGGGTTAGCGCCGTCCTGGTAGTGACGGGCGATATTGCGTTTGGAGGCGCCGATGTGACGACGCATCAACAACTCGGCCAATTCACCGTCACGGTCGGCGATGGCATCGAGAATTCGGTGGTGTTCGGCAAACGCCTGGCGCGGCCGATTGGGCGTGGTGGAAAACTGGATGCGGTACATGCGCACCAGTTGATAGAGCTCACCGCACAGCATCTGGGTCAGGGTGCGGTTGCCGCTGCCCTGGATGATCCGGTAATGAAAGTCGAAATCGCCTTCCTGCTGGTAGTAGCCGACACCGGCCTGAAACGCCGCATCGCGCTCATGGGTTTCCAGCACCCGACGCAGTTCGTCGATTTCTTCGACTGTCATGCGTTCAGCCGCCAGACGGCACGCCATGCCTTCCAGGGATTCACGAATTTCGTAGAGTTCCAGCAATTCAGCGTGGCTCAGCGACACCACCCGCGCCCCGACGTGCGGCACGCGAACCAGCAGGCGCTGGCCTTCCAGACGGTGAATCGCCTCACGCAACGGCCCACGGCTGATGCCGTAGGTGCGCGCCAGCTCCGGCTCGGAGATCTTGCTGCCCGGGGCGATCTCGCCTTTGACGATGGCCGCCTGAATGCGTCGGAAGACGTTTTCGGAAAGTGTTTCCGAGTCGTCCTGAACTGTGACCGGGGGATCGAGTTGATCCAGCATATTGTCGACACCTTTAAAAGCAATGCCGCAAAAACTAGCGAATATGGCCGGTTACGTCAAAGGATAATTCGACATTGTCGACAATCGTCTAATAACCCGCTGCACCATAAGGAAGCAACACCTCAAGTTATAGCCGTCGGCCAACGCTGGCGCCATATACCCACCGTGCTAGAATGCCGCCCGCATTTGCTTGTCATCTGCATTGCCTGTCATAAAAATCGGATAGGCATACGAGGGAGCTTGTGCAGCAATGCCAGGGCCTTGAATTGAAGAACGGACCGCTGCGCACCAGGATTTATGAGACTCAAGCCCTTCACCACATTTCTTTGTCTTTTTGGCCTGCCAGGTTTCGCCGCGGCAGGGGAAAAGACTGTGTACGGCCTCAATGAGTACGCTTCGCTGGATGGCATCAATCTGCAAGTCGCCGCCAAACTCGACACCGGGGCGAAAACCGCTTCGCTGAGTGCTCGCGACATCAAACGTTTTAAACGCAATGGCGAGTCCTGGGTGCGCTTCTATCTGGCTATCGACGCCGCGCATTCGCACCCGATCGAACGACCGCTGGCCCGTGTCAGCAAGATCAAGCGCCGGGCCGGTGACTACGACCCGGAAGAAGGCAAGAAGTACACCGCCCGTCCGGTCATCGAGCTGGATATCTGCATGGGTTCGGCGTTACGCAGCATCGAAGTGAACTTGACCGACCGCAGCGCCTTCCAATACCCGCTCTTGATCGGCTCCGAGGCACTCAAACGTTTCGATGCGCTGGTCGACCCCAGTCTTAAATACGCTGCTGGCAAACCCGCCTGCGCCACCGACGCACATACCGCAGAGTAATTCCAATGCGCTCTCTTACCCTCCATCTGAAATTGCTGATCGCCATCCTGGTGGTGCTGGGCATTTCAGTTACGGCCTATCAGATTTTCGTGCTCGGAATTCCGGTGACCGAAGACGCTACCGACGACTTGTGGAACATCGACGCCAAGGTCGAGTTCGTCGCCAACGCCAAGGATCCGATCAAGATCCAGATGTTCGTGCCGCCGCTGAGCCGCGACTACGTGAGCCTCAACGAGAGTTTCATTTCCAATAACTACGGCGTGGCGGTGAACCGTGTCGACGGCAACCGCAAGGTCACCTGGTCGGCGCGTCGGGCCAAGGGCAACCAGACCCTTTATTACCGTCTGGTGTTGACCAAGCGCTACAGCGGTGAAAAATCCAAGGTCAAAGGCCCGACCTTCCGCGACAGCATCACCGTCGAAGGTCCTGAAAAAATTGCCGCCGAAGGCCTGCTCGCGCCGATCCGCCAGCATTCGGCCGACGTCGAAACGTTCATTGGCGAAGCCATCAAGCGTGTCAACAACCTCAACGACGACAACGTAAAACTGCTGCTGGCCGGCGATCCGTCCACCGCGAACAAAGCCAAAATCGTCGAGCTGGTACTGTCCATCGCCCACGTGCCGGTGGAAAAGGTTCACACCGTTCGCCTGGTGGCCGATCAGCCGCAAATCCCTGAACTCTGGTTGCGCAGCTTCAACGGCACCGACTGGCTGTACTTCAACCCGGAAACCGGCGAACAGGGCCTGCCCACCGACCGCTTGCTGTGGTGGACGGGCGATGAAAACCTGATCACCGTCGATGGCGGCAAAAAAGCCAATGTCACCTTCAGCCTGAACAACAGCGAAATGAACGCCATTCGCCTGGCCAAGCTGACCGACGAAAACTCCGACGCCAACTTCCTCGACTACTCGCTGTACGGCCTGCCGCTGCAAACCCAGCAAACCTTCATGATCATGGTGATGATCCCGATCGGCGTGCTGGTGATCCTGATCCTGCGCAACCTGATCGGCATTCAGACGCTCGGCACCTTTACCCCGGTGCTGATCGCCCTCGCCTTCCGGGAAACCCAGCTCGGCTTCGGTATTGTGCTGTTTACAATCATTACGGCGCTGGGGCTGTCGCTACGCTCCTACCTTGAACACTTGAAGCTGCAAATGTTGCCGAGGCTGTCGGTGGTACTGACCTTCGTGGTGGTGCTGATCGCGGCGATCAGCCTGTTCAGCCATAAACTCGGCCTGGAGCGCGGCTTGTCGGTGGCGCTGTTCCCGATGGTGATTCTGACCATGACCATCGAACGCCTGTCGATCACCTGGGAAGAGCGCGGTGGCGGCCATGCCATGAAAGTGGCGATCGGCACGTTGTTCGCCGCCTCCCTGGCGCACTTGATCATGAGCGTGCCTGAGTTGGTGTACTTCGTATTCACCTTCCCGGCGATCCTGCTGATCCTGGTGGGTTTCATGCTGGCCATGGGTCGCTATCGCGGTTATCGCCTGACCGAACTGGTGCGTTTCAAGGCTTTCCTGAAGAAGGCTGAAGCCTGATGTTCGGTCTCTGGAAGACCTGGAAAGCCCTGGAGGCCCGGGGCATCATGGGGATCAATCGGCGCAACGCAGACTACGTGCTCAAGTACAACAAGCGCAGCCTGTACCCGATCGTCGATGACAAGATCATCACCAAGGAGCGCGCCATCGCCGCCGGCATCCACGTGCCGGAACTGTACGGCGTGATCTCCACCGAGAAGGAAATCGACAACCTCGGCGAGATCATCGGCGGGCGTACCGATTTCGTGGTCAAACCCGCCCAGGGCGCCGGCGGTGACGGCATTATTGTAATTGCCGACCGCTTCGAGGGCCGCTATCGCACGGTGTCGGGCAAGATCATCAGCCATGAGGAAATCGAGCACCATATTTCCAGCATCCTCACCGGCCTGTATTCCCTCGGCGGTCACCGTGACCGCGCGCTGATCGAATACCGCGTGACCCCGGACCAGATCTTCAAAAGCATCAGCTATGAAGGTGTGCCGGACATTCGCATCATCGTGCTGATGGGCTATCCGGTGATGGCCATGTTGCGCTTGCCGACCCGCCAGTCTGGCGGCAAGGCCAACCTGCACCAAGGCGCCATCGGCGTCGGTGTCGATCTGGCTACAGGCCTGACATTGCGCGGCACCTGGCTGAACAACATCATCAATAAACACCCGGACACCACCAACGCAGTGGACGGCGTGCAACTGCCCTACTGGGACGGTTTCATGAAGCTCGCGGCCGGCTGCTATGAGCTGTGCGGGTTGGGTTACATCGGTGTCGATATGGTGCTCGACCAGGAAAAAGGCCCGCTGATTCTTGAGCTTAACGCCCGGCCCGGGCTGAACATTCAAATCGCCAACGATTGCGGGTTGACGTTGCGTACCCACGCAGTCGAAGCGCGACTGGAAGAATTACAGGCCCGCGGGATCATCGAAACAGCGCAGGAACGCGTGGAGTTCGTTCAGGAAATGTTTGGGCATATTCCTGCGGTTGAGGGTTGATCCGAGACCGAGGCGCTGCCATCGCGAGCAGGCTCGCTCCCACAAGGACCACGCTCAACCCTGTGGGAGCGAGCCTGCTCGCGATGGCTGACTGGCCGTCACTGAAGCTCTCAACCTGCCAATCCCCGACATCCCCTCTAGGAGCAAATCCTGCAGAGGACTACAATCGCTCCCCCGCCTCGATGGCTGATCTGCCCCGCCCATGTTGACCTGTTCCGTACACCCGCTGCCCTATCGCGCCAACCCCGCCGAGTACTTCGCGGCGATTCGTCATGCCCCCGGCGCCGTGCTGCTCGACAGCGGCCGGCCGAGCGCCGAGCGTGGGCGTTATGACCTGCTCAGCGCCTGGCCGCTGGAGCAACTGGCCGTGTTACCGGATGAAAGCGGCAACCATTTCCTGCAACGCCTTCGCGACAATCTGACGCGACTCGGCGAAGCCACTGTTCCTTTCGACCTGCCTTTCGCCGGTGGCCTGATCGGTTATCTGAGCTACGACTTCGGCCGGCATCTGGAAAACCTGCCGAACCAGGCACGGGACGACCTGCAATTGCCCGACGCACGTTTTGGGCTGTACGACTGGGCCCTGATCAGTGATCACCACTTGGCCACCAGCCAACTGGTGTTCCACCCGGCGCTGATCGACAGCGAACGACAGCGGCTGATCGAACTGTTCACGCAACCTGCACCTCAGCAAATCGAGCCTTTCAAACTGGACGGCCCGATGAGTGCCGACCTGAGCGCCGATGACTATCGACAAGCCTTCGAACGCATTCAGCAGTACATCCAGGCCGGCGACTGCTATCAGGTCAACTTCGCCCAGCGCTTTCGCGCGCAATGCCAGGGCGACCCATGGGCCGCGTACTGCGCGCTGCGGGCGGCGTGCCCGACACCGTTTTCCGGCTTCCAGAGCCTGCCCGACGGCGACGCCGTGCTGAGCCTGTCGCCGGAGCGCTTCGTCAAAGTCAGCGAGCGTCACGTTGAAACCCGCCCGATCAAAGGCACCCGCCCCCGCGGCCTGACTGCTGCTGAAGATGCGGCGAACGCCGCCGAACTACTGGCCAGCCCCAAAGATCGCGCGGAAAACCTGATGATCGTCGATCTGCTGCGCAACGACCTCGGCCGTACCTGCCGCATCGGCTCGGTGCGGGTGCCGGAGTTGTTCAGTCTGGAAAGCTACCCGAACGTTCATCACCTGGTGAGCAGCGTTACCGGCGAGCTGGCGGATGACAAGGATGCGCTGGATTTGATCGCCGGCAGCTTCCCCGGCGGCTCGATTACCGGCGCACCAAAGATTCGCGCGATGCAGATCATTGATGAGCTGGAACCGACCCGTCGTGGGTTGTACTGCGGTTCATTGCTGTACCTGGACGTGCGCGGCGAGATGGACAGCTCCATCGCCATCCGCAGTTTGCTGGTCAAGGATGGGCAGGTGTGTTGCTGGGGTGGCGGCGGGATCGTCGCAGATTCGGACTGGCAGGCGGAATATCAGGAATCGATTACCAAGGTGAAGGTACTGCTCGATACCTTGCAAAATCTTTAAAAGCATCGCGGGAGCCCGCTCCCACAGGTTATGTGTCGATCAACACAAATCCTGTGGGAGCGGGCTTGCCCGCGATGGGGCCATCCCTGACGACTACAAACTCAACGCCCGATTCGAAGCCTTGATGAACTCTTGCTTCAACTCGGCAAAACTGTGCACCGCCGGGAACTGTGGAAATTCGCGAATCACATTGTCCGGCGCATGGAACAGAATCCCCGCATCGGCTTCGCCCAGCATCGTCGTGTCGTTGTAGGAATCCCCCGCCGCGATCACCCGATAGTAGAGGCTCTTGAACGCCAGCACCGACTGACGCTTGGGATCTTTCTGACGCAACTGATAGCCCGTGACCCGACCGGCATCGTCGGTAATCAGACGATGGCAAAGCAAGGTCGGGAAGCCCAGTTGACGCATCAGCGGCTGGGAAAACTCGTAAAAGGTGTCTGACAGAATCACCACCTGAAAGCGCTCACGCAGCCAGTCGACGAATTCGCTGGCGCCGTCCAGAGGCTTGAGCGTGGCGATCACTTCCTGGATGTCGGAAAGCTTCAGGCCATGTTCGTCGAGAATCCGCAACCGCTGCTTCATCAACACGTCGTAGTCGGGAATGTCCCGAGTGGTGGCCCTGAGGGAGTCAATCCCGGTTTTTTCGGCAAAGGCGATCCAGATTTCCGGGACCAGCACACCTTCAAGATCCAGACAGGCAATTTCCACAAGACACTCCCATTTTGTACTGTTTATTGAGTCGAGCGAGCAAAAGGACTGCCGAACTCTAGCGACTCGTCCTTCTCTGTGCAACGCAGAGGGCGCACCAGCCGCCGCAGGATTTTGTTACCATCAGGCACATATAGAGCGCCCAGCGCCACCGACCTGTAGGAAGCCGCCCTGATGAGCCCATCGTTCGATGTCGTGGAACTCGCCACGACCTATACCAACAAATCCGCCCAGGACATCCTGAAACTCGCGTTCGCCGAGTTCGGCGATGACCTGTGGATCTCTTTCAGCGGCGCCGAGGATGTGGTGCTGGTGGACATGGCCTGGAAGCTGAACAAGAACGTCAAAGTGTTCAGCCTCGACACCGGCCGCTTGCACCCCGAGACCTACCGCTTCATCGAACAGGTGCGCGAGCACTACAAGATCGATATCGAAGTGGTATCGCCGGACTACACCAAGCTCGAACCTTTCGTGAAGGAAAAGGGCTTGTTCAGTTTCTACAAGGACGGCCATGGCGAGTGCTGCGGCATCCGCAAGATCGAGCCGTTGCGTCGCAAGCTCTCGGGTGTGACCGCTTGGGCCACCGGCCAGCGTCGGGACCAGAGCCCGGGCACCCGCAGTGCGGTCGCGGTGCTGGAAATCGATACCGCGTTCTCGACCCCGGAACGCACCCTGTACAAATTCAACCCGCTGGCGCAAATGACCAGCGAAGAGATCTGGGGCTACATCCGCATGCTGGAGCTGCCGTACAACAGCCTGCATGAGCGCGGCTTTATCAGCATCGGCTGCGAGCCTTGCACCCGCCCGGTATTGCCGAACCAGCATGAGCGCGAAGGTCGTTGGTGGTGGGAAGAAGCCACGCAGAAAGAATGCGGGCTGCATGCCGGAAACATCATCAGCAAATCCAAAGCGTAATCCCCGCCCCGCCCACGTCAATCCCCTGTGGGAGCGGGCTTGCTCGCGAAGGCGGACTGTCAGTCAACATCAGTGTTGAATGTGACTGCCTCTTCGCGAGCAAGCCCGCTCCCACACTGGTCCTGGGTCAATCCGGATAATTGTGTACACAGAAATGTCACCGTAAGTGCCATATCTGTATGCACTTTTAGTTTAAGCGCCCCAAAAAGTTACATCTCCCCGTCCTGACTTCCTCAGTCGAACACTGCCACAAAACCCCGGCAAAAATAAATACCTGTTCAATTGGTCAACTTATATCGCCATTGTTTCAGCTACTTAGCTTCAATAAATAACAAATAGAAATAAGCGTTAAATTTTATAGATCACTGGATGGCATAGATTTGGCTTAAGTGAGCATATGTTTTGTATACAATTAAATTCAAAACATACACACACTTTATATCCGCAGCCTGAAGCGCCCTATCCCGTACAGGCTGCAGATGCCCCGTAACCAATGATGCTCTTCCGCCGCGACGAAGATTTGTCGAGTTCATGCTCATGCACAGTCATCGCGGCAACGAGCTTCAGGAGCCTGCCGGAATGCGTACTAGCCTCTCCAATAACAACATCGCGCTGGATCTGCCCTCCCCACCTTCCACCTCCGCCATTCATGATCAAACATTTCAACCACCCGTGGTACTCAGCCCTCGCCTGCACAACAAGGACCTGGCGCCGACCAAGGCTGAAGGCCGGCGTTGGGGTCGTTACAGTATCTTTGCCCTGTGGACCAACGACGTGCACAACATTGCCAACTACTCCTTCGCCATTGGTCTGTATGCACTGGGGCTGGGCGGCTGGCAGATTCTGCTATCCCTGGGAATCGGCGCGGCGCTGGTGTATTGCTTCATGAACCTTTCCGGTTACATGGGCCAGAAAACCGGTGTGCCGTTTCCGGTGATCAGCCGGATCAGTTTCGGTATCCACGGGGCGCAGATTCCGGCATTGATTCGCGCCGTTATCGCCATTGCCTGGTTCGGGATTCAGACATACCTGGCGTCAGTGGTCTTTCGCGTTTTGTTGACGGCGGTGCACCCCGGCTTCGCCGATTACGACCACAACTCGATCCTCGGGCTGTCGAGCCTGGGTTGGGTATGTTTCGTGGCGATCTGGTTCGTGCAGTTGGCGATCCTGGCCTATGGCATGGAAATGGTTCGACGCTACGAGGCGTTTGCCGGCCCGGTGATTTTGCTGACCGTCGCCTCCCTTGCCGGGTGGATGTACTTCCAGGCCAACGCAACTATCGCCTGGTCGATTCGCGAGCCGCTGAGCGGTGGCGAGATGTGGCGCAACATCTTTGCGGGTGGCGCATTGTGGCTGTCGATCTACGGCACGCTGATCCTGAATTTCTGCGACTTCGCCCGCTCCTCGCCGTGCCGAAAGACCATCCGGGTGGGTAACTTCTGGGGTCTGCCCGTCAACATTCTGGTATTCGCCGGGATCACGGTCCTACTGTGCGGTGCGCAATTTCAGATCAATGGCCGGATCATCGAAAGCCCGACGGAGATCATCGCGTCGATTCCCAACACCTTCTTTCTGGTACTCGGTTGCCTGGCGTTTCTGATTGTCACCGTGGCGGTGAACATCATGGCCAACTTCGTGGCCCCGGCCTTCGTACTGAGTAACCTGGCGCCCAAGTACCTGACCTTCCGCCGCGCCGGGCTGATCAGTGCGACCATCGCGGTGCTGATCCTGCCGTGGAACCTCTACAACAGCCCGCTGGTGATCGTCTATTTCTTGTCCGGCCTCGGAGCCCTGCTCGGCCCGTTGTACGGGGTGATCATGGTCGACTACTGGCAGGTACGAAAAGGCCGGATCAACGTGCCGCAGCTGTACAGCGAAGATCCCAATGGCGATTATTACTACAGTCATGGGGTCAATTTGCGTGCCGTGGCGGCGTTCATTCCGGCTGCCTTGATCGCCATTATCCTGGCCCTGGTGCCAGGTTTCGACAGCATTTCACCGTTCTCCTGGCTGATTGGCGCCGGGATTGCCGGGATGCTCTACCTGATCATCGCCAAACGGCAGCGTTACTACGCAGATGTCAGCGGTGAAGCCATCGCGGTCGATAACGTCAGCCATTGATCCCCGGGCGGCCTGGCAACGTCGGGCCGCAGAACCACTTCGCTATAAAAGGACCTCCCATGCGAATTCTCGTGGTCAACGTCAACACCACCGAATCCATTACCCAGGCCATTGCCCGTCAGGCTCAATCCGTGGCCTCACCCGGCACCGAAATCATCGGCCTGACCCCGCATTTTGGTGCCGACTCTATCGAAGGCAATTTCGAAAGTTATCTGGCTGCTATCGCGGTGATGGATCGGGTCATGTCCTACGATCAGCCCTTCGATGCGGTCATCCAGGCCGGTTATGGCGAGCACGGCCGCGAAGGTTTGCAGGAGCTACTTAACGTGCCGGTAGTGGACATCACCGATGCCGGCGCCAGCACCGCGATGTTCCTCGGGCACGCCTATTCAGTGGTCACCACCCTTGACCGCACCGTGCCGCTGATCGAGGATCGCCTCAAACTGTCCGGGCTCTGGGACCGTTGTGCGTCGGTACGGGCCAGCGGGTTGGCGGTGCTGGAACTGGAGTCCGATCCAGAGCGTGCGCTGGAGGCAATTGTTCGCCAGGCGGAACTGGCGGTGAGTGAAGACAAGGCCGAGGTGATCTGCCTGGGCTGCGGCGGCATGGCCGGGTTGGATGAGCAGATTCGTCAGCGCACCGGTGTGCCGGTGGTGGATGGTGTGACGGCGGCTGTGACCATTGCCGAATCGCTGGTGCGGCTGGGGTTGTCGACGTCGAAAGTGCGGACGTATGCGACGCCTCGGCCGAAGACCATTATTGGTTGGCCGGGGCGGTTTGGCAGATAGACCGCGTTATCGTTCATCGCGGGCAAGCCACACTCCCACAGGGTTTTGTGTCGTTTACATCATTACGATACGACTCAAAACCCTGTGGGAGCGAGGCTTGCCCGCGATGGCCACACCTCGGCCTCAAGCCAGGTTCAAAGCGCACTGAACCGCTGCCCCAACCCCTGCTCCGCAAACTGCTCGATAATGAAATCGACAAACGCCCGGGTCTTGCCCGGTAGCAGTTTGTGTTCGGCGTAATAGATGGAGATGTTGCCGTCATCGACGTACCAGTCAGGCAACACCCGCTGTAACGCCCCGGTATCCAGATAACCCACGGCAAATGGCATGCTCACCAACGCAATGCCCAACCCCTGAGCCGCCGTGGCGCAGGCAGCTTCCGAATCGCTCATGGTCATCCGGGCCTTGAGTGTCAGCGGGCTGTGTTGCCGGGCGCGACTGGTCAACTGCCAGGAACGCACGCGCCCCGTCTGCGGCGAGCGTATCAAGATGCCGTCGTGGTGTTTGAGGTCGTCGGGCTCGACGATCGTCTCGTGCCCCGCGAGGTACTCGGCTGAAGCCACCAATACCCGATGGGCGGGCGTCAACTTGCGTGCCACCACGCCTTGGGGCAGCTCGAATCCGCCACCAATTGCCGCATCGAAACCCTGGCCGATCAGGTCGACCTGGCGGTTATCGAAATGCCAGTCCGGGTTGATCGCCGGAAAACGCCGCAGAAACTCTCCCAGCAACGGCACGATGTACAAACGCCCGAACACCGTCCCCATACTGACCTTGAGCGTGCCTGCCGGACGTCCTTCGGCACTGGCCAGGTTGGCCACGGCATTCTGGATCGTGTGCAGGCTGGCGCTGACTTCGCCGAGAAACAGCTGACCGGCCTCGGTGAGCGTCAAGCTACGCGTGCTGCGCTGGAAAAGCCGCACACCCAGTCGCGCCTCCAGCTTGGCAACGCTTTTTCCAACCGCTGCGGGCGTCAGACTCAAGCGCCGCGCCGCTTCCGCGAAGCTGCCGACCTCGGCGCTGCGCACGAAGCATTCGATACTGCTGAAGGTTTCCATAAGCGTCACTATAAACTTTTGGTTTACACAGACTATAGCAATGACGGTCTACCCGGCGGGTAATGCGAGGTCGATACTCGACTCCAACAACAAGGCAGCCCGCCTTGAATTTCTGGAGATCGACATGACCACTCAACACCTCAGCGGTAAAGTAGCTCTGATTCAAGGCGGTTCACGCGGCATCGGTGCTGCCATCGTCAAACGCCTGGCTGCCGAAGGCGCTACCGTCGCCTTCACTTACGTCAGCTCCACCGCCAAAGCAGAAGAGTTGCAAAACAGCATCACCGGCGCTGGCGGCAAAGCCCTGGCCATCAAGGCCGACAGCGCCGATGCCGTCGCGATTCGCAATGCCGTTAATGCCACCGTCGAAGCCTTCGGTCGCCTGGACATCCTGGTCAACAACGCAGGCGTTCTGGCCGTCGCTCCGCTGGAAGACTTCAAACTCGAAGACTTCGACCAGACCTTGGCCATCAACGTACGCAGTGTGTTCATCGCCACTCAGGAAGCGGCCAGACATATGACCGAAGGCGGTCGCATCATCAACATCGGCAGCACCAATGCCGAGCGCATGCCCTTCGCCGGTGGTGGCCCGTACGCCATGAGCAAATCGGCGCTGGTCGGCCTGACCAAAGGCCTGGCCCGCGACCTCGGCCCACGGGGTATCACCATAAACAACGTGCAACCGGGCCCGGTCGACACTGACATGAACCCCGCCAGCGGCGACTTCGCTGAAAGCCTGATCCCGCTGATGGCCGTGGGTCGTTACGGCAAAGTGGAAGAAATCGCCAGCTTCGTCGCCTATCTTGTCGGCCCTGAAGCCGGCTATATCACGGGTGCCAGCCTGACCATCGACGGTGGTTTCGGCGCCTGATACAGGTCACTTGTGCGGGCTTATGTGGCGAGGGGGCTTGCCCCCGTTGGGTCGCGAAGCAACCCCAATATCTGGATTCTGTTTGTATTTCACAAACCGAATGTTCAGGTTTTGGGACTGCTGCGCAGTCCAACGGGGGCAAGCCCCCTCGCCACATAAGCGCACTCCCGCATTTACCGGTGTTAAGCCCACTCGAGTGCCGGCAGGCCACAGGCACCGGGCTTGAACGCCTTCAACGTACGAAGAATGCCATCGGCATGTGCGTACTTTTCATCGGCCATCGCCGCATCCGGGATCGCAATCGCCGTCATCCCCGCTGCTTTCGCCGCGGTGACGCCGAACGGTGAATCCTCGAACACCAGACAATCCTCAGGCGCGACACCCAGGCGCCGTGCTGCCGTCAGGAAGATATCCGGCGCTGGTTTGGCCGCGCCCACTTCCGGGTCATCAGCGGTGACGATGAAGTCGAACAGCGCGAACCAGTCGCGGTGCAAGGTGGTTTTCTGGCCGAACGACTGACGTGAAGAACTGGTGCCCACCGCAATAGGAATGTTGTTGGCCTTCAAGTGCCGAACCAGCTCCTCTGCGCCAGGCATCGCCAGCGCCGTCGGAAAACGCTCGCGCATCAAGGGTTCGCGGATCACCAGGAATTCTTCGGCGGTGATTGGCAGGTCCAGCGCCTCGACCACATAGCGTGCCAGATCACCCGCGCCACGACCGATGATGTTCTGTTTGACGCTCCAGTCGAAGGTCCGGCCATAACGCTCGGCTATGATGGACGTGACCTCGGTGTAAATGCCCTCGGTGTCCAGCAACAAGCCGTCCATGTCGAAAATCACGGCCTTGATCGGGCCGAACTCATCCAAGGGTGCATTCATCGCATCTGATCCGTTTTCTCATGACATCCCAGGAGCGGCTAAGGCACGACCGGGTCGGTGGTGAATTAAAGGTTTCAGCAGCATAGCGAGCGCGGTTGGCAGAGAGCAACGGGCAATGCCTGGGGGATACAAAAAACTGTGTCTCGGCGCCCGCGATGATTTAGCGATTTCCCCTACACCAAACACCTCCTTTCCCGACTTCTTTCCTTGTTGATCCCCCGCAAAGTCTTGCGCTCCAGATTAATCAGCGCGAGGGACTGCGAATGTTCGAACCTGACAAGGTCCTGGCCTTGAACAATGCCATCGGCCTGCTGGTGGTCGCCGCCATGAACCCCGATCAGCCGGACGTCGAAGCGTTGCTCGGTGATTTTCGACTCTGCCTCAACGACTACGACGCCTGGGCAGAACACTTCTGGACCGGTGGGGCGCTGAATGTCGAGCAAGTGTTCAAGGTCGGCAACGAAGTTCGGCTCAGCGCACCGAAGGATTCAACCACCCCTGTCAGTTCGACGCTCGCCATGTGTCCCGCCAGCGGTCCGTTGACCCTGGTGCACCTGTTTGAGGCCGCGCGCTTCGTGCCGATCGGCAATACGCCGGTGACGCTCGAACCGGTTATCTCGCAGCGCAATGGTGAACTGACGTTCGGTGAGCCCGTCCACGAAACCATTGGCCCCAGCGGCATCCTCGAAATCCCCGAATGCTGGCGCGGCCAGCGTTATCGCATCACCTTCTTTCCCAATGTTTCGGCTGAGCACGTCAAAGCACTCTATGCCTCCTATCAGGACGTGATCGGCGAGCTGGAAGACTGGTTGCGTAACGAATGGACGAGCGAATTCGAGCCCTTGTGGGCAGGTTTTTCCGAGGCAGGGTTCACCCAGCGCTACGGCATGCTGCAACAGGCAGACTGGCGCGGTTTCGAGCGTTCGCTGCACGGTTTGTGGGATGACGTGAAGCAGCTCTACGCCCTGCTGGCAGACCTGCAAACCAACAGCGAAAAACTCCTGGAGTACCTGACCCAAGGCGAGCTTGAGACGCTGCTGAACGCCTCGGCTGAAGCCATCGCCAATGTGTTGCTGATGTTGAGCGATGAGCCGTTGATGTTCATCCATCTCGCGGCCTTTACCAGTTGGCTGAGGATGTTGCCGCCGCAGTACATTGCCGAAGTCGTGGCGCAAATTCGTACAGAACTGTTGATCAGTTTCCTGCTGGTACGCCTCACCGGCCCTACGGGCCTGAAGCTCGGCATGAGCGCCAAAGTATTGGACAAGATCAAGTCCCGGCAGGCTCGGCAGTGGTTGGCGGGGGCCAGTTTGCGGCTGGTCGAACTGACGGCCAGATCTGATCTGACAGCCCACGCTGGTGCGCTCAAACCACTCGTGGTCAGCGCGCGCAATGCACCACTGAAACCTGCACCGACGGTTCCGCTGCAGATCAGCGCTGGCGACTCACCGGTTGTGCGGGTGAACAATCCGGTGGCAATCGCTCGCGACAAGTCCAACGCCATGACCCGGCTGGGGCGATACGAACCTCACGACGATGCATCGAGTCAGGCGAAAAATCCCAACGGCGACAGTGCCGATTGCGCGGCACTGACCTGCACCAACGGCTGTCCGGTATCGATGGTCACCGGCGAAGAACTGCTGACCCTGACCGACGGTGCGCTGGATGGGCTACTGCCGTTTGCCTTTACCCGGTTGTACCGCACCAGCGCGGCGGAGATCGATTGCGGGCTGGGCTGGGGCTGGAGCCATTCGCTGACGCAGCGGTTGGAGCTGGGCGACGAACAGGTCGTCTGGATCGACCATGAAAACCGCCGCACTACGTTTCCGCTGCCGAACGTCGAGCGCCCCGTGATCCACAACAGCCTGTCGCGGGCGGCGATTTACCTCGGAGGCGAACCGGAGGAGTTGATTCTCGCGCTAGCGGGCGAGACGAGCCGGTTCTACCACTTTCGAGGGGGTCGCTTAACGGCGATCAGTGACGCCCACAACAACCGCCTCCACATCACCCGCGACCGTCAGAATCGCATTCAACGTCTCGATAACGGCGCGGGTCGTTCGCTGCTGTTGTGCTACGAGCGCAGGCACCTCGTCGCCGTCGAATACCAGTCGTTTCAACGCACCGATGACATGAATGAAGCCTGGCGTACAGAGCAGACGCTGGTTTTCTATCGCTACGACGCCCGCCAACGCTTGATCGAAGCGACCAACGCCGCCGGGGAAAGCGAGCGTTACGACTACGACGACCGGCACGTGATTCTGCAGCGGCAACTGGCCGGTGGCGCGAGTTTCTTCTGGGAGTGGGAACGCTCTGGCAAGGCGGCGCGCTGCGTCCGGCATTGGGCGTCGTTTGCGCAGATGGATGCGCGCTATGTCTGGGATGACCAAGGCAGTGTCACCGTCCTGAACATCGACGGCAGCCAAGAGGTTTACGCCCACGATGACCGGGCGCGGCTGGTGCGCAAGGTCGAGCTGGATGGTGGCGAACACCTCAAGGCCTATGACGATCAGGGTCGGCTGATTGCAGAGCAGGATCCGCTCGGGGCCGTCACCGAATACCGCTACGACAAAGTCGGAAGATTGGTGGCGCTGATTCCGCCGGAAGACGAGCCAACATCCTACGAATATCGCAATGGTTTCCTGCATGCGCGCTATCGCGGCAAAGCAGTGTGGAAATATCAGCGCAATGCTCAGGGGGATGTCACCGAAGCCATCGATCCGGATGGCCAGGTCACTCACTATCACTACGACGCTCAGGGGCGTTTGCTGTCGATCCGCGCCCCGGACACCAGCCGGCATGTGTTCGTCTGGAATGCCTTGGGGCAGTTGCTTGAGGAAACGCTGCCGGATGGCGGCCAGCGACGCTTTTCCTACGACGCGCTAGGCCGGCAGACGACCCGTCAGGACGAACACGGTGCGCTCACCCAGTACCAATGGGGCGCCGTCGGCCGACTGGTTCAGACGACGCTGCCTACCGGAGCCAACCGCGGGTTCAGCTACAACGCCTACGGCAAGATCACCGCCGAACGCGATGAGCTGGGCCGCGTCACTCGCTATGAATACGCCGACGATTTGCACCTGGTCAGCCGCCGGATCAATCCCGATGGCACGCAACTGCGTTATCGCTATGAAAACACGCAGTTACGACTCACGGAAATCGAAAACGAATCCGGTGAAAAGTATCGCCTGGACTACACGCCCAACGGCCTGATCCGACAGGAAACCGGCTTCGACGGCCGTCGCACCGCTTATAGCTACGACCTCAACGGTCACCTGCTGGAGAAAAACGAGTTCGGCGACGACGGGTCGCAGCTGATCACGGCTTATGAGCGGGACTCGGCCGGACGGTTGCTAACCAAAACCCTGCCCGACGGCATCAAGGTCAAGTACCGCTACGACCGCCTCGGCCGACTGATCAGTGTCGACGACGGCCACGACCATCCGCTGGAATTCGAATACGACGCCCAGGACAGGCTGATCACCGAGCACCAAAGTTGGGGCACCTTGCGTTACCGCTACGACGCGTGCGGCCGACTCAACCACCTGCGCCTGCCGGACAACAGCAAACTCGATTATCACCACGCCAAGGGCGGCGCGCTAACGGCCATTGACCTCAACGGCACACGCCTCACCACCCACCAGTTTGCCTTCGGTCGCGAACAAAACCGCCAACAAGGTCTGCTGCTCAGCGAATATGCCTACGACGACCAAGGTCGGCTGAAAGCCCATGCCGTCAGCCAACACCAACATCCGCTGTACCGTCGCGACTATGCCTACAGCGCCAACGGCAATCTCGGACACATCGCCGACACCCGTCACGGCCAGCGCAGCTACCAGTACGACTCGCTCGACCGCCTGACCCGCGTCCGCCATTCCCGTGACCAATCGCCGGAAAGCTTCGCCCACGACCCGGCGGGCAACCTGTTGATGCAGGATCGCCCCGGCGTTGCGAAGGTGCTGGGTAATCGCCTGCTGATGCAAGGCGATCGACATTACGACTACGACGCCTTCGGCAACCTGATTCGCGAACGCCGCGGCACCGCGCAAAAACTCGTCACCGAATACCGTTACGACTGCCAACACCGGTTGATCGGCGTCACTACTGCAGACGGCCGTTGTTCAAATTACCGCTACGACGCCTTCGGCCGCCGTATCAGCAAATACGTCGATGGCAAAACCACCGAGTTCTTCTGGCAAGGCGATCACCTCGTCGCCGAACACAGCCAAGATCACCATCGAAGCTACATCTACGAACCCGGCACCTTCCGTCCACTGGCGATGCTCGACGGCAAAGGCCCACGCCAAGCCTGCCCGTTCTACTACCAACTCGACCACCTCGGCACACCGCAAGAACTCACCGACTACAGCGGTGACATCATCTGGGCCGCCCGATACACCGCCTATGGCCGCCTCACCCGCCTCAACCGCGACACCCACCAGGTCCTCGATCAGCCATTGCGCTTTCAAGGGCAGTATTTCGATGCGGAAACCGGCCTGCACTACAACCGGCATCGCTACTACAATCCGGATGTCGGGCGGTACCTGACGCCGGATCCGAGCAAGTTGGCGGGTGGGTTAAACGGCTATCAGTACACGCGCAATCCGGTGGGTTGGGTTGATCCGTTGGGGTTGAGTGATTGTCCTGGAGGGGATGGGTGTAAGAAGCCGTCGTTTGGGGATGAGGATCCGGCGGGTAAGGTGGGGGTTGATGAGGGGGAGCCCGGCCCCCCAAATCCAAAACAAGAGAACTATTATTTATACCGTGGTGACGACCGAGAACCATGGGAAATTTTTGAGGCAGGATTTGAACCCTTGGGAGACAGTACAGATCTGTTTTTGCATGCATCAGATAATAGAAGCCCTCCCAGTTACTTTGTCAGCACTACGACAAACGAAAAAGAGGCAAAAAAGTTTGCCACAGGGTACGGTCTTACCGACGGCTATATATATGTGCTGAAAAACATTCGCGGCATCGATGTAAATAAAGAATTGGGCATGATGTCACCACATCGGCGTGAGGCTGAGATAGCGTTCCCAGGAGGAATAAAAAATCACGACATCGTAGGCGTCACCCCCGTCTACGATGATGGTAGCTATAAGGGCTACTCAATACCCAACCCTTTCAGGAAGTAACTATGAAAACAATAGACATTTTAATAAACATTCATGGGGTCATAGAAAGGGCCACAATCGAATGCGACAGAAAAAAACCGACACTCACATTCACGATGCAAAGTGGTTTAAAAAAAGTTTATACAGCCTATGACCTTTACGTATGCTTTGGCATGTTAAGAGCCGACTATCCTGAGATAAAATTTCTGTGCAAAGGAGCCAAATTAAATGTTCATCCTTCACGAATGTCGTCCCAAATGTCTAGCGGCTTAGTCGCATACGAACTTAAACTTGGAAAACCTAGCGAAGAAGAGGACATAGTACGAATTTTCGACTACGAAGACCAAAATATTACTAGCAACATTGAAGAGCAAAAAACCTTCTATAAAAACTGGATCGAGTCATTAATTATTACAACGCAAAAAAAATCTGAAGATAATACTCAATAGAACAACCAACAACATAGAATCATGAACGCACGCAACACGCTCATCGAGCAATGCGTCAAGCATCAGTGACGCCTGTGAAAAAAAGTACCAAAGCCCAGACGCTGGGCTCAGTTGTACAGTAAACACTCTGACTTAACCGCCAGAACTACCGGTTTTACCTCCACTTCCTACTCCACTACCGTTCTCATCAATTTCAAAATCATCTGATTCTCCAGACCCACTTCCAGAACCACTCCCCATCGAACTTCCATCGCTCATCGACCCACTTCCCTTCCCCGGGCTGGTGCTACTTCCATTGGCATCGCCGCCATTCCCACCACCAATGGTGTCCGGTGGCGGCGTCTTCCCATCCGAGGAACCTGCATTCATTTCCGAATAAGGTGGCATTCCGCCCTTGTCGACCGGCGCATCGCGGCCGGAGGATTGAGCTAACGCCGTCAATGAACTGATCGACAATAAGCCGACCACTGTCAGGGTCGTCAGTTTTGACCTGATCATGGCGCACCTCCTTTAAAGAGTGCTTTACCTGATGTCTGACAGCGGTCGCTTTTTAAAAGATGCCGCGCAATCGACGAGCGGCGATGGATCGCTGCGCAGGCTTCAGCTCGGTTCTCCCGATAGATCGTCGCCGGCAATGTCCGGGTCATCGGGATTGGCTTCCACATCCCCGCGCGTCACATCATCGGTATCGGTGGGCACCTGCTCCACGCCGGTGTCGTCATCGTCGGGCGGGCGCTGATCGCGACTCAGGGAGTCGGTGGGTGAAGGCAGCGGATATTCGGGGGTATCGTCGTCGATATCAGAGTCTTTTGGATCAGCGTTCATAACGCACCTCTCAATGGACCTGAAAAGCAGATCCTGACATTTCGAGGACAACACGATAGGCGCGGTTCGATCAGAGGGACGATCGGTCGGCCCGCAAATCCTTGTCACTCGTCATCTTCCTCGTCGTATTCGTCGTACTCGCAATTGCCCACATCGCCTGCGTCATCGGCATCGTTGAGCGGCACCGTAGCGTCGTCCATTAGAGACCCCGGATCTTCGTTGCCAGGATCGTTGATCGGACCTTCATCTTCCATGCCTTCGGTTTCCGGAGTCATGACATGCCTCAAAACGTTCAGGGGTGTATGAAGTTCGAGGCGTCCTACGGGCAAACGTTCCAGAGTCCTACTAACAGAAACGAAAAACCCGGCACTGGGCCGGGTTTCTACTGTCACTCGATATCGAGTTAGCGATGCTTGTACTTATTTTTATGCTTGTGTTTGTGTTTGCCGCCACCGGAATGCGAGCTGCCGCTGTCATTACCCAGGTTGCTGCCCACCGCGCCACCGGCTGCACCGCCCACACCAGCACCAATGGTCGAACCGGTGGAGCCGCCCAAACTATTGCCGATCACTGAGCCGCCCGCAGCGCCAATACCGCCGCCAACGGCCGCTTCTGTTCGACTGCCCTTGCGCGCACCGACCGCGCTGCCTGCCGCACCGCCGACGCCAGCGCCAACCGCTGCTCCCGTGCTGCCGCCTAGTTGACCGCCGACCACGTTACCCAACGCGCCGCCAAGACCACCGCCCACAGCAGCAGTGCCGTCACCGGCAGCCATTGCACCCTGAGCGACCAAAAGTCCTAAAACCACCGTGGACAATGTCAAACGCATGATATGAACCTCTAATTTCCGCATCGGGGGAAGAACGAGCCGCGGATAGGCCTAAGCCTGGCATCTGCGTCTATTGAACAGTAACGCAAATGCCGACTGTACGAGATTTGAGCCACATACAGGAGAAACGTTCCAAAACGAAAAAGCCCGGCATCGAGCCGGGCTTTTTCAGCGGATCATTCAGGATCAGTGGCGCTTTTTGGACAGATTGCTGCCCACACCGCCGCCCAATGCACCGCCTAGACCAGCACCGATGGTGGAACCTGTCTTGCCGCCCAGGCTATTGCCGATCACCGAACCGCCCGCCGCACCGACACCGCCACCGATAGCCGCTTTGGTGCGGCTGCCTTTGCGTGCGGCAACAGCACTGCCGGCTGCGCCCGCTACGCCAGCACCAATCGCTGCACCTGTGCTGCCGCCCATTTTCTGACCGACCACATTACCCAGTGCGCCACCCAGACCACCACCGAGCGCGGCAGTGCCATCACCGGCAGCCATTGCACCTTGTGCAACCAAAAGGCCCAGAACCAGAGCAGGCAGTGTCAAACGCATAACGAGAACCTCAACAAAGGGGGGGAAACCGAAAGGCCGGAGATTGAATGCTTTAGAGGAGGCAAAGTCCAGACACAAACACGGAACAACCTCGTCATTGGCGACGGTTGGACAGCATTTATGGAAAAGGTTTTATGACAGGCAAAAAAAAGCCCGCTGGGGAGACGGGCCAGGGTACTACTTTCTAACGGATGAGCTGAGATTACGTAGGCTGGTGTGAAAAGTTTGTGAAAAAACCTACACCACTGTAGGACATTTCTCTGCATTGCCATCAAGCCATGCTTTTACCCTTCAAAAACAAGAAACCCCGCTCAATGGCGGGGCTCGTACGAGTCACTGTTTACTTCCTGGAAGGCGCGCCCAGCTTGGGCATGAATTTCGACTTCGGCCCTCGAGTTCGAGGCACTGTAGATTTGATTTTGTTGATTTTGATACGGTCTTCACCGAAGCTCGGCACATAGTCCGTCTGACCACACTGCACGCAATTATTGATTGGAAACTCCGCCCCGTCGTCTTCGATATACGGCTCAGTCATATCTTCGCTCCTCTCAACGGGTCGATACCGGCAAGCCCTATTTGCCTGAAAAATATCGACCACCCAGGATTTTGAGACTAGTCGGTCATTCCCGGACTTGTGATTCAGATTGTTACGTACCGACGAATGGCCGCGCTTGCTTCCTACAAAATCAGATGGCGAATAAACACACGCGCACGCCATTGGCACGGGTGCCCTAAAGATTTTTTGACGCCAACTTACCTCAGTTTGACCGCCGTCCCGGTCACAAACACCACCACCATTCCACCCTTGCCGGCCGGCATGCTGATCTCATAATCGAGCCCTACCACTGCATCCGCCTGAAGCGCCCGCGCCCGCTCCTTGATCTCGTCGGTCGCCTGAATCCGCGCATCCTTCAATGCCCGTTCCAACGTTTGAGAGCGCCCACCGAAAAAATCCCGCATGCCAGCGAACAGATCGCGGATCACGTTAACGCCCTGCACCGACTCGGCGCTGACGATGTCCAGGTAAGCAGTGATTTGCCGACCTTCGATGGTGTGGGTTGTAGTGGTGATCATGAAATGTCCTTGTTCAAGCTGTCGTCGACAGGGTTAAACGACGGGAAAAACGGCGCGAGAATTGAGTATAGAGATCGATTAGCGCCGAGGGGTTTGGCAGTCTAACAGGGGGGCGGAACTCACCTGAAATGGGGTTTTGAGGACGGTTTGAAAAGGTCGTACCGAAAAGGAGTCAAGTCCTACATATCGTTCGGAAGCAACGCGCCGTTCGTGCATTGCTCTGGTTTGGAATGCACGCCTATAGTCTGGATGTCGCCCAAATGGCGGCTCGGGTTTGGCGACTCGATGACGAAAGTGCAGAAGCCTTCAGGTTAATTTGCGGAGCGCTTCTGCGCGCAATAAGCTGCTCCATGGTAGCTGTGCGCGGGAGACCTTTGGGTCTGCCGGTTTTCCTTTTGTCCCGGTTCGCCAACCTGCGTACAGCCGCCACCTATTCGTTTGGCGACGAATGAGTGGTGGTTCTCCCTAATTCATCTGGAGCATCACTCATGCAGCAATACATGGCCCTCACCAGCAACGCCGACGACCAACCCACGCTGTTTGTCGACACCACAAAACCTCTGCATATACTGCTCGACGCAGCTGGCTATCGAATCCGCGCCGTTACTCAAGTCCTGGAAAACCTCGCAATGCGCGGTGATATTGCCAGCGACTCGGTGATTCTTAGCGACTTCGCGTTGCTTTGCGCTATTCCACTGCAGGATGGGTGTGATGTGCTGGATGTAATTGGGCGGAGGCTGGATAAAATGCCGGATTGATAAATAAGAAATGGGCGACCAGACAGTCACCCATTTTGTTGCGTGCCAACAAACCCGAAAATAATTCGGTAACCGCCAAACAGTGCAAAGAAAAACTATGAGGCACAAAAGATGAACAAGCATATCGGATCTGACTTCGATGACTTCCTTGGCGCGCAAGGTCTTGCCGAAGAGGTTTCCGCTGCAGCTCTCAAGCGCGTCATTTCCTGGCAAATTGCTGAGGCTACGAAGCTGAACCCTTGCCGAGCAGATGCATACAAGCCGCACCGCAGTGGATTGGGCACTCGATCAAAATGACTCAAGCATGACATTGGCCCCTGCCCTCCCTCAGAAAACCAAGCCCTAATCTCGAGTCCTGTAGGGATTAGAGAAGCTTGATCAACGCCGCAGTAATAGTTGCCACCGTCACGATCAGACCAGTCGCAACGCCTACCGGATACCAAAAAATTTCACAGGTCATCTTGCCAGCTTCGGCGTTCAGCTTGCGCTGTTCAGCCATCAGCTTGACGATTTCTACGTGAACCTTTTTCAGCTCGGCCTGTTTAATAGTGAATTCCTGCATAACGTGTGCGCGCCCGTTACAGATAATGGGGCGCTTCTTGTCAGCTGCCCTTTGAGTCATTTTGCACCCTGAAGGCGCAAAACCAATACTCCTCACAGTGCGACTCATATGAGGTGCCAAAACCGATAAAAGCCCCCAACCATCTGGCTTTCCAGCATTGCTTCCCACACGTCAATCAATCTTCCTACATCAATTTCGGAAGCGCCTTCGCTGAAGTCGCCATGCATGAAATCCAGACACCAGAAACCACAAAACCCCTGACTTCTCTCGAAATCAGGGGTTTTGTGTATATCGAATTTGGCGGTGAAGGAGAGATTCGAACTCTCGATACAATTTCTTGTATACACACTTTCCAGGCGTGCTCCTTAAGCCACTCGGACACTTCACCGTATCTCGTCAAACATGTTCTGTCTGTCGAGGCGCGCTAATGTAGTCGAAAGCTTTTCTGATGGCAAACTTTTTTTGCAGAATTTTCATGCGGTTAGCGATTTAGTCGTTCCGGTGGGGGCCGTGCCATGGCAAACCCGCCAATCTCCGGCTTCGCGCCCTCTTCTATATAGAGGGGAATGCACGGCTGGCGTGGCCGGCAATGCTTGCCGGGCGGGGAAAGGGTGACCGAGTGGTCAGTCACGGCGCTTTACCTGGCCTACGACGGTGGGTAACGTCTGCCCTACTTTATTAGAAGGATTGGCGTCATGAGTGAGTTGATTTCCTACCATCTCGAAGACGGTATCGCGACCCTGACCTTGAGCAATGGCAAGGTCAATGCCATCTCGCCGGATGTGATTGTTGCGTTTAACGCTGCGCTGGATCGGGCGGTGGCGGATCGGGCAGTAGTGATCATTACCAGTCAACCGGGCATTTTTTCGGGTGGTTATGACTTGAAGGTGATGACGGCCGGCCCTAACGAAGCCAGAGCACTCGTAGCTGCCGGTTCGACACTGGCTCGTCGTCTGCTGTCGCACCCGTTCCCGGTGGTCGTGGCGTGTCCTGGGCATGCGGTGGCCAAGGGTGCGTTTATTCTGTTGTCGGCTGACTACCGCATTGGTGTCGATGGCCCGTTCAGCATTGGTCTGAACGAAGTGCAGATCGGTATGACCATGCACCACGCCGGTATCGAGCTGGCGCGTGATCGTCTGCGCAAGTCGGCGTTTCATCGTGCGGTGATCAATGCCGAGATGTTCAATCCGCAGAGTGCTGTGGATGCCGGTTTCCTTGATTTGGTGGTGTCGGCCGAAGAGCTGCAAGGCGCAGCGCTGGCGGCGGCCCGTCAGTTGAAGAAGCTCAACATGATCGCCCACAAGAACACCAAGTTGAAAGTGCGCAAGGCGCTGCTGGAGACGCTGGACAACGCGATCATCCTGGATCAGGAGCATATGGGTTAAGCCCGAACGCGTTGCACCGAAAAGCCCGACCGTCGTGTCGGGCTTTTTCATGTGTGTCTGGTTTAAAAGCTTACAACCGCTCTAGTCCGCATCTGACCCATAAGTCGGAAACATGCGCTCAAACATCGGCTATCTCCCACTTCTATAGCGGCAATTGCCGAAAACAGTGCACATCCGTACACTGCGCCACCTTTTGTCCCGGTGGGCCCTTTAAATGCTGTTTGTGTTTCGTATGTTATTGATGGGCTTGCACTTTATTCTGGCCGGCGTGCTCGGAGTGATCCTCGGTCTATGCCGGCCGTTTAATCCGGACAACAGCCGTTTATGCGCACGTCTGTATGCGTGGCCGGCGATGTGCATTTTGCGTTTGCGGGTGAAGACTGACGTCGGGCCGTTGATGGCTAAGCCTGACAGCTGCGTGATCATCGCCAACCACCAGTCCAACTACGATCTGTTTGTGTTCGGCAACGTGGTGCCCCGCCGCACCGTGTGCATCGGCAAGAAGAGCCTTAAGTGGGTGCCGCTGTTCGGGCAGTTGTTCTGGCTGGCCGGCAATGTATTGATTGACCGTGGCAATGCGCACAAGGCACGCCAGTCGATGCTGACCACTACTCGCACCTTGCAACATGAAGACACCTCGATCTGGGTCTTCCCGGAAGGTACGCGCAACCTCGGCGAAGAGTTGCTGCCGTTCAAGAAAGGCGCGTTCCAGATGGCGATTGCCGCGGGCGTGCCAATCGTGCCGGTGTGTGTCAGCAGTTACGTCAAACACATGCGATTGAACCGCTGGCGCAGTGGGAAGATTCTGATCCGTTCGCTGCCGGCGATTCCTACGGCTGGATTGAGTCTGGATGACATGCCGATGCTGATCGCCCAGTGCCGCGAGCAGATGCGCGAGTGTATCGACTCGATGGATCGGCAACTGCAAGCCGCCTGAAAGAAACCCGCCCTGTGCGGGTTTTCTTTTACCTGCGAACTCTACAGATTTTGCTGACTCTCAAGCAGCAGACAAGGTTAAGCTGAATCCTGCCTGGCACCGCCAGTCTTTACAGAAAGCGGCTAACAAGAAGTGAATCACCATCATGGGTAGAGTCGTTGCTGCTGCGGTTTACAGCGCCGGTAAAAAAGTCACCAATATCACCCTCGACGAAGGCGCTGCCTGGGCTGCCAAGCCTGGCCACTTTGTGTGGATTGGCCTCGAAGAGCCGAACGCCCAGGAGCTGTTCAACCTGCAACGCCAGTTCAACCTGCACGAACTGGCCATCGAAGACGCCCTGGAAAAACACAGCCGACCGAAGCTGGAAACGTTCGGCGACGCACTGTTTATCGTCACGTATTCGCCAATCCGCAATGAAGGCAAACTGGAGTTCATCGAGACTCATATCTTCGCCGGCAAGGGTTACATCATTACCGCACGCAATGGTCATTCGGCGTCCTACGCGTACGTCCGACAGCGTTGTGAGGCGCGGCCGCTGTTGTTGGAGCATGGGGAAGATTTCGTACTTTATGCCATCCTCGACTTCGTGATTGAAAACTACCAGCCGATGGGCGAAGCGATCCACGCCGAGATCGATGAGCTGGAACAAAACGTTATGTGCGGTTCCCTGAACGAGCGCGACATTCAGAAACTCCACAGTCTGCGGCGTGATGTATTGCGCTTGCGCCGGTTTGCGGCGCCAATGGTGGAAATCGGCGAGGAACTGCAGAAACTGAGCTTTCCGTTCATCGACAAGAACATGCGCCCGTATTTCCGCGATGTGCAGATTCATGTCACGCGGCAGATGGAAGACCTGACGACTCTCGCGGACATTGCCAGCCAGACCATCGAAATCGGGGTGTTGCTGGAGGCGTCACGGCAGAGTGTGGTGCAGCGTAAATTTGCGGCATGGGCGGCGATTCTTGCCTTCCCGACGGCGGTGGCGGGGATTTACGGGATGAACTTCGAGGACATGCCAGAGTTGACCTGGCATTACGGGTATTTCGCGGTGTTGGGTTTCATCACCGTTGGGTGTGTTGGTTTGTGGGCGAGTTTCAAGCGGTCGGGGTGGTTGTAGTCAGGACCGAGTCGTCTGCGAAATTCGCGGGCAATAGCCTGTAGCGGTCCAGTTTTTTTAGACCAATCTGTAGAAGTATTAGGCCGCCAGCTGCTCAAAGAGCGCTGGCGGCAGGTCGTTCGAGGCAGTGTGGCAACGGCGATGGTTGTAGTGCGAGATAAAATCCATCACATCCTTCTCCGCCTCGAAATGATTCTGGTAGCCGCCCTGCGGCATCCATTCGTGTTTCAGCGTTCTGAAATAACGCTCTACCACCGCATTGTCCCAGCAGTTGCCACGGCGGCTCATGCTCTGGACGATCCTGCTTTCTGCCAAGCATGCAACAAAACGGTCAGCGGTGTACTGACAGCCCTGGTCTGAGTGAAATAGCAGCTCAGGCATCGGTCGACGCAGCGCTACCGCCAGCCTTAGCGCCTTGATAGACAGCTCGGTGTCTGCGGTCCTTGAGCACGCCCACCCGACGATCCTGCGTGAAAACAGATCCATCACCACCGCCAGATACAACCAACTGTCTTTCACTTTGATGTAGGTGATATCGCCTGCCCAGAGCGTATTTGGCTGGATTGGATTAAAGCGACGATCAAGTATGTTCGGCGCAGTCACCGCAGGCTTGGTAGCACGGCGATAGTGGGCATAACGTGGCCGGCGCCTTGGCAGACCGAGGGTCTTGATCAAAGTGCCCATTCGATAGCGCCCGATGAAAATGCCCGACTTTCTTAACTCTTTGGATAGCCCGCGAGCGCCGAGCGCCTCACGATGCTCTTTATGTAGCGCACGAATTTGAAGCTCCAAGGGGCGCTGGGCTAGGCGGCGCTGCTCAGGTTTGCGCTTAACGTAATAGCTACTGCGGGCAAAACCGAGCACCGAGCAAATGCGTCGAACCGACATTCCCCCTCTAGCGCCATCAATCACTTGGTTCGACCGAACAGAACCTTTAGATGAGAGGGCAATTGCTTTTTTAGCACTTGGTTCTCGGCCTCGAGCAACGCCAGTTTCGCCTGCAACGACTCGATCATTTCCTGATCTTGTGGCCGAGTTGGCTGCAACATTCCCGCCTGCTCCCGGCGCCAACTCAGAACCCAACGACGTAGGGCTGTGGGTCCAACCTTGGTTAGCTCACAGGCTTTAGGGATGGAGTAATTCATTTCCACAACCAAGCGAATGGCTTCCGCTTTTTCCTCGGCCTTAACAACCCGATATCCCATGATGCTTCCTTAGGTCGAGACTCCTACATCATGGTCCAAAAACAGTGAGCCACAATAGCCTCGCTCCTACAAGAACACCGAAACACCTGTAGGAGCGAGGCTTGCCCGCGAAGCTTTTATGGCTTAACCGACTCACCCTCAGGCTTGTGCGCCACAAACCGCATCATCCACTCTGCGACGGTAGTGCCGTGATGCTCGTGTTCAAGACTCGCCATACCTTTCGAATAAATCTGCTCGCCCAGCGCTTCCTGACGGATATCCAGCAACGCCCGTGAGTAATCGTGAATGAACTCCGGATGCCCCTGGAAGCACAGCACTTGATCGTTGATGTGGTACGCGGCGAACGGGCAGAAATCGCTCGAGGCGATGACCGTAGCGTTTTCCGGCAGCGCGGTGACCTGATCCTGGTGGCTGATCAGCAGCGTCAGCTCTTCCCTCAGCGGGCTCATCCACGGCGCTTTGGCCGCGAGTTTGTACTTGTGGGTGCCGACGCCCCAACCCTGGGTCGCCCGCTCGCTCTTGCCACCCAACAACAGCGCCAGCAGTTGATGGCCGAAGCACACGCCCAGCAGTTTGTCGCCCCGCTCGTAACGGCTCAGCAGATACGTCTTGAGGGTTTGAATCCACGGGTCGGTGCCGAAGGAATCGGCCTTGCTGCCGGTGACCAGATACGCATCGAAGGTCAGGTCATCGCTGGGGTAATCGCCCTGCATCACGTTGTACATGGTGAACTCGGCAGCGATGGGCTGCTGCGAAAACAGACGCTGGAACATCTGCCCGTAACCCTGATATTGATCGACCAGTTCCGGACGCAGGATGTCGGTTTCCAGAATGCAGATGCGTAACGACATAAAAAATACCTGACACATGATGGGAATAATGCACACCCCAGAGCCTGCCTTGAAACACAGTGGCAAGGCAAGCCCCGGAGCGCGTCATCGGTCCCTTGGAGCTCCCCTTAGAACAGCGCGTTTTTGGCGGCTTTCTCCAGCAACAGCGCAGGCGGTGTGAAGCGCTCACCGTACTGCTCGGCCAAGTACTGAGCGCGCGCGACGAAGTCTTTCACGCCGTACTGATTGATGAACTGCAGCGCACCGCCGGTCCAGGCCGCGAAGCCGATGCCGAAGATCGAACCGACGTTGGCATCCGCCGTCGAGGTCAGCACGCCCTCCTCCATACAGCGCACGGTTTCGATGGCTTGTACAAACAGCAGTCGATCGCGTATGTCCTTCGGCGAAATCTGCCCATCGGCTTTCTCGAAACGGGCTTTCAGCTCAGGCCACAAATGCTTCTGCCCTGTGGCCGGGTAATCGTAGAAACCACCTCCAGCGGCCTTGCCCGGACGCTTGTATTCCTTGAGCAGCAAGTCAATCACGGCGAACGCCGGGTGCTCAATCAGGGTTTTCCCTTCCGCTCGCAGGTCTTTGGCGGTTTGCTCGCGGATATGGCTCATGAGGCTGAGGGAAACTTCGTCGGAGATTGCCAGAGGCCCGACAGGCATGCCGGCCTTGCGCGCTTCGGTCTCGATCATCGGCGCGCTCACACCTTCGCCGAGCATGGCGATGCCTTCGTTAGTGAAGGTGCCGAACACCCGCGAGGTAAAGAAACCGCGACTGTCGTTGACCACAATCGGCGTTTTCTTGATTTGCAGGACGAAATCGAACCCGCGAGCCAGGGTTTCGTCGCTGGTATGGACGCCCTTGATGATTTCCACCAGTGGCATTTTTTCCACGGGACTGAAGAAATGCAGGCCGATGAATTTTGTCTGGTCCGGCACTGCCGTGGCCAAGCCGCTGATCGGCAAGGTCGAGGTGTTGGAGGCGATGACCGCATCCGGGCCGACGACTGTTTGCGCAGCCGATGAGACCTTGGCCTTCAGTTCGCGATCCTCAAACACCGCTTCAATAATCAGATCGCAACCCGCCAGGTCCGCATCGTTTTTGGTGGCATGGATTCGCGCCAGAATATCTTCGCGCTGCTCCCGGGTTAACTGACCACGCGCAACTTTCTTGTCCAGCACCGCCGCCGAGTGAGCCTTGCCCTTCTCTGCCGCAGCGAGGTTGATGTCTTTGAGCACCACGTCGATGCCGGCCGATGCGCTGACAAACGCGATGCCCGCGCCCATCATCCCGGCACCGAGCACGCCGACTTTCTTAGTCACATAAGGCGCTATGCCTTGGGGCCGCGAGCCGCCGGCATTGATCTCATTGAGCTGAAACCAGAACGTGCCAATGAGGTTTTTCGACACTTGGCCAGTGGTCAGCTCGGTGAAGTAGCGGGTTTCGATCAGGTGCGCCGTATCGAAATCCACTTGAGCGCCTTCCACCGCAGCGCAGAGGATTTTCTCCGGTGCGGGCAGACAGCCTTGGGTTTTGCTGCGCAGAATCGATGGCGTGATAGCAAGCATCGGCGCGAGTTTCGGATCCGACGGCGTGCCGCCAGGAATTTGATAACCCTTCACGTCCCAGCGCTGCACAGCGACTGGGTGAGCGACAATCCATGCCCGCGCCTTGGCCATCATCTCATCGCGATCGGCGGCCAACTCGTCGATCAACCGCGCCTGCAACGCCTGTTGCGGCCGGATCTTCTTGCCTTCAAGCAGATACGGCAGAGCTTTTTCGATGCCCAACATGCGGACCATACGCACTACCCCGCCGCCGCCCGGCAACAGGCCAAGAGTGACTTCCGGCAGGCCCAGCAGCACCGACGGATTGTCCAGCGCCACACGGTGATGACACGCCAGGCAGATTTCCCAACCGCCACCGAGCGCCGCGCCGTTAATGGCGGCGACCACCGGTTTGCCGAGGGTTTCCAGGGTGCGCAGTTGGCCCTTGAGTGTCAGCACCATGTCGTAAAAGGCTTTGGCTTCGGGTTTGCCGACCTTGATCAGTTCATTGAGGTCGCCGCCGGCGAAGAAGGTCTTCTTGGCCGAGGTAATGATGACGCCGGCAATGGCGTCCTTTTCGGCGACCAGTCGGGCGACGCAGGTGGCCATGGCGTCGCGGTAGACCGCGTTCATGGTGTTGGCACTCTGGCCCGGCATGTCGATGGTCAGGACGACGATCTGGTCCTGACCCTTTTCGTAACGAATGGCTTCGCTCATAAAAATATTCCTTGAAGTCGGGGCTCAGAGGCGTTCGATGATGGTGGCAATGCCCATGCCGCCGCCGACACACAATGTCGCCAGGCCATAGCGCAGGCGCCGGGTTTCCAGTTCATCGAGCAGCGTGCCGAGAATCGCGCAGCCGGTGGCGCCGAGCGGGTGGCCCATGGCGATGGAGCCGCCGTTGACGTTGACCTTGTCGGGGTCGATGGCCATGTCCTTGATGAACTTGAGCACGACCGAGGCGAACGCTTCATTGACTTCGAACAGGTCGATGTCTTCGACCCGCAGCCCTGCCTTGGCCAGTGCCTTGCGAGTGGCCGGCGCCGGGCCGGTGAGCATGATGGTCGGGTCGGTGCTGGTGACCGCCGTGGCGACGATTCGCGCCCGTGGCTGCAAGCCCAGCGCCCGGCCCTTGGATTCGGAGCCGATCAGCATCAGCGCCGCGCCATCGACGATCCCGGAACTGTTGCCCGGCGTATGCACGTGGTTGATCCGCTCGATCTGGCTGTAAACCCGCAATGCCGTGGCGTCGAAGCCCATTTGCCCGATCATTTCGAAACTTGGCTTGAGCTTGCCCAGGCCTTCCATCGTCGATTCGGCGCGGATGAACTCATCGTGATCGAGCAGGATGATGCCGTTCTGGTCCTGCACCGGCACCAGCGACTTGTTGAATGAACCGTTCGCCCGTGCCCGCGCCGCCTTCTGTTGGGAGTGCAACGCGAAGGCATCGACGTCCTGACGGCTGAAGCCTTCAATCGTGGCGATCAGGTCGGCCCCCACGCCCTGGGGCGTGAAGTGGTTGTGCAAATTGGTTTCCGGGTCCAGCGCCCAGGCCCCGCCATCGCTGCCCATGGGCACGCGGGACATCGACTCGACGCCACCGACCACCACCAGGTCTTCGAAACCGGAACGCACTTTGATCGCACCGAGATTCACCGCTTCCAGCCCCGACGCGCAGAAGCGATTGAGTTGCATCCCGGCCACGCTGACGTCCCAATCGGCCACCTGCGTGGCGGTCTTGGCGATGTCGGAACCCTGATCGCCAATGGGCGTCACACAGCCGAGTACCACATCATCGACCTGACTGGTATCCAGCGACGTGCGCTGCTGCAGCGCCGTCAGCAGCCCGGCCACCAGATTCACTGGCTTGACGCTGTGCAAGGCGCCATTGGCCTTGCCTTTGCCACGGGGCGTGCGTAACGCGTCGAATATCAAAGCTTGGGTCATGACGTCCTCGAACCTGACGGTGAATGAAGATCAAAAAATCAAACGATCGCAGCCTTCGGCGGCTTCTACAGGAGACCGTGTGCCCCTGATCTTTATGCCCTCACCTTATGCCGAGCAGCCGTGGATTCAATGACCACAGTGCTCATTGGCGTTGACGGTCACGCTCAGACGAACGGTAGTCTGCTATCGGATAAACCGATTCAAGTCACCAAGCTGTCTAGCCAACGGGCGCCCAAGAAGCTGGCCATAAGCCTCATGCTTTTTTAAAAGCGATGAGTGCTCAATACATACGAAATGGATCTAAGCCAATCGTGACGCGGGCCCTAAGGTAAACCTGTACGAAGTTGTCGTCGGGTTTTGCCGAGGCACTCGTCCTACAAGGAAGTGCAGAGCTCTGCCGTCATGGAGATAGGCAGACAAGCATCAGGAAATAACAAAAAAGGCGGTCAAGCCATGTTCAAGCATTCGAAAGTTCGTCAAGCCGGGCTCATTCTATTCGCCACCACGCTGTTGTTGATTTTGCCGAACCTGACCAAGGTGATTGGCTGATCGAGCATCAGGGTTTTCATTTCGCCTGATAAAAATATGATTGGCTCGCTACCCGGGTCAGCGTGGCTGTGCCAACCTTTGCGGCACTACCACGACATGGACGGCGATCATTTGAAAACGCTCATTCTGTTTGGGGCCTTGCTGCTCAGCATGCCTCTATCTGCCGCACAGCTGAATCTGGAGCTGGGCGCGAGTTCTCACACCTGGCAGACCGAGCAATTGCTCAAGCATCCCCAGGTTCAGACCATCACGATCACTAACGACGTTTCCTACAAACGGGACATGAGCTATCGCGCCGTGCCGTTAGCGGCGTTGTTGACGGGCATCAAGCCTGACGATCATCTGCAAGCCGTTGCCCTGGACGGTTTCGCCGCCGAACTGGCTGCCGCGCCGTTGCTCAATACCCAAGGGGCACAGGCTTGGCTAGCGATTGAAGACCCGGCCAAGCCGTGGCCGCCGTTGTCAGAGGGCAAGCACAGTGCAGGGCCGTTTTATCTGGTCTGGACCGATCCGCAGGCAGGCAATATCAGCCCCGAGCAATGGCCGTTCGAAGTCGCCAGCATCAAGCGCATGGCCCCGGTGGCCGAGCGCTTCCCTGCCCTATTGCCCGATCCTGCGCTGAAGACGGACGACCCGGTGAACAAGGGCTTTGCGCTATTTCAGAAGAACTGCCTGGCCTGTCATCGATTGAATGGCGCGGGAGATGCGCAGTTCGGGCCGGACCTGAATATTCCGTTCAACCCGACCGAGTATTTCGGCGCGGATTTCCTCAAGCGCTATATTCGTGATCCGCAGAGCTTGCGCCAGTGGCCGCAGGCGAAGATGCCGGCGTTCGCGACGACGGTGTTGCCGGAGGGGGATCTGGAGTTGTTGGTGGGATATTTGAAGCATATGGCGGGACGCAAGATTAAGCCGTAATGACCACCCCCCTCCCTGTGGGAGCGGGCTTGCCCGCGATAGCGTTATTCCAAACATAAATGCAGTGACTGGAAGACCGCCATCGCGGGCAAGCCCGCTCTCACAGGGATTACTTACTGCTGCTGGACGGTAATCATCGGCGTCGGCGAGACAAACACCTTCGCATGCATCTGCTCGCACCCGCCCCCACGACGCATGCCGCGCACCGGGCAGGCGTCCAGGTAATCCAAACCCACGGCCAGTTTCAGGTGACGCTCCGGGCGGGCCAGTTCGTTGGTTACGTCGAAGCTGTACCAGGCGTCATCCAGCCAGGCTTCAGCCCAGGCGTGACTGGCCAAGTGTTCGCTGTTCTCGCTGTACAAATACCCCGATACATAACGCGAAGGAATGCCCAGGCTGCGGGCGCAGGCGAGGAACGCATGAGTGTGGTCCTGACAGACACCGGAACGCCCGGCGAAGGCTTGGGCGGCGCTGGTGTCCACTTCGGTGGAGCCCGGCGTGTAGGTCATGTGCTGGTTCAGGCCATGCATCAAATCGATCAGCGCCGTACGATCCCGGCGTTGTTTGCAGGCCTTCTCGGCGAATGCGCGCAGCGCTTCGTCGGCTTCGGTCAGGCGCGTGAAGCGCAGGAACGGCAACGCCGACTGGCTTTCATGCTCGGCTTCGCGCAACTCATCAATGTCCACCTGCCCACGGGCGCCGATGATGATTGCCTCGTGGGGTTCGTCCAGGGTCAGCACATGCAGAATGTTGCCGAACGGATCGAGTTGCGCGCGCACCGGGCGTGGCAGGTCGAGCTGCCAGCTGAGCACGTGCTGGCGCTCGCTGTCATGGGGGGTCAGTCGCAGGTACTGGATGCTCGCCCGCACCTGATCTTCGTAGTGATAGGTGGTCTCGTGGCTAATGGAAAGTCTCATGCAGCCTCCAGGTAGGAACTGTGTATGGCGTTGCCCAACTGGCGCACCAGCGGGATGAACTCGGTCAGCCAGGCGTGCAGGCCTTCGTCGAGGATTTCGTTGATACCGGTGTAGCGCAGGCGCGCGTCCATTTCCGCGGCCAGGCGTTGCGCGGGACGGCCGTTGGCCCCCGGCAATTGGGCGAGAATCTGGTCGATTTCTTCGGTGCAGGCCCGCAGGGAGCGCGGCACGTCGGCGCGCAGCAGCAACAACTCGGCCACATGCCGGGCGCCGGGGGCGTCGCGGTAAATCTCGGTGTAAGCCTCAAACGACGACAAGGCCCGCAGCAAGGCGCTCCACTGGTAATAGGCGTGAGCCGTGCCGTCGCTGACTGCTTCGGCCTGATCGCCGGCCATTTCGTAACGGGCGTCGAGCAGGCGCAAGGTGTTGTCAGCCCTTTCGATAAAGGTGCCCAGACGAATGAAGCGGAACGCGTCGTTACGCATGATCGTGCCGTAGGACGCGCCGCGGAACAGGTGGGAACGTTCCTTGATCCACTCGCAAAACCGGCTCATGCCGTAGCGACTCAAGCCCTGCTCGGCGATCCCGCGAATTTCCAGCCAGGTAGAGTTGATGTTTTCCCACATGTCGGCGGTGATTCGCCCACGCACCGCGTGGGCACTGGCTCGCGCGGCACCGAGGCAGCTGTAGATGCTCGCCGGGTTGGCCGCATCCAAAGCGAAAAAATGCAGCAGCCGTTCGGCATGCAGATCGCCGTGACGTTCCAGGTAATCGTCCAGAGTGCCGGTGATCAGCAACGGCATGGCGAGTTCGTGCAAGCCGTCGCCACGACCGTCCTGCGGCATCAGCGACAGCGAATAACTGATGTCGAGCATCCGTGCGAGGTTTTCCGCCCGCTCCAGGTAACGCGACATCCAATACAGATCCGAGGCAGTTCTACTTAACATGGCAGGCTTCCTTCAATCCTCGACCACCCAGGTGTCCTTGGTTCCGCCGCCCTGGGATGAGTTCACCACCAGGGAGCCTTCGCGCAAGGCGACACGGGTCAAACCGCCGGGCACAACCCGGGTTTCGCGGCCAGACAATACAAACGGACGCAGGTCGATATGGCGTGGAGCGATGCCGTTTTCGACAAAGGTCGGACAGGTCGATAAAGACAACGTCGGTTGGGCGATGTACGCGTGGGGTTTGGCTTTGATCCGCTCACGGAAAGATTCGATTTCCGCCGCCGTCGCCGCCGGCCCCACCAGCATTCCGTAACCGCCGGAGCCCTGGGTTTCCTTGACTACCAGCTCAGGAAGATTGGCCAGCACGTGGGACAGTTCCGAGGGATTACGACACTGCCATGTAGGCACGTTCTTCAGGATCGGCTCTTCATCGAGGTAGAAACGAATCATGTCCGTGACGAAGGGATAGACCGATTTGTCGTCCGCGACCCCGGTGCCGATGGCATTCGCCAGCACCACGTTACCGGATCGGTAGGACGACAACAGCCCTGGAACACCAAGCATCGAGTCCGGGTTGAACGCCAACGGATCGAGGAACGCATCGTCGAGGCGACGGTAGATCACGTCGACGGCTTTCGGCCCGTCGGTGGTGCGCATGAACACCTTGTCATCGCGCACGAACAGGTCCGCGCCTTCCACCAATTCAACGCCCATTTCCCGGGCCAGAAACGCATGCTCGAAAAACGCACTGTTGAAGCGCCCCGGCGTCAGCACCACCACGCTCGGGTTGTCGATCGGGCTGGAGCTTTTCAGGGTGTCGAGCAACAGGTTCGGATAGTGGTCGATCGGCGCGATGCGCTGGGCCGCGAACAACTCGGGGAACAATCGCATCATCATCTTGCGGTCTTCGAGCATGTAGCTCACGCCGCTGGGTGTACGAAGATTGTCTTCGAGCACGTAGTACGTGCCGTCGCCATCGCGCACCAGGTCGACGCCGGAAATGTGCGAATAGATATCGCGGTGTAGATCCAGCCCTTGCATCGCCAACTGATATTGCTCGTTGGCCAGCACTTGCTCGGCCGGGATGATGCCGGCCTTGATGATGCGCTGCTCGTGATAGAGGTCGGCAAGGAACATGTTCAATGCCTTGACCCGCTGAATGCAGCCGCGCTCGACGATCCGCCATTCACTGGCGGGGATACTGCGGGGAATGGTGTCGAAGGGAATCAGGCGCTCTGTCCCTTGCTCATCACCATAGAGCGTGAATGTAATCCCGGCACGATGAAATAACAGATCGGCCTCGCGTCGCCGTTGTGCCAAAAGCTCGTCAGGCGTTTCGGCCAGCCAACGGGCAAACTCCCGATAATGCGGGCGGACCTGGCCGCCGGCATCGTACATCTCATCAAAATAGGTGCGGATCATGCCGTACTCCTTGTCACTCCGGACATCCAGACCTTCGCAAGGCCCGTGCCATCGGCATAAACGCTTTGATATCAATCAGTTGGAGAATGGCGCTGCAGGCACCGCACCAATCCTGTGCGGTAAATGCCCCAACCTGATCGCCCCCGCTTCATGGCGAAGCAATGCTGTCGCCTATCAGCAGCATAGCCAGAGTTGATTTCACTGCCCGGGAGGCGATGCGGATAATCGGCGCATTCGCTGGAAAACTTATCGCTCTTCCCTTTTAGCCGCCTGTTTAGGTGGCTTTTTTTTGCGTTTTTGAAACGTTATGAATCAAAAACACGATCAAGAGGCCTTTCCAAACCGCGAAAACGAAAACGGCCAACCCAAAGGTCAGCCGTTGCTGAGTGTTGTCACTGTTCATAAAGTTATGCGAGTAACCCTCGTACCTCCTGCTTGACGCCCCATCCTTCGATGATACCGCCCAGAGGCTCGACCACCGCCTCGAAGTCCTGCTCAAAGTCGCCGATCCCGTCGTAGGTGGCGTACATCACTTTGCTCAGTTCCAGATGCCACGCGCCGTCGTCGCGCACGCTGATCTGGGCATTCAAGGATTCACCACAGAAATGACCTGCCGCCCTGCGTGCCCGCTCCTCGTCCGGAAAAATGGCGTAGAACTCGATGGGATGGAATCGTGAAAAGTCGAAACCGCCTTCTTTCATGCGGCGCAGCACGCTGCTGCTGATGTCTTCTTGATAGGCTGTGCTCATGAAACGTCCCCCTCAGACTGATGGATAGACTTTCCGTATTCCCTGCACGCGCAACCGAGTGGTGCGCGCGATGCGGCAACCTCGTTGCCGGTGGGAAGCAAGCATGTAGCTGACAAGACCAGACCTTAGCGATCCGTTCGCTGATCTCGCTTGCAGAGTAGCCTTAAGACAGAGGCGCTGCCAAGGTCTGGTTGTGAATGTGACAAGGGGTGTATCAGATCGGGGTAATACTGATGATTTCAATGCTGTTCTGGGATTTCAGACTTTTGACGGTCGGATCATCGGTACGCCCCTCCAGATCATTGAGATCCAGTTCGGCAGCGACCGGCAGGCACCGGGCGCGAATGAGTTTGGCGGCCTGCTCGTTGTTCGGGCATTCCTCGCACTCGAAGAGTTCGTCCACTGTTTCACCGTGATCATCCACGAAAGTGATTTTCCACTTTTGCATCGGTGCCTCCTCGATAAAACCCATGGATGGGCTTACAAGTATCTGGACTTTTGCCCTGAGTGATCGTTCAAACGGATTACGGCGTAGAAGCATGAAAAACGCAGATCCTGTGGGAGCGAGCCTGCTCGCGAAAGCGGTGTATCAATCGACATATTTATCGACTGGTCGACCGCCTTCGCGAGCAGGCTCGCTCCCACGAGGGGTATGCGTACATCTTGAGTTTAGTCGTTGCTTGGCTTGTTCACCGCTTGCAGCACGTATTGCGGCAAGGCAAAGGCACCGATGTGGATTTCCGGGTTGTAGTAGCGGGTGATGATGCCGCTGCCGGCGAACCGCTGTTGCAGGGTTTCGCGGGACAATTTGCGATAGGCGGTATTGGTTGCGCCCCAAGCGAAGGTCATCGCGCCACCAATGTAGGTCGGCACCGCCGCCTGATAGAAGTGCCAGTCCGGAAACAGGCTGCGCAGTCGACCGGCGGTGGTTTTGACTTCTTCGATTTGCATGAACGGGGTGCCGTTCTGCGTCACCAGAATGCCGCCTTCATTCAGGCAGCGACGACAAGCCTGGTAGAAGTTTTCGGAGAACAGCACTTCACCCGGGCCGATCGGATCGGTGGAGTCGGAAATGATCACGTCGAACTTTTCGGTGGTGGTGGCGACGAAACGCATGCCATCGTCGATCACCAGGTTCAGGCGTGGATCATCGAATGCACCCTTGGAGTGGTTCGGCAGGAATTCCTTGCACATGTCGACCACGGTGCCGTCGATCTCGACCATGGTGATGTGCTCGATGCTGCGGTGCTTGGCCACTTCACGCAGCATGCCGCCGTCGCCGCCGCCAATGATCAGTACGCGCTTGGCGGTGCCATGGGCGAGGATCGGCACGTGGGTGAGCATTTCGTGGTAGATGAACTCGTCCGCTTCGGTGGTCTGGATCACGCCATCCAGTGCCATTACCCGGCCCATGCGCGGGTTCTCGAAAATCACCAGATGCTGGTGTTCGGTGCGCACTTCGTGCAGCAGTTTTTCCATGCGAAAACGCTGGCCATAGCCTTCGTAGAGGGTTTCCAGGTACTCGCTGGTTGGGGTATTGCTCATGGGAAGTGCTCCGATGAATGCGGGTGGCAACGGACGGTTACCCGCCCATGATGGCCAATCGATCCGTTCGATTGACCGGGAAAGGCGCGCATTCTACGTTGCGGAACATGACAGGTCGAACGTCACGTTATGGCTCCACCCAATCCTGTGGGAGCGTGGCTTGCCCGCGATGCAGGCGCTGCGGTGTATCTGACTGACCGCAGCGCCTGCATCGCGGGCAAGCCACGCTCCCACAGGTTCAGTGTTGCTTGTGGGAAACCGATCAGATCCGCACATTGCCACGCGGCCCGGCGATGGCCCAGATGATCAGGCCCAGGACCGGCAGCAGGAGGATCAACAGCACCCAGATGATTTTCATCCCGGTCTCGGCGCCACTTTTAAGTACGTTGATGATGGCCCAGATATCCAGGGCAAGAATAATCAGGCCGACCAGGCTGTTGAACGTGGAACCCATGGTGACGCTCCCGAAGAGTGGTATGCACTCTTAGGATAGTCGGGTGTTGCGAGGGTTCCGTTTTATTACCGTCGTAGACGGTTTCAGACGTGAATCGCCACTTTCAGGGCTTCCAGGGAGGGCGCGGCGGCGATGCCGACTTCGGCGCACAATTCGAGAACCCGTGGCACGTCGTTACCGTAGACCAGCACCACTTGCAGTTCGTCGTCGAGCAACTGACTGAAGTTCATCAGCGTGTAACCGCCGTTTTCCTTGTTCATGCTGCTCATCTGCACCTGAATACGATTGAGCGCCGTCAGGGCTTCGGTCTTGGCCAGTTGCTTGGGCTTGATGTTGAATTCAACGCCGGGGCCGAACGAAGCGACGATCTGCGCAAACAGGTCCATGTAGGTGTCGGCCTGGAACAGCACGGTTTCCGGCAGGCTGCCAACGACAATCCACTCGCCCAACGGGATCGGGAAGGTGTCGTCGTAGTTGATGTCTGGATTGGCCGTCAGAAAAGCCTCGGGATCGGCGTAGGCCTGAGCCGCTTCGTCTGCGATTTTCAGAATTTCGTCATCGCTCATGCACCCGGAGCTGATTTTGCTGATGAGTTCGACGAGTGCGGCTTTCATGAGGTGGGTCCTGTAGCGAGGGAGATTTGAGGGCGCGAAGGATAGCGCATTCGGAAACGGATTGCGGGACGTGGCATGAACCTGTGGCGAGGGAGCTTGCTCCCGCTCGGCTGCGAAGCAGTCGTAAACCGGCGAATGCGGTTTGTCTGAACGACAGCGCCGTCTGATTTTGGGGCTGCTTCGCAACCCAACGGGAGCAAGCTCCCTCGCCACAAAAGCCCCGCGGCCACACTGGGAATCAGCCGAGAAGTTTTTCCAGCTGAGCAGTGGTATCCACCGCGCCCATGGTTTTGGCCGCATCCAGTGCGGACACACCGTTGGTATCCTTGGCTTTCGGATCGGCGCCTTTGCTGATCAGGTAGTCGACGATTTCGACGCGGTTGAACATCGCCGCCATCATCAGCGCAGTACGACCGTCGAAGGACGAACCTTCGACTTGCGCGCCACCTTCCACCAACGCCTTGACCACCGCCAGATCACCTTTGAACGCCGCGCCGGCAATCGGGCTCTGGCCGTTGTCGTTGCGGATTTCCGGGTCGGCCTTGTGCTCGAGCAGCACTTTTACCGTCTCGACATGGCCGTGGTACGCGGCGAGCATCAGCAAGGTGTCGCCCTTGTGGTTGCGCAGGTTCGGCGGCAAGCCCTTGGTCAGCAGCGCAGCCATCATGGCCGCATCGCCCTCGCGCGCTTTGTTGAACACCTGTTCGGCAAATTCAGCAGCCTCTTCGGGCGTCATCTGGCGGCTTTTGTCTGACATTGGGGACTCCACATTCGGTCAATCGGAAAGCCGATAGTTTCCCGAGCAGTCCGGAACCTGTCACTTCTTTTTTCTCATGGGTGGCCATAGCCACACTTAATAAGAGCCACATTCAATAGCGACACTTTCAATAGCGGTGCTTGCCGCCGCGAATATCCGCCAGCACCTGTTCGGTGACTTGCACATAAGTCTGGGTACCCGGCAACCAGGCATAGATCGGGTCATCGCCGGTTTTATTCGGGTCGAAGGCTTCGTCCTTGAGCCGGGTCTTCTGGTATTTGAAGGTCCCGGTGGTCTCCATTTTCACTTTCACCCGCAGGAAAAGTGGCACCGCATAGGCAGGCATTTGCTGCTTGGCAAACGCCAGCAACTCGCTGAAATCCAGGGTCGCCAGGGATTCAGCCGGGGTGATTGCCGCCATCCCGGCACGCCCATTGGTGTTGTGAATTTCTACGCCATAGGCCACGGCTTCGGCGATCTGCGGGTGTTGCAGCAGGATGTTCTCGACCTCGGTGGTCGAGACGTTTTCGCCTTTCCAGCGGTAGGTGTCGCCCAAGCGATCGACAAACTGCGCGTGGCCAAACCCGATGTTGCGCAGCAGGTCACCGGTATTGAAGTAACGGTCACCCTTCTTGAACACGTCGTGGAGCACGACTTTTGCGGTTTTCTGCGGGTCGGTGTAGCCGTCCAGCGGCGCCTTGTCGTCGATCCTCGCCAGCAGCAGTCCCTGCTCGCCCTTGGCCACTTTGCGCATGAAGCCGTTGGCATCACGGGTGGGGTCGCCGCTGTCATGCTCGTATGCCACCAGTTCCCAGGTCATCAGGGAAAAACCGATGGTGTTGTCAAAATTGAGGATGTTGGTGAAGCCGATATTGCCGTCGCTGGCGGCGTACAGTTCGCAGATATGGTCAACGGCAAAGCGCGTTTTGAACTCGCTCCACGCACCGGGGCGCAGACCATTGCCGATCATCTTCGTCACGCCGTGCCGACTGTCGTCGATGCTGCGCGGTTGATCCACCAGGTAGCGGCACAATTCGCCGACGTAACCGAGGGTGGTCGCCCGGTATTTGCGCACGTCACTCCAGAACTGACTGGCGCTGAACTTGCGACGGATGGCAAACGCCGACGCCCCGCTGATTGCCGAGCCCCAGCACACGCAGAGCCCGGTGGCGTGGTACAGCGGCAAGGTGCAATAAACGACGTCCTGGGGCTGCATATCCAGGGCGATCAAGCCAAAACTTGCAGAACTGCGCATCCAGCGCCCGTGCTTGAACACCCCGGCTTTGGGCAACCCGGTGGTGCCCGAGGTGTAAATGTAGAAACAAGGATCGTCGAGAAAAACCTGCTGGCTGCTGACGGGGTTATCGCTGCACGCTTCGGCACTGGCCGTCATCAGATTAATGAAGCCATCGGGCGAAATGCCCGGATCGCGATAAGTGTCTTGATCGGCGACAAACCAGATGCGCGCCGCGTCGATCGCCACCCGCTCGCGGACCGCATTAAAGGCCGGAACCAGCTCTTCTCCGACCACGATCGCCACCGGTGCCACCAGGTTCAGGCTATGGGCCAGGGTATCTCGGGTCTGGGAAGTATTGAGCAAGGCGCTGATCGCACCGATCTTGGCCACCGCCAATATCGTCACCAGCAGTTCCGGACGGTTCTCGATAAAAATCGCCACCACATCGCCCTTGCCGATGTCTTGGGCAATCAAGTGATGGGCGATGCGATTGGCCCATTGATTGACCTGTGCATAAGTGAGCACCACCTCGCCCTGCAGCAAGGCCGGGCCATCGGGATTGCGCAACGTCGCCTGCTCGAAGCTCCAGCCGAGACCACACGGTTGGGTCGGGTCCTTGACGTTGGCGGCTTTCATGCCCTTCACCACGCGGGGAATGGCTTTGGCAATAGAAGGCAGCTTGCGGAGCATCATGCCCCAGGTAATCGTGTCGTTCAGCGTGCGGCTCATGGTGCTCCCGTTCGATCTTCTTATTGTCGGGTGGCGTTGATTGAGGCCGAAAATACGTCAGCAGTTCTTGAGCTGTACACGCGGTTTTTGAAATGTTTTGTATCCGCGACCGAAGCGATCAGATCGGAGATCGAAAAGCGGAACCCTGGCGTTGGGATTGGTTCCATCGAATCGATGCCGACCACGCAAAATGCAGGATGCACGATGGCCATTCATGCAGATTGCACGAAAGCATAAAAACGTTTGAAAATTAAGTTATTGATTTATATGAATTTTTAATAAAACAGGTGCTGGCACAATCACTGCAACTACCTCTCCATGTTGCCCTTCAAGCACAAACGGAGCTGATAGACATGAGCCTGATCCAGGAAAAATTTTCGTCCCTGTTCTCCAACTTCGAAGTGACCACCCAGCCCCGGCCGGACGGCGGCATTCTGCTGACCCTGCGCAGTACGGACGGCAAAGTCTTCAAACGTTCGATTTCCTACCAGCAACTGCATGCCGGCGATCAGCTGTCGTGGGTGATCAGCGCGATTCGCCGTGACATCGCCGAACAGGCGAGCGAACTGCCGCAGATCTCCATGCTGCAAAGCCAGCAACGGTTTGCGCTCCCGACCTATCACTCGGTTTAAATCCTGCGGTTGTATAAATAAACACGCTACAAACAAACAGGCCGTGAGCGCTTTCGCTTCACGGCCTGAGTTGTTTCTGCCATTACGCAACCCCTTGTAGGAGCAGAGGTTGCTCGCGAAGGCGGTGTATCAGGCGACAATGTTGACTGACCCGTCGCCTTCGCGAGCAAGCTCTGCTCCTACAGGTTATGGGGTTTACAGGGCAGAAGGATTTATCCGGGTAAAACTGTCGACGGTCACATGACCCGCCAATTCCCCGCCCTCACGAGCCAGGCCACAGGTTGCCATCCCGGCCGTGCGCGCCGCGTCCAGCTCTTGAACGATGTCGGACAGAAACAGAATCTGCGACGCCTCGAGGTCAATCGCCTGGGTGATGCGCTCGTAGGACTGTGCTTCGCGCTTGGGCCCTGAGGTGGTATCGAAATAGCCGCTGAACAGTGGCGACAAATCACCTGCGTCCGAGCACCCGAAAATCAGTTTTTGCGCCTGAATCGAGCCCGAAGAATAAACAAACAGTTGATATCCTTCCTGATGCCAGCGCTTGAGCGCTTCAACGGCGTCCGGGTACACGTGGCCTTTCAACTGCCCGGCCTGATACCCCTGCTCCCAGACCATGCCTTGCAACGCTTTAAGCGGCGTGGCCTTGCGGTCTTCGGCGATCCAGCCCAAGAGGATTTCAATGACCCGTTCGACGTCGGCTTGCGGTTCACCGCTGTCACGCCGAACAGCGGCGAGCTGCTCGGCAACGTCGGCGCGTTCAGCATTTTCGCGAACGAAGCCCGGCAGGTGTTTGGCGGCGTAGGGAAACAGCACGTCGAACACAAAACTCACCGCGCTGGTGGTGCCTTCGATATCGGTGAGAATCGCTTTGATCGGCATCGGCTCAGTCCTCGAGACGCGGGAAGCGGCTGGCGATGTTGTCGCCGGTGAAATTGGCCACCCAGCCTTCAGGGTTGTTGAACAGGCGGATCGCGACGAAATGCGGGTTTTCACCCATGTCGAACCAGTGCGGCGTACCGGCCGGTACGGAGATCAGGTCGTTTTTCTCGCAGAGCACAGCGTAGACGTAATCGTCGATGTGCAGGGTGAACAAGCCACGGCCGGCGACGAAAAATCGTACTTCGTCTTCACCATGGCGGTGCTCATCGAGGAACTTGGCGCGCAACTCGGCTTTTTGCGGGTGGTCGCTGTTCAGGCTGATCACGTCGACGGTGATGTAGCCGCGCTCGGTCATCAGCTTGTCGATTTGCTCCTGATACGCGGCGATCACTTCTTCCTGGCTGGCACCGGGCTGGATTTTCGCCGCCGCTTGCCAACGGTCGAAACGCACGCCCTGCTCGGCCAGGGTCGAGGCGATGTCTTCAAGGTGGGTCAGGACCTTGTTCGGTATTTCAGGGCTGGAGACGTGATAAACGGACAGGCTGCTCATCTGGGCAACTCCTTAACGGTTCATGCTTTTTGGTTCATGCTTGACGGTTCATAACCGAGCGCGTCTTCAACTCGCACTCGAACAAAAATTCAAAGGCCTCGATCTGCCGCAGCGCGTCGTTCATGCGCGCGCCCCACGTGTAGAGGCCATGGCCGCGGATCAGATAGCCGACGCAATCAGGATGGGCGTCGAGCCAAGGCTGCACCTTGGCGGCCAGCCGCGCAATGTCCTGATCGTTGTCGAAAATCGGCACGCGCACGCGGCACTCGTGGGTCGAGACGCCACTGAAGGCTTTTTGCAGTTCGTAGTCTTCAAACTCGATGAAGTCTTCCGGCGTCAGGCGCGACAGCACCGTGGCATTCACCGAATGGGTGTGCAACACCGCGCCGATCTCCGGGCGCCAGCTGTAGAGCTGAGTGTGCAGCAGGGTTTCGGCGGACGGTTTTTTGCCCGGTTCCAGGCTATTGCCCGACAGGTCGGTGGCGAGCACATCATCAAGGCTCAACTGGCCTTTGTGTTTGCCAGAGACCGTCAGCAAGGCTTCGGTCGGCGACAGGCGGGTCGAATAATTGCTGCTGGTGGCCGGCGACCAGCCGCGACCATACAGAAAACGCCCGGCGTCGATGATTTCCTGGGCGAGGTGTTCACGGGTAAGGCTCATGGCCTGTCCTCTTGCATACATGTGGCAATGATAACGGCAGCCGCAAAGGCTGCGAGACTGGCAATACTAAAGGTCAATGTGGCGCCAAGGGCATTCCAGCTGTAGCCGGAATACAACGCACCCAGCGCGCCGCCGGTGCCGGCCAACGCGGCATACAACGCCTGGCCCTGCCCTTGCTGCCGCGCGCCGAAGCTACGTTGCACGAACTGGATGGCAGCCGCGTGAAAGCTGCCGAAGGTTGCGGCGTGCAGCACTTGGGCAAACAGCAGCACCCAGAGGAATTCAGCAAACGAACCGAGCAACAACCAACGCAACGCCGCCAATAGAAAACTCGTCAGCAGCACCCGGCGCACCGAGAAACGCGCAAGGATCTTGCTCATGGCCAGAAACATCAAGACTTCGGCAACCACGCCGACCGCCCAGAGTATGCCGATCAACCCGCGACTGTAACCGAGTCGCTCAAGATGCAGGGTCAGAAAGGTGTAATACGGCCCGTGACTCATCTGCATCAGCGCCACGCAACCGTAGAACGCCAACACTCCGGGGTTGCGCAATTGCTGGAGGAATCCCTCCCCCGCCAACCGTTCACCCTGAATCGGTTGCGCGTTAGGCACCCATAAACTGCTGACGACGATCCCGGCCATGATCAGCACCAGCGCCACCGGATAGATGTCCAGGCTAAGCCATTCAAACAATCTGCCCAGCGCGACCACGGTGATAATGAAACCGATTGAACCCCACAGGCGAATCTGACTGTAGCGAGACGACTGGCCGTTCAAATGCGCCAGAGTGATGACTTCGAACTGCGGCAATACCGCGTGCCAGAAGAACGCATGCAAGGCCATGACCATCGCCAGCCACGCATAGCTTTTGCTGATGAAAATCAGTGAGAAGGTCAGCAGCGTACAGACCGCGCCGAACCGCACGATGGCCAGCCGCTGGCCGGTGTAGTCACCGAGCCAGCCCCAGATGTTCGGCGCCACGCAGCGCATCAGCATCGGGATTGCCACCAGTTCGCCAATGCGCGCACTGGAAAAGCCCAGGTGATCGAAATACAGCGCCAGAAACGGCGCCGTCGAACCGAGCAAGGCGAAATAGAACAGATAGAAACTGGAAAGCCGCCAGTACGGGAGCGCCGCCACGGTCGTCAAACCAAAGCGGCTGTAAGGTTCTGCACAAAAACTGCCTGCGCGACGATCATGCTGCGTTAAAAACAGGCTCGCAATGCTCATGTAGGTCCCTACACTCCGCTTGCTCGCCTGTTTTTGCCTTGCCTGATCGCCGCTCGGCGAGTTTTCGTACAGCCCCTGCGTCAGCCATTAAAGCTGACCCAGCACCGGAGTGCTCACGCGCACATCGACGTTCTGCCCGCGGTGACGCAGCAGGTGATCCATCAGCACGATGGCCATCATCGCTTCGGCAATCGGCGTGGCGCGGATGCCGACGCACGGGTCGTGACGGCCTTTGGTGACAACCTCAACCGGGTTGCCGTGGATGTCGATGGAACGGCCCGGAGTAGTGATGCTCGAGGTTGGCTTGAGTGCCAGATGCGCAACGATCGGCTGACCGGACGAGATGCCACCGAGAATGCCGCCGGCGTTGTTGCTGAGGAAACCTTCCGGGGTCATTTCATCGCGGTGTTCGGTACCGCGCTGGGCGATGCTGGCAAATCCGGCACCGATTTCCACGCCTTTGACCGCGTTGATGCTCATCAGCGCGTGGGCCAGTTCGGCATCGAGGCGGTCGAAAATCGGCTCGCCCAAGCCAGGCATAACGCCTTCGGCAACCACGGTGATCTTCGCGCCTACCGAATCCTGGTCGCGACGCAACTGGTCCATATAGGCCTCCAGCTCCGGCACTTTGTCCGGATCGGGGCTGAAGAAGGCGTTTTCTTCCACCGAATCCCAGGTCTTGAACGGGATTTCGATCGGGCCGAGTTGGCTCATGTAGCCACGAATGACGATGCCCTGGGTGGCCAGGTACTTTTTCGCAATCGCCCCTGCCGCCACGCGCATGGCGGTTTCACGGGCCGAACTGCGACCGCCGCCGCGGTAATCGCGCTCGCCGTATTTGTGGTGGTAGGTGTAGTCGGCGTGGGCCGGGCGGAACAGATCCTTGATCGCCGAGTAGTCCTTGGACTTCTGGTCGGTGTTGCGAATCAGCAGGCCGATGGCGCAACCGGTGGTGCGGCCTTCGAACACGCCGCTGAGGATTTCGACTTCGTCGGCTTCCTGGCGCTGGGTGGTGTGACGGCTGGTGCCGGGCTTGCGCCGGTCCAGGTCGCGCTGCAGGTCCTCAAGGGAAATCTCCAGGCCCGGCGGGCAGCCATCGACAATGGCGACCAACGCCGGACCATGGCTTTCGCCCGCGGTGGTGACAGTGAACAGCTTGCCGTAGGTATTGCCGGACATGCGGGACGCTCCGTGAAATCGAACTGAAATACGTAATGCGCGCCAGTATACGCAGGCTACCCGACTAGTTCATCCTCGAACCTTATGGGTGCCTGCGAGTCCAACCGGCACCTTGTGGATGATGGCGTGATGATGCTGCGAGTTCTAGCCTTGAGCCTTACCTTGTTTACCGGCTTTGCACAGGCCACTGTCCTGCAACGCCCGATCACTTTGGACACCGGCAGCGGCGAGCTTTTCGGCTCGCTGTTGCTGCCCAAGTCCGACACGCCTGTACCGGTTGTCCTGATCATTTCCGGCTCCGGTCCTACGGACCGTGACGGAAACAATCCCGACGGCGGACGCAACGACAGCCTCAAACGACTGGCCTGGGTGCTGGCCAAACACAACATCGCCAGTGTGCGCTACGACAAGCGCGGCGTGGCGGCGAGCCTGGCTGCGACTCCAGACGAACGCAATCTGTCGGTGGAGGCCTATGTGGCCGACGCCGAAGCCTGGGGCCACAAGCTCAAAACCGATCCGCGCTTTGGCCAACTGATTTTGCTGGGCCACAGCGAAGGTGCTTTGATCGCCAGCCTGGCGGCGCCAAACGTCGATGCCGCGGCGGTGATTTCCATGTCCGGCAGCGCCCGGCCGATCGATCAGGTCCTGCGCCAGCAATTGAGTAATCGCCTTCCGCCTCCCTTGATGCTGCGCAGCAATGAGCTACTCGACAGCCTCAAGGCCGGCCACACCGACGACAACGTGCCCCCGCAATTGCAGGTGATTTTCCGTCCCAGCGTGCAGCCGTATCTGATTTCGTTGTTCCGCCAAGACCCGGCAGCGGCCTTCGCCAAACTGAAGATGCCGGCGCTGATTATCCAGGGCAGCAACGACATTCAGGTCGGCGTCGGTGACGCCCGGGCGCTCAAGGCCGCCAAACCGGACGCCGAACTGGCGCTGATCGAAGGCATGAACCACGTGATGCGCATCGTGCCCAACGACGTGAAGCGGCAATTGGCCTCCTATAAAGATCCGCAATTGCCACTGGCAGCCGAACTCGGCGCGCGAATCCTCGGGTTTATTGACGGACTTCGCACCCGTTAAGCGCTGTCAGAGGGGCGTTCTCAACTAGTTTTCACGCTGGGAAAACTAGTTGAGAACGCCCCTGCCCCTCCAGTCCTGAAAAAAACGGCCGATAAGCCTTTGTCGCCAGCGCAATGGCTGGCGGCAAGCAGGGCTTGGACAGGATCTCGCCGTTATGACTGATACCCAGACTTCACCGGACACCACCGCTGAAAAAGACGCACCGCCAGCGGTCGAGCTGCCGTGGGCGGATGTCCACGTCGAGCACCACAAAATGCTCCGCCTGGCGCCGCTGAAAACCGACCGCAACACTGGCGGACGGCCATTGCGCTTTGTCGAATTTGGTTACGCCGAACGCAATAGCAAGGAACACAGTCTGCTGCGCATGACCATCAAGCTGCCGGGCCAGCGTGTGCGCAAAGAACAGAATCATCTGGACGTGTGGGTTAATCACACGACCAAAGGCGTGCATTTCGAGCCGGAAAGCGGTTTGCAGATCGAGCCGATGAACCGCGGCATCGGGCGCTATATGGCCGCTCAGGGCATTACCTGGGCGAAGAAGAAATGGCCCGCCTACACCGTCGACGCCACCGATCTGAACAACAAGGATGCGCTGAACGAAGACACTCGCCTGCGCCGCGATCACTTTCTGCGGGTGCACGGTTTTGACGTGGTCTACGCCGACGCCCAGCATTTGAAGGGCAGCGTTAAAGAAGTGCAGGTCGGTGATTTGCTCGGCGACTGGAACAGCGAAAAGTTGCAGCAGGTGGAAATCCTCGAAGCCGCGCAGATGCTCCAGCAAGCCGAGCAGAACCTGGCGGAACAGGAAGTCAAACTGAAGAAGCACGAAGAAAAAGTCAGCAAGTACAAACGCGAAGACGCAGGGCTGCGTTTTACCATTACGTGTCTGGTGGCGTTTGCGGTGTTTCAGGCGGGGTTGTTGATCTGGATTGCTACGCACCGTTGAAAACTTGAGACCGCGGCGCGGCCATCGCGGGCAAGCCACGCTCCCACAGGTTTTGTGTCGTGTCTAAATGATGTGGCACACACAAAACCTGTGGGAGCGTGGCTTGCCCGCGATGGCTTTCTATCGTCAGACGCGAGAAGCGAACAACGCCTGATGATTGCGGCACTGCTCCGCTGTCAGCATGAACACCCCATGCCCACCGCGCTCGAACTCCAGCCACGCGAAATCGACTTCCGGGTACAACGCCTCGACGTGAACCTGGCTGTTACCCACCTCGACAATCAGCAAACCCTTCTCGGTCAGATGATCCGCCGCTTCGGCGAGCATGCGACGCACCAGGTTCAAACCGTCATCGCCACAGGCCAGGCCCAACTCCGGTTCGTGCTGATACTCGTCCGGCATGTCGGCGAAATCTTCCGCATCGACGTAAGGCGGGTTCGACACGATCAGGTCGAAACGTTGACCCGGCAAGCCATCGAAACCATCGCCCTGAACGGTGAACACGCGCTCATCGACACCGTGGCGCTCGATGTTCTGGTTCGCCACTTCCAGCGCTTCGAACGATAGATCGGCCAGTACCACTTCAGCGTTCTGGAACTCGTAGGCACAGGCGATGCCGATGCAACCGGAACCTGTGCACAGGTCGAGAATGCGCGCAGGTTCGGCACCCAACCACGGTTCGAAACGCTTTTCGATCAGCTCGCCAATTGGCGAACGCGGGATCAGCACGCGCTCGTCGACAATGAATGACATTCCACAGAACCAGGCTTCGCCCAGCAGGTAAGCTGTCGGAATGCGCTCTTCGATGCGGCGCTTGAGCAAGCGTTGCAGATTGACCAGCTCGTCATCTTCCAGACGGCAATCCAGATAGCTGTCGGCGATTTCCCACGGCAAGTGCAGCGCACCCAATACCAGCTGACGGGCTTCGTCCCAGGCGTTGTCGGTCCCATGGCCGAAAAACAGATCCTCCCCATGGAAGCGGCTGACGGCCCAACGGATATGGTCACGCAGGGTACGAAGTCGGGAAGTGATCACGGGGCAAACTCCAGAAAAAACGACTGACGATTCTAACAGCCAAAAGGCGCCGCGACGACGCAGGAAAAACACCGGACCAGATGTAGGACTCTTCTATTTTTTCAGCAAGCTATTGAACAGAACGAGTATCTTAACGAGGCTGCGACCCAACAACGGCGGTGCCTACGATGGTAGCGATTCACAGAAGCGCTCAGCCAGAGGACAATGTCGCAAAAGCCCCACCCGAAGGAGCCCCAGAATGTCCGTTCCAAAAACGATGTTTCAACTCAGCGGCCGTGGTTATGCAGCGGCCAATCTGGGTCATGCGACCCTTGTCATCATCGATGCCCAGAAAGAATACCTCAGCGGCCCCTTGGCACTGAGCGGCATGGATGCTGCCGTCGCGAACATCAAGCAACTGGTGGCCGCTGCCCGTGCAGCCGGTCGGCCGATCGTGCACGTGCGCCACCTCGGCACTGTCGGTGGACTGTTCGACCCGCAAGGCGAGCGCGGCGAGTTCATCCCCGGGCTCGAGCCACAAGGTGACGAAACCATCATCGGCAAATTGCTACCGAGTGCGTTTCATGGCACCGAACTGCTGGAGCGCCTGCAGAATCTCGGCTCGCTGGACCTTATCGTCTGCGGCTTCATGAGCCATTCCAGCGTCAGCACTACCGTACGCGCCGCAAAGAACCTGGGCTTTCGTTGCACATTGGTTGAAGACGCCTGCGCGACTCGCGACCTGCCTTACAAGGGTGGCGTCCTGAGCGCCGAGCACGTTCAGCACACCGAGATGGCGATTATGGCGGACAATTTCGCCACCCTCGCCCAGACCCACGAACTGATCTGATCACCCCTTCGATGAGCGGTCTATGCCGCCGCTCATCCGCAAAAGCCTCTCATTTGCTGTAATTGCCCTAGCCTCAGGAACATCCCGGTCAACTCCCGGTCGAAGGGCCGATACCCATTGAGGAAGGTCGGAATGAAGTTATCCGATGGTTTTGATGCACGCCGCTTGCGGCCCAAAGGCCAACGCAACTGGCGTTTTCGCTTCGGCGCAGCGTTCGCTGCCTTGCTGGCGACGTGCGGTGTGTTGCTGGCGATGGCCGGCGCGGCCAGCCTGCTGGGCCGGCCACCCGCGTTGGGCGAGTTGAATGCCAGCCCACTGGGCTCGGCGATTATTCTGGCGGTAGGCCTGTTCGTGCTGTACATCGGTGTGTGGCTATGGCGCCGCTGCCGTCGCCGCTCGCGCCAGTCGCGAGAGCTGAACATGTCTCCGCACTTGATGAAAAAACACGACTAAGCCCAACGCCGGACGTTTTGTCGCGCCCGATGCGTCCCGACTTGGGTAAACTGGCCGCCCTTCGCGGAGGCTGACATGCAAGACGACGATTTTTCCCTGTTCAAAAGCGCGATCCAAGGCGTCAAGCCGATCAAGCACGATCGCGCCGAAACCGGCAAACCCAAGGCCGACCGCGCGCAAATTGCCAAGCTGCGCCAGGCCGCCACCGTGCGCACTGATGCCACCACCGTTGACGGGCTGTCCGATCAGTTCGTCATCGATGTCGGTCCCGAAGATGAGCTGATGTGGGCCCGCGACGGCGTCCAGGAAAGCCAGATGCGCAAGCTCAAGATCGGACAGATTCCGTTCGAAGGCAGCCTCGATCTGCATGGCATGAACGTGGAAAAGGCCCGTGAAACCCTGTGGGCCTTTCTGGCCGAAGCGACAAAATTCGAAATCCGCTGCGTACGTGTCACCCATGGCAAAGCGGTTCGCCTGGACGGCAAGCGGCCGATGATCAAGAGTCACGTCAACACGTGGCTACGCCAGCATTCACAGGTACTCGGCTTCACCTCGTGCCAACCGAAACACGGCGGCGCCGGAGCAGTTTATGTGATGCTCAAACGCACCATGATGGAAGGTCGTGACGAGTGATGCCGTCGCTTCACGCTTGCAGCGCCGTGTCCGTCACCGTACCCTTGCCCTTTGCGTAAAATCCCACAGGTAGTTTCATGTCCCTGGAACAGAATTACACCGAGATTCTCGGCCAATTGGGCGAGGACGCCTCCCGCGAGGGCCTGCTCGACACGCCAAAACGTGCCGCCAAAGCCATGCAGTACCTTTGCCGCGGTTATGAACAGACACTGGAAGAGGTTACCAACGGTGCCTTGTTCAGCTCCGACAACAGCGAGATGGTGCTGGTCAAGGACATCGAGCTTTACTCGTTGTGCGAGCACCACATGCTGCCGTTCATCGGCAAGGCCCATGTTGCCTACATCCCGAGCGGCAAGGTTCTGGGGCTGTCGAAAGTCGCGCGCATCGTCGATATGTATGCCCGGCGCCTGCAGATCCAGGAAAACCTCAGCCGCCAGATCGCCGATGCGGTCCAGCAAGTCACCGGCGCCCTGGGCGTTGCCGTGGTGATCGAGGCCAAGCACATGTGCATGATGATGCGCGGTGTGGAGAAACAGAATTCGACGATGATCACCTCAGTGATGCTCGGCGAGTTTCGCGAAAATGCGGCGACCCGCAGCGAGTTTCTCAGCCTGATCAAGTAACTCGCAGCACGAAGAAAACCGGCACTGATCGCCGGTTTTTTTTCGCCTGCGAAAAATCAGGTAAGCTGCGCGCCTTCTGTTTGCTCCTGTGAGGCTTACCCCGTGTTCGTTAAAGCGCTTCGTGTCGGCCTCGGCCAACTGATCATCTTCATCGATTTCATTACTCGCCCAGGCAAAAAGCAGCGCCCCGCCGCCGCTCAGGCTCAGGTCGAAACGGCCGCCAAGGACCTGACCCTGTATCAGTTCCACGCCTGCCCGTTCTGCGTGAAAACCCGCCGCACCCTGCGTCGCCTGAACGTTCCGGTGGCGTTGCGCGATGCGAAGAACAACGAACAGGATCGCCAGGCGCTGCTGGAGCAAGGTGGCAAGATCAAGGTGCCGTGCCTGCGCATCGAAGAGAATGGCCAGACCACCTGGATGTATGAGTCCAAGGTGATCATTGATTATCTGGATAAGCGATTTGCTGCTGCCTGATGGTTTTGTGGTGCTTCGACCGGCCTCATCGCGGGCAAGCCCGCTCCCACAGGGATTTGTAGTGTGAATGGGATCTGTGTTTAAAAAAGATCCACTGTGGGAGCGGGCTTGCTCGCGAAAGCGGTGGGTCAGGCAACATCAATGTTTACTGTGCCGCCGTCTTCGCGAGCAAGTCGAATCGTCGCACCGCCGCTCCCACATGGATTGCGCTTAACTGACTGGCATTGGCCGATTGGCCGGTTTGTTGTTTATACCCTCCCCTCAGGCCACTTCTGCTGCATGTGCCTGCCGCACCACCGTCGCCAATTGCTCGAGCTGCCCACCCTGCGGCACGTTCCACTGCGCCAGATCGGAAAAGGTTGGCGGTGAATCTGGCGCTGGGAAAAAGTCAGGTGGAAGCTGACTGAACGCTCTACCCGCGACATGTGTGTCGACTGATCTAAAGCTATCGCGGGCAAGCCACGCTCCCACAGGGGAATGCACTCACCTGTAGGAGCGAGGCTTGCCCGCGAAGGCGTCCTTCCTGGCGATATATCCCTATTGCCAAACTTTTCGTCTACAAAATCAAAAACATTATTTGCTTTATTTGTATACAAAAGCATAATTCGCTTCGTGCGAGTTCTTGACCAACAGGTCAACAAATTCGCAAGTACCTCAAAGGGTCGCTGCCACCCTCATGGGTCCGGCCCTGGAAATAACAATAAAACTCTTGAGGAGTATTCGCTGTGGAAAGCCGCAAATCCGAAGCCCCGACGCTGGAACTCTCGCCGCCATTACGCAATGGCTGGCTGGAGCGCATCTTCAAACTCAGCTTGCACGGCACCACGGTGAAGACCGAGCTGATCGCCGGTCTGACAACCTTCATCACCATGGCTTACATCATCTTCGTCAACCCGAACATCATGGCCGATGCCGGCATCGACCACGGGGCGGCGTTCGTCGCTACCTGCATCGCTGCCGCGCTGGGTTGCCTGCTGATGGGCCTGTACGCCAACTGGCCGGTCGGCCTGGCACCGGGCATGGGCCTGAACGCGTTCTTCACTTACACCGTGGTCGGCACTATGGGCTACAACTGGGAAACCGCGCTCGGGGCGGTGTTCGTCTCCGGTGTGTTGTTCATGTTCCTGACCTTTTCGCGGATTCGCGAATGGCTGCTCAACAGCATTCCAGTGAGTTTGCGCTTTGCCATGGGCGCCGGTGTGGGCTTGTTTCTGGGGCTGATCGGTTTGAAAACCGCCGGCATCGTTGTCGATAGCCCGGCCACTCTGATCAAGCTTGGTTCCCTGCGCGAGCCTGGCCCGCTGCTGGCGGCCATCTGCTTCCTGATGATTGCCGTGCTCAGCTATCACAAAGTGTTCGGCGCGATCCTCATCAGCATCATCACCGTGACTTTGGCCGGTTGGGGCCTGGGCTTGGTGCACTACGAGGGCATCATGTCTGCCCCGCCGAGCCTGGCACCGACCTGGATGGCCATGAATGTCGCCGGCGTGTTCAACGTCAGCATGATCAGCGTGGTGCTGGCCTTCCTCTTCGTGCACATGTTCGACACCGCTGGCACCCTGATGGGCGTCGCCCAGCGCGCCAACCTGGTGAACGCTGACGGCCGGATCGAAAACCTTTCCCGCGCCATGAAAGCCGACAGCGCTTCCAGCGTATTTGGTGCGGTGGTCGGTGTTCCGCCAGTCACCAGCTATGTGGAAAGTGCCGCGGGTGTAGCAGCGGGTGGTCGGACTGGTCTTACCGCCGTGACCGTAGGTGTGCTATTTATTGCCGCAATGTTTTTCGCACCGCTGGCTGGCATGATCCCCGCTTATGCAACCGCCGGTGCACTGATTTATGTGGCGATGCTGATGATGGGTGGCATGGCGCATATCGAATGGGACGAAGCGACTGACAGCATTCCGGCGATCGTTACCGCGATCATGATGCCACTGACCTTCTCGGTCGCCGACGGCATCGCGCTGGGTTTCATCACTTATGTAGCGTTGAAGGGCGGCACCGGTAAGTACAAGGAAATTTCCGTCAGCCTGTGGGTGCTTTGCGCGATCTTCATCGCCAAGTTCATTTTCTTGTAAGCCGTTTACGATTCAAAAGCAGTGTTTCAAAACAGCCTCACCCCGTCGGGTGAGGCTTCTGTGCAAAGGGAGGAAAGTAATGAGTCTGGAAACCTGGCTGCTGTTCAGCGGCGCTGCGCTGGTGGTGATCCTGATCCCGGGGCCACTGTCTTTGCTGATGATCAGCAACAGTTTGAATTACGGTTTGCGCCGTTCTTACCCAGCGTTTCTGGGAGGCGTGATTGCGTCGATCTGCCTGCTCAGTGCTTCGGCTTTGGGTCTTGGCGCATTGTTGCTGGCGTCGGAACAGCTGTTCAGCGCCCTGAAAATCGTCGGTGCGCTGTACCTGTTCTATCTTGCCTGGCAGAGCTGGCAGCAATCGCGTCAGCCATCCCAAGGCGCCGAAGTGCCCCAAGCTGCACCGGTGCCGCGCTTTCGCGCACTGTTCGGGCGCGCGTTCATGCTCGGCGCTAGCAATCCGAAAGACATTTTGTTCTTCGCCGCTTTCCTGCCGCAGTTTTTGAGTGCCGAGCAACCGTTCCTGCCGCAGTTGCTGGTGATGATTGCCACCTGGACCGTGCTTGATCTGCTGTGCAAATTGGCTTATGGCCTCGGTGCCCACGGCGCGGCGCGGTATCTGCGTAGCGGCAAGGGGCAGAGCTGGTTTAACCGGGTGAGTGCGGGGTTGTTCAGTGGGGCCGGTGCCGCTTCATTATTGAGCCGCTAAAAGCTTCGCGGGCAAGCCTCGCTCCTACATTGATCTGTGTCGTTCACTAATCCCCTGTAGGAGCGAGGCTTGCCCGCGAAGGGTCCCTCCCATGCACCACATTCCTCAGGACAAAAAAAACCCGCAGTGTGAGCGGGCGAAAGACCAAAGAAGCTATATGCGCAGTCGCTTCTCGGAGGAGGCAGCTGCTTGGGGGATCAACTGCCTCGATACGTCGAATAGCTATACGGCGAAATCAACAACGGCACATGGTAGTGATCCTGCTCCGCGGAGATGCCGAAACGCAGCACCACCACATCCAGGAACGCAGGCTCAGGCAACTGAACCCCACGGGCGCGGTAGTAATCACCCGCGTGAAACTGAAGCTGATAAACCCCGGACCGATAGTCAGCGCCTTGCAGCAGCGGCGAATCGACACGGCCATCGCTGTTGGTAATCACAGTGGCGACCCATTCCAGCTGCGAACCTTCAACGCGGTACAACTCGACCTTGATCGAACTGCCTGGGCAACCGTGTGCAGCGTCCAAAACGTGTGTAGTCAAACGTCCCATTGATTCTGCGCGCCTGCCTGCGTGGAGCAGTCAGACCTCGCGCCTCCCGAAGTCAGTTGAAAAGGAGACCGCACCGTTTCGGAGCACGAAAAGCTGCGGCGAGCGACTGATTAAGACACTTTTCATAAAAATTGTACACAATAAAAACGACATTTTTACCGCTACCGCCGTCATTCAGGGTTTACCAGCCAATCTTGCGCCGAACCATGAGATCAGAGGACCTCCTATCCATTAGCTGACCAGTCAGGCAGGTTTCTTGCAGTACCCTTCAAAGTGGGCAGTCAGTGAAAAATGCAAAAAATCAGGCTTACAAAGTGAATATAAAGTTGTATACAATCACTCCATCGCTGTGACGCCAGCCTGCCCTCTCATCGCCAGGCCGCCACACACACCCTGACTTTGAATAAGTCGACACGAACAAGAAGGAAGACTGCAGTGAGCGCTGACTATCCACGCGACCTGATCGGTTACGGCAGTAACCCTCCTCACCCACACTGGCCGGGCAATGCCCGCATCGCGCTGTCCTTCGTGCTCAATTACGAGGAAGGTGGCGAGCGCAATATCCTGCACGGCGATAAAGAGTCCGAAGCTTTCCTCTCGGAGATGGTCTCGGCGCAGCCGCTGCAAGGCGAGCGCAACATGAGCATGGAATCCCTTTACGAGTATGGCAGCCGTGCCGGCGTCTGGCGGGTTCTGAAACTGTTCAAGGAATTCGACATTCCGCTGACCATCTTCGCCGTGGCCATGGCCGCCCAGCGCCACCCGGACGTGATCCGCGCGATGGTCGAGGCCGGCCACGAGATCTGCAGCCACGGCTACCGCTGGATCGACTACCAGTACATGGACGAAGCGCAGGAACGCGAGCACATGCTCGAAGCGATCCGCGTCCTCACCGAAATCACCGGCGAGCGCCCACTGGGTTGGTACACCGGCCGCACCGGCCCGAACACCCGTCGGCTGGTGATGGAAGAAGGCGGTTTCCTCTACGACTGCGACACCTACGACGACGACCTGCCCTACTGGGAACCGAACAACCCGACCGGCAAGGCGCATCTGGTGATTCCGTACACCCTGGACACCAACGACATGCGCTTCACCCAGGTCCAGGGCTTCAACAAGGGCGACGATTTCTTTGAATACCTGAAAGACGCGTTCGATGTGCTGTATGCCGAAGGCGCCGAAGCACCGAAGATGTTGTCGATCGGCCTGCACTGCCGGCTGATCGGCCGTCCGGCGCGTCTGGCCTCGCTCAAACGCTTTATCGAATACGCTAAAAGTCATGAACAGGTGTGGTTCAGCCGTCGCGTCGACATCGCTCGCCACTGGCACCAAACCCACCCGTATCAAGGGGCCGAAAAATGAGCCGCTTCCAAACCCTGAAACCATCGTCCCTGAGTCGCGACGCGTTTGTCGCTGCCTTCGCCGACATCTACGAACATTCGCCATGGGTGGCCGAAAAGGCCTTCGATCTGGGCCAGGACGCTTCGATCGACGAGATCGAAACCCTGCACCAGCGCATGAGCGACATCCTGTTGAGCGCCGATCACACAAGCCAGCTTGAGCTGGTCGTCGCTCACCCGGACCTGGCCGGCAAAGCCGCCGTCCAGGGCCAGCTTACCGCAGCCAGCACTGAAGAACAGTCTGGCGCGGGTATTCACCAATGCACGGCCGAAGAGTTTTCTCGCTTCACCGAGCTGAACGACGCCTACAAAGCCAAGTTCAAGTTTCCCTTCATCATGGCGGTAAAAGGCAGCAACCGGCATCAGATCCTCGCAGCGTTCGAAACGCGCATTCACAACTCGGTCGACACCGAATTCAAATGCGCGCTGGCGGAGATCAACAAGATCGCGTTGTTCCGATTACTGACTCTTTAGCAAGCTTGGCCCGAGCGTAAATGAACGTAAACATCGCCCAGGGCCCTGCAAGCATCCCAAGCCAACTTATTAAAGGCAGACAAGAAGAATGAAAGCTTACGCCGTACCTTTCGAGAAGTTCGTCAACCTGGCCGACGCCCGACTGGGCACCAAAATCATCTCGGTCACCGATGACTGGTTCGCAGACGCCAACCGTCTGTTCCAACCGACCCCGGCCGTGTGGAAGGAGGGCGTGTTCGATGACAACGGCAAGTGGATGGATGGCTGGGAGTCGCGCCGCAAGCGCTTCGAAGGCTACGACAGCGCGGTGATCCGCCTGGGCGTACCGGGCTCGATCAAAGGCGTGGACATCGACACTTCATTCTTCACCGGCAACTTCCCGCCATCGGCCTCCCTGGAAGCCTGCTTCCTGGCCTCGGGCGAGCCGGACGAAAACACTCAGTGGACTGAAGTGCTGTCGGCCGTCGAGTTGCAAGGCAACAGCCACCACTACCACGAAATCAACAACGACCAGGCCTTCAGCCACCTGCGCTTCAACATCTACCCGGATGGCGGCGTGGCCCGTCTGCGTGTTTACGGTGTTCCGTTCCGCGACTGGTCCGCTGTGGGCGACAACGAGCAGATCGATCTGGCAGCAGCCCTGAACGGTGGCCGTGCACTGGCCTGCTCCGATGAACACTTCGGCCGCATGAGCAACATCCTCAACCCGGGCCGTGGCATCAACATGGGCGACGGCTGGGAAACCGCGCGTCGTCGTACGCCGGGCAATGACTGGGTAATCGTCGCGCTGGGTCATGCCGGCGAGATCGAGAAAGTCATCGTCGACACCCTGCACTTCAAGGGTAACTACCCGGACACCTGTTCGATCCAGGGTGCATTCGTGAAGGGCGGCACCGACAGCCAGATCGAAACCCAATCGCTGTTCTGGCGCGAACTGCTGCCAAGCCAGAAGCTGGAAATGCACGCCGAACACACCTTCGCCGAGCAGATCAAGGCGCTGGGCCCGATCACTCACATCCGCCTGAACGTGTTCCCGGATGGGGGTGTGAGCCGCCTGCGCGTTTTGGGCAAGGTCGCAAAATAAGCGTCGCCCCAATCGCGGGCAAGCCCGCTCCCACAAGGAGTTGTGGCGCTCACAAAACCTGTGGGAGCGGGCTTGCCCGCGATGGCGATAGAACAAACAACACAGAATTCGGAAAAGAAGACCAGCATGCGCACACTAACGATTGAACCGCTGACCAAAGAAGCCTTCGCCCCTTTCGGTGACGTGATCGAAACCGACGGCAGCGATCACTTCATGATCAACAACGGTTCGACCATGCGCTTTCATAAACTGGCGACGGTGGAAACCGCCACGCCAGAGGACAAGGCGATCATCAGCATCTTCCGCGCCGACGCGCAGGACATGCCGCTGACCGTCTGCATGCTGGAGCGTCACCCGCTGGGCAGCCAGGCTTTCATTCCGCTGCTCGGCAACCCCTTTCTGATCGTGGTCGCGCCACTTGGCGATGAACCTGTATCAGGCTTGGTCCGCGCCTTCGTCACCAACGGCAGGCAGGGCATTAATTACCATCGCGGCGTTTGGCACCATCCGGTGCTGACGATCGAAAAGCGGGATGACTTCCTGGTGGTTGATCGCAGTGGCACAGGCAATAACTGCGATGAGCATTTTTTCAAAGAGGATGAGCGTTTGATCCTCGCCCCCCACCAATAAGAGAAGGTCTGATCACTCGACGACAGAGTGACAGGCGAGAGGTAAAGACTGTGGAAGCACATCTGTTGGAATGGCTGAACCTGAGCGTGCGCTGGGTTCACATGATTACTGGCGTGGCCTGGATCGGCGCATCGTTCTATTTCGTCTGGCTGGAAAACAACCTCAATCGGGTCAATCCGAAAAACGGGCTGGCGGGCGATTTGTGGGCGATCCACGGCGGCGGTATCTATCACCTGGAAAAATACAAACTGGCTCCACCGACCATGCCGGACAACCTGCATTGGTTCAAATGGGAAGCCTACTTCACCTGGCTGTCGGGGGTCGCGCTGCTCTGCGTGGTGTTCTACTCCAACCCGACGCTGTACTTGCTCGCGCCGGGCAGCAGCCTGACCGGACCTGAAGGTGTTCTACTTGGCATCGGTTCGCTGTTCATCGGCTGGTTCGTCTACTCCTTCCTCTGCGACTCGGCCCTGGGCAAACGCCCTGCCCTGCTCGGCTTTATCCTGTTCGTGCTGATCATTGGCGCCGCTTACGGTTTCAGCAAAGTATTCAGCGGTCGTGGTGCGTACCTGCATGTCGGCGCGATCATCGGCACCATCATGGTCGGCAACGTGTTCCGTATCATCATGCCGGCGCAGCGCGCACTGGTGGCGGCGATCGCCGAGAACCGCACGCCCGATCCAGCGCTGCCGGCCAAAGGCTTGCTGCGTTCGCGTCACAACAACTACTTCACCTTGCCGGTGCTGTTCATCATGATCAGCAACCACTTCCCGAGCACCTACGGCAGCCAATACAACTGGCTGATCCTGGCCGGGATCGCGGTGTTGGCGGTGTTGGTGCGTCACTACTTCAACACCCGCCACGACAGCCACAAGTTTGCCTGGACCTTGCCCGTTGCGGCGGTCGGCATGATCTGCCTGGCCTACGTGACCGGGCCGGCGCCGATGTCCAGCGCACCTGAAGTGGCCAAGGCGCCTGGGACCATCGAGTACCAGCCGCTGCCGGAAACCGCCCTCGGGGGTGGCAAGAAACCGGCTGAAGCTGCACCGGCGGCGGCCCCTGAAACGGCACCCGCTCAAGCGTCAAATGCCGGCCCGGACTTTGACAAGGTGCACAACGTGATCCAGGAGCGCTGCACGGTCTGCCATTCGGCCAAACCCACCAGCCCGCTGTTCAGCGCGGCACCGGCCGGCGTGATGTTCGATACGCCCGAACAGATCAAGCTCCAGGCCCCGCGCATCCAGGCACAGGCTGTTGCCAGCCAGATCATGCCACTGGGCAACATCACCCAGATGACCCAACAGGAACGTGACTTGATCGGTGCGTGGATTGTTCAGGGAGCCCAAACCCAATAAGCAACACAAAAGCCTGTGACAAGCGGGCTTTTGTGGCGAGGGAGCTTGCTCCCGCTGGACTGCGCAGCAGTCCCATCGTGGGGCCGCTTCGCGACCCAGCGGGAGCAAGCTCCCTCGCCACAGGTTGCCTGATGCTGCCACGCCCACCCGCACTGACACACTAAAAACACAAAACCCTGTGGGAGCGAGCCTGCTCGCCCCCACAGTGGCAGCTGCCTGCGCCTCAAACAATAAAAACAAGAGGGAGCAACAGATGATTCGTACCCCGACAAGCCTGTCGTTCAACGACGCCAGGCTGACCGCCGACAACCGTGCCCCAAACCTGTCCCCGACGCTCTGTTGCGGAGCACTTGAGCCATGGCGCGGGAGTCAGTATTCTCCGCGCCCGCTCGAGTTCGGTCTAAAAAAAAGCGCGAATTTAATTCCTGACCAGAAAGCCAACTTACCCCGGCTCTGGACCGTACCAAGGCACCCCAAAATGACGCTCAATCGACTGTTTTCGAACAGCCGAACGGGCGTTTTTTGGCTTTTTGAAAGCCTTGGCTCAGCTCTTGCTAACAGCATCAAAGCTGACCGAATGGATGATTTTTTACAGCAGCAACAAAAGGCGCCACACCAGAGCACCGACCTTAGAAAAATAACGTGGAACCACCTACTTTTTGGGAGCAACCGAATGAAACGTACGTGCACCAGCCTGATGCTCGCGGGATCCTTGCTGGCCGGAGGCCAGGCAATGGCCGGCGACTTGCTGCAATGGCAGAACAACAGCCTGACCTACCTTTATGGCAAGGACTTCCAGGTCAACCCGCGCATTCAGCAAACCGTCACCTTCGAGCACGCCGATGCCTGGAAATACGGGGATAACTTCTTCTTCCTCGACAAGATCTTCTACAACGGCGAAAAAGACTTCAACGCCGGCCCAAACACCTATTACGGGGAGTTCCAGCCGCGTATTTCGCTGGGCAAGGTCCTCGACCAGAAGATCGAATTCGGCCCGGTCAAAGACGTGCTGCTGGCCATGACGTACGAGTTCGGTGAAGGCGATACCGAGTCTTACCTGATCGGTCCGGGCTTCGATTTGGCGATTCCCGGGTTCGACTACTTCCAGCTGAACTTCTACCAGCGTCATACCGAAGGCAGCCGCCCGGGTGACAACGTCTGGCAGATCACGCCGGTCTGGTCCTACACCATTCCAGTGGGCGATTCGAACATCCTGATCGATGGTTTCATGGACTGGGTGGTCGACAACGACAAGAACAGCAAAGGCACCTACCACGCCAACCTGCACTTCAACCCACAGATCAAATACGACTTGGGTAAAGCCCTGAACATAGGCGAGAAGCAGTTGTACGTCGGCGTCGAGTACGACTACTGGTCAGACAAGTACGGGATCAAGGACAGCCAGTACTTCAAGACCGATCAGAGCAACACGAGCTTCCTGGTGAAGTTCCACTTCTAATCGTAAAAGCTTCGCGGGCAAGCCACGCTCCCACAGATTTTGTGTCGTTCACATCATCGGCGAACGATACAAAACCTGTGGGAGCGAGGCTTGCCCGCGATGGCTGCACCACAAATCTCAAGCCGAAACCGCAGGCTCCACCAACCCCAGAAACCGGCACAACTCATCGCGCTTGGCCAACGCATCGCGCCGCCCCAGATCGATCAACTCGCTGCAATACCCCGCCTCGAACAACAGATAACTCAGCACCCCCGCCCCGCTGGTCTTGGTCGCCCCTGGCCCGCGCAAAAACAGACGCAAGGCCGCCGGTAATTCCTGGCGATGCCGCGCTGCAATTTCATCGATCGGCTGACTCGGCGAAATCACCAGCACCTCCACCGGCGCTGCTCCCAATGCACGACTCGGCGTGCCGTCGGGCAGCAGATGGCTGAACTGGTTCAGACGCTGCAGCAACTCGATGTCACTTTCCAGGCTGTCAATGAACGTACTGTTGAGCATGTGCCCGCCGATTTGTGCCAGGGTCGGCTGCTGACCGGTGTAGGCACGTTGCAGCGGCTGTTGCGGGTCGACCGCGCGCGGGTTGCCGCTGACGCCCACCACCAGCACGCGGCTGGCACCCAGGTGCAGGGCCGGGCTGATCGGTGCCGATTGGCGTACCGCGCCATCGCCGAAATATTCTTCGCCGATTTTCACCGGCGCAAACAGCAACGGAATCGCCGAACTGGCCAGCAAATGTTCGACGCTCAATTGGGTCGGCACGCCGATTCGCCGATGACGCAACCAGGACTCGATGGTGCCGCCGCCCTGATAAAACGTGACGGCCTGGCCGGACTCATAGCCAAACGCCGTGACCGCTACCGCCTTCAATTGCTTTTGCGCGATGGCCTCGGCAATCCCGGACATGTGCAGTTTGTCGTTGAGCAAACCGCGCAGCGGCGAGCTGTTGAGCAGGGCCACTGGCACCTGAGCGCCAATCCCCAGCAAACTGTGACTGACAAACCGGGTGGCTTGATGGATCACCCCCGGCCAGTCGCTGCGCAATACCAGATGACTGCGGAAACCCTGCCAGAAAGCGGTCAGGCGCTGAATCGCGCCGCGAAAGTCCATTGCCCCACTGGCCAGGCTGACCGCGTTGATCGCGCCGGCCGAGGTGCCGACGATGACCGGAAACGGATTCGCCGCCCCCACCGGCAGCAGCTCGGCAATCGCCGCCAGCACGCCCACCTGATAAGCCGCCCGAGCCCCGCCGCCGGAAAGTATCAACCCTGTAACCGGTTCAGCAGAACTCATCGCAACACTCCATGGTGCTTAAAGGGATCGGTGACTCAACCGCGTTTGGCGTACAGCTTCGGTTCGCCCGGTGGACGGGTCTTGAAGCGGCGATGTGCCCAGAGGTATTGCTCCGGACACTCGCGCAACGCGCTCTCGACCCACTGATTGATGCGAATGCAGTCAGCCTCTTCCGTCTCGCCAGGAAAACCCTCGAGCGGCGCATGGATCATCAACCGATAACCACTGCCGTCAGCCAGGCGTTCCTGGGTGAACGGCACTACCAGCGCTTTGCCCAGCCGTGCGAATTTGCTGGTGGCGGTGACGGTCGCCGCCTGAACCCCGAACAGCGGCACAAAGATACTTTGCTTGGCGCCGTAGTCCTGATCCGGCGCGTACCAGATCGCCCTGCCTGCCCGCAGCAGTTTGAGCATGCCGCGCACGTCGTCGCGCTCCACCGCCAGCGAGTCGAGGTTATGCCGCTCGCGGCCAAGACGCTGGATGTAGTCGAACAGCGGATTCTTGTGTTCGCGGTACATGCCATCGATGGTGTGTTGCTGACCGAGCAGCGCCGCGCCGATCTCCAGCGTGGTGAAATGCACGGCCATCAGAATCACACCCTTGCCATCGCGTTGGGCCTGCTTCAAATGCTCCAGGCCTTCGACATGGGCCAGTTTCGCCAGACGCTTGCGCGACCACCACCAGCTCATGGCCATCTCCAGGAAGGCGATGCCGGTGGAGGCGAAGTTTTCCTTGAGCAGGCGCTTGCGCTCGGCAGCGGACTTTTCCGGGAAACACAGCTCAAGATTGCGCTTGGCGATGCGCCGTCGGTCGCCGGCCACCCGATACATCAATGTGCCCAGGGCGCGACCGATCGACAGCAGCGCCGGATACGGCAGCTGCACAATCAGCCACAACAGCCCCAAGCCACACCACAGCGGCCAGAAACGTGGAGAAAGAAATGCTGTTCGAAAACGCGGGCGATCCATTAAAGGTTCCGTCAAGACAGTGGCCGCGCATTCTACATCGTTCGACCCGGCTTGCGGCCTGCGGGCGTTCTCGTTATAAGTCTCGGCACTTTTAGTGACAAGCCGTTGTATGCCGACCATGAGCCAAACCGAACCGCTAGACCAAGATCCCGTGTTCCAGTTAAAGGGCAGCATGCTCGCCATTACGGTGCTGGAACTGGCCCGTAACGACCTTGAGAACCTTGATCGACAACTGGCCGCCAAGGTCGCCCAGGCGCCCAACTTTTTCAGCAACGCGCCGCTGGTACTGGCCCTGGACAAACTTCCGGCCAGCGAAGGCTCGGTCGATCTTCCAGGGCTGATGCGCATCTGCCGCCAGCATGGCCTGCGCACCCTGGCGATCCGGGCCAGCCGCATCGAAGACATTGCCGCCGCCATCGCGGTCGATCTGCCGGTGCTGCCGCCGTCCGGCGCCCGTGAGCGACCGCTCGACCCGAACGAAGGCACTGTTGCGAAAAAACCGGAAAAACCACCGGAACCGACCATCAAACCGACCAAAATCATTACCTCGCCGGTACGCGGTGGCCAGCAGATTTATGCCCAGGGTTGCGATTTGGTGGTGATTTCGTCGGTCAGCCCGGGGGCGGAACTTCTCGCCGATGGGAACATCCATGTATACGGCGCGATGCGCGGTCGTATCTTGGCCGGCGTCAAAGGTGACACGAAAGCCAGGATTTTCTGTCAGCAAATGACCGCTGAACTGGTCTCCATTGCCGGCCACTACAAGGTTTCCGAGGATCTGCGTCGTGATCCATTGTGGGGCGCGGGCGTACAAGTCAGCCTGTCGGGCGACGTGTTGAACATCATTCGGCTTTAACGGATACTGCCGCATTTTCCAAGCATCTCTAAAACGTAGCGAAAACGGCTCAAACGAAGTAGGAAAAAGGCTAAAAGCAGTGTTTACCGGGGGTAAACGCCGCTCAGAACCGGATTCCAGCCAAGGCTGTCCGACTGCAGTAGTTTTTCAAGAGATGTTTTTCAGGGGCTAAACGTCCTTTTTCCTTAGGGGTAAAACACCTTGGCCAAGATTCTCGTGGTTACATCCGGCAAGGGTGGTGTGGGTAAGACCACCACCAGCGCCGCTATCGGTACCGGCCTCGCTTTGCGTGGTCACAAAACAGTAATCGTCGACTTCGACGTTGGTTTGCGTAACCTCGACCTGATCATGGGTTGCGAGCGCCGCGTGGTGTATGACTTCGTCAACGTGGTAAACGGCGAAGCCAACCTGCAACAGGCTCTGATCAAAGACAAGCGTCTGGAAAACCTCTACGTACTGGCCGCCAGTCAGACTCGCGATAAAGACGCGCTGACTGTCGAAGGCGTCGAAAAGGTCCTGATGCAGCTCAAGGAAGACTTCGAATTCGTGGTCTGCGACTCTCCGGCGGGTATCGAGAAAGGCGCCCACCTGGCCATGTACTTCGCTGACGAAGCGATTGTAGTGACCAACCCGGAAGTCTCCTCCGTACGTGACTCGGACCGCATGTTGGGCCTGCTGGCCAGCAAATCCCGTCGCGCCGAAAACGGCGAAGACCCGATCAAGGAACACCTGCTGCTGACCCGCTACAACCCTACACGCGTGAGCAACGGCGAAATGCTCGGCGTCGAAGACGTCAAGGACATCCTGGCGGTGACCCTGCTGGGCGTTATTCCGGAATCGCAAGCCGTCCTCAAGGCCTCCAACCAGGGTGTGCCGGTGATTCTCGACGACCAGAGCGACGCCGGTCAGGCGTACAGCGATGCGGTCGATCGTCTGTTGGGTAAAACCGTGGACCATCGTTTCCTCGATGTCGAGAAGAAGGGATTCTTCGAGCGACTTTTTGGAGGTAGGTAATGAACCTTTTTGACTTCTTTCGTGCCAGTAAAAAGGTCAGTACCGCGTCGGTAGCGAAAGAGCGTCTACAGATCATCGTGGCGCATGAACGCGGCCAGCGCAGTACGCCGGATTACCTGCCAGCCTTGCAGAAGGAACTGGTGGAAGTGATCCGCAAGTACGTCAATATCGGGTCCGATGACGTGCACGTCGCTCTGGAAAACCAGGGCAGTTGCTCGATCCTGGAACTCAATATCACCCTGCCAGATCGCTGAGTCGATTCGGCGGGAGCCACGGCGGCTCAGGCTCTTGCGCACTCCGTAGGAGCGAAGTTTGCTCGCGAATACAGGCAACTCGGTGTATCTGATAGACCGAGGTGACGCATTCGCGAGCAAGCTTCGCTCCTACAGGATGCGGAGCCTGAGCCGCCGTTGGCGTTTGTTACGAGGCTGTTTTAATGCCGTTGTCCAACATCCGCATCATCTATCAGGACACCGCCGTACTGGTGGTGGACAAACCGACCCTGTTGCTCTCCGTCCCTGGCCGGGCCGATGACAACAAGGACTGCCTGATTACGCGCCTGCAAGAAAACGGCTACCCGGAAGCACGAATTGTTCATCGGCTGGACTGGGAAACTTCCGGCATCATTCTGCTCGCTCGTGACCCGGACACTCATCGCGAGCTGTCTCGGCAATTTCACGACCGAGAAACCGAAAAAGCCTACACAGCCCTGTGCTGGGGACAACCGGAACTGGACAGCGGCAGCATCGACCTGCCCCTGCGCTACGATCCGCCGACCAAGCCACGCCATGTGGTGGACCACGAGTTCGGCAAGCACGCCCTGACATTCTGGCGTGTGCTGGAGCGTTGTGGCGACTGGTGCCGTGTCGAGCTGACGCCGATCACCGGCCGTTCTCACCAGTTGCGTGTGCACATGCTCTCCATCGGTCACCCGCTGTTGGGTGATGGGCTCTATGCCCATGAGCAAGCACTCGCTGCCTGGCCACGTCTGTGCCTGCACGCGAGCATGCTCAGCTTCACTCATCCCCAGACGGGCGAACGCCTGCGCTTCGAGTGCCCGGCACCGTTTTGACTGCCAATACGATAAAACTGTGGGAGCGGGCTTGTCCGCGATGAGGTCGGCACAGCCAGCATGGATGTCGCCTGACCCGCCGCCATCGCGGGCAAGCCCGCTCCCACAGGGTTCTATTGAAGACGTAAACTCGTAGCACCGCAGCAGCCCACCGCCAATTCTGTGACCAATACGTTAAACTGGCGCCACTGCTGTCTGGAGCTTCTTATGCGCGAAGAGTTGAACCAAGGCCTGATCGACTTCCTCAAGGCCTCCCCTACCCCGTTCCATGCCACCGCCAGCCTTGTTCAGCGTCTGGAAGCGGCCGGTTTTGTGCGCCTCGACGAGCGCGAGCCGTGGAACACCGAAACCAATGGTCGTTACTACGTCACCCGTAACGACTCTTCGATCGTCGCGTTCAAAATGGGCCGTCATTCACCCCTGCACGGCGGCATCCGTCTGGTCGGCGCGCACACCGACAGCCCATGCCTGCGGGTCAAACCCCAGCCGGAGTTGCAACGCCAGGGCTTCTGGCAATTGGGCGTCGAAGTCTATGGCGGCGCATTGTTGGCGCCGTGGTTCGACCGTGACCTGTCTCTGGCCGGCCGCGTGACGTTCCGCCGTGATGGCAAGGTCGAGAGCCAGTTGATCGACTTCAAGGCTCCGATCGCCACCATCCCGAACCTGGCCATTCACCTCAATCGTGAAGCCAACATGGGCTGGGCGATCAATGCCCAGACCGAACTGCCGCCGATCCTCGCGCAATTCGCCGGTGACGAACGCGTGGACTTCCGCGCCGTGCTCACCGATCAACTGGCCCGCGAACATGGCCTGAATGCCGACGTGGTGCTCGATTACGAGCTGAGCTTCTACGACACCCAAAGCGCTGCGGTCATTGGCCTGCATGGCGATTTCATTGCGGGTGCGCGCCTCGATAATCTGCTGTCGTGCTACGCCGGCCTGCAAGCTTTGCTGACAACCGAAACCGACGAAACCTGCGTGCTGGTCTGCAATGATCACGAAGAAGTCGGTTCCAGCTCGGCTTGTGGCGCCGACGGTCCAATGCTTGAGCAGACTCTGCGTCGTCTGTTGCCCGAAGGGGACGAATTCGTACGGACCATTCAGAAATCCCTGCTGGTCTCGGCCGACAATGCCCACGGCGTGCACCCGAACTATGCGGATAAGCACGACGCCAACCACGGCCCGAAACTCAACGCCGGCCCGGTGATCAAGGTCAACAGCAACCAGCGCTACGCCACCAACAGCGAAACCGCCGGCTTCTTCCGCCATTTGTGCATGGCCGAAGAAGTACCGGTGCAGAGCTTCGTGGTGCGCAGCGACATGGGCTGCGGCTCGACCATCGGCCCGATCACCGCCAGCCACTTGGGCGTACGCACCGTGGACATCGGCCTGCCAACGTTCGCCATGCACTCGATCCGTGAACTGTGCGGCAGTCACGACCTTGCACACCTGGTCAAAGTGCTGAGCGCGTTCTACGCCTGCCGCGAATTGCCGTAGTCCCTGTAGGAGCTGCCGCAGGCTGCGATCTTTTGACTTTGCTTTAAAACAAAATCTAAAGATCGCAGCCTTCGGCAGCTCCTACACTCACATCACCTCCGGTCATCCGAAAGCCGCCTAGACTTGCAATACCCCCTCTGCGACAAGGCAGTCACCATGATCTCGATGTCTTCGTTCCACGCCATGCTGATCCCGATTCTTTCCGGGATGATCATGCTGGCCATCGGCTTCAACTTCCGCGACAAGAACGCCGGTGTGTTCGCGATGTGGGTCGGCATGCTGATGATCCTCGCCACCGTGATTTACAAGATCCTCGCCAAACTCAACGAATAAATCCTCGCGCCTGGCTCGCATTGATTTTGACGGGCCACGTATTAAGCCCCTATCGGCGAAAGCTTGCCGACAGGGGCCAAATTGCTCACTAAACATTATTGTTTAAAGCCAGGCTTACCATTAGCTGCGCGCCATTCCTTTACTGTCTTCAATATCCCCTCTGGACTATCATCCTCATCAGGGAGAGGGTAATAGATAACCCCATAACTTCTTGGGTGCTCCGAGGCCGTTACAAACTGATCGATCAAGACGTTGTGGCTTTGTTCATCTGGAGAATTAACAAAACAAATATCATTCAAAAGAGCTAAAAACTCACTCTCCGTATATTCTTCAAATTTACGATGCATTTCAAACCCCTCCATTAACAGAGTGAATTTCCACATGTCGCTTTGGCGTTACCACTCTCAAATTATCCATGTCGTAGACCTCACCTCCATTTTTTATATAGTCTAAATGATGTAGCTCAAATACTTTATTACCACCCACTCCCTCCTCCGGGATAGCAACCGGTGATCGCCCTTTCGCCATCAACGCCCGATTACTGTTCCTGAACTGCTCAGACAATTCAGGATCAGCGCTTACAGTTTTCCAAAACGCCTCCCTAAACGCCCTGAAATTCCTGAACTGCCTTCCGCTCAACTGTTCTGCAATCTGCGACGGAACAGGCGCGCCATCGCCTTGGGAAGCCGCCTCCAGCCATCTGCCTGCAACCGGCTCTCCATCACCCGTGGCAACCCCGGCATCCTCCCGAGGATCCCTGAACATCACGTACTGCGGGGGCAGGCCAGAATCCGCCGGAAACACAATAATGTAATCATCGAAGCCGGCTTCACCAACAGCCGGATGACTGTCGATTCGTCCTTCGACGGGGATTATGACGCCACCGGCATACCGCGGCGGACTCGGTTCCTGGACGGGCAGAGCAGTCGAACTACTGTCCGGAGTAATCAGTGGCGTCCATACCAACGTTCTGGGGGGAATATCGGGGATGATGACGCTATAGATGTTCTCCTGCAGGTTATAGACAGCCGCCACTACCGGCACACCGGAGGGGAGGTTTACTCCATCGACCGGAACGACAAGTAACTCCGATCGATCTCCCTCTGTTGCCCTGGAACTGAAACGCACCGGTACATCAAGCAAACCGCCTTGCTTCGCTAGATCGTCGAGATCAGGCAAAGGAGCGGATATGAGATCCTCCAAGGGATAGCTGAACATATACCTTTTCGGCAATTCACCATTGGCCAGTTCAGGTGAGTACACCAGTGCGCCAACGCCGACCATAAAACCCGTTGCCGTTCCTGCTGTCAGACTGGACAACGCGGCGATCGCAGAGCGTATAGCAGACCGCAATGCCGCCAGCACCTCTTCGGCAATTTCCATGGAGCCGTTCGGAGTTGTGAATCCAGGCTGAGGGTGCGTGGTGGCGCCATGTATGTGATATGTGTTCGCGGCTCTGGTGGCGAGTTCCAAGCGTCGAAGTTCGTCATCCACCAAACGTTGTGCTTGCTCGGCCGCCTCGATCCGGGCCTGTTCTTCAGCCCTTTGACTAGCCAGTTTTTCTGCCTCAAGCCGAGCCAACGCTTCAGCCATTTCCTTCGCATGTGCCTCGGCCGCAATACGCGCTCGCTCTTCTGCCAGTCGCCTGACTTCGTTTTCCGCGGCGATACGTGCTAACTCTTCTGCCACTCTACGGGCTTGTTCCTGCGCAATACGAGCCTGCTCTTGAGCGACTTGCCGCTCATGCTCCGCCGCACGTCGTGCCTGCTCCTATGCGATGCGATTGGCCTCCTGACCTTGTAACGTAGCAATGATGCCTTTCACGCCAACGGATTGTGCGCTTAACCGCGCGATGCCCTCAGCCAGCAACTTGGCGTTGAACAATGCGGCGTAAGCCTCACGGACAGAGACTCCACTGGCCCCGGCCCGACGGTTTACCTGAGGCAACCGTCCCCGCATCAGAAATGTATCGACCTGTGTCTGGCCGAACCTTTGACTGGCCGTGCTCATGGCTGACGGCAGTGCGCCGCCTTTTCTGGCGATCAAACCTTCCCGGACACTCAACTCACGTACAAAGGCCTGCAAGGGAGGCAAAACGCTTGTATCGCCCGCTGCCCGGACTTGCGCAAGTTCTACCTCAAGGGTATGCGCAAGATTATTGGAGAACTCTTTGTAGGAGTTCTCCATATCCAGAATCTCACCCAGCGGCGCAAAATCGATTCCAGGCCCTGAGCCATCCCCTGCCCCCAAATAATGCAAATACTCATCTTGTTTATCCGGGCGCACAACCGTAACCGGAAGTGTTATTCCATTCCCTGACATAGAACTTCTCCTCTATAGACTTGCGTCGTGATAGCAGGACAAGCAGGTGTGAGCATTTAATAATGCATTGGCTCAACATGCTTCCCGCTATGGGCAAATCTATGAGGATCAGAAGCTTCAGATGCGGTACATATATATATAGGCAGAAATTATTTCCGAACAAATTTCCAGCGGTGTTCCTACAGAAGATCCAAAAAATCAAACCACATCCACCCCAACATGAATCGCATCATGGCGCCAGAACTCCAGGTCACAGTCGATCAGTCGTTGATGCTGATCGTAATTGACCCGCGCAATCCGCAACCCCGGGCTGCCCACCGACACCCGTAAAGCCGCCGCAGCGTCCACCGACAACGCCGTCGGCACAATCTCGAAGCGCACCCGCCCGTAATGCAAGTCGTAATGCCGGGCATACAGTTCGGTCATCGACTGATTCAGATCGAAGTCCAGAATCCCCGGGAAAAACTGTGGGTTCAGGTAGTGCTCCACATACAGCACCAATCGCCCGTCAATCCGTCGCGAGCGGCAGATCTGGATCACGCTCGACAGCGCCGGCAACTGCAACCAGGCACACACCGCCGCCGACGCCGGCTGCAACCGCGCCGAGATCACCTCGGTGGACGGCACTCGCCCCTGCGCACTGACCATCGCGTGAAAGTGGCTGCGCTGCATCAGGTTATAAGCCAGCCGCGGTGGCGACACGAACCAGCCGCGTCGCTCCTCGCGATAAATCTGGCCCTGGGCCTCCAGCTGCAATAACGCCTCACGCACGGTAATCCGCGTGGTACCGAACAACTCACTGAGCTTGCGCTCTGCCGGCAACTTGCTCCCCGGCGCCAACAAGCCGTGGTCGAGCTGTTCCTGCAGAACCTGCCCGATGGCTGTCACCGCTTTGGTGGTCTCGATGCGCATCAACGTTACCTATCTGGACTAGACCAGCACTGATTCAGGGCAGAACCGTGATTCACATCGGTTCCTTCAACTGCCTGCAAGCCTAGGCACTGCACATGACTGACAGATGACAAAGCCGCCGAACGGCTGCGCCAGACACCTGCAATTTTATGGCCAAGTCCCTTTCATATCAGCTCTTTAGCCATGGTCTACGCTTATCTCGCACCCCGCGTATCCGAGCGCAGAAAATTCAGGCCGACCGGTCGTCGACATCAAAATGTCATCCAACCCGCCTAAATTGGCTCAGGTATTGCTGACCTAGACCAACACAACCGCAATCGCAGCGTTGAAAACGCCCAAAGGAGCTTCGGATGAAACAGTTTTTCCTGGCATCACTGTTAGGCTCGACCATTGCCCTGTGCACCACCGCCATGGCGGCGGATGATCTGAAAACCCTGGAAGCCGCTGCGAAAGCGGAAGGCGCAGTCAACAGCGTCGGCATGCCCGATGACTGGGCCAACTGGAAAGGCACCTGGGAAGACCTGGCCAAGAAATATGGCCTGAAACACATCGACACCGACATGAGCTCGGCCCAGGAAATCGCCAAGTTCGCCGCCGAAAAAGACAACGCCAGCGCCGACATCGGCGACGTCGGTGCCGCCTTCGGCCCGATCTCGGTCAAGCAGGGCGTGGTGCAACCTTATAAGCCAACTACCTGGGAACAGATTCCGGATTGGGCCAAGGACAAGGACGGTAACTGGGCGCTGGCCTACACCGGCACCATCGCGTTTATCGTCAACAAAAAGCTGCTGCACGGTTCTGAAGCACCGACCAAATGGGCCGACCTCAAGACTGGCAAGTACAAAGTCTCTATTGGCGACGTGAGCACCGCGGCCCAGGCGGCCAACGGTGTACTGGCCGCCGCCCTCGCCAACGGTGGTGACGAAAAAAACATTCAGCCAGCCCTGTTGCTGTTCGCTGACATCGCCAAGCAAGGCCGCCTGTCCATGGCCAACCCGACGATCGCCACCATGGAAAAGGGTGAAATCGAAGTCGGTGTGGTCTGGGACTTCAACGGCTTGAGCTACAAAGCCAAGATGGCCAATCCGGATGACTACATCGTGCTGATTCCATCCGATGGCTCGGTGATTTCCGGTTACACCACCATCATCAACAAATACGCCAAGCACCCGAACGCCGCCAAGCTGACCCGCGAATACATCTTCAGCGATGCCGGCCAAATCAACCTGGCGAAAGGCAACGCTCGTCCGATCCGCGCCGAACACATCAAACTGCCGGAAGACGTGAAGGCCAAACTGCTGCCTAACGAGCAGTACAAAAAGGTCACGCCGATCAAAGACGCCGACTCGTGGGAAAAGACCTCCAAGTCGCTGCCGCAGAAGTGGCAGGAAGAAGTCATCATCAATATGCCGTAAGGATGTAGCCCGCCATTGGGTGGGCTAGTGGAGATCCCTGTGGGAGCGAGCTTGCTCGCGATAGCGGTAGTTCAGTCAACATCACTGTTGAATGTCAGTCCGTCATCGCGAGCAAGCTCGCTCCCACAGTGGATGGTGGTGAATTCGAGTTTTCTGAACACATGTTTTGCGGAGTCCCAGCCCTATGAAGCACAACGTCATCCTTGTCGTGCTCGACGGCCTCAATTACGAAGTCGCGCGCCACGCCATGGGGCATCTGCAGGCTTACGTTGGCGCAGGACGCGCGGCACTCTACAAGTTGGAGTGCGAGCTGCCGGCCCTGTCCCGACCACTTTATGAATGCATCCTGACCGGCGTTACGCCGATCGTCAGCGGCATCGTTCATAACAACGTCTCGCGCCTGTCCAACCAGCGCAGCATCTACCATTACGCCACCGATGCCGGCCTTACAACCGCCGCCGCGGCCTATCACTGGGTCAGCGAGTTGTATAACCGTTCGCCGTTCGTGGCCGCCCGGGACCGTCATACCGACGACCCCAAACTGCCGATCCAGCACGGTCATTTCTATTGGAGCGACCACTACCCGGACTCGCACCTGTTCGCCGACGCGGAAAACTTGCGCCTGCGCCACGCGCCGGACTTTTTATTGGTCCACCCTATGAACATCGACGACGCCGGGCACAAGCACGGCCTCGACACCCCGCAGTACCGCAACAGCGCCCGCTCGGCCGACATCATCCTCGCCGATTACCTGCAAGGCTGGCTCGACGCCGGTTATCAGGTACTGGTGACGGCCGACCACGGCATGAATAACGACCGCTCGCACAACGGCCTGCTGCCCGAAGAACGCGAAGTGCCGCTGTTCGTCCTCGGCGATGCCTTCAGCTTCAACCAAAACGCCGCACCGAAACAGACCGAAATCTGCGGCACCGTCTGCGAACTGCTGGGCGTGCCCCACGACAAACCTGTGTGCCGGGAGCTGCTCAAGTGAACGCCATGACCCGCGGTAAATGGCTGGCCGTTCTGTGCCTGGTGCCCTTCGCGATTTTCTTCTTCGTGTTCCAGATCGCCCCGCTGCTCTGGGTAATGATCAATAGCCTGGAGTCGGAAGAGTTCGGCTGGGGCCTGTCCAACTTCAGCAAAATCTTCAACTCGAAGTTCTATCTGCAGGCGATCCAGCACAGCCTCGAGATCAGTTTCTGGTCCAGCGTGTTCGGCATCATCATCGCCATACTCGGCGCCTACTCCCTGCGCCGGGTCGACTCGAAACTGCGCAACTTCGTCAACGCCTTCGCCAACATGACCAGCAACTTCGCTGGCGTACCCCTGGCCTTCGCGTTCATCATTTTGCTGGGGTTCAACGGCACCTTCACCATCATGCTCAAACAGGCCGGGATTATTCAGGACTTCAACCTGTACTCGAAAACCGGCCTGATCATTCTCTATACCTACTTCCAGATTCCCCTGGGCGTGCTGCTGCTCTACCCGGCTTTCGATGCCCTGCGCGAAGACTGGCGTGAGTCCGCTGCGTTGCTTGGCGCCAACGGCTGGCAATTCTGGCGGCACATCGGTTTGCCGGTGTTGACCCCCGCACTGCTGGGCACTTTCGTAATCCTGCTGGCCAACGCCCTCGGCGCGTACGCCACGGTCTACGCCCTGACCACCGGCAACTTCAACGTGTTGCCGATCCGCATCGCGGCGATGGTCTCCGGCGACATTTCCCTCGACCCGAACCTGGCCAGCGCCTTGGCCGTGGTGCTGGTGGCGTTGATGACCCTGGTGACCATCGTGCATCAGCTGCTGTTGAAGAGGAGCTACCATGTCTCGCGTTGAACTGGGGCCCGTCGGTGTCTATCACCGCGTCGTGGCGTATTTGTTGTTTGCCATTCTGCTGTTGCCGCTGCTCGGAACGCTGATCTACTCGATCTCCAGCAGTTGGTCCGCGACGATTATGCCCAGCGGTTTTACCTTCAAGTGGTACATCCAGCTGTGGAGCGATCCGCGCTTTCTCGACGCATTTGGCCAGTCGTTACTGGTCTGCGTCGGCTCGTTGATTCTGTCGGTGGTGTTGATTCTGCCGCTGCTGTTCGTGGTGCATTACCACTTCCCGAAACTCGACGCATTGATGAACATCCTGATCCTGCTGCCCTTCGCGGTGCCGCCGGTGGTGTCGTCGGTGGGGCTGCTGCAGCTCTACGGTTCGGGGCCGTTCGCGATGGTCGGCACGCCTTGGATTCTGATCGGTTGCTATTTCACCGTGGCGCTGCCGTTCATGTACCGGGCGATCACCAATAACCTGCAAGCGATCAACCTGCGCGACCTGATGGACTCCGCGCAACTGCTCGGCGCCAGCACTTGGCAAGCGGCATTCCTGGTGGTGCTGCCGAACCTGCGCAAGGGTTTGATGGTGGCGTTGCTGCTGTCGTTCTCGTTCCTGTTCGGCGAGTTCGTGTTCGCCAATATTCTGGTCGGCACCCGCTACGAAACCCTGCAGGTCTACCTCAACAATATGCGTAACAGCAGCGGCCACTTCACCAGTGCGCTGGTGATCTCCTACTTCTTCTTTGTGCTGGTTCTGACCTGGGCTGCCAATATCTTGAACAAGGACAAAAGCGAATGAGCTACGTCAGCGTCCAACACCTGCAAAAGAATTACTCGGGCACCACGGTATTCAGCGACATCAACTGCGAAATCAAGAAAGGCGAATTCGTCACCCTTCTCGGCCCGTCCGGTTGCGGCAAGTCCACCCTGCTGCGTTGCATCGCCGGCCTGACCTCGGTGGACGGCGGCAAGATTCTGCTGGAGGGTCAGGACCTCGTCCCGCTGAGCCCGCAAAAACGCGGGATCGGCATGGTGTTCCAGAGTTATGCGCTGTTCCCGAACATGACCGTGGAACAGAACGTCGCCTTCGGCTTGCGCATGCAGAAGGTCAACGCGGACGACAGCCACAAGCGCGTCGCCGAAGTGCTGGCACTGGTGGAGCTCAACGACTTCGCCGCTCGTTATCCACATCAATTGTCCGGCGGCCAATGCCAGCGTGTCGCCCTGGCTCGCTCGCTGGTGACCCGGCCTCGATTGTTGTTGCTGGATGAGCCGCTGTCGGCATTGGATGCGCGGATTCGCAAGCACCTGCGCGAACAGATCCGTCAGATCCAGCGCGAATTGGGCCTGACCACGATCTTCGTCACTCACGATCAGGAAGAAGCCCTGACCATGTCTGACCGCATCTTCCTGATGAATCAGGGAAAAATCGTACAAAGCGGCGATGCCGAAACCCTCTACACCGCGCCAGTCGATGTTTTTGCCGCAGGCTTCATCGGCAACTACAACCTGCTGGACGCCGACAGCGCGACGAAACTGTTGCAACGACCGATCACCCATCGCCTCGCCATTCGCCCGGAAGCCATCGAGCTGAGCCTGAACGGCGAACTCGACGCGCAGATTCGCAGCCACAGTCTGTTGGGCAACGTGATTCGCTACCGGGTCGAAGCCCGGGGCGTGGAATTGGTGGTGGATGTGCTGAACCGTTCGGCGGCCGACCTGCATCCCGATGGTCAGCGCCTGGCGCTTTCCATCGATCCGACGGCCCTGTGTGAGGTAGCCTGATGACTTTGCTGATGTTGAAGAGAGAACTGCACTGATGGCCCTGGCAATTTTTGATCTGGACGAAACCCTGATCCACGGCGACTGCGCCACCCTCTGGAGCGAGCAAATGGGCCGCCTGGGCTGGGTCGATCCCGAGTCGTTCATGCGTCAGAACAACGAACTGATGGACGCTTACAGCCACGGCAAGTTACGGATGGAGGAGTACATGACCTTCAGTCTGGAACCGATGATCGGTCGCACCCCGGAAGAGGTCGACCATCTGGTCGGACCTTGGGTAGAAGACTTCATCGAACCGATCATATTCAGCAACGCCACCAAAGCCATTGCCGCCCACCGCAAGGCCGGCGACCGGATCCTGGTGATCTCGGCGTCGGGCACGCATTTGGTCAAGCCTATTGCCGACCGCCTGGGCATCGATGAGATTCTCGGGATCGAGCTGGAAGTGGCGCACGGGGTGTACAGCGGCAATACCCTTGGCACGTTGACCTACCGCGAGGGCAAGATCACCCGCTTGCTGGAATGGCTGGATGCCGAAGAGGAAAACCTGGAAGGCGCGAGTTTCTATTCCGACTCGCGCAATGACTTGCCGCTGCTGCTGAAGGTGGATTTCCCACACGTGGTGAACCCGGATCCGGTCCTCCTCGAACACGCCGAAAAAGCCGGCTGGCCGATCCATATCTGGAAGTAACCCAAATCCTGTGGGAGCGGGCTTGCCCGCGATTCAGGCGACGCGGTCTGTCTTTCATACCGCGTCATCGTTCATCGCGGGCAAGCCACGCTCCCACAGGTGAATGTCAAACCAGGCTTTCGTCGATCACCAATACCAGTTTGCCGGAAACCTTATTGCTCGCCAGCTCCGCAAACGCCGCTTCGGCATCCTTGATCGCAAAGGTCCTGGCCAGTTGCGGGCTCAAACGCCCTTCGGCAAACAGCGGCCAGACATGCTGGCCAAGATCGCTGAACAAATCGGCCTTGAACTGCTCGTCGCGATTGCGCAGGGTCGAACCCAGCAGTTGCACCCGTTTAGCCAGGACCTGTGCCAGATCAAGCTGCGCCTCACGCCCGCCCATCAAACCGATCAACACCCAACGACCGTCGCGAGCCAGCAGCTTGAGGTTCAACGCCGCATAGTTGCCACCCACCGGGTCGAGGATCACGTCGAACGGCGCAAGATCATTCAAGCTATCCAGATCGCCATTGCGCACTACCCCGCCCTGCGCACCCAACGCTTCGCAGTAAGCCAGACGCTCGGCGGAACCGACGCTGACCCAGCACGGGTTACCAAACGCCTTGCACAGCTGAATGGCAGCTGAACCGATTCCACTCGCTCCGGCGTGCAGGAGAACTTTCTCACCCGGTTTGAGCGCAGCCAGTTGAAACAAATTCAGCCAAACGGTCGCATACACTTCCGGCAATGCTGCCGCCTCGGCCAGAGACAAACCTTCGGGAACCGGCAACACATGCCGTCCGTCGACAACTACCTCTTCGGCCATCCCACCCCCGGCCAGCAAGGCGCAAACCCGATCGCCGACCTGCCAGGAAGAGCCCGGACCGACCTCGCTGATCACCCCGGAACACTCAAGACCCAGTACTTGACTGGCCCCCGGCGGTGGCGGGTAAAGTCCTGCTTTCTGTAACAAATCGGCGCGATTGAGTCCTGCTGCCGCCACTCGGATGCGAACTTGTCCTACATCGCACGTAGGACTCGGCTCTTCAACCCACTCCACTCGCCCCTCAACGCCTTGCAATGCTTTCACAGTGCCTCCATAGTGAGTCTGGACTGAGCCCGAAGCTGTAGCGTCGGGCTTTTTGCATTATGCGACCGGTCCTTGTGGATCCGGCGACTTCAAAGACGGCCTAATATGCGTTATCAATTGTCCCCGCGTCGAATCAGCATGAAGCATCTGCTCCCCAGCACCGCCCTCGCTCTTGTCATTGGCCTCGGTCTTTTGCCGATGTCGAGCAATTCGTTCGCAGCCAATAGCTGGGACAAGCTTCAGCCCGATCGTGATGAAGTAATCGCCAGTCTGAACGTCGTCGAATTGCTCAAGCGTCACCATTACAGCAAGCCACCGCTCGACGATGCACGCTCCGTGATCATCTACGACAGCTACCTCAAGCTGCTGGATCCATCGCGCAGCTACTTCTTGGCCAGCGATATTGCCGAATTCGACAAATGGAAAACCCAGTTTGACGACTTCCTCAAAAGCGGTGACCTGAACGCAGGGTTCACCATCTACAAGCGCTACCTGGACCGCGTCAAGGCGCGTCTGGACTTTGCCCTTGCCGAGCTGAACAAGGGTGTCGACAAGATCGACTTCACCGCCAAGGAAACCTTGCTGGTCGATCGCAAGGATGCCCCTTGGCTCAAGACCAACGCAGAACTGGATGACCTGTGGCGCAAACGCGTCAAGGACGAAGTGCTGCGGATGAAGATCTCCGGCAAAGAGTCGAAGCAGATTCAGGAAACCCTGACCAAGCGTTACAAGAATCAGCTGACGCGTCTGGACCAGACCCGTGCGGAAGACATCTTCCAGGCGTACATCAACACCTTCGCCATGTCCTACGACCCGCACACCAATTATCTGTCGCCGGATAACGCGGAAAACTTCGACATCAACATGAGCCTGTCCCTTGAGGGCATCGGCGCCGTGTTGCAGAGCGATAACGATCAAGTGAAAGTCGTGCGCCTGGTGCCTGCCGGCCCGGCCGACAAAACCAAGCAGGTTGCACCGGCCGACAAGATCATCGGCGTGGCCCAGGGCAACAAAGAGATGGTCGACGTGGTCGGCTGGCGCCTGGACGAAGTGGTCAAACTGATTCGTGGTCCGAAAGGCACCGTGGTGCGCCTGGAAGTGATTCCGGCCAGCAACGCACCGAACGACCAGACCACCAAAATCGTGCCGATCACCCGCGAAGCGGTGAAGCTCGAAGATCAGGCAGTCAAGAAGTCGGTCCTCAACCTCAAGCAGGATGGCAAGGACTACAAGCTCGGGGTCATCGAGATCCCGGCCTTCTACCTGGACTTCAAGGCCTTCCGTGCCGGCGATCCGGACTACAAGAGCACCACCCGCGACGTCAAGAAGCTGCTGACCGAGCTGCAGAAAGACAAGGTCGACGGCGTGGTCATCGACCTGCGCAACAACGGCGGCGGTTCCTTGCAGGAGGCCACCGAGCTGACCAGTCTGTTCATCGACAAAGGTCCGACGGTACTGGTGCGTAACGCCGATGGCCGGGTCGATGTACTGGAAGATGAAAACCCGGGCGCGTTCTACAAAGGCCCGATGGCGTTGCTGGTCAACCGTTTGTCCGCCTCGGCTTCGGAAATTTTCGCCGGTGCCATGCAGGACTACCACCGCGCGCTGATCATCGGCGGCCAGACCTTCGGCAAAGGCACCGTGCAGACCATTCAGCCGCTGAACCATGGCGAACTGAAACTGACCCTGGCCAAGTTCTACCGGGTTTCCGGTCAGAGCACCCAGCATCAGGGCGTACTGCCAGACATCGATTACCCGTCGATCATCGACACCAAGGAAATCGGCGAAAGCGCCCTGCCGGAAGCCATGCCATGGGACACCATTCGTGCGGCCATCAAGCCTGCGCTTGACCCGTTCAAACCGTACATCACGCAGCTCAAGTCCGAGCATGACGTACGCACGGCCAAAGATGCGGAGTTCGTGTTCATCCGCGACAAACTGGCCCTGGCGCAGAAGTTGATGAGCGAAAAAACCGTCAGCCTCAATGAAGCCGACCGTCGCGCACAACATGCCGATATCGAAGCCAAGCAACTTGTCATGGAAAACATCCGTCGCAAGGCCAAGGGCGAAGAGCCGCTCAAAGAATTGAAGAAAGAAGACGAGGATGCCATCGCGGCCGAGCAGGACAAGACCAAGCCAGAAGACGATGCTTATCTGAGCGAGACCGGGCGGATTCTGCTGGATTACTTGAAACTCAACACCGCGGTTGCCAAGCACTAGGTTGTTACAATCCGGATGATGGCAATTTAATACCGGCGCTCCCCGGAGCGTCATCAAACAGTCATCATTCTGTCGTGAAATAAAGGACTGAGTGCACATTGCACTCGGTCCTTTTTTTATCGCCAGAGAACGCCATGACCACAACCGAACAGCTGAGTGCCTTGAGCTCAATACTGACTCAAAGCGGTTTGCACAGCCTGTTCCAGCCGATCATTTCCCTCTCTGAACGACGTATCATCGGTTACGAAGCCCTCAGCCGTGGCCCCTCCAACAGTCCGCTGCACTCCCCTGTTGCCCTGTTCGCGATAGCTCGCCAGGCCGGTCGCCTCAGCGAACTGGAGATCGCTTGTCGTCAAAGCGCTTGCCGCCGTTTCAATGAACAGCAACTGCCCGGCAAACTCTTCCTCAATGTGTCCCCGGAATCCCTGCTCGAAGCCGCTCATCAACCCGGACGCACGCTGCAACTGTTGCAGGATTTCGGCATACCACCGAGCCAGGTAGTGATCGAACTCACCGAACAAACACCCACCGACGACTTCCAGTTATTGCAAACCGCCCTGCATCACTATCGGGCGATGGGCTTTTCCATTGCGCTGGATGATCTGGGTGCGGGTTATTCGAGCTTGCGACTCTGGTCTGAATTGCGCCCGGATTACGTCAAGATCGATCGGCACTTTATCGACGGCATTCACCAGGACGCGCTCAAGCGTGAGTTCGTCGGCTCGATCCTGCAGATCGCCAAGGCTTCCCGGGCAAAAGTGATCGCCGAAGGCATCGAATTGCCGGAAGAACTGGCCGTGCTGACCGAAATGGGCGTCGATCTGGTCCAGGGTTATCTGCTCTGCCGGCCCCAGGAGCATCCGCCCCGCGATGCTCGAACCTTGATGCCCAAACCAAACAGCGTCGCCGCGATACTGAACGAGGAAGTCAGTGACCTCAGCGCCCTGCTCAACGACCAACCGGCGGTGACCAGCGACACCCCGACCGCCACCGTACTGGAAGCCTTCCGCCGCCAAGCCAACCTGAACTCCCTGGCAGTGCTCGACGAACAGGGTCAGCCATGCGGCATCGTCCACCGTCATTCACTCTCGGACGCCCTGCTCAAGCCCTTTGCCACCGACCTGTTCGCCCGTAAGCCCATCAGCCGCTTGATGAGCGACGACTTCCTCGCCGTGGAGCTGAGCCAGTCGCTGCAACAGGTCAGCCGCCTGATCACCAGCCGCGCCCGCCAGCGTATCGAAGAAGACTTCATCATCACCCTCAACGGCGGCTATCTGGGGCTGGGCCGAGTGATCGACGTACTCAAACTGATTACCGAACTGAAGATCCAGCAAGCCCGCTACGCCAACCCGCTGACCCTGTTGCCGGGCAACGTGCCGATCCAGCAATGCCTGACACGGCTGCTGCAACAGGAACGGGAATCGGTGATCTGCTACGTGGACATCGACAGCTTCAAACCCTTCAACGACATCTACGGCTATGGTCGCGGGGATGAAGTCCTACTGTGCCTGGCGCAATGCCTGAACGACCGCGTCGACCCGTCCCGCGACTTCGTCGGCCATATCGGCGGCGACGACTTCCTGCTGGTGCTCGGCCCGGAAGACTGGCGCAAACGCCTGAATCAACTGCTAGACGACTTCCACAGCCAATGCCGACGCTTTTACCGCAGCGAACACCTGGAAGCCGGCTGCTTCATCGCCCCCAACCGCCAAGGCGTAAGGCAAGAGTTTCCGCTGCTGTCGCTGTCCATCGGCGCGGTGCATTTGCATCCACAGGCCTGCGGACAACTCGATGCGAGTCAATTGGCGGAAATGGCATCACAGGCCAAGCATCACGCGAAGAATGTGCCGGGGTATAGCGTGCATGTGATTGATAGCTTGGCGGTGCCCGGACCAGAAGAAGAACTGCTCATTGGGCATCACTGATTGATCTGACGCCTTCGCGGGCAAGCTTGATCTGGTCAAGTAATCCCGGACACCAGTTACGGTGTTTATGCCGCTTTTAGCTCCATAGCTATTGGCGACAGGTAGTTGTTGTAGCTGTGGAGCCTGGTGCGGTTGTAGTACATGAAGAAACGCACCATATCGGTTTGTGCTTCCTCGCTCGTGCTGTAGCCGTTGCGAGGGACCCATTCTGACTTCAGGGTGCCGAAAAAGCGTTCCGTTGGAGCATTGTCCCAACACTGCCCGCGATGACTCATGCTCTGCAAAATGCCATGGCGCATCAGCTCTTCTTGAAACTTGCGACTGGTGTACTGACAGCCCTGATCCGAATGGAACATCAACCCAGGTGGGCAGGTTCGAAGCTCTGTCGCCATGCGTAGCGCTTTACTCACCAAGTTGGCGTCATTGACCAGCGAAAATGCCCAACCAATGACCCGACGAGCAAACAAATCGATCACGATGGCCAGATGAACCCAGCGCTTGCCTACCATCAAGCTTGTAACGTCGCCACACCAGACTTGATTGACCGCGGTCGGCTTGAAATTGCGCTTGAGCAGGTTGGGCGCGACAAATGCTTCAACTCCTTTGGATCTGAATGGATGAGGCTGGCGTTGTTTGCTGACAATGTTGGCTTCCCTCATCAGGGCTTTAACAAGGCTTCTTCCGACCGCTATGTTTTGGGCCTGCAGATGCTTGCTGATCGTTCTGGACCCCATGGCTTCCCGGCTTTCGCTGTGCAGTTCGACCACCTTCCCCTTGAGCTCTTCGCGCTCGATCTTAGGCCGCGAGAGACGCTGTAGCCATTCGTAAAAGCTGCTGCGCTTCACATCGAAAACGCGACACAGGATGGCGGTCGGGAATGACTCTCTTAGCTCCGCGATCATCGAAAACGATCGGGATCCGACATCAAGAGAGCGGTAGCCTTTTTTAAGATTTCGGCTTCCATTTCCATGCGTTTGATCTTGGCTTTCAAATCCTGAATCTGGCGCTGATCCTCAGTAATGGCCTTGGTGCCTTGAACCGGTTGCCCCTTGTGTTCCTTGCGAACCTGATCCACCCAGCGCCGCAACGCGGTGGCGCTAATGTCCAGCGACGCGCAGACTTCCTGTACCGAACAACCGTCATCAATCACCATGCTGGCTGCACGATGTTTGAACTCGCGGGAAAAGACTCTTCTTTCTTTCATGGAACCTCCAAATTGGCGAAATCATATCGCCCTTAAGAGGTGTCCGGAATTATTAGGCCAGATCAGCTTGCCCGCGATAGCGATCTTGAATTCAACCCATCAACCGCGCCGCACCAAACAACCTCACCCGACTCAACTCGCCATCCGATTCTTCCAACAAAATCGGCGCCGTGCCGCCAGGCATGACCACCTTCACCTCCCCCGCCGCCACCCATCCCACGCGCCATGCCGCACACGCCACCGCACTGGCGCTGGTGCCCGACGACACGGTCGGCCCTTCGCCGCGCTCGAATACCCGCGCAACGATTCGCCCCTCGGACTCAAGCATCGCCCATTGCAGGTTCACCCCAGCCATACACGGCTGCCCTGCCCCGGTCGGCATGGCATAGGCGATTCGGGTCAATCCTTCGGCCAACGCCGGTTCGCGCATCTGCGTGTTACTCGGCAACGCATCAGCGCCAGTTACCAACGTCACGCAATGAGGATTGCCGATGCGCACAAACTGGCTGTGATCCCAGGCAGGATCGAGCGCCGACAATGGCCGCACATGACTGACTTCGCGCCCCTTCAACGTCACGGATTCAACCCCTTGCGCCCCCACCGCTTCAGGTCCGAACGATGGCTGTCCCAGGTCCAGCCAGAACCCTTGCACGCCATTAATTTCAGCCGGTTTCACTGAAGTCTCCACTGGCGAAACCGCGTCGCTCTTGTCGTGATGAACCCGCAGCTGACAGGCCTCCTCCGGTATCAGCCCTTGTTCGCCAAGGGCCTGGGAAAAAATCGTCAGGCCATTGCCACTGCGCTCGGCCAGGGTGCCGTCGGTGTTGACGATCAGCAGGTCAAAAGGCGGCGACGATTGAAACGGCCCCACCAGCAGACCATCGCAGCGATGCGCCTTGCTGCCGGACGGTTGTGTACCTGGAGCCCAAGCGCAGAATGCCTCGATGGCCGACAACGTCCACGCCTCACGGGTTTGCGCGGCATGGCTGGCTTGTTCAGGCAGGTCGATACCGCTACCGCGCAGCGCATCAGGCGCCACCACCGCGTAGATATTGCCCCGAGCATCGTACATCCGCGTCATGGCGCCCCCTCTATGAACAATTGATACGTCGACGATATCGCGAAACAACGGCTGGCTGTGCAAGGATGTCACCCTGCCTGACTGCGATTCCACCCGGACGTGATGAGCGAACCCTTTGCGGTTGTTCACTGTCCCTTGGGGACGCGACGTTTTTTGCCAAGGATCGATAATGACCAACCTCAACACCCAAGCCACCTTCGTCCCCGGACGTATGGAGCAGATGTCCACCCGCATCGCCTTTTTCATCGCAGGCTTCGGCATCGCGGCCTGGGCGCCGCTGGTGCCTTACGCCAAGGCGCGGGCCGGGCTGGATGAAGGAACCCTCGGGCTGTTGCTGCTGTGTCTGGGGGTGGGCTCGATTCTGGCGATGCCTATGGCCGGTATTCTGGCTACACGCTTCGGCTGCCGTCGGGTGTTGAGCGGCGGGACTTTGTTGATCTGTGCGGCACTGCCGCTGTTGGCGACGGTGTCTACGATTCCGGCGCTGATCGCCGCGTTGTTCATGTTTGGCGCGGGGCTGGGCACGGTGGATTCGACGGTGAACCTGCAAGCGGTGATCGTCGAACGGGCCAGCGGCAAGACCATGATGTCGGGGTTCCATGGGCTGTTCAGCCTTGGCGGAATCGTCGGCGCTGCGGGTGTCAGCGCCCTCCTTGGCCTCGGGATGTCGCCGCTGGGAGCGATGCTGGTGGTGATCGTGCTGCTGGTGGTGGCGTTGCTCAAAGCCGCGCCGCATCTGTTGCCCTATGGCAGCGAAAGCTCCGGCCCGGCGTTTGCCGTGCCGCATGGCATCGTGCTGTTTATCGGCGGGATGTGTTTCATCGTATTCCTGGCCGAAGGCGCGGCGCTCGACTGGAGCGCAGTGTTCCTGGCGCAGGAGCGCGGGATCGACACGGCGTATGCGGGGCTGGGTTATGCGGCGTTTGCGCTGACCATGACCGTCGGGCGTTTGACCGGCGATGCAATTGTCCGGCGCCTCGGTGCTACACGAGTGATTGTGTTTGGTGGCCTGACGGCCGCGGCAGGCCTGGCGCTGGCGACATTTGCACCGAGCTGGGAAGCGGCGCTGGTGGGGTATGCGCTGCTCGGCGCTGGCTGTTCGAACATTGTGCCGGTGCTCTATACCGCCGTGGGCAAACAGACCGTCATGCCGGAAAGCATTGCCGTGCCGGCCATTACCACCCTGGGTTATGCAGGAATTCTCGCCGGGCCTGCAGTGATCGGTTTTATCGCCCATGGCAGCAGCTTGAGTTTTGCCTTTGGGTTGATGGCGGTGTTGCTGGTGGCGGTGGCGATTGGCGGGAAGGTGTTGAAGGTGTTGAAGGTTTAAAAGCTTCGCGGGCAAGCCTCGCTCCTACAATAGATCTACAGCGGACACAGATTTTGTGCACGCCAAAGATCCTGTGGGAGCGGGCTTGCCCGTGAAAGCGTTGTGTCAGGCGACGGCTTTATCGGCTGGATGTCAGTCTTCGCGGGCAAGCCCGCTCCCACAAGAATCTTCAGCGAACACAGTATTTGTGTACGGCGCAGATCCAATGTGGGAGCGGGCTTGCCCGTGAAAGCGTTGGGTCAGGCGACGGCTTTATCGGCTGGATGTCAGTCTTCGCGGGCAAGCCCGCTCCCACAAGGATCTTCAGCGAACACAGCATTTGTGTACGACGCAGATCCAATGTGGGAGCGGGCTTGCTCGCGAAAGCGTTGGGTCAGGCGACGGCTTTATCGGCTGGATGCCCGTGAAAGCGTTGTGTCAGGCGATGGCTTTATCGGCTGGATGTCCGTCTTCGCGGGCAAGCCTCGCTCCTACAATAAATTTTCAGCGAACACAGATTTTGTGTACGCCAAAGATCATGTGGGAGCGGGCTTGCCCGCGATGAAGTTAACTTGGTCGATCAGAACCCGACGCTGGCCTGCACAAAGAATGTACGCGGTGCGCCGACGTACATCCCCGAGTTGTTGTCGCTGGAGCGGGTGAAGTACTGCTTGTCGAATATGTTCTTCACCCCCGCGCCGACTTTCAGGTTCGACAGTTGCGAGCCGAAGTCATACCCCCCACGCACGTTCCAGGTGACGTAACCCGGGATGTCGCCGTATTGGCCGTCCGAGCTGCCTTCGGTGATGTAGTTGCCGCTGAAACTGCCATCGGCGTTCACCGCGGTGCCCGGCGAGCGTTGTTTGGACTGGGCAAAGGCATCGAGATTGTAGGTCCAGCGATTGATGTCATAACGCAGGCCGGCGGTCGCCACCTGACGTGAGTAGAACGGTAGGTCACGGCCCTTGAAGCCTGGAATCTCGCCTTCATAAACGGCGCGAGTGTAGGTGAAACCGGCGTTGGCGGTCAGGCCGTCGAGTCGTGGGTCCAGCGCCGCCATGTCGTAGTGCACCGAGGCTTCAAGGCCCTGGTGCGTGGTCGCGCCGAGGTTGGTCCAGCCCACATCGTTGCTGATGTATTGCAGTTCTTTATCGAAGTCGATGTAGAACAACGTCACTTCCCCGCCCCACACGTCATCGTTGTAGCGCGTGCCGATCTCGTAGGTCTTGGCCTTTTCCGGGTTCAGGCCATTGGCGGTGTTGTCACCCGAACCACCCTGACCGAGCTGGAAATATTGCAGGCTGCCGAACGAGGTCTCGTAGTTGGCGAACAGCTTCCAGGCCTCGGACAGGTGATACATCACGCTCAGGGCCGGCAGCGGTTCGTTGCTGTCGATGCTGCGGCGTTTTTCCTGCACAGGTTTACCGGCGGTGTCGAGAACCGACCGGTCGTGCCATTCGGTGCTGATGCTTTCAAAACGGATGCCGGGGGTCACGGTCCAGTTGCCGACGTCGATCTTGTCATCGATGTAAACGGCGTGGGCTTCGGTGCCTCCGGTGCGATCCTGGAACACATGGCCATCGGAAGTTTTGGTGACCACCGGTTGATTGTTCACCAGCGCCAGACGGCTCGCCTCTTCATGCATGCCTTCTTTCAGGTAGCGATAACCGACGCTGGCTTCCTGCGTGGTCGGGCCCAGATCGAACACATGGGACACACGCGGTTCGATGCCGAAGGTGTAGTAAGTACGCGGATAGGAGCTGAGGGTTTTCTGGTCGCGCGCGGCGATGGTGCTGCCGCGAAAACTGTCGGAATAGTAGGTCAGCACTTCGGCCTGGGTGCGGTCGTCGATCTGTCGAATCCACTTGAAGGACACGTCCTTGCGGCGGCCGCTGAAGTTGTCATGGTCGCGGTCGGACTGGAACGGATCGGCGTCGTACTGCTTCTGCGTCAGGCCACCCGGCATGTCGGCGCTGGCGTCGTAGTAATGGAAATTGAGGCTGAAATCGTCCTGATCGGTGGGTGCCCAATGGGTCTTGAGAATCACGTCGTCGATGTCATTGCTGTTGTTGCTTTTGCGATAACCGTTGCCGTTCACGCCGGAATACAACAGCGCCACACCCATGCCGTTATCGGCGGTGCCACCGAGAAACGCGGTGTCGATGTGTTTCCAGCCACCGCGCTGGGTGGTTTCCAGGGTGGTACCGATTTCGCCGGTGGCTTTCTCCGGGATCGCCCGGGTGACAAAGTTGATCACGCCACCGACGTTCTGCGGCCCATAACGCACGGAACCGGCGCCACGCACCACGTCGATGCTGTCGAGGTTACCGGAGGAAATCGGTGCCATGGACAGTTGCGGTTGCCCATAAGGGGCGAAGGCGGCCGGCACGCCGTCGATCAGCACGGTGGAGCGTGGCGACAGGCGCGAGGTCAGGCCACGCACGCCGACGTTCAGGGAAATATCGCTGCCGCCGGTGCCGTTCGCGTCCTGCACTTGCACACCGGGTACGCGCTTGAGCACGTCGCCGACGTTCATCGCACCCTGCTCAACCATCGCTTCGCGGCGGATCACGGTACGGGCGCCGGGGTGGTTCTGCACCACTGCGGCATTGGCGTCGCCAAGCCAGTCGCCGACGACCTTGATATCGGTCACGCCCAGTTCCAACGGGCCATTCGAGGCAGAAGTCGGCGTCGGCATCAGCGTCACCGAACCTTCATCGATCCGGTATTCCAAACCGCTGCCTTGCAGTAATTGGCGCAAAGCCTGTTCCGGCGAGAGATTACCGTCCACCGCCGGAGCCTGTTTGCCGGCCATCAGTTCAGGGCTGAAAAAAACCTGCAGCGAGGTTTGCTGACCCAGCTGACTCAAGGCCTGACCCAGTGGCTGCGCCTGAATATGAATGGCATCGGCAGCGAACGCTTGGGACAGCGCCGAGCTGACCGCCAGTGCAAACGCGAGGGGCAGCCAGGATGATTTGTTATTTTTAGCGGTGGTTTTCTTCACGTCGAACATTGTCCTGTGGATCGCAAGAGTGTGCGGCTGTTAATGCAAACCAGTTGCAGTTGGACAAGAAGACGAAGAACTCGAAAAAAACCTGAATCTATCGGGCAATTATTTCCTGGCTGCCGTCATCCAGGGTGCGGATGGCCACCGGCAGAATGCTCGGCAAGGCCTTGAGCAGTGCGTCGGTGTTGTCGGATTTGAACACGCTGGTCAGGCGCAGATTGCCCACTTTGGCATTGCCGACCGTCAGCGGTTTTTCCCGATAGCGCGACACTTCTTCGGCCACTTCGCTGAGGCTGGCGTTGTTGAACACCAGTTTGCCGCTGCGCCACGCGGTCAGTTCCGCAGGGTTGACCGCATAGGCGGCGGCCACCTTCCCCAGGGCATCGACGCGAGTGCCGAGGCCGGCGGTGAGGCTGATGATATCAGCGCCGTCACCTTGAACCTTGACCGTGCCCTGCTCTACGACGACCCGGGTTTCGGCGATGTCGCGACGCACGTCAAAACGGGTGCCGGTGACCGTGACCTTGCCGCTGCCTGCCTCGACCACGAACGGTCGGCTGCTGTCGTGCTCGACGCTGAACATCGCCTCGCCTTGCGTCAACTCGATGCCGCGACGATCTTTTTCATAGCGCACCTGCACCCGGCTGCGGCTGTTCATATCGATCACCGAACCGTCCGGCAACGCCACATGACGACGTTCGCCAAGGGCCGTGGAATATTCAGCCGTGTAGGTCGCCGGATGATTCAAGCCACTGAACAGTCCCAGGCCGAGCGCCACCGCCAACACACTCGCGGCCACCGCGTAACGCACCAACGGATGACGTGTACGGTGTGCCGGCGGGGCTTCGCACAAGGCGTGCAAACGCTTGGCCGGCAGCAGATCGGCCGCCGCCCACAGGCTCTGGAGCATTTGATATTCGTCGCGATGCTGAGGGTGTTCGTCCAGCCAGACCTCAAAGCCACGCCGGTCTTCGGCGTTGACGGCAGGTTCCTGCAAACGCACAAACCACCGCGCCGCGTCGTCGCGAACCGTTGTTTGCCCGCACGCACAATCACGAGTATCCATCATGGAAAGTCCTGTTGGGCCGGGGATGAGAAGGCGCGGCGAATCATGGCTGTAACCCGTCCAGGCGATCACGCAAATGCCGCAGGGTGCGGATCATATACTTTTCCACCATGTTCTTGGACAGCCCCAGGCGCTCAGCGATTTCAGCTTGGGTCAGGCCTTCGATCTTCTGCCAGACGAACACCTTGCGACAGTTGACCGGCAGCTCGGTGAGCGCCCGTTCGATGGAATCCGCCAACTGGATCGCGTGCATGAAATGCTCCGGGTCGCCGGACGACGACACACTGTGATCGATCGCCTCGGACTCCATGGCGCCCCGCCGATCCTCACGCCGATAACCGTCCACCGCGATGTTGCGCGCGGTCTGGTGCAAATACGCCCGAGGTTGTTGCACCGCCGCCGAATCAGACTCAAGCACCCGCACGAAGGTGTCGTGGGCCAAGTCCTCGGCCTGCTGACGATTTCTCAGGCGACGGGTCCAGGTGCCGATCAACTCTTCGTAATGTTCGAAAAAGCCGGGTCTGCGGGGCAGCTTGGGGGTCATTGCGGTGTGCTGTAGAGAGGAGACGTGAATAGTAATGCTTCGTATTAACCTGAAGCAATGGATTCCTCGGACCTCATGGATCCTCAGATCCCATATCCCGTTTGCAGTTGCCCGCCAATTTTTCCTTTTCAGCGGGCGCTGCCTTCTTGAACAACTGCCTTGCTTACCGTCATCGTCAGCAGCAATGCGAGCGCAGCGCACAGCATCAAGGTTTCGCCCAATACCTGAGCCCACGCCGCGAGCATCACCCCCCTCAGCTGGCTGAAATGAGCAACCGACGATCGGCAGGGGAAAACAATTGTCAGCGAATATTACCTGCGTCATATTATACATGTAATAAAGCGTCGTTCCTCACAGGTATTTCTTTATGACCAGCATGCCCAGCCTTGAACCCGACCTTGCTGTCGCGGCGAATACTCCCAGGCCTCCCCTGCTTAAAAGGCTGCTCTTGCTGACGGCGGCCATCGCGGCCCTGGTATTCATCGGGCTGTACGCGACCCATTGGTGGACCGCCGGGCGTTTCATCGAGGAAACCGACGATGCCTATATCGGTGGCGACGTCACGGTGATTGGGCCGAAAGTCGCGGGGTATATCGAAGAAGTGCTGGTCACCGACAACCAGAAGGTCAAGGCTGGCGATGTGCTGATTCGGCTCGACGCCCGTGATTATCGCGCCAACCTGGCCAAGGCCGAAGGTGCGGTGGCTGCCGAAGAAGCGTTACTCGCCAACCTCGACGCCACCGAACAACTGCAACACGCAGTGATCGGCCAGGCCCGCGCCGGCATCGATGCTACAGGCGCCGAAACCGCGCGCTCGCGGGACGATAACGCCCGCTACAAACGCCTGGTGAACAGCAATGCCGTCTCGGTGGAAAGCGCGCAACGGGCCGACGCCACCTTCAAGACTGCACAGGCGCAGAGTGCCCGGGCTCAGGCCGAATTGCTGGCCGCGCAACGTCAGTTGAACGTGATCGAAACCCAGAAACAGCAAGCGCGCGCCGCGTTGATCCAGGCGCGGGCCGAGCGTGATCTGGCGCAATTGAACGTCGGTTACACCGAGTTGAAAGCCCCCGTCGACGGTGTGATCGGCAATCGTCGGGCAAGGGTCGGCGCTTACGCTCAGGCCGGTTCGCAACTGTTGTCGGTGGTGCCGGCCAGCGGGTTGTGGGTCGATGCCAATTTCAAAGAAGATCAGCTGTCGCGGATGACGCCAGGCCAGCGCGTGATCGTTCATGCCGACGTGCTCAAGGGGCGTGAATTCCACGGTCATCTGGACAGCCTCGCGCCGGCCAGTGGTTCGCAGTTCAGCGTCCTGCCAGCGGAAAACGCCACTGGCAATTTCACCAAAATCGTTCAGCGGGTACCGGTGCGAATCCTGCTCGATCCCGCTGACGGCGTGCTCGGTCATCTGCGCCCCGGTTTATCGGTGACTGCCGAAGTGGACACCCGCGCCGAGCCTGAAACCCCGACCGTGGCCCGCGCGCCATGAGCCGCGCTCTCGCCGCCCCCGCGCAGCCGTTCAACGCCGCCAACATGGCGACGGCGACCAAAGTGTTCGCCTTCGCCACCATGTGCATCGGCATGTTCATTGCGCTGCTGGATATTCAGATCGTCTCGGCGTCGCTGCGTGACATCGGCGGCGGACTCTCGGCCGGCACCGACGAAACCGCGTGGATACAGACCAGCTACCTGATCGCCGAAATCATCGTGATTCCGCTGTCGGGCTGGTTGTCCCGGGTGTTCTCGACCCGTTGGCTGTTCTGCGCCTCGGCGGTGGGTTTCACTTTAGCCAGCCTGCTCTGCGGCGCGGCCTGGAACATCCAGAGCATGATCGCCTTCCGCGCCCTGCAAGGCTTTCTTGGCGGTTCAATGATCCCGCTGGTGTTTACCACCGCATTTTTTTTCTTCACCGGTAAACAACGGGTGATCGCCGCCGCGACCATCGGCGCAGTGGCCTCGCTGGCACCAACGCTGGGGCCGGTGATCGGGGGCTGGATCACCGACATTTCGTCCTGGCACTGGCTGTTCTACATTAACTTGGTGCCGGGGATTTTCGTTGCGGTGGCGGTGCCGATGCTGGTGAAAATCGACCAGCCGGAACTGTCGCTGCTCAAGGGCGCCGACTACCTGAGCATGCTGTTCATGGCGGTGTTTCTCGGTTGCCTGGAATACACCCTGGAAGAAGGCCCGCGCTGGAACTGGTTTAGCGACAGCACGATTCTGACCACCGCCTGGATCAGCGGCCTGGCTGGACTGGCTTTCATTGGTCGCACCCTTCACGTGGCCAATCCAATCGTCGATCTGCGTGCCTTGAAAGACCGTAACTTCGCCCTCGGCTGTTTCTTTTCATTCGTCACGGGGATCGGCCTGTTCGCGACGATTTACCTGACGCCGCTGTTTCTCGGACGAGTGCGCGGCTACAGCGCGCTGGACATTGGCCTGGCGGTTTTTTCCACCGGAGTGTTCCAGATCCTGGCGATTCCGCTGTACGCCTTTCTGGCCAACCGCATCGACCTGCGCTGGATCATGATGACCGGCCTTGGATTGTTTGCCCTGTCGATGTGGGATTTCAGTCCGATCACCCACGACTGGGGGGCCAAAGAATTGATGCTGCCGCAAGCCTTGCGCGGGATCGCTCAACAACTGGCAGTGCCGCCCGCGGTAACCCTGACCCTCGGCGGACTGGCGCCCGCGCGGCTCAAACATGCTTCGGGATTGTTCAACCTGATGCGCAATCTCGGCGGCGCAATGGGCATCGCCGCGTGCGCGACCATCCTCAATGACCGCACCAACCTGCACTTCACCCGGTTGGCGGAGAACCTCAACAGCACCAACGAAGCACTCAATCAGTGGCTGTCCCAGGTCGGCAATAACTTCGCAGCCCTGGGCCAAAGCGGTGACATCGGCGTCACCGCCAGCCTGCGTCAGCTATGGCTGCTGACCTACCGCGAAGCGCAGACGCAAACCTACGGCGACGCGTTCCTGATGATCATGGTCTGCTTCATCCTCGCCACGGCGATGGTGCCCTTGATGCGCAAGGTGCAACCACCGGCTGCGCCGAGCGCTGATGCGCATTGAGGCTTGCCGCCTTCGGGTCTCGAAGCGGCCCCAAAACATCCCGGCCTATCAAAACCCTGTGGCGAGGGAGCTTGCTCCCGTTGGGCTGCGCAGCAGCCCCAGAACCAACACCACGAGTTTGTCAGGTACACCGCAGGGCTTGGTTTGGCGCCTGCTACGCAGTCGAGCGGGAGCAAGCTCCCTCGCCACAACAGCGCCCGCCGCTACTCCGAAGGCCTTGCCCGCAACCGCCGCCCAATCACATCCAGCACATCGCACCCGTCCCTTAGAGGAATGGCGCAGAGCAAAGCGAAGTCGCTGAGGATGATCGAGTCGCACTCGACCGAGCCGCGCATGGACATATTTTCGAGCACCTGGGTTACAGCGCGAATTCGATAGCTGGCAGCGTCGGTCAAGATATCGAGCGGCGCGTGGGTATCGACGAACAGGGTGGGCATGTCGGTGCAGTTGCTGGTGAGCGCCATGAAGCGGTTTTTGGGGTGGGGAATTGGTTTTTCGTAGGGGGGATCGGGATGAAGACTTTTCATTTTTAAACCTCTGGTAGAAGTGGAGCTACCATCGGCCTTCCTACAGGCTTGGGTGGCAGCTATACGCGGGGTAGGAATATCGAGACCAGAGCAAACTCGACCACACCGAAGCGTGCCCGCGCACAGCCGCCGCAACTGATCTTACGGACGCACGTTGATGGCCGCAATTCAGGTGTCGACGCCAAAGCGTCCTCTCTAGTCTTGAAGGGTTCCTACACCCTGCCACTGAATTTTCAGTGACTGCCAGAGACTATCGATGGAAAACATTTCGCACCAGTTCATGGAAACCGCTACGAGTTGAAGGAAACTTCCGACGGGCTTGTCCAGAAATTTCGCAGCATGTACGACCGTCAACGCAACTAACCGACAGTCGTCCAAGTGGATTGATCTTCAAAGCTGGCTTTTTGAAGGTCGTCTTTCCACACAACAGTTGCCAAGCGAAAAATGTCTTCAAAAAATGCCCTGGCATTTTTCATCTCATCCCACCCATCAGGAAATGATGAATACGCCTCAGGGTCATACTTCAGCAGTGATTGGAAATCATAATTTTTGTCTTGAAGAGCTTCCTCCAGACATTTGTAAAGTAAAAATCTTTGCCGATATGATCGTTTTCTGGGTAGGCAATATTTGAGAATTAGCTCCTCCCTGTCCGACGGATCATTAGGATCGAACTCCTCCAACTCCTCACCCAGAGTCTCTTCACGATCATAAATATCAAAACACCCCAAAAAATAAGAGAGTGCAGGGATATACGGCTGCCCACTTCCAGGATCAATAAGCATTTTTCACTCTACCTAATCGGATATAAAGCAAATAAAGCAAAAAGCGGACGGATTTATTTGTAGCTGTTCTCGACAACAAACTGCTGAACCTTCAGATACCTGCCGGAAACACATTTATATTCTTAACATTTAAATCCACTAATAACGAATCAGCTTCCGCACATCCAATCAACTCAATAAATATTATTGATCCACCCACATCAACAACTGCGCCGCCCTCCATATCATTTGAAATTAAAGTCCCCGTCATAGTTACGGTGCCATCCATCACTCCAATAGAGTGAGTGTTATTGAGCGAAGAGCAAGCATTCTCTCCCCAAACAAACTCATCATCGACTTCTAATTCGACATCATACTGCTCACCAACTTTCGGTGGGGTAGCACGCCAAACTGCGGTTGCGGCCCCGACATTGGTTGAAAACCCAACTAAAACTTCTCTAGCAGCAAGAGTCACGAGATCTATGGTTATTTTCATACTTATTTCTTCAGTGATGGGACGCGGAAAACGGTATTTTCAACGTTCATAACATTCTCCCTCAACTGGAGTATCCACTTCTCCTCGTGGTAATGATGCTTACTCGGCTTGGTCATAGAAAACCCTTCAATGGTCATTTGCAAAGCCCAACAAAATATTTTGGCCAAGTGCTGAACTTACCTCTCGCGAAAGTATTAGCCCTCACCAAGTTGAAAAATCCTCCTGACTCGCTTTATACAGATCATCAACCCATTCTTCTGATAATTTAACGTACACATCTTCAAAAAACGCCTTCGGATCTTTCATTTCATCCCACCCAGGAGGAAGCAAGGAATGCGACATCGGATCATGTTCAAAAACTTCAGAAAAAACACTTGAGTCACCGTCAAGAGCCTCCCCCAATACGGAAAACAAAACAAATTTGTGCCGATAACTCAAGCCCGCGAAACGCCTGACAACAAACTGAGATATTAAAAACTCTCTATCAGTAGCACAGCCAGGATCGTACGCTGACAATTCAACACCAAGACTTTCCTCTCGGTCATATATATCGAACCCACCGAGAAAGTGCTCTAAACGTGGATTATATGGAATATCAAAAAAAGGATGCATTAGCATTAAATTTTCTCTATCGGATAAAGCGCTATAGGCTGCAACGTTTCAAAGTCGAATTTCATCTCGAAGGCATTCATCTGAGGAATGAAACGCGGGCTGGCTGGATCTAAAGGATTAGGCTCATATCCCTGACCTACATTTTCAGCCTCCATTCTTACTAACAAATTTCCTTTCCTATCCTCTCCAGTAAAACGAGACATTTTTCTGGTTTCCCTTGTCATCGCTTCGTTATATGCATTCAATTGTGCTCTATGACTTAAAAACCGAGAACTGTTAACGGCTCTCCACTTTTTGCTTTCACCATGTAATTCACGCCCAGTGGGTTGCTGCTGAACAGCAGAGCTCGAATTTTCTGCTCCATGTGTATCCTCAGTTCGTGCCACACCATCCTTTTTATATCTACTAAAAATACCGCACCTCAGAAATTTACTGATCAAATTAATCGCCTTTTCTTTCAAGCGCTTTATCTCCGCAACTGAAACCCGCCAAAACAACGGAACAGATTTATTTAATCCTACGAACTGAAGGAAACTTCCGACGCCCGCCGGGAAATTTTGAATTTTACGTCAGAAAGACACGTCTATTCGATCTACCTGAATTTTTACAAATCGGCCGTTCAGATGAGGATGGTCGTAGTGAATTTCCTGATCCGAAAAATCAACAAAAGATCGAAACACGCTTCCATCCAAATACCCATAAAGCACGTATGAAAATCCGCTATCTTTCATTTCTATCAGTGTAGTGATTGGTTCCTCTGCCGCTTCAATAACAACATCGTTGTCGGGAAGCACCAAATCGAACTCAACTTCATAGGTTTCTCCCACTTCAATTTTTGATGGGCTGTAGCTTGTGAAGCATTTAATTTCCAAACATTTAACGAGTAACAAGACCTCGTCCTCAATCACCGGACCTACTGCCAGTACTACGGCTTCATATCTCTTAGTCATTCCCTCGCCTCACTACTTTATCGCACGACAAAAAAGGGGCGGACTTATTTTCCCCCTTATCGCTCACCTTCAAGAAGAACAACAACATGCTTTAACCACGATCTTCCTGAGGGCCACTCATACCAATAGCAGTAACAAGCTCCCATATCCTTTAACAAAAAATCTCGCAAACACTCCTCACCCATTGACTGCATCAGCAGCATATTTATCTCTTCTCTAGCACCTGCAATCGCCTCCTTACTAGAGTCCAATAAGAACGACCTAACGACATCATCAGCCGATTCAAATTCACATCCAATCCTCGTTTAAATAAGCCCCCAAGAACTGATGAATACGCTAAAACACACCGCTATTCATTTACGCACCCCGTCAAGATGAAATATTCACTCGGCGAACAAGAGTCTCGCCTAAGCACTAATATTATCAACGATAAAGGATCCAAAAAGGGGACGGACATATTTACCCTCTACACCAGCTCATGCATACCGCTACGAGTCAAAGGAAACTTCCGATAACCCTGCCCGGAAATTTCGCTTCCACACCGAGACGTCCTCTACCAAGTGGATTGATCTTCAAGACTGGCTTTTTGAAGATCTTCTTTCCATTCGATAGTTGCCAATCTATAAATATCCTCAAAAAAAACTCTTGTATTTTCCATTTCATCCCACCCACAGGGGAATGAGGAATACGCCTCTGGGTCATATTTCAGCAGCGACTGGAAATCATAGCTTTTGTCCTGAAGCGCCTCTTCTAAGCATTTATAAAGTAAAAATCGATGTCGATATGTGCGATTTCTAACCAAGCAATACTTGAGTATTAACTCTTCTCTGTCCGCTGGATCATTCGGATCGAATTTTTCCAGCTCCTCTCCAAGAGTATGCTCACGATCATAAATATCGAAACAACCCAAAAAATATGAAGGTGTCGGTATATATGGCTGCTGAGTATCAGGATCAATAAACATAATCTTCCTCACTTAATTGGATATAACGTAAATGGAACGCCAGCAGCATTAAACTTCATTTCAAAGCCGTCCAATTTAATAAGCCTTGGATTTTCCTTCGACCTAGTGTTTGGCACATATCCCTCCCCGGCACCCGGAAGCCTCATTCTAACGATGTTATGACCCTCCCCGTCCGTCCCCGTAAATCGAGATAGCCCTCGCTCAGTCCTCGTTGTTGCAAGAGTGTAAGCCTCGAGCATCAACTCCCAACTGCTAAATCTGGAGCTTGGATTACCACGTTGGTGCCAGGGTTTTCTACCAGTTATCGGATCCGTACCATCAATAGCTCGCTGCTTCCATTTGGCATCTGGTACCGCTGGACTATGTTTCCCCACCATATGCATGCTCTGGCTTTTATCCAACCGTCTAACTTCTTTCTCGGCAAGCTCCTGAGCACTTAATTTAGGCTTTGGTAGCGCCGGCTCACCTTCATCAACCCTAGCGCCAGTCGTATCATCCGGCGCCCCACACCCAGGTTTGTTCGGTGGCGGACAATTCCCGCTCAACCCCAACGGATCAACCCATCCCGTTGGATTCGGGGTGTATTGATACTGGTTCAGCCCGCCGGCCAACTTGATCGGGTCCGGCGTCAGGTACCGGCCAACTTCCGGATTGTAGTAGCGATGCCGGTTGTAGTGCAGACCGCTCTCGGCGTCGAAGTACTGCCCTTGAAAGCGCAGCGGTTGCTCAAGCTGCTCGCCCCCGCCCAACGCCAGATGCGTGACTTTGCCGTAGGCGTTGTACTTCGCCGACCACACGATCTCGCCGCTGTAATCCGTCAGCTCCTGCGGCGTGCCGAGGTGGTCGAGTTGGTAGTAGAACGGGCAAGCCTTGCGCGGGCCTTTGCCGTCAAGCATGGCCAACGGGCGGAAGCTACCCGGTTCGTAGAGGTAGCTGCGGTAATGCTCGCGACTGCTTTCAGCGACGAGGTGGTCGCCCTGCCAGAAGAACTCGGTGGTGTGGCCATCAACGATTTTGGCGATGCGGCGGCCGAAGGCGTCGTAGCGGTAGCTGGAACAACGACCATCCGGGGTGGTGACGCCAACCAGCCGGTGCTGGCAGTCGTAGCGGTATTCGGTGATGAGTTTCTGCGCGGTGCCGCGGCGTTCGCGGATCAGGTTGCCGAAGGCGTCGTAGTCGTAATGCCGGTCGCCCTGCATCAATAGCCGATTGCCTTTGACGGTCGCGGCGCCGGGGCGGTCCTGCATCAGCAGGTTGCCGGCCGGGTCGTGGGCGAAGCTTTCCGCTGGATCGTCGCGGGTGTGGCGCACGCGGATCAGGCGGTTGAGCGGGTCGTATTGGTAATTGCGTTGGCCGTGGCGGGTGTCGGCGATGTGGTCGAGATTGCCGTTGAGGCTGTAGGCATAGTCGCGGCGGTACAGGTTTTTTTGCTGTTGGCTGACGGCGTGGGCCTTTAATCGACCCTGGTCGTCGTAGGCATATTCGCTGAGCAACAGACCTTGCTGGCGCTGTAGTTCGCGGCCGGATTTGTACGTGTGGCTTGTAAGACGTGCACCGTTGAGGTCGATGGCCGTCAGCGCGCCGCCCTTGGCGTGGTGATAGTCGAGTTTGCTGTTGTCCGGCAGGCGCAGGCGCTTGAGCTGGCCACAGGCGTCGTAGGCGTAACGCAACGTGCCCCAGCCTTGATGCTCGGTGATCAGCCGGTCTTGTCGGTCGTACTCGAATTCCAGTGGATGATCGTGGCCGTCGTCGACACTGGTCAGTCGGCCCAGCGAGTCGTAGTGGTAGCCGACCTTGATGCCATCGGGCAATATTTTGACCAGCAGCCGTCCGGCCGGGTCCCGTTCATAAGCCGTAACCAGCTGCGAGCCGCCGTCGCCGAACTCGGTTTTCTCCAGCAGGTGCCCATTGAGATCGTAGGCGTACGCGGTACGGCGGCCGTCGAAGCCGGTTTCCTGTCGGATCAGGCCGTTGGGCGTGTAGTCCAGCTGATACTTTTCGCCGGATTCGTTTTCGATTTCCGTGAGCAACAACTGCGCGTTGTCGTAGCGGTAGTTGAGCTGGGTGCCGTCGGGGTTGATGCGGCGGCTGACCAGATGCAGATCGTCGACGTATTCGTAGCGGGTGACGCGGCCCAGTTCATCGCGTTCGGCGGTGATCTTGCCGTAGGCGTTGTAGCTGAACCCACGGCTGGCGCCGGTAGGTAAAGTCGTCTGGATCAGTCGACCGACGGCATCCCATTGGTAGCGGGTGAGCGCGCCGTGTTCGTCCTGACGGGTAATCTGCCGCCCCAGTGCATCGTAGGAAAAGCGTCGCTGCCCGCCATCCGGCAGCGTTTCCTCGACCAGCTGCCCCAAGGCATTCCAGACGAAGACATGCCGGCTGGTGTCCGGGTAGCGGATCGACAGCAAACGCCCCTGAGCGTCGTAGTGATAATGGGTGACCTGCCCATCGGGATCAGTGGCCTCGGTGACATCGCCCTGCGCATTACGCCGATATTTCCACACCGCTTTGCCGCGATAGCGCGCATGCAGGAAACCGTTGCGATACTCGTAGGATGTTGGCTCGTCTTCCGGCGGAATCAGCGCCACCAACCGTCCGACTTCGTCGTAACGGTATTCGGTGATGGCCCCGAGCGGATCCTGCTCGGCAATTAGTCGACCTTGATCGTCATAGGCCTTGAGCTGTTCGCCGCCGTCCAGCTCGACCTTGCGCACCAGTCGCGCGCGGTCGTCATGAAGGTAAACCTCTTGGCTGCCATCGACGTTATGGACCGTGACGCTGCCCTGATCGTCCCAGACATAGCACGCATCCATCTGCGCAAACGACGCCCAGTGCCGGATGCATCTGGCTGCCTTGCCGGAGCGTTCCCACGCCCAGAAGAAACTCGCGCCACCGGCCAGTTGCCGCTGCAGGATGACGTGCCGGTCGTCGTAGTCGTAACGCTCGCTTTCCCCGGCGGCGTTGCTCGCTTCGATCAGCTGAGCGCATTCGTCGTAGCGGTAACTGACCAGCGTCCGCTCGGTGTGCCAGGCCTCAGCGAGGGTCTGCGCCGGGACAAACACCTGATAGTCGACGGCGATCAGATGCGCGCGGTCATAGCGCAACAGCAAGGCGCGGCCGGCGCCGTTGTCGAGGCGCTGGATGCGCTGCTGGCGGTCGCGGGTGATGCGCAGGCGGTTGTCGTAGGCGTCGCTGATCGCCGTCAGATAACCATTGCGGAAGTGGTAGAAACGCGCGTCGTCGCCAGCTTGGGCGAGGATCAGTTCTTCGGGATCATCGCCGAGATAAATCGCCGCGCGCGACAGGCTGTTGTGGATCGCCGGGCGTTCATGGTTCGGTAATGGAAACGGGGTGCGACGGTTTTCGTGGTCGATCCAGATAACCGTGTCACCCTCGATCTCCAGTCGATGGGCGAGCGAATGGCTCCAGCCGAAGCCCAATCCACAGTCGATCTCGGCGGCGCTGGTGCGATAGAGCCGGGTGAAGTCGAACGGCAGAACCCCATCCAGCGATCCGTCAGTGAGGGTCAGCAGTTCTTCGCCGGTGACCATCGACACCGGGCATTTGTTGGTGGCAGTTTTATTGGCCGAGTCGGCACTGTCGCCGTTGGGGTTTTTTGCTTGATCCGGGACGTTGTCGTGGTGTTCGTTTTGCTTGAGCGTGGTGTTGCGCTTGGCATCCCAGCGCAGTTGCATCCGACCCTTTTTCAGACCCGCCGCCACACCGCGTGCGGCGACGGCTTTGTACTGGTCGACGTACTTCATGAAGGTGTTGAGGATATTGAAAGTGGCCTCGACAAAGCGCATCGCAAGGCCAGCCAGCAACGCCCCGTACTTAATCCCACGAAGTGTGAGATAGGCCTTGGCGGCGGGTATACCGACACCCGTCCAGGCCAGCGCCAAAGCAATCAGAATATCGATCAGTACCGAAACAATGACTTGGCTGGTCACCTCCGCCGTGTTGCCAGCGATCTCGCTGGGCGGGAGCATTTCCAGCCAGAGACTTGCAGTACGCAGCAGTAAACAGAGCGCCGCTTCGTCACTGGCCAGCAGTTGGACTTTGGCCATGACCTGCGGCGCTGTCTCCGCAAGCTTGGCCAACTCATCGGCGCCACTGCCCAAACGTTCAGCGAACTTGCGGGGATCCTGAAGGATGTCCGAGAGCAGGCTGAGGCTGTCCCAAACACCGATGACCGCCGCCCAACTGCCCGCCAGCATGCCGTTACCGGCGGCCGCAAAAGTCGATTGCGACCATTGCGGTTTAAATCCTTCCCACTCTTTGCGTAGCCAGCCCTCCAGCTCGTTGGCCAGGCCTTTGTAGGAATCAAAAAGGTCATCGACTTGCTTCGGAGTAACTTCACCCTGGACATGAACACGGTAGAACTTGCCGGGTAAGCCTTCGAACTGCCCTTTGCCGTTTTCATCGAGCGTGACCGGCGTCGACTGCCCCCCATCCATGGCAATCACATCGACCTGAATGTTGCCCACGGGAATGTCATAAACCGATTCGAACTTGCTCTCGATTTCGAGCTTTCCGCCTTTCGGGCACTGGACGACGGTGGAGATAAACTCGTCGTCGCCGCTGCTCACGGCGGTGCTGGCATTGCCGAACAAAATGATCCGTTCCATGCCCATCAGCGATGGCAGATCCGCCACGTGGCTGACCTTGTCGGCATTGCGACTCAAGAAGCCACCGAGCTGTTGGCGATACAAACTCAGCGTGTCTTTGAATCCGTCGAGTTCCTGCTCGATGCGGGCGATGTGCTCCATCAACGCACCGAACAACAGGAGGCGGGGTTAAAAAACGGTTCGAACATGAGCAATCCCTCGCGCAGAAAATTAGGCGCGAGGACTTTGCGGGGGATCGATCAGGAAAGAAGTCGGGAAAGGTGGAAATGGATGTAGGAAGATTCGCTGATTAACAGCGGGTAAATAACGCCCAATCCAGGTGGGAGCGAGCCTGCTCGCGATGGCGGCGGTATATTCGGCATCAATGTTGGCTGACCCGCCGCTATCGCGAGCAGGCTCGCTCCCACAGGGGCTGCGGTGTTCAATTCCTTAACTGACTGAAATTAGAGCCAGGCGTTACGCCTGAGGCATTTTACGAAAACCCACGGCCAGCCGATTCCAGCTGTTAATGGTGGAAATCGCCACGGTCAGGTCGACCATTTCCTTGGGACTGAACTCGGCGCTGAGCAGCAAATAGTCTTCATCCGGGGCGTGGGTCAGACTCAGCTGGGTCAGGGACTCGGTCCAGGCCAGAGCCGCCCGTTCACGATCGGTGAAGAACGGTGCCTCGCGCCAGGCCGTCACGGCGAACAGCCGGCGTGGCGTTTCCCCGCCCTTGATGGCATCAGCGGTGTGCATGTCGATGCAAAAGGCGCAGCCGTTGATCTGCGAAGCGCGCAGCTTGACCAGTTCGATCAGCGACTTTTCCAGCGGTAGTTTCGAGACGGCGGTTTCCAGGGCGATCATGGCTTTGAGACCGTCTGGGGAGGCGGTGTAGAAATCGATACGAGGTTGCATGGTGAGCTCCAATTACGGGTGGGATTGGAGCTACGTTAATGCGGACCTGCGGTTGAACAAATAGCCAATTATTGGGAAGTTGAGGATGCCAATGGGCCAGAAGATTTTCAGTGACTATACCGGCGCTTTCGCGAGCAAGCCCGCTCCCACATTAGATCTTCGCCGGACACAAAACCTGTGTTCACTGAAGATCCAATGTGGGAGCGGACTTGCTCGCGAAGAGGCCGGAACAGGCAACCAACACATCAACCGCTACGCTTGCGCAACCACTGCAAAAACCCTTTCTTCTCCACCACCTTGGGTGTTTCCTGAATCAGCGTCTGAGCCTTGTTCAAGCGAAAATCCAGCAACGCCTTCATCGCTTCGCCGATGTCATGCCGCGCATCCAGGCACGGTTGGAGGTATTCCTTCTCGATTCGGTACAAGCTGCAGACCGTCTTGGCGATAAAGTCTGCCGGCATCGCCGTATCGGACAAAATCCCGCCCTCGCCGATCACCTCGCCCGGCCCCATGCGCCCGGTTTCAAACTTGACCCCACGGCGGCTCAGCTCCACCGACACGACGCCGGATTCGATGATGAACAAATGATCGCTGACCTCCCCGGCCGGCAGGATCATTTCACCAGGGCGGAAAGTTTGCAGTGTCATGTTCTGACTGAAGGTTTCTTTCTCTTCCTGACGCAGGGTCGAGAAAATGTTCGAGGCGTCCAGCAATGCCCGTGGCCGCGACAGGTTGGCAGGTGCATTCGGTTCGACGTTCGACAACAGGCTGACACCGCTGGCCTGCAAGTGCCGGAACGCCAGGTCGAACAGCAGATTGCGAACCATGCGTTTCTGGTCCATCGAGACGACGAAACCACTGATTTCGTATTCTACGCCCGTGGCGCTGGAGCCTTTCAACGCTACGCATGGCGCCGGTTTATTCAACAGATAGCGGCATCCTTGCATCGCCCGTTCCAACGCGTCGATCACCGTTTGCGGACGTGCGTGCGGGCTCAGTTGCAAGCTGACGGAGACGCCGAAAATGTCACTGGGCCGGCTGAAGTTGATGATCTTGGCCTTGGCCGCCAACGAGTTGGGAATCACCGCCATGCTGCCTTGCGCGGTTTGCAGGCGCGTGGCGCGCCAGTCGATGTCAATGACCCGGCCTTCGGTGCCGTCGATGGAGATCCAGTCATCCAGTTGATAGGGTTTGGTGGTATTGAGGACGATCCCGGAAAACACGTCGCTGAGGGTACTTTGCAAGGCCAGGCCGACGATGATCGCCAACGCGCCGGACGTTGCCAGCACGCCTTTGACCGGCAATTCGAGTACGTACGCCAGGGCGGCGATGACCGCGATCAGGAAAATCACCGCGCCGAGCAGATCCTGCAACAAACGCCCGGTGTGCCCGACCCGTTGCATCATCACCGTGCCGATCAATACCGTCAGGGTGCGCGCAGCGAACAGCCACCAGCCAATTTGCAAACCGGTCGCCGCCAGATGCAACGGCACGTTGTCGACCCAGGGCGCCGGCTCCATGGGGTTCATGCCTTCGTTGAACAGCAGCATGCTGAACAGCGCGAAAATTACCACCCGCACCGCCAGCTTCCAGTTGCTCCCGCTGGCCGTGATCAAACGCCACAATCCCAGATCGATCAGGATCAGAGTCAGCGCGCTGAGCAATGGGTGTTCGGTGAGCAGTGACAGCATCGAGCGACTCCAGCAATAGTACGGATGGGCACAGTGTAGGAGGATTTGATGTCTTCAGAACAACACAAAACACTGTGGGAGCGGGCTTGCCCGCGATGGCAATTGATCAGTCACTGGGATGTTGACTGTCAGACCGCTATCGCGGGCAAGCCCGCTCCCACAGGTTATGTGTGTATGTGCTGCCAGGGCTTACTTGTTGTTAGTCAGGGTGTTGTAGCTGGTCATCAGGTTGCGGTAGTCCGGGATGTGGTTGGAGAACAGGGTCGCCAGACCTTCCACGTCGTTGCGCCAGTCGCGATGCAGTTCACAGGCCAGGCCGAACCAGGTCATCAACTGGGCACCGGAGGACGACATGCGATCCCACGCCGATTGACGGGTCAGTTCGTTGAACGTGCCGGAAGCGTCGGTCACCACGAACACCTCAAAACCTTCGGCCAGGGCCGACAGCGCCGGGAACGCCACGCAGACTTCGGTTACCACACCGGCGATGATCAGTTGCTTCTTGCCAGTGGCCTTGATCGCCTTGACGAAGTCTTCGTTGTCCCAGGCATTGATCTGGCCTGGACGAGCGATGTACGGCGCATCCGGGAACAACGCCTTGAGCTCCGGTACCAGCGGGCCATTGGGGCCGGTTTCGAAACTGGTGGTCAGAATCGTTGGCAGCTTGAAGTACTTCGCCAGGTCGGCCAGGGCCAGCACGTTGTTCTTGAAACGGTCCGGATCGATGTCGCGCACCAGAGAAAGCAAACCCGCCTGGTGATCGACCAGCAGAACGGCGGCGTTATCTTTGTCGAGACGTTTGTAGGAAGTAGTCATGGGGTAATCCTCGCTTTTTATCGATGCCGAACGGGCCGGCGTAAGTGAACTCTGTTTTTTCGTTTCAACGCGGCCAGGCAAGCGTAGTCAGCCAAGTCCGGCACGCCACAGCGCTACAACAATGATTTCAATCGCTCATCCGGCCGAACTGGCCCGACTGGAAGTCGGCAAAGGCCTGGTGAATTTCTTGCTCGGTGTTCATCACGAACGGGCCGTGGCCGACGATGGGTTCGTCGATCGGCTCGCCGCTGAGCAGCAGCACCACGGCGTCGTTATTGGCTTCCAGACTGAGCTGATCGCCGTCGCGCTCAAACAACGCCAACTGCCCTTCTCGCACCAGTTCCTTTTGATTGACCTGAACCGTGCCACGCAGCACCACCAGAGCGGTGTTGCGCCCTTCGTGCAGGTCCAGGGTCAGCAACTTGCCGGCGTTCAAGCGAATATCCCAAACGTCGATCGGCGTGAAGGTCCGCGCCGGGCCTTTGTGACCGTCGAATTCACCGGAGATCAAGCGCAGGCTGCCGGCATTGTTTTTCAGCGGGAGGCTCGGGATGTCACCGTCGAGAATCGTCTGGTAACCGGGCTCGGCCATCTTGTCCCTGGCCGGCAGGTTGACCCACAGCTGCACCATTTCCAGGGTGCCGCCGCTCTTGGCGAAACCTTCGGAGTGGAACTCTTCATGAAGAATCCCCGAGGCTGCGGTCATCCATTGCACGTCGCCGGGGCCGATCTTGCCGCCGCTGCCGGTGGAGTCGCGGTGTTCCACTTCGCCCTTGTAAACGATAGTCACGGTTTCGAAACCACGGTGCGGATGCTGACCAACGCCACGACGCTCGGTGGTCGGGGTGAATTCGGCAGGGCCGGCGTGATCCAGCAGCAGAAACGGGCTGATGTGTTTGCCCAGGTTGTCGTAGGAAAACAGCGTGCGAACCGGAAAACCGTCGCCGACCCAATGGGTTCGTGGGCTGGTGTAGATACCGATGATGTTTTTCATCTTTGCCTCCAAATCTGTTGTGTGACGCGATGAACAAAGCTTAAAACCGGCGCCTTTAGTGCGCTAGACTGCAAAAATCAGCCTTAGCGTTCTATTTGGAGAACGATGGTGGAAGACCTCAACACCCTGTACTACTTCACTCAGGTGGTGGAACACCGCGGTTTCGCCCCCGCCGGCCGCGCGCTGGACATGCCCAAATCCAAGCTCAGCCGACGCATCGCCGAGCTCGAAGAACGCCTCGGCGTGCGGCTGCTGCACCGCACCAGCCGGCATTGTTCATTGACCGAAATCGGCCAGGCGTATTACCAACGTTGCCTGGCCATGCGGGTGGAAGCCGAAAGCGCCGCCGAACTGATCGAACGCAATCGCTCCGAACCCCAAGGCCTGGTGCGCATCAGTTGCCCGACCGCGCTGCTGAACACCTGGGTCGGGCCGATGCTGACCCGCTACATGCTCAAATACCCGTTGGTGGAGTTGTTTATCGAAAGCACCAACCGCCGGGTCGATCTGATCCACGAAGGGTTCGATATCGCTCTGCGAGTGCGCTTTCCACCGCTGGAAAACACCGACATGGTGATGAAGGTGCTGGGCAACAGCACCCAATGCCTGGTGGGCATTCCGGCGTTTTTGCAGCGTTTGTCGTCACCGGCCACACCGGCTGACCTCAGCGGCCTGCCAAGCGTGCATTGGGGTGGCGCGCAGCGTGAATATCAGTGGGAATTGTTCGGCGCCGACGGCGCCAGCGCGCTGATTCGTCATACCCCGCGGATGGTCACCGACGACTTGCTGGCCTTGCGTCACGCGGTGCTCTCCGGCATCGGCATCGCCCACCTGCCGAACGTGGTAGTGCGCGATGACATCGCTACTGGCCGCTTGGTGGAACTGGTGCCGGGCTGGACACCCAAGTGCGGGATCGTGCATGCGATCTTCCCCTCACGACGCGGACTGCTGCCGTCGGTGCGGACCTTGATCGATTTTCTGGGGGAGGAATTCAGTCATAGCGATATTGCTTAGGGGCAGCGGCAAGCCGAGGCTTGAGGTGAGGCTCTAAACCGCGCCGTGGCTATCGCGAGCAAGCTCGCTCCCACAGGGGATTTGTGGTGTACGCAGATCCAATGTGGGAGCGAGCCTGCTCGCGATAGCGTCAGATCAGGCACCATCAATACCACCGACATGTCACAACCCCTGGAGTCATTTGATGTCTATCCCCCATTGCGCCGCAGTTGGATTGAGCTTCAGCCTTGGTTCAAATGTTTGTCCAGCGATGACATAGCGTGCTGCAACCGATCGACGGCTTCGTCGAGCAGCACCGTGTTCCCCTCGGCGATTACGCGCTCCAGTTGTTCGCAATGCTCGATCAAGCGCTGCGCCCGAACCATACGTGCACTGCCCTTGATGCGGTGCGCCAGGTCTTGCAGACCCGGGCGATTACCACTGGCGTGCGCCTGGAGCAGATTGGTCCGATCACTGCGATTAGTCACCGCCAGTTCGCGCACCAAGTGATCAAGCAACGTGCGATCCGCACCGACGTATTGCTCCAGGCCACTCAAATCCATCTCGGGCCCGGGTTGCTCTTCGAGCGTCTCTGGCAATTCGCTCACAAACCTGGACGCCAGCCATGCGCTCAAATCCGCCAGCAGGATGGGTTTGAACAGGCAGTCGTCCATACCTGCCTCCAGGCAGCGGATTTTTTCCTCGGGCTGCGCATTGGCGGTAAAGCCCAGAATCAGCGTCGGCGGTAATCCCTGGGCGCGCTCTTCATCGCGGATTGCCCCCGCCAGTTCATAACCACTGAGTCTGGGCATATTGCAATCGGTAACCACCAGATCGAACTCATGCTCGTGCCATAGCTCAAGTCCTCGCTCGCCATCCGCAGCCTGCATAACGTGATGCCCCAGATCACACAGTTGCCATGACAATAACAGCCGATTAATCGGGTGATCGTCGACCACCAGAATCGTCAGCGGCGGCGTCGGCGCCTGCAACCCGCTATCCACTGCTTCAATGGAAGACAACGGTTGCAACGCGATCAGCTCAAGATTGATGTCCACCCGCGTGCCTTGCCCGAGGACGCTGTCGAGTTGCAACCGGCCGCCCATCATTTCGCACAAAGTGCGGCTGATCACCAGGCCCAACCCGGAGCCGCCGCGAGCCGATTGCCGGTTATTGCTGGCTTGGGCGAACGGGCTGAATAACCGTTGCCGGTCGACGGCGCTGATGCCAATGCCGGTGTCTTCAATGCGCACACTGACCGCCAGATGCTCCGGCATCACGGGCGTCACCCGCAGCGTCAGGCTGACCTCGCCCTCACGGGTGAACTTGATGGCGTTGCTCAGCAGATTGGACAGTACCTGCTTGAAACGGGTGGGGTCGATCAACACGTCGCAGTCGCTGTGTTCATCCAGATCGATGCGCCACGCCAGTTCATTCTGTCGTGCAAGGCCTTCGAAAACCCCACACACCGATTCCACCAGCCGCCGAAGATTGGCGCGCTCAGGTGTCAGGAATAGATGCCCGGACTCGATACGGGCGATGTCCAGAATGTCGCCGATCAACGCCAGCAATTGTTGTGCGGCACCGGACGCCAACTCAATGGCGAAACGGTCGGTGACGCCCTCGTCGGCACGTTTGAGGGCCAATTCAAGCATGCCTATCAGGGCGTTCATTGGCGTGCGAATCTCATGACTCATGGTCGCCAGAAAGGTGGTTTTGGCACGGTTGGCATCGTCCGCCTCGTTTTTGGCATCCTGCAATTGCTGCAACCATTGCTGGCGCTGGCGGATCTGTCGGCGCTGCCAGGCGATCCAGCCAAAGGCGAACAACAGCAAGGCGCCAGCCACGGCAAAGGCCTGAAAAATACTCCTACGGTGACGCAGCCAATAGCTGTCATCCAGCACCACATCATGACTCCAGCGGGCCACCAAATCGTCCATTTCCAGAGGCGAAATGCTCAGCAATGCCTTGTTCAGAATCGAGTGCAACTCCTGCGCGCCGCGGTGCGTGGCCAAGGCGATTCGGGCGGGTTGATCGCCCACGGTGCTGCTGACGCGCAAACGATCACGGTAATGCCGAGCGATCAGGTAACGGGCGACCATCAATGAACTGAGCGTCGCATCAGCCTGCCCCTTGATCACCCATTCCATACCCTCGGCCGGGCTTTGCACTTCGACCAGACGCACCTGCGGCGCCCGGGCCTGCATGAACCCGAACAACGGATGACCGCGATAAATCGCCAGGCGTTTACCGGCCAGATCGTCCAGCGTCCTGGGGCTGCCCGTCGTCGTTGCACTGACCAGCACAAATGGATTGCTGAGGTAGGCGCGGGTAAAGAGCAACGCGTCTTCACGCTCGGCACTGGGGGTGACCACAAGTAATAGATCGATCTCACCGTCCTGGAGTTGCTCGATTTGCCGGTCCAGAGAGTGGCCGCGTTGCACCTGAAAGGTCAAACCGCTGCGTTGGCTGATCAGCGTCAGCAACTGCGCCGTCAACCCGCTGAGCCGGCCTTGCGCATCGTAGAACGTCAGCGGGGCAAAGTTGTCGATCGCGCCGACAGTGACCGTCGGATGCCGGTCCACCCAGCGTTGTTCACTGGGACTCAAACGCACTTGCTGTTGCCCCGCCGTATTGCCCCTGCCGGCACTCCAGCGCACCTCGATGACCGCGCGCTGGTCCATCGGAATCGCTGCCAGAGCCTTGTCGATGATGCTTTTGAGACGCGGATTGTCCTTCGCCAAAGCGAAGCCGAACGGATTGGCATCCAGACCGGAAGGCCCCGCCAGATGGACATTGTTGAGGTAGTTATTGTTGATCAGGTAATTGGCGCTGATGAAGTCGCCGAGGTACACATCGTCCGGCCCGAACGCTACCGCTCCGAGCGCATCGAGTGCCGAGGGATAGCGCTGCAAGGTCGCGTCGGGGTAGAAGGCCTCCACCGTTTGGGCTGACAGATAGTCTTCGACCATGGCGATACGTTTGCCGGCAAGATCGACAGGCATTCGCTCGTCCAGTCGAGTGACCAGCATCGGCTGATCTTCGGCATAGGCTCGGGACCGGGTCAGCGCAGGGTCGGCCGCTTCGAAGTTGTTCGATGTTCCGAGCAGATCCAGCTCATGGCGTTTGAGGGCGTCCATGGCGGCTTCACGGGTGGCATAACGCAACACCTCGATCTTGACGTGCAGCAGTTGCCCCAGCAGCTCGGCGTAATCGGCCGTGATGCCCTCCAGCTCATCGCGGTGGCGCGTCACCTCGAACGGCGGGTAGTCCGGCCCCGTCACCCCCAGGCGCAGGGCCCGTTTATCACGCAGCCATTGCCAGTCCTTTTCATCCAGCTTGACCTGAAAACCCTCCGCCGTGGAGCGACCCAGCAGGTGCAACCGCTGCGGCTCGTCGGCCATCGCCGCAGGCAGCTGCGTTAAAAGACTCAGTGCCAAGGCCAACAGCAACATGCGCATGATCGGGCTCACTCAGATCAGATGATTGCGCTTGGCGAAGTCCCGCAAGTGCACCGCTGCGTTCACCCCGAGCTTTTCGATCAAGCGAGTCTTGTAAGTGCTGACAGTCTTGTGACTCAGGTGCATAAGCTCGGCGATGGCCTTGTTGCTCGTGCCCCGGGCTAGGTATTGCAGAATGGTCAGTTCGCGGTTGGAGAGTTTGTCGATCATCTGTTTTTCGCTGCGTTGCAGGGCGTCCTGCGATCCCGAAGGCAGCCGCGCAAAATAGGTGTAGCCGGTCATGACCGCATGCACGGCCTTTTGCAATTGACTCAGGACGTTAGTCTTGGCGACATACGCCATGGCCCCGGCGCGCATGCAACGCTCTTGAAAAAACAGCGGATCAAGGGACGTGAAAACCAGTACCTGAGATGACCAATCACTGGCCCTGATCCGGTCCAGCACATCCAGCCCATCGCCCTCGGGCATGACCAGATCCAGCACCACCAGCATAGGTGAATGCTCCCGGAGCATCGACAATGCCTCGCTACCGCTGGCAGCCTCATAAATCCGTTTGAAACCCTCCTTCTCCAACACGATTTTGACTGCGGCGCGTACCACCGGATGATCGTCCACAATCAGCACTGACTTCATGGTAATTCCCTGTGCAAAGATCTGACGATTGCGCACCAATGCACGCCGGATAACCACGAACCGGACGCAACGGCTGCGCTAAGACTTTTGCATGGAAGGCAGAAAGAATGTACCTGTCAGAAGTGATAGTACCGACGAACGGTAGCCCCGAAAATCAACCGATCCGTTGCCGATATCGCTCTTGATTCAAGGAGGGTGCAGCTTCACATGCAGGCGGATCGATGCGCGTCATCAGTTGTTGAATGGATGCAAAATCCGGGAGCGCCGCATGGCTTATCTGAACCTTCTGCTGAAAACCGGCAGCAGGGACCTGTACCTGCCGGCCAGCGTAGATCAAGGCGTGACGAACCTGGCGGTTATCGAGGAAGAACCCGGGCAGGTCCAATGCCCCACCCGCCAGTGAGGCATTGATGACGACCAGATCAAAGGGCTCGCAGCCGTACTCGACCAGGGTCAGCGTCTGCGCAAGGCTTTGTACCGGCGCCACTCTGTAGTAATCGAGTTGATTGAACAGCCGTTCGGTTTTCATCCGGTGAAAATGCTGTTCGTCGGCGATCAGGATACGCAAGGTTTTGTTGGTCATCGCGTGCCTCCAGGTCAATGCCTGATGAGTGAGGCGGCAAGACTACGCAAGAGCCATGAAGCGTTATGTAGGACGTTTCCTAAAAGCGGTGTCACTTATCCCTTCAGTACATGGCTCCCAGGGAACGGGCCGGGATTCGCCGCGCAGTTGCAGTGCGGGATTCTTCAGGAGGGTTCAGGAGGGTTCAGGATTCTGGATTTGTGGTGCTTTTTAGGGCCCCATCGCGGGCAAGCCCGCTCCCACAGGGATCTTCAGTGAACACAGATTTGGTGACCGAAGATCAAACTGTGGGAGCGGGCTTGCCCGCGATAGCGGCCTGGCAGGCGCCGAAGATTTAGCTGGCAGTCGCCAACAACAAATCCATCACCGACCGGCCATGCCCCCGCGACTTGCCATGGTCATACAGCGAGCCGGCGATTTCATCGGCGCGGATCGGCAGAATCGACAGCAAGGTGTCGCTCAAACCGTGGCTGGCCTGGCAGAAGCCCTGCATGTAGATGCCGGCCTTGCAACGCTCGTCGGTGATCAGTTTGTAGTTGCGATCGACCTCGAAATCGCCCAGGTACTGTTCCAGCGGTGCCAGCAATTTGCGGTGCATCTGACGCTCGTAACCGGTGGCCAGCACCACCGCGTCGTAAGGGCGAACCGTGACTTCACTGGTGGCGTTGTTGCGCACTGCCAGTTCGATACCGCGCTCGGTGGCGGTGGCTTTTTCGACGGTGGTCAGGGTACGGAACGCATGGCGCGCGATGCCCGAGACTTTCTGCCGGTAGAAGATGCCGTAAATGCGTTCGATCAGGTCGATGTCCACCACCGAATAGTTGGTGTTGTGGTACTCGTTGACCAGACGCTCGCGTTCGCTGCTGGCCTGCTGGAACACCAGGTCGGTGAACTCCGGTGAGAACACTTCGTTGACGAAGGGGCTGTCATCGGCCGGTTTCAGGGCCGAGCCACGCAGGATCATGTCCACCTGCACCGACGGGAAGCTGTCGTTCAGGTCGATGAAGGCTTCCGCCGCACTCTGCCCGCCGCCGATGATCGCGATGCTCATCGGTTGGTTGTTTACGCACGGCTGCTTGGCCATGCGCTCCAGGTACTGGGAGTGGTGGAACACCCGGCCGTCATCCTTGAGTGCCTTGAACGCTTCGGGAATGCGCGGTGTACCGCCGGCGCTGACCACTACCGAACGGGTGGTGCGCACATGCTGCAGACCTTGCGTATCACGCGAGATCACCCGCAGTGCTTCAACCTGCTGGTGGTGCAGCACCGGTTCGATGGCCAGCACTTCCTCGCCGTAGCGGCTCTGCTCGGTAAATTGCCCGGCGACCCAGCGCAGGTAGTCGTTGTACTCCATACGGCACGGATAGAAGGTGCCGAGGTTGATGAAGTCCACCAGACGACCGTGCTGCTTGAGGTAATTGACGAAGGAATACGGGCTGGTCGGGTTACGCAGCGTCACCAGATCCTTGAGAAAGGAAATCTGCAGTTCGCTCTGGGTGACCAGGGTGTTGCCATGCCAGCGGTAGTCCGCCTGCTTGTCGAGAAACAGCACATCCAACTCGCCCTGGCTCGGCCCGCGCTCTTGCAGGGCGATGGCCAGAGCCAGGTTCGAAGGGCCGAAACCGACGCCGATCAGGTCGTGAACGATGGGCGATGCAATTGCCTGTGTCATTTCCAGTGTCCTCTGGATGAACCCCGGACCAGCGGGGATAACGCCTGGGTGACCTGACCGGCCTTGTGCGGCAGCAGATCGTCTGTTGAATAGGAACGAGGACAATGAAAAAAAATTTAACGTAGCCTGACTAAACGGCAATGCTGTTCACTTAAGGCTTGCCTGAATCCTTGTGGCGAGGGAGCTTGCTCCCGCTTGAGTGCGAAGCGCTCACAAAAGAGGCCTGCTGCGCAGCCCAGCGGGAGCAAGCTCCCTCGCCACAGGATCATTTCATCCGCTTAAGTGAACAGCATTACTACTAACCGGCGTCGATCAATGGGCGTCCCACTGGCGCATTCGCACCCGGCAATGCTTCATCGCATTGACGATGTGCTTTTCTACCAGCGCCCGGGAAATACCCAGCTGCTCGGCGATTTCCGGGTGCGACAAGCCATCGATCTTGCGCAAAAGAAAACTCTCGCGACACAGGCGTGGCAACTCCGCCAGCGCGCGCTGGAGCATGTCCAGACGCTGACCGTGATCGAGGCTGTTGTGGGGGGATGGCGTGAAATAGCGCTCTTCGCTGTCGAGCACGTCCAGGGATTCGACCTGCCGCAAGGCATTGCGTCGGTGGTCGTCGATCACCAGATTGAGCGCGGTGCGATAAAGAAACGCCCGGGGTTGTTCGATCGGCGTCTCACTGGAACGCTCCAGCACCCGCAGATAAGCGTCATGCACCACATCTTCGGCCACCTGACGGTTGCCTAGCTTGGCGTTCAGGAAACACACCAGCTCGCGATAGTAGTTTTCCAACATGACTCCCGGTTCTTGGGCCAATCTGTGCCATAAAGAGTGCGCCATAAAAGAGATGGCGGCACGATGATGGCAGCGCGCAAGGAGCGTAATTTATAGTAATTCTCATATAGATTTAAAGCACTGGATCCATTTACTTGAGAAATAACCTCATTTGTCGTCCTGTAACGCCATGTATCAACGCTTAAATTCCAGTTCGGGGTTCTCGTTTACAGGACAGCTTCCCGTGTCTGTCGGTCCACCGACAGCGTTCAGCGGCGCCGGTCACTGCCGCGCTCGCCGAGCGACGGGCCGATTTTCACCGGCTGGAACCCCGCATGAAACGTCCCCGCCCCACCCGACGCGCCCTGTTTGTCGCTCTGTGCCTGATCCCCGCCGTGGCCGTGGCTGCCTGGCAAGTGATCCCGCCGGGGCGTGAGAAACTTGCCACCGCCGCCGTGACCCGCGCCGATATCGAAAACAGCGTGACCGCCCTCGGCACCCTGCAACCGCGACGCTACGTCGACGTCGGCGCCCAGGCGTCCGGGCAGATCCAGAAGATTCATGTCGAGGCCGGCGATCAGATCAAGGAAGGCCAATTGCTGGTGGAGATCGATCCCTCTACCCAGAAAGCCAAACTCGACGCCGGGCGCTTTTCCATCGACAACCTCAAGGCCCAGTTGCAAGAGCAGCGCGCCCAGCACGACCTGGCGCAGCAAAAGTATCAGCGCCAGCAGAACCTCAAGGCCGGCGGCGCGACCCGCGAAGAAGATGTGCAAACCGCCCGCGCCGAAGTCCGGGCGACCCAAGCGCGCATCGACAGGTTCCAGGCGCAGATTCGTCAAGCCCAGGCCAGTTTGCGCAGCGACGAAGCGGAGCTGGGTTACACACGGATCTACGCGCCGATGTCCGGCACAGTGGTCGCCGTCGGCGCCCGAGAAGGCCAGACGCTCAACGCCCAACAACAGACGCCGCTGATATTGCGCATCGCCCGGTTGTCACCGATGACCGTATGGGCCGAGGTTTCGGAGGCCGATATCGGCCAGGTCAAACCCGGCATGACCGCCTGGTTCACCACGCTCAGCGGTGGCAACCGGCGCTGGAGCAGCACCGTGCGGCAGATTTTGCCAGTGCCGCCGCGCCCGCTCGAACAGACGCAGGGCAGCCCCACCAGCGGTCGCAGCGGCAGCGAACGGGTGGTGCTCTACACCGTGTTGCTGGATGTCGACAACGCCGACAACGCCTTGATGACCGACATGACCGCCCAGGTATTTTTCGTCGCCCAGCAGGCGCAGAACGCGCTGACGGTACCCACCACGGCCCTGCAAAACGGCACCGCGGCGGATCGCCAAGTGGCGCAAGTGGTGGCCGCCAACGGCGAGGTTCAGCGCCGCGAGGTTCGCACCGGAATCAGCGATCGGTTACGCACGCAGATTCTCGACGGGCTGACGGAAGGCGATCACGTGCTGAGCGCTCCGCTCACCGGCAGCGGAGGCTGAATGCAAACGCCCCTGATTGACCTGCGACAGATCCGCAAAGCCTACGGCGGTGGCGACAGCCCCTTGGTGGAGGTGCTGCGCGGTATCGACCTGTCGATCCATGCCGGCGAATTTGTCGCCATCGTCGGCGCTTCCGGCTCCGGCAAATCGACCCTGATGAACATCCTCGGCTGCCTCGACCGCCCCACCAGCGGCGACTACCTGTTCGCCGGGGAAAACGTCGCAGGCCTGGGCAGTGATGAACTGGCGTGGCTACGGCGCGAGGCCTTCGGCTTCGTGTTTCAGGGTTACCACCTGATCCCGTCCGGATCGGCCCAGGAAAACGTCGAGATGCCAGCCATCTATGCCGGCACTCCGGCGGACGAACGCCATGCCCGCGCGGCGGCCCTGCTCGAACGTCTCGGCCTGGGTTCGCGCACCGGCAACCGTCCGCATCAGCTCTCCGGTGGCCAGCAACAACGAGTGTCGATCGCCCGCGCCTTGATGAACGGCGGCCACATCATTCTCGCCGACGAACCCACCGGCGCCCTCGACAGCCACAGCGGCGCCGAAGTCATGACCCTGCTCGATGAACTGGCCAGCCAGGGGCATGTGGTGATCCTGATCACCCACGACCGCGAAGTGGCCAGACGCGCCAACCGGGTCATCGAAATCCGCGACGGCTTGATTATCAGCGACACCGCCACACATCCTTCGGATGCCCCGCGCACGGCCCGTCCCGGCGCACTGCAAGCCGTAGACCTGCGCCAGCGCCTGAGTGCCGGCAGCGAGCCCAATGGCGCCTGGAAGGGCGAACTGCTGGACGCGGTTCAGGCGGCCTGGCGCGTGATGTGGATCAACCGCTTCCGCACCGCCCTGACGCTACTGGGGATTGTCATTGGCGTCGCGTCGGTGGTGGTGATGCTGGCGGTGGGCGAAGGCAGCAAGCGGCAAGTAATGGCGCAGATGGGCGCCTTCGGCTCCAACATCATTTACCTCAGCGGCGCCGCGCCCAATCCGCGTACGCCGCCCGGGATCATTACCCTCGACGACGTCGCCGCGCTCGCCAACCTGCCTCAGGTGCAGCGGATCATGCCGGTCAACGGCTCGACGGCCGGCGTGCGTTTCGGCAACGCCGATCACACCGCCTATGTGGGCGGCAACGACACCAACTTCCCGAGCATTTTCAATTGGCCGGTGGTTCAAGGCAGCTATTTCACCCAGGCCGATGAAGACAGCGCCGCCGCGGTCGCGGTGATCGGCCACAAGGTCCGGGAGAAGCTGTTCAAAGACCTGAGCGACCCGATCGGCCAGTACATCCTGATCGAAAACGTACCGTTTCAGGTGCTCGGCGTGCTGGCCGAAAAAGGCTCCAGTTCCGGCGACTCCGACAGCGACAACCGCATTGCCGTGCCCTACTCGGCAGCCAGCGTGCGTCTGTTTGGCAGTCGCAACCCCGAGTATGTGGTGATCGCCGCCAAGGATGCGCGCAAGGTCAAGGAGGCCGAGCAGGCAATCGAACAAACGATGCTGCGCGAGCACAAGGGCAAGCGCGATTTCGAGCTGACCAACAACGCCGCGATGATCCAGGCCGAGGCTCGCACCCAGGGCACGCTGTCATTGATGCTCGGTTCGATTGCGGCGATTTCGCTGCTGGTCGGCGGCATTGGCGTCATGAACATCATGCTGATGACGGTGCGCGAACGCACCCGGGAAATCGGTATTCGCATGGCCACCGGCGCCCGTCAGCGCGACATCCTGCGCCAGTTTCTCACCGAGGCGGTGATGCTTTCTGTGGTCGGCGGTGTCGCCGGGATCGGTCTGGCGCTGTTGGTCGGTGGCGTGCTGCTGCTGAGCAATGTCGCGGTCGCGTTCCAGTTGATCGCCGTGCTCGGCGCCTTCGGCTGCGCCCTGGTCACCGGTGTCATCTTCGGCTTCATGCCTGCCCGCAAGGCTGCCCGGCTCGATCCGGTCACGGCCCTTACCAGTGAATGATCGACCTATGAAAGTGCCCCTGACCCTTCTGGCCGCCAGCCTGTTGCTGGCCGCCTGCAGCAACCCTGCGCCGCGCCCCGACAGCGGCCTGCAACCACCCGCCGCCTGGCAATCGCCGAACACCGCGGCCGCAGCACACAGCAATCGGCAATGGTGGATGCAGTTCGGCAGCCCACAACTGAATCGCCTGATCGACCAGGCCAGCGTGGGCAGCCATGACCTGGCTGCCGCCGTCGCCCGGGTGCAGCAGGCCCAGGCCAGCGCCACCATCGCCGGCGCCCCGCTGCTGCCCGAACTCAAGGCTGGCCTCAACGCCAATCGCCAACGCTTGCTGCATGGCAAGGGCTACAGCCAACTGGACGTCAGCCCCGATAATCGCTCGCTGAATTATTACGATGCGGAACTGAGCGCCAGTTACGAAATCGATTTCTGGGGCGGCAAACGGGCGGCCCGGGACAGCGCCCTGCTCGGCTTGCAGGCCAGCGAGTTCGACCGGGCCACCGTGGAACTGACCTTGCAAAGCGGCGTGGCCAACAGCTACACCCAGGCCTTGTCATTGCGTGAACAGCAACGGATCGCCGAGCTGAACCTGGCCAACGCCCAAAGCGTTTTGCGATTGGTGCAGACCCGCTACGACGCCGGCAGCGCCACCGCACTGGAACTGGCTCAGCAAAAAAGCCTGGTGGCCGAGCAGCAACGCAAACTGCCGCTGGTGCAGCAACAGGCCCGGGAAGCGCGGATCACCCTCGCCGCCCTGCTCGGCCAACCGGTGCAGGCACTGACGCTGGCGGAACAGCCGTTCGATCAATTGCATTGGCCGCAGATTGCCAGCGGCGTGCCCAGTGAGTTGTTGAGCCGCCGCCCGGACATCGCCAGCGCCGAAGCCAAACTTGCCGCCGCCCAGGCCGATGTGACCGTCGCCCGCGCGGCGATGCTGCCCACCCTGACGCTCACCGCCAGCCTGGGCACTGGCGCCGACCTGGCTTCAGATCTGTTGCGCACGACTTTTTACAACCTGTCCTCGGGGCTGGTGGCGCCGGTCTTCAACAATGGTCACCTCAGTGCCTCCCGCGACAAAGCCACGGCGCGTCAACAGGAACTGCTGGAAACCTATCGAGGGGCAATCATCAATGGCTTCGCCGATGTGGAAAAAGCCCTCAACAGCATTCATGGGCTGGACGAACAACGTCAGTGGCAAGGGGAAGAATTGAGCCAGGCGCAGACCGCTTTCGACATCGCCCAGAGCCGCTACCAGGCCGGCGCCGAAGACCTGCTCACGGTGCTGCAAACCCAGCGCACGCTGTATGCCGCCCAGGATATGAATGTGCAGCTGAGATTGTCGCGGTTGCAGGCCAGTATTGCGCTGTACAAGGCGTTGGGTGGGGGGTGGCAAGTCCTTTAGCTCAGTGTGAGCATTGAGATCGCTATCGCGAGCAGGCTCGCTCCCACAGTAGATCTTCAGTGAACACAAATTCTGTGTACTACAAAGATCCAGTGTGGGAGCGAGCCTGCTCGCGAAGAACGATAACGCGGTCTATCTGCTTAAACCGGCCACCCCTTGACCTTCAAATGCCGCGCATACCACGGCCGTCGCGGCACTTTGCGCAACAGGTCGCTCATGCTGTCTTCATCGCCAAACGTAATGCGCAACGCCAGCTTCATGGTTTCCGGGTCCATTTCCACCGAGCGCCCCGTTTGCAGGCCCGGGGTCGTGCTGCAACCGTGAGTATCCGGCCCGAGCCATGGGTCGCCGACTTCCACCCAACGCCCCGGCGCAAACCACGGCACGCCGTTAACCTCCAGGCGGCTCAGCTCGCCCGGGTGAAAACGCTCATGGGCGCGGAACCAGTCTTCGATGCGATCGTCGATCCAGCCGTGGAAACGCCAGAACACCGGATTGACGTGGGACGAAAACGGATCACCGAGAAAGTCGTTTTCCGGGGCATACCAGCGCGCCGCGAAGTCGGCCTGATCCCGGGCCATCGGCACCGGTATCTCGTTGGACGGGTCCCGAGCCACCGACGCCCAGCGCATGTGCAGCCAGTCGTGCAGGCCCAACTCGACCTCCGAGCCGAACTGTCCGAGGGTCAGTTTCGACAGGTAACGCGGATCCCGGTATTGCGACTCCCAGACCTGGAAGTTGCTGTGATAGGTCTCTGCCGCTTTGATGTCACTGACCCACTTGGTGTATTCGTCATCGCCCTCGGTCAACCAGGTGGGCGGCAAGGCATTGCCATCGTGATTGTCGAAATAGCGCGCGAAGCCCTGGCGATCACGCTCGAGTTCCGGCTGCGGCAAGGGGAACGCCGGCCATGAAGGCAAATCCTGCATGGACCGGGCGATGCCGAGCATGTGCCGGTGCATGTAGAAAAAATCGATGCCCGAACCGTTGCGGTCCTTGCGCGGCCCGCGGGCATCACGCTCCTTATCCCGTGGGCCGGGTTGCCAGCCGATACCGCGCAACGCCTCGCGTTTTTTCTCCGAGAGCTTGTGCCATTTGTCCCGGGACGCGTGCCAGAGCTGATGAAACAATCGATGCTCGGGGGACACCAGCCACGCCAGAAACGCCGGGTTGAGGGCGGTTCGCTCCCGCGCTTCGGGAAACCGGCGCTTGATGGCAATAAAGCGGTTGTCGAGTTCGGGCAAACCCAACGGGCGATTCAGGCTCAGTACCTGGCCGCTGAACGTGCCGCTGCCGGCGTTGCCGAAAGCGGCCCAGACTTCGTCGAGTTTTGCCTTGAACTCATACACCGGCGCCACCAGCGGGGCGTCGGTGCGCATCAGCCGCCAGTACAGTTCGGCGCCCTTGGCCGGCGCCAGATCGCCGATGACCTGATAGCACGGCTGGCCTTCCCCACGCAGGTGAGTGCCGGTGTCCAGGCAACCGCGCAACCCGCGCCCGCGATGAGCGATGTCGAGAAACAGCTCCAGCCCGTCCTGCGGCAAGCCATCAAGCCCGGCATCGCTGCCGACAAAACGAATGTCCCAGACTCCGCGCAAGCTGTCGGCCAGTTGCTGCCCGGCGGTGCTCGCCAGGTCGACCGTGGCCTCCCCCGGCGTGATCGGTTCCTTTTCCCGGGTCAGCTCACGATGTGTATAAAAAGCGGCAGGCACCGCAGCGCCCGTGAGCGCCAGGCCCGCCATGAACCAGCGTCGAGAAATCGTCATTGCCCTACCTGTGTCAGCCATGAAGCAGGCTTTATCCAAGCTAGAACGTTTGTTGTGGGGGGAAATTTAAGCGCACCAGGCAGTGCTTTGTGGGGGGGGCTTTCCTCTGGAGTGAGGGCTTTCCTGTGGCGAGGGAGCTTGCTCCCGCTGGAGCGCGGAGCGGTCCTGATTTTTCTCAGACAGATCGCGTCTGCTGGATTTACGACTGCTTCGCAGCCGAGCGGGAGCAAGCTCCCTCGCCACAGGGAATCGCACAAGTCCTTAATTTTTTCTATTGGTCACTCGTTCTTCCCAGATAGCAAAGGCCCCTGCGCCTGCACCGGGGCGGCGAACCTGACTGAGATGGCGATGAAAAAAACACGTTCGAAAAAAGCTCTGTACCTCGGCCTGCCACTGGCCCTGGCTATCAGTGCCGGCGCAGGCTGGCTGGTCTGGGATTACGGGTTCAAGGACAATCCCGGCTACCCGGTCAAGGTCATGAAACAGGCCACCGAACTGCAGGGGCGGATCCTTTCCTTCGACAGCCACATCACCGTCCCCCTGAGTTTCGGCGCCCACGGCAACGAGGCCGACAAGGACGGTTCCGGCCAGTTCGATTTGATCAAGGCCAACCGTGGCCGACTGTCCGGCGCGGCCCTGACAGTCTTCGGCTGGCCGGAAATGTGGAACGGCCCGAACGCGCCGCACAGGCCCACCGACGGTTTCGTCGAAGAAGCACGCAACCAGCAGGAAGTGCGCTACAAAATCATCTCCGGCCTGGTGCGCGATTTTCCCAATCAGGTCGGCATCGCCTACACCCCCGACGACTTCCGGCGCCTGCACGGCGAAGGCAAGTTTGCGATTTTCATCAGCATGCTCAACGCCTACCCGCTGGGCAATGACCTGAGCAAACTGGACCTGTGGGCCGCCCGCGGTATGCGCATGTTCGGTTTCAGCTACATCGGCAACAACAGCTGGGCCGATTCGTCACGACCGCTGCCGTTTTTCAACGACTCCCCCGATGCCCTCGATGGGCTGTCGGACATCGGCAAACAAGCGGTGCAACGCCTGAACGATCTGGGCGTGATCATTGATGTGTCGCAGATGTCGACCAAAGGCCTGGAGCAAGTGGCGCAACTGAGCCGCACGCCGATGGTGGCCTCGCACTCGGCGCCACGGGCCTCGGTGGACATCCCGCGCAACCTCAGCGACAAGGAGCTGCAGCTGATCAAGAACAGCGGCGGCGTGGTGCAGGTAGTCGGTTTCTCGCAATACCTCAAACCGCTGACCCAGGGCACACAGGACAAACTCAACACCCTGCGCACACGTTTCGATTTGCCGCCATTGCCCAACCTGGCGATGGCGCTGATGCCGGGCGACCCGATCATCACCGCCTGGTCAGAACAGAAGCTCGGTCAATACGCCAGCGGTCTGTACGCCATTCTCGAAGAAGAACCCAAGGCCACGCTCAAGGACCTCGGCGACGCCATCGATTACACCGTGCGCAAGGTCGGCATCGACCACGTCGGCATCGCTTCGGACTTCAACGACGGCGGCGGCATCAAGGGCTGGGAAAATGTCGGCGAAATCCGCAACGTCACCGCCGAACTGATCCAGCGCGGTTATTCCGAAGCCGATATCGCCAAGCTCTGGGGCGGTAACTTCCTGCGAGTCTGGGAACAGGTGCAAAAAGCCGCGAAGCCCACGCTGATTTCTCGACAGGAAACGGTAAAGCCATGAGTGACCGTCGTACTTTTCTGAAACAGGCCGGGGTCCTCGCCGCCGGCCTGCCGTTGGGTGCCAGCCTCGGCTCATCGGTCGCCGCCGCGCAGATGCAAACCCTGCCCCGGGACAAATGGGCGCAATTGCGTCAGCTGTTCGAGCAGGACCCGAACTACATCCACTTTGCCAACTTCCTGGTGACCTCCCACCCCAAACCCGTGCGCGAGGCCATCGCCCGTCACCGCGCAGCTCTCGATCTGAATCCCGGTCTGGCCATGGACTGGGACCTGGGCGTGACCCACCAGCGCGAAGAAAACGTGCGGCTCTGGGCCGGTCGATATTTGCAGGCCAAACCGACACAGATCGCCCTCACAGGCAGCACCACCGAAGGCCTGGCGATGATTTATGGCGGCGTACAGGTGCGCGCCGATCAGGAAATCCTCACCACGGTTCACGAGCATTACTCCACAAACAACATCCTGCATTTTCGCAACCAGCGCGATGGCACCAAGGTGCGCAAAATTCAGTTGTTCGAGCAGCCACAGTCGATCTCGGCCGACCAAGTGCTGGATACCATCAACCGCAACATCCGCCCCGAGACCCGCGTGCTGGGCATGACCTGGGTGCACTCGGGCAGTGGCGTGAAGCTGCCGATCAGCGACATCGCCAGACTCGTGGATGAACACAATCGTCAGCGCGACGACAAGGACCGGATCGTTTACGTGGTCGACGGTGTGCACGGCTTTGGCGTCGAAGACCTGAGTTTCCCGGCGATGAACTGCGACTTTTTCATTGCCGGCACACACAAATGGATGTTCGGCCCCCGCGGCACCGGCATCGTTTGCAGCCGTAGCGAAGAGCTGAAATACGTCAGCCCGAGCGTGCCGACCTTCTCCGAAGCCACGACCTTCTCCACCACCATGTCCCCGGGCGGCTATCACGCCTTCGAACATCGCTGGGCCGTGGATGAAGCATTCAAATTGCACCTGGAACTGGGCAAGGCCGACATCCAGGCGCGCATCCATCAGCTCAACAGCTACCTGAAACAGCGATTGCTGGAACAGCCGGGCATCGAACTGGTCACCCCGGTCGATCCGAGGTTTTCGGCGGGTTTCAGCTTCTTCCGGGTCAAGGGTCAGGACGGCGATGCGGTGGCGGCTCACCTGATGCAAAACCGGATCGTCAGCGATGCGGTCAGTCGCGACGTCGGCCCGGTGATCCGCACCGCACCCGGCCTGCTCAATACCGAAGCCGAGGTGGACCGCTTCATCGACGTGCTGGGCAAAAAGCGCTCTGCGTGAACATTCGCTGCGAGGCCAATGCAGTTCACTTAAGAGCGTCTGAGTCAGAGACCTGTGGCGAGCGAGCTTGCTCGCGCTTGAGTGCGTAGCACTCACAAAAATCGGCAAGAGTTGTCAGATTTTTGGGGCCGCTGCGCAGCCCAGCGCGAGCAAGCTCGCTCGCCACAAAAGCTCGCTTTCCACAAAAGGCAGGCATGACTGATGAGCGCGCTTCAAGTGAACAGCATTGCGCTGCGAGGCACAGTTTTCCTTTAACCGAGACGACTTATGAAAACGCTGCATATGCCCTCTTCCCTGCGAAACCTATCGGCCCTGGCACTGACCGCACTGCTCGCCGGTCTGCTGCCCGGCGCCGCCCAGGCCGCGAACCCGCCTGCTCCCGGCAAGGTGTTCAAGGACTGCAAGGACTGTCCGGAAATGGTCGTGCTGCCCGCCGGCCGCTACACCATGGGCACGCCAGAGGATGAAGTCGGCCACCAGCCCGATGAAGGCCCGCGGCATGAAGTGACCTTCACCCGCCCTTTCGCCATCAGCCGCTTCCAGGTACTGGTCGGCGAATGGGACGCGTACGTGCGCGCCACCGGCAACACTCCCGCCGACTTCGATGATCGCCCGGGCCGTCGCTGCACGGCCGGCAAACCCAGCTTCAAACAGACCGCACGCCACCCGGCCGTGTGCATGAACGTTGCCGAAGCCGAGGGCTACATTGCCTGGCTGTCGAAGAAAACCGGTCATGCCTATCGCATGCCCAGCGAGTCGATCCGTGAGTACGCCGCCCGCGCCGGCAGTACCGGGTCTTTCCCGTTTGCGTTCGATGCAGGCGCCGACTACCAGATCTCCAAAAACGCCAACACCTACGGCGCCGCCGACGGCTACAACTTCACCTCCCCGGCCGGCACCTTCCCGGCCAACGCCTTTGGCGTGTTCGACATGCACGGCAATGTCTACGAGTGGGTCGCCGACTGCTACCGCGAAGACTATGTCGGGGTGCCCAGCGATGGCAGTCCGTGGCTGGAGCAGAACTGCAAACGCCAGGTCATGCGCGGCAACGACTGGGGCGAAGCGCCGGTGTTTTCCCGCTCCGGCAATCGCAACAGCAGCCTGCCCACCAGCAGCGGCGACTGGCTGGGGTTTCGCGTGGTGCGTGAGCTCTGAATCCTTTGTGGCGAGGGGGCTTGCCCTGATGCCGGTCAGTTTACGGAGATCTTGAAGCTGAAGGTCCCTTGTGGCGAGGGAGCTTGCTCCCGCTCGGCTGCGCAGCAGTCGCAAAAGCCTGAGCATACGGTATGTCTGAAAAACCGTGATCGCCGGGATTGGGGCCGCTACGCGCCCCAGCGGGAGCAAGCTCCCTCGCCACAGGTCTTGTGTCTGACGCGCTATCTATTGGCGATTAAATAAACTCCGCAACCATTCGTTTTCCTTAAGTACCGGCACTCCCTCCGCACTCCGCATCGAAGCAGGAATCCTCCATGACCAAGCCAACGCGTGGGGCGATCAACGAATTGTTCGCCCTGCTCAAGCCCTTCCGGCTGATCGTCTCTGTGTCCATCGTGCTCGGCATGATCGGTGGCCTGAGCGTCACCGTGTTGCTGGCGACCATCAACAATGCCCTGCACTCCGCTGACGGCCTGACTCGCACCGTGGTGATGATTTTCGCCGGGCTGTGCGTGCTGGCGCTGCTGACCACGATTGTGTCCGACATCGGCACCAACTACGTCGGTCAGCACATCATCGCCAGGCTGCGCAAAGAGCTGGGGGAGAAAGTGCTGTCGGCGCCAATCGACCAGATCGAGCGCTACCGCAGCCACCGGTTGATCCCGGTGCTGACCCATGACGTGGACACCATCAGCGATTTCGCCTTCGCCTTCGCGCCCTTGGCGATTTCCCTGACCGTGACCCTCGGTTGCCTCGGCTATCTGGCGATGCTGTCGTGGCCGATGTTTCTGATGATGCTGGTGGCCATCGCCATCGGCACCACCATCCAGGCCATCGCGCGGGCTAAGGGCATGCGCGGTTTCTACGCGGCGCGCGCCTGCGAAGACGAGCTGCAAAAGCACTACAACGCCATCGCCGAAGGGGCCAAGGAACTGCGCATCCACCGCCCGCGGCGTCAGCGCATGTTCGTGTCCGGCATCCAGAAAACCGCCGAGAACATCTGTGATACCCAGATCCGCTCGATCAATACCTTCGTCATTGCCAAGTCGTTCGGCTCGATGCTGTTCTTCGTGGTCATCGGCCTGGCGCTGGCCCTGCAATCGTTCTGGCCCAGTTCCGACAAAGCCGTGATGAGCGGTTTTGTGTTGGTGCTGCTGTACATGAAAGGACCGCTGGAACACTTGGTCAGCACCCTGCCAATCATCAGCCGGGCGCAGATTGCGTTTCGCCGGATCGCCGAGCTCAGCGAACAATTTTCCTCCCCTGAACCGCACCTGCTGCTGGAAGACCAGGGCCATAAACCCGGCCCGGTCCACAGCCTGGAACTGAGCAACGTGCGTTACGCTTTCCCGCCGGTGGAAGGCAGCGAGCCCTTCCGCCTCGGACCGGTCAACCTGCGCATCGAGCAAGGCGACATCGTGTTCATCGTCGGTGAGAACGGCTGCGGCAAAACCACGCTGATCAAACTGCTGCTGGGTCTTTATGCACCCACCGAAGGCGAGATCCGCGTGAACGACCAGCCGATCACCGCGCTCAACCGCGATGACTACCGGCAGAACTTCACCACGGTATTTGCTGACTATTACCTGTTCGATGACCTGATTCAGGGCGACCGACAAGTGCCGCAGGATGCCACGCGCTACCTCGAACGCCTGGAGATCGCGCACAAGGTCAGCGTGCGCGACGGCGCGTTCAGCACCACCGATCTGTCCACCGGCCAGCGCAAACGCCTGGCGCTGGTCAATGCCTGGCTCGAAGAACGGCCGGTGCTGGTGTTCGACGAATGGGCGGCCGATCAGGACCCGACCTTCCGCCGCATTTTCTACACCGAACTGCTGCCCGACCTGAAGCGCCTGGGCAAAACCATCATCGTCATCTCCCACGATGACCGCTACTTCGACGTGGCCGATCAACTGGTGCGCATGGAGGCCGGCAAGGTCAAAAGCGAACTGCAACCCGCCTGACCGCCGAAGGCCGTGTAGGAGCCAGGCTTGCCGTAATGCCAGTCAGTTTAGGACTTGAACACCGCAGACCTGTGGGAGCGAGCCTGCTCGCGATAGCGGTGGCTCAGCCAATATTGATGCTGAATTTACCGCCGTCATCGCGAGCAGGCTCGCTCCCACAAGTTTGCGCGCCTTAACTGACTGGCATTGAGGCTTGTCCTTGAAAGTGCCTTCGCCCGCAAGCCTGGCTCCTACATGACCGGCATTGCCCCTAAACCGGAAAATAATTTTCCGGTTTGCCGCGACCTCCTCGTCTTAATGAGATGAATAAGAACCATTACCAACTATACCTGCCAAGGTCTTAACCTCATGTCCGCATCCCGTTTCATGCTTCGACCTCTGACCCGCGCCCTGTTAATGAGCAGCACGACCCGCTCGCGCATGACCGCCACCGGCCTCGGCCTGGCGATGACCCTGGCCATGACGCCGTATGTCCAGGCCCAGGAATGGACCCTGAACATCCCGGCCCAGCCATTGGCTCAGGCGCTGCAGACTCTCGGTCAACAGACCAATCTGCAAATCATCTACAGCCCGGAGAGCATTCAGAACCTGCGCTCCAGTGCCCTCAACGGCCGCTATCAGGAAGAGGATTCGCTCAGCGCGATGCTCAAGGGCACCGGGATTCGCCATCAACGCGACGGCAACACGGTCACGCTGCTGGCGCCGGCCACCGGCAGCGCGATGGAACTGGCACCGACCAGTATCAACGGTCAGCGATTGGGCGCGACCACCGAAGGCAGCAACTCTTACACCACCGGGGCGGTGACCATTGGCAAGGGCGAGCACTCGCTCAAGGAAACCCCGCAGTCGGTCACCGTCATCACGCGCAAGATGCTCGATGACCAGAACCTGGACACCATCGAACAGGTCATGGAAAAGACCCCGGGCATCACCGTTTACGACTCGCCCATGGGCGGCAAGTATTTCTACTCCCGCGGTTTCCGCATGACCGGCCAGTACCAGTACGACGGCGTGCCGCTGGACATCGGCAGCAGCTACGTGCAGGCCGATGCCTTCAACAGCGACATGGCGATCTATGATCGGGTCGAAGTGATGCGCGGCGCGGCCGGGATGATGAAGGGCGCCGGGGGCACCGCGGGCGCCGTGAACTTCGTGCGCAAGCGCGGCCAGGACACCCCGCACACTCAACTGTCGTTGTCTGCCGGCACATGGGACAACTACCGTGGCCAGGTCGACACCGGCGGTCCGCTGAACGACGCCGGCACCATCCGTGGCCGGGCCGTGGTGACCCAGCAGACCCGTCAATATTTCTATGATGTGGGCGCGCGCAAGGACCAGATCTACTACGGCGCGCTGGACTTCGACCTGAGCGACTACACCACCCTGGGCCTGGGCATGGCCTATGAAGACGTCGATGCCACTCCGTGCTGGGGCGGCTTGCCACGCTACGCCGATGGCAGCGACCTGAAGCTCTCTCGCTCCACGTGCCTGAACACCGCCTGGAGCAACCAGCGCAGTAAGCGAACCACCTACTTTGGCGACCTGAAACACGAGTTCAACGACAACTGGGCGCTGAAGGTCGCGGGGGTTTACTCGAAAAACACCCAGGACATGGAATACGCCTTCCCGAGCGGAACGGTACCGGTTGGCGCCACCAGCACCAATACCCTGATGATCGGCAGCATCTTTGACTACGATCAGGTCGACTACGGCCTCGATGCTTATGTGGACGGCAAGTTCGACGCATTCGGCCAAGAGCACGAGCTGATCGTCGGTGCCAACGCCAGCCGCTCCCGCAAGGATGACTTCTACGCCGTGGCCCTCCTGCCTCAGACTCAGAATGTGCTGAACCCCAATCATCACCTGCCCCAGCCGGATGAAAGTTTCTACCTGGCCAACGCCACCCGGGGCGGGCCGGTGGACATGCGGATCAAGCAATACGGCGCCTACTCCACGGCACGCCTGAAACTGGCCGATCCGCTGACCTTCGTCTTGGGCAGCCGCGTCAGCTGGTACAAATCCGAAACCGACTCCGTCTCGTTCTGGCGCGGCGAAGGCACACCGGTCAGTTCCGAGGCCAAGGAAACCGGGCAAGTCACCCCGTTCGCCGGGCTGCTGTTCGACATCAACGACAACCTGACCGTCTACACCAGCTACGCGGATATCTTCACCCCGCAAGGCAACTACAAGACCATCACCGGTTCGACGCTCAAGCCATTGATCGGCCAGAGCTATGAACTGGGGATCAAGGGTGAATGGTTCGACGGTCGCCTGAACAGCTCTTTCAACCTGTTCCGCACCGTACAGAAAGACGCAGCCCAGGATGACCCGGCCTGCCCGGACAGCAGCTGCTCGCAGAACTCCGGCAAAGTGCGCGCCCAAGGCTTCGAAGCTGAAGTCAGCGGTGAAGTCATTGACCGCCTGCAATTGCTCGCCGGCTACACCTACACCCAGACCAAGGTGCTTGAAGACGCCGACGTCAGTCAGGATGGCGTGTCGTACAACACCTATGTGCCGCGTCACGTGCTGCGGATGTGGGGCGACTATGCGCTCAGCGGCCCACTGGAACGCTTCACCGTCGGTGCCGGCGTCAATGCCCAGAGCGGCAACTACCGCACCTCGCCGAGCAGCGGCAGCAATATCACCCAGGCTGGCTATGCGGTCTGGAACGGTCGCATCGGCTACCGCATCGACGACACCTGGTCCGTGGCATTGAACGGCAAAAACCTGTTCGACAAGCGCTACTACGCCACGGTCGGTACCGAAAGTTGGGGTAACTTCTACGGTGAACCGCGCAGCTTCGTGATGTCGGTCAAGGCTGACTTCTGATTTTGCAGCGCCAATGAAAACGCCCCGCAATTGCGGGGCGTTTTTTTTGTGCGGGAAAAGCTGACGTATTTGTTTATCCGGGGGTTTGATCGTAGGTTTTAGGGTGTTCTTTCGGGCCTCATCGCGGGCAAGCCCGCTCCCACAGTGATTGGTGTCGTTCACAAATCTTTTGGCCTAAGCAGATACCTGTGGGAGCGGGCTTGCCCGCGATGAGGCCGTCCATCCACTACAAAACCCGCAGCGAGACAGATTAACTGGTGATGTTTAATCGACATCTCCCGCACACCCTATAGTCTGTAGCGCGGAAAATCGTTCTACCCAACAAGCTTGGAGGTGTCAGTGAATAACGCTTCAAGAGTCCAGACCATCATTTCAGAAGACCCCGCTCGATGGCGTCTACTCCAGCTTGTTCATTCCTTGGGGTTGCCAGACTGTTGGGTCGGTGCAGGTTTTGCCCGGAACGCGGTTTGGGACTACTTGCACGGGCGCTTCCCGTCCCCTATTTCGACCGACGTCGACGTCATCTGGTTTGATCCATCTCACTGCACTCCCTCAGATGACAGGGCTTTAGAAGCAGCTCTGCGAGATCTGGACCCGACAGTCCTCTGGTCAGTAAAAAATCAGGCGAGAATGCATGTTCAGAACGGCGATAAGCCTTACATCTCCACGACTGATGCAATGCGTTACTGGCCAGAGACAGCAACGGCAATAGCCGTCAGATTGGGAGAAGGAAACACCTGTGAGGTATCTGCCCCATTGGGGCTGGATGATCTTTTTAACCTGATCATCAGGCCCACTTGGAAATTTACCGAAGAAAAAAAGGCGATGTACAAAGAGCGCTTGAAGTCCAAGGGGTGGACGACAACGTGGCCTCGACTCAGGCAAGAGCCTGGTCTATCAGAAAGATGACTTAACCAGATGCTTACTGGTTTTTAGCGAGAAAGCGGACGCATTCGTTTATCCGGTGGTTTGACCCTGGGTTTGAGGGTGTTCTTTCGGGCCTCATCGCGGGCAAGCCCGCTCCCACAGTGATTGGTGTCGTTCACAAATCCTTTGGCCTAAGCAGATACCTGTGGGAGCGGGCTTGCCCGCGATGAGGCCGGTACAGCCACCACAAGGCTCAGTGTCAGACCGCTAAACAAGCACTGTTTAAACGACACTTCCAGATACTCACTCAGGCTACACATTCTTGCGCCGTTGCCTACGACTACGCCAGAATCCGCCGGCTAGTGCACCTGTGGCCCGGGCTGTATCGTTTTCCGGTCGCTGACGAATTCAGCGATCGGGTTTAGCGACCCGGATCATTCGAAGTGCATCAGTGTCCCAGACTTCATTGCAGGCTTTTTAACGTCTGCAATTACGTTATGGCGGCTGTATGCGGGAGACCTTCGGGTCTACCGGGTGCCTTTGACCGGTTCGCTAACCTGCATACAGCCGCCACCTTTGTTTGTTTAGCGACAGGTTCTGGTGGTGCTTTTCTACAAAGGAGCTTCACCATGTTCAAACCAACGCCAAATCCTCCGGAAACCGACGACGTTTCCCCCTATGAATCCCTCGATTCCAAAAAACTCAACGAAGCCGCCGACCGCGCCCTCGATTACTACCTCAAACCGGTCATCCCCAAAGACATCCCGCGCAAACCCAGCACCATTTACCACGTCGGCGCCGAGGTCGATAACGAAACCCTGCTGGTCAACGCCTGCGAATCCCTGGCGTCAGCGAGCATGATGCTCACTGAGTTCGCCGGATTGATGGACATGCCCCATCGCAATATGATGTTGGGGATTCAATCGGTGGTCATGCTCGGCGAGCTGGCGGTGAATCGGGTGCTGGATAACCTCGATCCACGAGGCTAACGAGGAACCTGTGGCGAGGGAGCTTGCTCCCGTTCGGCTGCGCAGCAGTCGCAAAGCCTGAGCATGCGGTATGTCTGAAAAACCGTGATTGCCAGAATTGGGGCCGCTTCGCAGCCCAGCGGGAGCAAGCTCCCTCGCCACAGGGGGTGTGTCGGGTCAAAAGCTGCGACCTTTTGACTGCTTCGCAGTTTCCATGCTCAGCCCAAATGCCGACTCAGCGCCCGACTCAAGCTTTCATGCACGCTCAGCACATCTGGCATGACCGAGGCCAACCTAAGCAAGTCATGAGTCAAACCCGGGCAATATTCGAGTTCGACACTCACCCCCTGCGCGCGCAGTTTATCGACGTAGGCCTGGCCTTCATCGAGCAACGGATCGAACCCGGCCAGCAGCACAATCGCCGGCGCCACACCGCGCAGGTCCTCAGCCAGCAACGGTGAGAAGCGCCAGTTCAGCAGGTCTTCGGGGCTGCGGGCGTAGTGCTGGTAAAACCAGTCCAGCGTGTCGTTTTCCAGCAAATACCCCTCACTGAACAACAAGCGCGAATCGTGAGTGCGCGACGCATCAGTGACCGGATAACACAGCAGTTGCACCTTGGGGACGATGGCCACGGTGTGTGGCTGAACCACCGCTTGCAAGGCCAGCACCGTCGCCAATGTGGCACCGGCACTGTCGCCGCCGAACGCGACGCGTCCAGCATCCAGCCCCAGGGCCAGCGCCTGTTCCGCCAGCCAGGACAAGGCGTCTTCACCGTCCTCCAGCGCCGTCGGGAAACGATGCTCCGGCGCCAGCCGATAGCCAACCGACAACACCGCGCACGGCGTACGTCGGCAGAATTCGCGGCAGACTCCGTCATGGGAGTCCAGGCTGCCCACTACAAAACCACCGCCATGGAAGTACACCAGCACCGGCATCGACGCCGTCGTCCCGCTCGGGCGATACAAACGCAACGCCAGCGGCGCACTGTCCCGCGCCGTGGTGTTGACCTCCAGCACATCAATATCCTGAGGAGCATTCCAGCGCAATTGCACGGTGGTTTGTTCGAAGATCGCCCGCGCCTCGGCCGGTGTCATTTGATGCAGCGCCGGCAGGCCTGCGTCCTGGCCGTCTTGCGCCAGGTCGAGGAAGGCTTCCAGATCAGGGTGTAACGACATCGAAAGAATCCTTATGTCCGTAAAAAAGGGGCGTGCCCAAGCAACGCCCCCAGCAATGATTAGAACCCCGGCTCTCAGCCCACTCGCGCCATGCAATGCTCGATCAACGCCTCAAGCTCGCGTTGATAATCCTGCATGAACGACTCCATGGTGCTGGCTCGATAACGCTGGGTGCTGTAGATGCAGCGCAGCGCCAACTGACCGTCGTACACCTGGCCGACAACCTCCAGCCAGTTACCCAGATTGGCCTGCAGGCTGTAGTTGTCGCCGGTTTCTTCCAGCGCCGGCACCAGCAGCGCTTGCTCGTCGAAGCTCTGGTCGAACTGGCCCAGATAGTTGAACGTCACCCGTGCCTGCGGCAGGTCGGCCAACTGGCGGGCCAGTTGCGGGCCGGCCAGATGACGCAACACGCCGTAGCCGATGCCCTTCTGCGGGATGGCCGCCAACTGCGCCTGCACGTTGACAATCGACGCGCCGATGTCCGCGCTGTCTGGGGTGAGCCGTACCGGGAACATGCTGGTGAACCAGCCCAGGCTGCGACTCAGGTCGATGTTCTCGAACAGGTCCTCGCGGCCGTGCCCTTCCAGCAAAATCAGCGCCGACGGTTGTTCGCTCCAGCGACACAACGCCCGGCTCAGGGCCGACAACAGCAAATCATTGATCTGCGTGCGATAGACCGCCGGCGCCTGCTTGAGCAATTGTTCGGTGTGCTCGCGGGACAACTTGAGCCGCGCCTGAGCCTGGTGACGCACCTGATTCTTGCCGCGACGGTTGTCGCACGGCAGGTCGACGCTCGGCTGGTCCAGTTGCTCCAGCCAGTAGCCCAATTCCTGCTCGGCAATCACCGGCGCCTGCGCCTGCAGGGCTTCGGCAAATGCGCGATAGCTGCTGGTGCGGATCGGCAGTTGCGGTTCGATGCCCATCACGCAAGCCTCGTAGGCCACCTTCAAGTCGTCGAGCAGAATCCGCCACGACACGGTGTCGACCACCAGATGGTGGATGACCATCAACAGCCGCGCCTGGCCGTCCGGCAAGGCGATGTGCACCACACGCCAGGCCGGTCCATCGTCGAGTTTGAGGCTGCGCTGAGTCAGGTTGGCCAAGGCTTCTACCTGCTCGCTGCTCTCGACTTCACGGCGCCACAGCACCGGCTCGCGGCGTTCGGTCGGTGCGGCATAGCGCTGCAACCAGCGCCCGCCTTCCTGACAGAAGCGCAGGCGCAAGGTGTCGTGGTGGTTTTCGATCCAGCCCAGCGCTTGCTCCAGGGCATCCAGATCCAGCGTCTGACGCGCACTCAGCAAAAACGACTGGTTGTAGTGATGAGACTCGGCCATGCCTTCGGCAAAGAACCACTCCTGGATCGGCAGCAGATTGAACAACCCTTCACTGGCCACATGGGTGAGGTCCACCGACGGTTGCGCGGTGCTCGCCTTGACCACGTCCTGTTCGACGATGCCGGCGATGGTCTGGTAGCGCATCAGATCGCGCAGCTTGAGTTCCATCTGCAGGGTCGGGTGGTTCCTGACCCGGGAAATCACTTGCAGGCTCAGGATCGAGTCGCCGCCCAGTTCGAAGAAGTTATCGCTGATACCGACCTGCTCCACCTGCAACACCTGCGACCAGATCTCCGCCAGCAGTTCTTCCTGCTGATTGCGCGGGGCGACATATTCCTCACTTTTGAATTCCGGCTCGGGCAATGCCTTGCGGTCAAGCTTGCCGTTGGGGGTGATCGGGAAGGCACTGAGGCAAACGATCTGCGCCGGCACCATGTATTCAGGCAAGGTGGTGCGCAGACCGGCCTTGAGTTCATCGCACAGCGCCTTATCATCCAAGTGCTGCCCGGCATCGGTGACGACATAACCGATCAGTTGCTTGCCGGAGGCGTTGTCCCGGGCGATCACCAAGGCGTCGCTGACCTGCGCCAGTTGCCGCAGGCTGGCCTCGACTTCACCGAGCTCGATGCGGAACCCGCGCACCTTGACCTGATGGTCGATGCGGCCGACGTAATCGACCACGCCGTCCTGACGCAAGCGCACCAGGTCGCCGGTGCGGTACAGCCGCTCGCCACTGGCAAACGGGTTGGGCACGAAGCGTTCGCAGGTCAGGTCTGGCCGACCGTGATAACCACGGGCAACCCCGTAGCCACCGATGTACAACTCGCCGGCAAACCCGGGCGGCAGCGGATTCAGTTCTTCATCCAGCACATACAGGGAACGCGCACCCACCGCCCGGCCGATCGGCGCATAAGCCGCTTCACACTGCTGGCTCACCGGCACTTTCCACAGCATCGGCGTGACCACGGTTTCCGTCGGGCCGTAGCCGTTGGTGAAGTACTCGGGACGCAGCGCTGCCTTGACCTGTTCGAAGGTCTGGTCTGGCACCGCGTCGCCGCCGAAGCAATAGATGCGCACCGGTGGCGGTGCGATACCGCTGGCTGCGGCGTACTCGGCCAGTTGCTTGAGGTAGGCCGGCGGGAAGCAGGCGATGGTCACGCCATACTCGTGCAGCGCTTGGTAAGTCTGCTCCGGCGTCCACAGGCAACCGTCCCGCACCACCAGCCGACCGCCGCTGTACAGCGTACTCAACCAGCGCTCATGAGCACCGTCGAAGGCGAACGACATGAAGTGCAGTTCGCAACTGCGGGTGTCCATTTCATACAGTTTGGCGATGGCCTGACAGTGCATGCTCAGTGGTCCTTGGGTAACCGCCACACCTTTTGGCCGCCCGGTAGAACCCGAGGTGTAAACCAGATAAGCCAGCCCTTGCTCCAGCACGCGACACACCGGCGCCTCATCGGCATAACGGGACTCGTCGAGGTGATCCAGCTCAAGGCGCAACAGACCCTCGGGCGCCGGTAACGTCGTTCGCAGGCTGCTCTGGGTCAGCAGCAGCGCCATGCCCGAATCTTCGATCATGTACGCCAGACGCTCCGGCGGATAATCGATGTCCAGCGGCACATACGCAGCGCCGCTTTTGAGCACGGCGAGGAAGCTGACGACCATTTCCAGCGAACGCGGCAGTGCCACGCCGATCACCACTTCCGGCCCCGCGCCATGCTCGATCAAGCAATGGGCCAGACGATTGGCCCGGCGTTCCAGTTCGCCGTAGCTCAGGCTCAGCCCGGCACATTGCACCGCAATGGCTTCAGGCTGAGTCAGTGCGTGTCGACTGATCAGCTCCGGCAACAACTGCGGCTGATGATCCGCTGGCGGTTCGGCGCTCCAGGTTTGCATCGCCTGCCATTGTTCAGGCGACAGGCGCTGCAGGTTACCCAGCCGTTCGTCAGGCGCGCGCATCATCGCCTCGAGGGTGTTTTCCAGGGTCAGGCGAATTCCTTCCACCGCCTCAGCATTGAAGTGGCTGCGCAGGTACAGGTACTCAATTGATAGTTCGTCGCCGAGCGTCACCGCCAGGTCCATCGGCACGTTCGTCACGTCATGGCCGATGGATTTGCCGAAGCTCAGGCCGGTATCGTTGTCCTCTTGCAGGCGATCGTCGATCGGGTAGTTCTCGAACACGATAATGCTGTCGAACAGCGCCTGCCCGCCCAGGCCGGACCAGCGTTGCACGTCCGCCAACGGAGCCTGGGAATGGTCGCGGATATCCAGGTTGTACGCCTGGATCCGGTTCAGCCAGTCTGCCAGAGGCTGATCCGGTTCCAGCGTTTGAATGATCGGCAAGGTGTTGATGAACAGACCCAGCATGTTGCCGACATTGGGCAAACTCTCGGGACGCCCGGACACCGTGGCCCCAAAGGTCACGGTGTTTTTCCCGGTGTAGCGCTGCAACAGCAGCAACCATGCGCCCTGGATCAACGTGTTCGGCGTAATCCGCAGATCGCGGCAGAACTGCAGCAGACGATCGGTCTGTTGCGCGTCCCAATGGGAGTAAATGGCGTTGTGGCCAGGTTCATCGGACACATGCCGTGGATGGATGGCCTGGCTCAACGCCGTCGCCTCGTTGACCGGGGCCAGCCGGGCTTTCCAGAACAGCTCCCGGGCGTCCTGGTCCTGGGTTTGCAACCAGGCAATGAAGTCGCGGTAGCGGCCGTTTTCTGCGCTGATTTCACCCTTGGCGTAGTGCTGGATCACCTCACCAAACAGCCGCGAACTGCTCCAGCCGTCCATCAAGATGTGGTGACTGGTCCAGACCATCTGATACTGATCTTCAGTGCTGCGAATCAACAACACTCGCTGCAGTGGCGCCTGGGTCAGCTCGAAGCCTCGCGCGCGGTCCTCGGCGGCCCGCGCGGCGATGTCCGCCTCGCTGGCGTCGCGATCGCGCCAGTCGAGCACCTGCAAATCGAGCGTCGCCTGACGCTGGACTATTTGCAGCGGTTTGGCCAAGCCATCGTGCCAATGGAAGCTGGTGCGCAGGATGGCCTGACGCGCGATGACCGCCTCCCAGGCCTTGCGGAAACGCTCAACATCCAGACCGCCCACCGGCAAACTGATCTGATTGACGTACAGGCTCGAACCATTGTCCGACAAGGTGTGGAACAGCATGCCCTCTTGCATCGGCGACAGCGGATAAATGTCTTCGATCCGGGACGGGGCTACCGGCAAGGCGTCCAGTCGGGCCTGATCCAGATGCGCCAACGGGAAGTCCGACGGTGTGACTCCATGGCTGTCCGGGTGGCAGCAATGCTCGATCAGCAGCTCCAGTTCCCGGGCGTACTCCTCGGCCAGGCGTTCGATGGTCGAGGCATTGAACATGTGCGTGCTGAATGACCAGCCAACACTCAACTCGCCGCCGTACACTTGGCCATTGAGCGTCAGCCAGTTACCCAGCAGCGCATCGTTACTGTGCTCTGCGCCCTTGACCTCATCGGCCGGCACAAACAAGGCACCGCTCTGGCTATCGAAGCTACCATCGAACTGGCCCAGGTAGTTGAAGGTGATACGCGGTGTCGGCAGGGTCCGCAGCGACGCCTGGCAAGCCTCGTCACCCAGATAACGCAGCACACCGTAACCAATGCCACGATCCGGAATCGCGCGCAGTTGCTCCTTGATTTGCTTGATCGAGCCGGCCAGCTCCTGGGTCGGGGTCAATTTGACCGGGAACAGGCTGGTGAACCAGCCTACGGTGCGGGTCAGATCGAGGTCGTCGAACACATCTTCACGACCATGGCCTTCGAGCTGAATCAGCACCGACGACTGTTCGCTCCAACGGGCGATCACCCGTGCCAGCGCCGTCAGCAACAGGTCGTTGACCTGTGTGCGGTAAGCCGCCGGGGTCTGTTGCAGCAGACGTCGGGTCAAGGTCGGGTTCAGGCGACTGTAAAGCGTCAAGGCATGGCGGCTCTGCAGGCTACCCTGGGGGTTATCTTGCGGCAGCGGCGCGCCGTCCGAGCGCTGCGCCTGCCAGTAAGGCAGTTGTCCAAGCAGCGATTCACTGCGGGCGTGACGTTGCAATTGCTCCGCCCAATGCTTGAAGGACGTGGTCTTGGCCGCCAATGCCAACGGTTCGCCGGCCAGTAACTGGCGGTAGCTGCCCTGCAAATCCTCCAGCAGGATCCGCCACGACACACCATCGACCACCAGGTGATGAACGATCAACAACAAGCGCTGTTCGCCCTCAGGCAAATCGAACAATACCGCGCGCAACAACGGGCCTTGTTGCAGATCCAGGCTGCGTTGGGCGTGTTCGGCGACGCGTTCCAGGTGGGCGGCGTCACTGACCGATTCCAGCCACAACGGCGACAGGCGCTGTTGTTCCACGGTCCGATAGCTCGCCGACCAGCTGCCTGGGGTTTGTGTAAAGCCCAGGCGCAGGCCATCGTGATGATCGATCAGCGCGTGCAAGGCCTGCTCAAGCGGCGCAGCCATCAGAGGGTTCAACGGTTTGAGCAGCACCGACTGATTCCAGTGATGACGCTGCGGCAAGGGTTGTTCGAAGAACCATTGCTGAATCGGCAGCAACGGCGTCTCACCTGTCACCGGGCCTTGATCGGTTGGCGCCAGGGCTTTGCCGAGTTGCGCGACAGTGGCCAGCCCCTGGACAGTCTGCTGCTGGAACAGATCCTTGGGCGTGAAGCTGATTCCCTGCTGACGCGCCCGGCTCACCACCTGAATGGAGATGATCGAGTCGCCGCCCAGGGTGAAGAAGTTGTCGGTCACGCCGACCCGTTCGAGTTTCAGAATGTCTTGCCAGATCCCGGCAATCTGCTGTTCCAGCGCGGTGCGCGGTGCCACGTAATCGCGTTGCAGCTGGTTGGCGTCCGGGGTCGGCAAGGCTTTGCGGTCGAGTTTGCCGTTGGGGGTCAGCGGCAATTGTTCAATGAACAGCCATTGCGCCGGCACCATGTAATCCGGCAGGTGCGCCTTGAGTCCGACCTTGAGCGCTTCGCTCAGATCGTCCTGCTGTTGCGGGCTCAGATCAGCCTGCATCGGCACCACATAAGCCGCCAGTTGCTGGCCACTATGACCTTCCACCGCCAGCACCACGCCTTCGCGCACGCTGTCGTGGGCCAGCAGGCGCGCTTCGATTTCACCCAGTTCGATACGGAACCCGCGCACCTTGACCTGATGATCGATGCGGCCGACGTATTCGATCAGGCCGTCATCACGCAAACGGGTCAGGTCGCCGGTGCGGTACATCCGCTCGCCATTGCTGGCCAGCGGGTTGGGCACAAAGCGCTCGGCGGTCAGGCCCGGACGGAACAGATAGCCACGGGTAATGCCGTCGCCGGCCAGGTACAGCTCGGCAGCAACGCCAATCGGCGCGGCCTGCAACTGGGCATCGAGCAAGTGCGCGGTGGTGTTCACCAGCGGCCGGCCGATGTTCGCTTGGCCGCCGGCTTCGCGACGGGTGCAGGTCGAATAGGTGGTGTCTTCCGACGGCCCGTACAAATCGTAAACGTGTTCGACCGAAGTCTCGCGGTACAGAGTGTCCACCAGGCCTTGCTTGAGCGGTTCACCCGCAAGATTGATGATGCGCACACCTGAAGGGATCTGCCCGGCGCGCTGCAAGGCCGCGATGGCCGACGGCACGGTGTTGATCAGGCGCACCTGATCGCGCTCCGGCAGGTCCGGCAATTCCAGGGCGTTGCGCGCCATGATGATCGAGCCACCGCGGGCCAGAGTGACGAAAATTTCCCACACCGACAGGTCGAAGCACACCGAAGTCGAGGCCAGCACGCCTTGCAGATCTTCCTCGCTGTACACCTCGTGCGACCAGTGGATCAACGCCTGCACGTTGCGATGAGCAATCGCCACGCCTTTGGGTTTACCGGTGGAACCGGAGGTATAAATCACATAAGCCAGGTTGGCGGAGTCGATCCGGCCCTCAAGGTTGTGCGGCGCGAGGTCGGTAAAGGCCTGCCCGCCCGCCTCGACCCACACCACTTGGGCTTGGGTCTCGGGCAATTGCGACAGCAAATGCGGCTGCGTCAGCAACACCCGCGCCTGACTGTCGTCGAGCATGTAGGCCACGCGATCCGCCGGGTAGTCCGGGTCCAGCGGCACGTAGGTGCCACCGGCCTTGAGCACTGCCATCAAGGCAATCACCAGCTCGGCGGAACGGGGCATCGCCACGCCCACGCGGATTTCCGCACCGACACCCAGCGTTTGCAGATGACGGGCCAGTTGATTGGCGCGGCGATTGAGTTCGCCATAGGTCAGCTCGGCGCCGGCATGCCGCAAGGCAATCGCCTGTGGCCGAGCTTCGACCTGGGCTTCAAAGCCCTGATGGATCAAGGCTTGGGCCGGGTACGCTGCGTGATGGTCATTCCATTCGGCCAGCGTGCGCAGCTCGGTCGCCGGCAACAGGCCGATCTCACCCAGCAAACGTTGCGGTGCGTCGAGGAACTGGCGCAGCACTTCTTCCAGATGAGCGGCCAGGCCGACAATGCTGCGCTCGGCGAAGTGCTCGGTGAGATAGTTGAAGTCCAGGCTCAACACCTCGCCGGCACCGGCAATCAGCGTCAGGCCGTAGTTGGTTTGCTCACGGTGTTCGAGACCGCTGAAACGCAAGCCGCCCGGATTGGCCTCCAGGGTGTCGGACACCGGGTAGTTTTCGAACACCAGCAAGGTGTCGAACAACGCTTCGCCGTTGAGCGCGGCCAGGCGTTGAATGTCTTGCAACGGCGTCTGTTCGTAATCACGCAGCAGCAGGTTCTTGTCCTGCACGCTGCGCACCCAGTCGCTGACACTGCAGGTCGCTGGCGGGCTGGCGATCACTGGCAGGGTATTGATGAACAGGCCCAACTGTTGCTCGATGCCCGGCAGGTCCACCGGGCGACCGGACACCGTCGCGCCGAACGCGACACTGCTCTGCCCGGTATAGCGCTGCAACACCAGCAGCCACGCGGCTTGCACCAAACTGTTGAGCGTCACTTGCTGCTGGCGCGAAAAACCGTTGAGGCGCTGGGTAAAGGCTGCGTCAAAGGTCAGCTTATGCACGCCTTTGCCGGGGCCGGGCACGGTTTGCCCGTGGCAGGCCGAGGCCAGCCGCGTCGGTTCGTCCAGTTCGGCCAATTGCCCGCGCCAGAAGGCTTGCGCCGCGTCCTTGTCCTGGCGTTGCAGCCAGGCCAGGAAGTCGCGATAACGGCCCTGCGCACTCGGCACCGGATGCCCGGCGTAATCCTGCAGCACTTCGCCAAACATCCGCGAGTTGCTCCAGCCGTCCATGAGAATGTGGTGGCAAGTGAAGATCAGACGATGACGGTCATCGGCGGTGCGCAACAGGCACAGGCGCAGCAGCGGCGGATTCTGCAAGTCGAAACCGCGTTCGCGATCAGCCAAGGCACGGGCCTCAAGCACGGCTTGCAGATCCGGTTCGTCGCGCACATCCACTTCCGGCATTTCCAGGGTCAGCTGGCGATAGATCACTTGCAGCGGTGTATCGAGGCCCTCGCGCCCCCAGATGAAACCGGCGCGCAGCACTTCATGACGGTCCACCACCCGCTGCCACGCTTGCTGGAAGCGCGGTACATCCAGACCGTCGATATCCAGCAGCATCTGATAGACGTAAGCGCTGGCGTCGGCGTCGTACAGGCTGTGGAACAGAATGCCCTGCTGCATCGGCGCCAGCGGGTAAATGTCCTCGATCCGCTGCGCGGCGATTGGCAGGCTGTCCAGATGCGTTTGGGACAACCCGGCCAACGGCACATCGGAAGGGGTCAGGCCACCGCTCGGATGGCTAAGGCAATGGTCGATCAACTCGCCCAGCGCAACTTCATAAGCGCGAGCCAGGGCGTTGATGGTCGCCTCTTCGAACACGTCACCGCTGTAAGTCCAGGTCAGGCTCAATTGCCCTTGGTAGACGCGACCGTCGATGGTCAGCCAGTTGCTCATCGGCGCCTGTTCGTCCTGCCCGGCGCCCTTGTCTTCGGTGGCCGGCACCCACAGGGCGCCTTCGTCGAAGTTGTTATCGAACTGCCCCAGGTAGTTGAACGTCACCTTGGGTTGGGACAAACCGCTCAGGGCTGCCTGCGCAGCGTCGCTGCCCAGATACCGCAGCAAGCCAAAGCCGATGCCTTTGTTCGGGATCGAGCGCAGTTGTTCCTTGATGCCCTTGATGGACGCTTCGAGGCTGGCCTGCGGAGTCAGGCGCACCGGGAACATGCTGGTGAACCAGCCCACGGTGCGGCTCAGGTCGAGGTCATCGAACAGGTCTTCGCGGCCATGCCCTTCGAGCTGCACCAGAGCGCTGTCGGAGGCGGTCCATTCACACAAAACCCGGGCCAGTGCGGTCAACAGCAAATCGTTGACCTGAGTGCGATACACCGCCGGCGCCTGTTGCAGCAGTTGCCGGGTGCGCTCGGCATCCAAACGGGTATCGACGCTGCGCTCGAAACGGTTCTGCAGTTGTCCTTGGGGGTTGTCCAGCGGCAAGTCCGCCGGCGCTTCGCTCAGTTGCCCGCGCCAGTAATCCAGCTCGGTTTCCAGCCCGGCGCTGCGCGCATAACCTTGCAGGCGTTCGCCCCAATCCTTGAACGCCGTGGTCTTGGCCGGCAGGCGCAACGGCGTGCCGGCGCTCAATTGCTGATAAGCAGTTTGCAGGTCTTCCAGCAGGATCCGCCACGACACACCATCGACCACCAAATGGTGGATCACCAACAGCAGTCGCTGGCTGGCATCGGGCAAGTCCACCAGGGCCGCACGAATCAACGGGCCGTCGCTCAGGTTCAGGCTGCGCTGCAACGCCAGGCACAGCGCCGGCAAAGCCTCGCTGTCTGGCAACGCCACAGTGCGCAACAGTGTGTTCGGCTGATCGACGGCGGCATGTTCCTGCACCCAGCCGCCTGCGGTTTGGCGATAGCGCAGACGCAAGGCATCGTGATGCCGTTGCAGATGTTCCAGAGCCTGCTCCAGCGCAGCCGCTTGCAGAGGCTCGGCGGGGGTCAGCAGGATCGACTGGTTCCAGTGCTGACGCTGAGGAATCTCGGTGGCGAAAAAGTACTGTTGAATCGGGGTCAGCACGGCAGCGCCGAGCACATCACCTTGCATCGCCTGCACCGCATCGCTCTGCTGTGCGACGGTGGCCAGGCGTTGTACGGTCTGGTGCTGGAAGATGTCTTTGGGCGAGAAGCGGATGCCCGCCTGACGCGCCCGGCTGACCACCTGAATCGAGATGATCGAATCGCCGCCCAGTTCGAAGAAATTGTCGTTGAGGCCGACCCGCTCGACTTTCAACACGTCCTGCCAGATCTCGGCCAGACGCTGTTCGAGTTCACTGCGCGGTGCCGCGTAAGCCTCTTGCACCAGGCTCACATCAGGGTTGGGCAATTGCTTGCGATCGAGCTTGCCGTTGGCCGTCAGCGGCAGACGGTCGAGGAACACCCAGCTGACCGGCACCATGTAGTCCGGCAGGGTTTCACGCAATTGCGCCTTGATCGAATCGCGCAAGCCGGCATGGGCGTCCGCGTCCAGTGGTTCGCTCGGCACGATCCACGCGGCCAATTGCTGCCCACTGAGCCCTTCGACCGCCAGCACCACGGCTTCACGTACCGCGCCATGGTTGAGCAATTGGGTTTCTATTTCCCCCAGCTCGATACGGAAACCGCGAATTTTCACTTGATGGTCGATACGGCCGATGTACTCGATCACCCCATCGCCGCGCAGCCGCGCCAGGTCGCCGGTGCGGTACAAACGTTCACCAGCCTGAGGATTGAACGGGTCCGGAACGAACCGGGTGGCGCTCATGCCCGGCTGGTTCAAATACCCCCGCGCAAGCCCGGCCCCGGCGATGTACAACTCGCCGATACAGCCTTGGGGCACCAGGTTCAACGCGTCGTCGAGCAAGTACCACGACAGGTCGACAATCGGCTCGCCGATCGGGCTGCTGTGGGTCTGTTGCAAGTCCGCCATGGACAGCGGGCGATAGGTCACATGCACGGTGGTTTCGGTGATGCCGTACATGTTGATCAGGGTCGGCGCACGATCACCGAAACGCTCGAACCAGGGACGCAAACTCTGCACTTCCAGCGCTTCGCCGCCAAACACCACGTAACGCAGCGCATGGTTGCGCGACGAAGCACTGGCTACTTGCATCAGCGGTTTGAACGCCGACGGCGTCTGGTTCAGAACGGTGACTTGTTCATCACAGAGCAAGGTGTAGAACTCTTCCGGCGAACGGGTGACGTCGTGGGGCACCACCACCAGTTTGCCGCCATGAAGCAGCGCGCCGAAAATTTCCCAGACCGAGAAGTCGAACGCGTAGGAATGGAACAGAGTCCAGCTGTCCTCGGGGCCGAAACCGAACCAGTGATCGGTGGCGCTGAACAGGCGAATGACATTGCCATGGGGCAGCAACGCGCCTTTGGGCTTGCCGGTGGACCCGGAGGTGTAAATCACATACGCGAGGTTGTCCGCGGTGGTTAGGCACGGCGGATTGGCCGTGCTGCTTTCCGGTAGCGGTTGATTCAGGTCCAGGCAGGCCAGTCCCGGTGGAATCGGTAGCTGCGCCAAGAGGTGGCCCTGGGTCAGCAACAGCTCGATCCCGCTGTCCTCGATCATGTAGCGCAAACGGTCGTCGGGGTAGCTCGGGTCCAGCGGTACATAAGCGCCACCGGCCTTCAGCACAGCGACAATGGCGACGATCATGTCCAGCGAACGCTCAACCGCCACGCCCACTCGAACATCGGGGCCGACGCCACGGGCAATCAGCTGATGCGCCCATTGGTTGGCCTGTTGATTGAGTTCGGCGTACGTCAGCCGTTGCCCGGCGAACACCACCGCCGGCGCCTGCGGACGACGCTCGGCTTGAGCCTCGATCAACTGATGAATGCACTGGCTGACCGGATGCACCACCGGGCTTGGGTTCCAGTGTGCGAGCAGTTGCTGTTGCTGCGCATCATCAAGCACTGGCAGTTGGGCAATGCGCTGAGTCGGGTCCTGAACGATCGCCCGCAGCAAGTTGCGCCAATGCTGCGCCAGACGCTCGATGGTCGCAGGCTCGAACAGGTCGGTGGCGTATTTGAGCACCGCTTCAATGCCATGGGCCTGCTCGGTGGTGTTCAGCACCAGATCGAATTGCGCGGTTGCGCTTTGCCATTCCAGCGGTTCAATGCTCAAGCCGTTCAAGCGCGTCTCGACACTGATCCGGCTTTCGGCCTGATGATTGAACATCACCTGGAACAACGGGCTGTGACTCAGGCTGCGTCCCGGCTCCAGGGCTTCCACCAGTTGTTCGAACGGCAGGTCCTGATGCGCCTGGGCTTCCTGTGCGGTTTGCCGAACCTGGCGCAGCAAATCGACGAAGCTGGCTTGCCCGTCGACGTCCGCCTTGAGCACCTGGGTGTTGACGAAAAAACCGATCAGACGCTCGATCTCCACGCGCCCGCGGTTGGCCACCGGCACACCGACGCGGATGTCAGTTTGGCCGCTGTAGCGGTACAACAAGGTCTGGAACGAGGCCAGCAACAGCACGAACAGCGTGACGTTTTCCCGTCGGGCGAAAGCCTTGAGGCTGTCGCTCAGCACCGGGTCCAGAATCAGGTTGTGGCTGGCCCCGGCAAAACTCTGCTCCACCGGACGCGCACGGTCGGTGGGCAACTCCAACACTGGTTGCTCGCCGCCGAGCTTATGTTGCCAGTAGGCCAGTTGACGTTCCTGTTCGCCGGCCTCCATCCACTGCCGCTGCCACAGGGCGTAGTCGGCGTATTGAATCGGCAGGGCCGGCAGCCCAGCGTCATGCCCGAGGTTGAAACCGGCATACAACTGCACCAGCTCCTCGATCATCACCTGCAACGACCAACCGTCCGACACGATGTGGTGCAGGGTCAGCACCAGCACGTGATCATGCGGGGTGACTTGCAGCAGGGCCGCGCGCAACAGCGGGCCGGTCTGCAAATCGAAAGCTTGCTGGCTCTGGGTCTGGACGAAGGCCTGGATCGACGCCTGCGGGTTTGCCGCCAGTTCAGGGCTCAGCTCGTGAATATCCAGGGCAAACAATCCTGCGGGCAGGATCGTTTGCAAGGGTTGCCCGGCGTCTTGAGTGAACACCGTGCGCAAGGTTTCGTGACGTTCGACCAGCGCCTGGACGCTGCGCTGCAACGCGGCCACATCCAGCGGGCCCTGCAAGCGCAGGGCCGTCGGAATGTTGTAGGCCGCGCTGTGCGGCGCCCATTGCCAGAGAAACCACTGGCGCTGTTGAGCGTAGGACAGCAACAACGGTTCTTCAGCCGTGCGCTTGAAAACCGGGGCAATGTCAAAAAGGTTGACGCCTTTCTGCTTGAGCAGAACCGCCAGAGCCTTTCTTTGCTTAGCCGAAAGTTGTCCTACCGACTCGATTAACTCTTGCACGCGTTGTTCCCCTCAAGAAATCAGTTTTTCCAGATCATCGAGGGATAGACGTTTGAGGGCCTCCAGGGATTTAGCCAATTCGTCCTGAACCGGCGATAATTCGACGCGTAACGCTTCGATTCGAGTGCAGAACGCTTGCAGGGTGTCGGCTTCGAATAGCTCCTTGAGCGGCACCTTGTCACCCAGGCGCTCCTTGATCCGGGTCACCACCAGTGTCGCCAGCAACGAATGCCCGCCCAATTGGAAGAAGTTGTCCGTCATGCCCACGCGCTCGACTTCCAGCACCTCTTGCCAGACGGTCGCCACTTCCCATTGCAGATCGGTGCGCGGCGCTTCGTAACGCTGCAACGTCGGATTGCCGCCCAGCGCCATCAGGGCCTTGCGGTCGAGCTTGCCATTGGGGGTCAGCGGCAGCGCGTCGATCACGTGCAGATGGCTCGGCACCATGTGCGCCGGCAAGCGGCTGGCCAACGCCGCGCGCAGGGTTTCCACCAACGATAAATTGCCCGGTTGGCTCGCTACGACGTAGGCATGCAGATGCTTGCCCGCCGCGCCCTCCTGCGCCAGCACCACGGCTTCGCGCACCTCGGGCTGTTCCAGCAATCGGGCTTCGATCTCGCTCAGCTCAATGCGGAAGCCGCGAATCTTCACCTGATGGTCGGCACGACCGATGTACTCAATCGTGTCGTCAGGCCCTTGGCGCACCAGATCGCCGGTGCGATACAGCCGCTCACCATGGGTGGCGAACGGGTCCGGTACGAAGCGTTCAGCCGTCAGGCCGGGACGCAGCAGATAACCTCGAGTCACGCCGGCACCGGCCAGGTACAACTCGGCCGCCAGCCCTGCCGGCAGCACTTGCAACTGGCTGTCGAGCAGGTAGGCCACGGTGTTATCCAGCGGCCGCCCGATGTTCGCCCGGCTGTTGGCGGTGCGCAGGGTGAAGGTCGAATAGGTGGTGTCTTCCGACGGCCCGTACAGGTCATAAACCTGCTTGACCGAGGTGTTGGCGTACAGCGTATCGACCAGCGTCTGCTTGAGCGGCTCGCCGGCCAGATTGATGGTGGTGACCGACGCCGGAATCTGCCCGGCCCGTTGCAGCGCGGCAATCGCCGACGGCACCGTGTTGATCAGCGTCACGCGCTCACGGGCCGGCAACTCGGACAGCGCCAGAGCGTTGTCCGCCAGCACCATGCAACCGCCGCTGGCCAGCGTGACGAAAATCTCCCACACCGACAGGTCAAAGCAGATCGAAGTCGAGGCCAGCACGCCACGCATCTGCTCATCGCGGTAAACACCCTGCGACCACTGGATCAGCGCCGCGAGGTTAGCGTGGGTAATCGCCACGCCTTTGGGCTTGCCGGTGGAACCGGAGGTGTAAATCACGTAGGCCAGGTTCTGCGCCACGATCCGGCTGACAGGCGCCGTGGACGGATACCCGGCGAGCCATTCGGCGCCCTCTTCGACCAACAACACTTGAGACGGCAACGCCTCGGGCAACATCGCCTGCAACGCGGCTTCGGTCAGCAGCACCGCCGCGCAACTGTCCTCAAGCATGTGCAGCAAGCGCTCTTGCGGATACTCCGGGTCCAGCGGCACGTAGGCTCCGCCGGCCTTGAGAATCGCGAGCAGCCCGACCAGCATGTCCGGCGTGCGGCGCATGCACACGCCGACCCGCACTTCCGGCCCGACACCCAGCGCTTGCAGCTTGTGCGCCAGTCGATTGGCCCGAGTGTCGAGGGTGCGGTAATCGAGGGTCTGCTCGGCGAACAACACCGCCGCGGCCTGCGGTTTGCGTTGTGCCTGTGCGTCAATCCGCTCGACCACGTTGCGCGAATCCAGCGCCGTGATCGCGGCCTTGCCCCAGTCGACAGCCGCTTGACGCGGTGCGCCATCCAGCAGTTGCAACGCGCCCAGAGGCTGCGAAGCGTCCGCCATAATTTGCATCATCAGGCCTTCAAGCTGGTTGCTCAGGTCGGCGATGGTGGCGTGATCGAAACAGGCCTGATCGAAGCTCAAGCCCAGGGTCAACTCACGACCGGTAACCGCCACCAGCGTCAGCGGATAGTTGGTCTGTTCCTGACGCGAGAGGGTGGAAAACTCCAGACCGGTGGCAGAGCCTTGGGCCAGCGCTTCGGCCATCGGATAGTTCTCGAACACCAGAATACTGTCGAACAGCGCGCCCTGCCCCGCCCAGCGCTGGATATCGTAGAGCGGCGTGTGCTCATGTTCGCGCAGGGCCAGGTTGAGGCTCTGCACCTGCTGAATCCACTGGCCGACCGGGATCTCGGCGGACGGCGAAGCCACCACCGGCAAGGTATTGATGAACAGGCCGATCTGCTGCTCGACGCCGGGCAAGTCCGTCGGCCGACCGGCCACAGTGGCGCCGAAGGCCACGGTGTCCTGGCCGGTATAGCGCTGCAACAGCACCAGCCACGCGGCTTGCATCAGGCTATTGAGGGTGACTTTCTGTTCGCGGGCAAAGCGGTTCAAATCACCGGTTTGTTGTTCGCTGAACACATGTTGGTAATCGGCATAACCGCTGGCCGGCGTCTGACTGACCGGCATGGCGCTGGCCAAGCGGGTCGGCTCCTGAAGGTCAGCCAATGCCGACGTCCAGAACTCGCGACTGGCCTGAACATCGCGCTGGCCCAGCCACTCAATGTAATCGCGATAGCGCCCCGGGGTCGCCGCCGGCGTCATGCCAGCATAGCGTTGCAACACCTCGCCGAACAACTGCGAGGTGCTCCAGCCATCCATCAAGATGTGATGACTGGTGTAGATCAGGTGATGCTGCGCCTCACCGGTTTGCACCAGCAGCACGCGCAACAGCGGAGCCTGGTCCAGTTTGAAACCGGCGGTTAGATCCTCTCGGGCCAACTGATCGAGCGCCGCTTGAAGATCATCACGACCGCGCCAGTCCTGCACGGTCATGGGCATCTGCACCGTCTGCCGGACAATCTGCACCGCCGCATCGGCGTCCTCGGGCCAGACGAATACTGTGCGCAGAATCTCATGGGCCTCCAGCGTCTGCTGCCAGGCTTGACGGAAACGCTCGGCGTCCAGTTGCTGCACATCGACCCGCAACTGATTGGTGTAGGCCGGGCCATCCGGCTCGTTGAGGCTGTGGAACAGGATGCCCTGCTGCATCGGCGACAACGGATAGAGATCGCTGATATCCCGCGCCGGCACCGGCAACGCCGACAGTTGCGCTTGCGTCAGGCGCACCAGATTGAAGTCCGACGGCGTGACCCCGGCATGCTCACCGGCAGTGCAATGCTCGATCAGTCGTTCCAGTTCATGGCAATAAGCATCGGCCAGTGCCTGAATGGTTTGCGGGCGGTACATGCCTTGGCCGAACGTCCAGCTCAATTCCAGCTCGCCGTCATAGACCTGGCCGTCGACGCTCAGCCAGTTGCTCAAGGGCGCAGCGTCATCCTGATGCTCGCCAGTGCTTTCGGCAGTCGGCATGAACAGTGCGCCGTCAGCGGCACTGAACGCGCCGTCGAACTGGCCCAGATAGTTGAACGTGATGCGCGGCGGCGGCAGTTCACGCAGCGGTTCGAAGCCTGCGAGGTAGCGCAGCACGCCGTAGCCGATGCCTTTGCCCGGCACCGCTCGCAGTTGTTCCTTGATCGCGCACAGCGAAGTGCCCGGCTCTGCCTGTGGGGTCAGGCGTACCGGAAACAGGCTGCTGAACCAGCCGACGGTGCGACTCAAATCCAGGTCGTCGAACAGGTCTTCGCGACCGTGGCCTTCGAGCTGGATCAGCACCGAATCCTGTTTACTCCAGTCACACAGCACCCGCGCCAGGGCGGTCAGCAACAGGTCGTTGATCTGGGTGCGATAGGCCGCCGGTGCCACTTTGAGCAGCGCGTGGGTCAGCGCTTTGTTCAGGCGTGAAGTGGCCCGAGCGGCCTGACGGCGAGTCTGTCGCGTCTCGGGGAAATCCCTCGGCAAGTCACTGTTGCCGCCTTCCAGCGTGCGCTGCCAGTAGTCGCGCTCGGCCTTCAAAATATCGCTTTGCCCGTAACGGTGCAGGTGTTGCGCCCAGGCTTGGAGCGAGCTGCTTTTAACCGGCAGGACAATCGCCTTGCCTGCCGCCAACGCGGTGTAGGCTAGCTGCAAATCTTCCAGCAGCACCCGCCAGGACACGCCATCCACAACCAAGTGATGGATCACCAGCAGCAAACGTTGTGTGGCGTCAGGCAGGTTCACCAGTACCGCGCGCACCAGACGGCCCTGTTGCAGATCGAGACTGCGCTGGGCTTCGGTGGCCAGCGCTGGCAAATCGGCAAGGTCGTCCAGTGCCCGCACCCACAACAGGTCTGTGTGGCGCTGCGCTTGGAATGTCGCCTGCCAAGTCTCGCCCGACGCCTGGAAACTCAGGTTCAGCGCATCGTGCTGCTCGATCAGTGCAGCCAATGCGTTGCTTAGATGGGACGCGTCGAGGGGTGATTGCGGCTGCAGCATCACCGACTGGTTCCAGTGATGACGCTGGGGGATGTCGGTCTGGAAGAAACGCGCCTGGATCGGCAACAACGGCAGATCGCCGCTGATTTTTTGCGCGACGCTGGCCGCCGGTTTGCTCTCGATCAGCTTGGCGACTGCCGCCAACTGGCCGATGGTTTGCTTCTCGAACAGTTGCTTGGGACTCAGCTTGATGCCTTGGCGTTTGGCCCGGGCAATGATTTGCAGGCTGAGGATCGAATCGCCGCCCAGCTCGAAGAAGTTGTCGGTACTGCCCACCTGTTCAAGCTTCAGGACATCGGCCCAGATGGCGGCGAGCTTCTGTTCGATCTCGCCCACCGGGGCGACAAATTGCTGCGTGACCAAGCCCGGCGTCGGCAAGGCACGCTTGTCCAGTTTGCCGTTGACGGTCAGCGGCAGGCGCTCCAGAACCACGATCTGCGCCGGCACCATGTACTCCGGCAGGCAGGCCTGTAACTGCTGACGCAAGCCGTCGACATTCAACGCCAGGTCAGGCGCGGCCACGCAGTACGCCACCAGTTGCAGGCGTGTTTCATCACCGTCCAGCGGCAAGGCCAACACTGCGGCTTCGCTCACGCCGCTCAGGCCCAGCAATACCCGGGCGACTTCCGCCGGCTCCACCCGGTAGCCGCGCACCTTGACCTGGTCATCGGCACGACCAATGAATTCCAGCGCTCCCTGACGATTGCGCCGCACCCGGTCACCGCTGCGGTAAACCCGCGCGCCGACGGCGCCAAACGGATCTGGCAAGAAGCGTTCGGCGGTCAGCCCCGGCTGCCCCAGATAACCCAACGCCACACTGTCGCCGCCGATGTACAGCTCGCCCGCCACCTGATCGGCGACCGCGTTGAGCACATCGTCCAGCACGTAGACATGCGCACCCGACAACGGACGGCCGACCGGCACGCTGCGGGCATCCGAGTCGAGCTCCTTGAGCTCATGGGTCAACACACCGACCGTGGTTTCGCTCGGGCCATAGTGGTTGATGAACCGGCAGCCCGGCTTGAGTCGCCGCACCTGTTCGAGCAATGCCGGCGAGCAGGCCTCGCCACCCACGATCAGTGCGTGTTGCGGCAACACATCGGCGGCCCGGGAGGCTTGCATCAGCGCCGCCAAATGCCCCGGCACGATCTTCAACACGCCCACTTGGTGCTCGGCCATGTAATCGGCAAACCGGTCCGGGTCGAAGCCCAGCTCTTCGGGCAATACATGCAGCAAGCGACCGGAGCACAAGGCGCCGAACAGCACGGTAAACCCCAGGTCCGCCGCAATGGTCGAGACCAGCGCCATGCTTGCCGCTGGCTCCAGCGCCAAACGCTCCAACGCACCACGCACGTAACTGGTCAGAGCGCCGTGGCTCACCAGCACGCCTTTGGGTTGACCGGTGGAGCCAGAGGTGTGAATCACATAGGCCGCTGCATCCGCCGACAATGTCAGCGAAGGCTTCGTCGTCGGCTGGTCCTGCCAGCGTTCGGGGGCGAAGGCCAGCCTCTGGCAACCGGTGACCGCCAAAGTGCTTTCCCGCGCATCGCCTGCGGCACACAGCAGGACTTTCGCCTGCGCGCCTGCGAGCATCTGCTGCAATCGCGCGGCCGGCGCCTTGACGTCCAGCGGCATGTACACCGCCCCGGCCTTGAAAATCCCCAACACACAGGTCAGCCATTCCAATGAGCGCTCCATCAGCACCGCCACGGGCTGCCCGTTTTGCACGCCTTGCGCTCGCAGGTAATGGGCCAGGCGATTGGCGTCCTGATCCAGCGCCTGAAAGCTCAAGGTCCGTTCAAGACAGCGTGCGGCCGGCGCTTCAGGCTGCGCGGCAACCTGACGATCCCATTGCTGCAATACCGACTCTGACGGCTGCCGTGGCGTCAACGCCGGTGGTACTGGCTTGGTGGCAAGACTGTGCAACGGCGCCTGCGGGGCGCTGAGCAATTCGCGGAACAGGCCAAGCAGCGTCGGGATAAACCCCTCGATGGTCGAGTGCTGGTACAGGTCGCTGGCGTAAGTCATTTGCCCGTGGATCAGCGTGCCGTCATCGGTGATGTCCAGCGCCAGATCGAAGTGCGTGCCTGCTTTGTCCAGCGGATACTCGGTGACGCTCAGGCCCGGCAGGTTCATCGAACGCTGAGTCTGCATGCCGACGTTCTGGTTGAACTTGGCCTGGAACAACGGGTTATGCCCCAGGGTTCGCTCGGGCACCAGTTCATCCACCAGTTGCTCGAAGGGCAGCTCCTGATGGGCCTGGGCACCGAACGATGCTTCCCGAACCCGGGCCAGCAAATCGTCGAAGCTGCCGCGCTCATCGACCTCGCAACGCAGCACCTGGGTGTTGACGAAGAAGCCGATCAACCCTTCAACCTCGGAGCGCCCACGGTTGGCATTGGGCACCCCAACGCGAATATCGCGCTGGCCGCCAAGACGTGACAGGAACAGCGAAAACCCGGCCAGTACCAGCATGAATAAACTGATGCCCTGAGCCCGGGCAAACCCGTTCAACTGCCGGGACAGGTCTGCACCGAAATCAAAGCTCAGGGTCTGACCTTCGAAGCTCTGGGTCAGCGGCCGGGGGAAATCCGCCGCCACGTCCAACAGCGGATGCTCTTCACCCAACTGCTGACGCCAGTAATCAAGTTGACGCTCGCCCTCGCCGGCCTCCAGCCAGCGGCGCTGCCAGATCGCATAGTCAGCGTACTGCAACGGCAATGCCGGCAACTGCGGTTCGCGCTCCAGGCTGAAGGCCTGATAGCACTGCACGAATTCCTTGACCATGACATCCATCGACCAGCCATCGGAGACGATGTGGTGCATGCTCACGATCAGCACATGTTCATCGTCTGCCAGACAGAACAGACTGGCCCGCAGCAATGGCCCGTGGAGCAAATCGAACGGTTGCGCGGCCGCTTCCTGAACCCGCCGCGCCAGCTCCGTTTCACGTTCTTGCACGGCGACGTTCGACAGATCGACGCGTTGCAGTGGCACGCTCTGCTGGTCGAGGATGACCTGGCTCGGCTGGTCGTTGTCGGTCTGGAACACCGTGCGCAGCACTTCATGGCGCGCCACCAGATGATCGAAGGAACGCAACAGCGCCGCCTCATTCAACTGCCCGTGCAAGCGCAGGCCAGCAGCCATGTTGTACGCGGCGCTCTGCGGCTCGAGCTGCCAGAGAAACAGCAAGCGTTGCTGGGCAAACGAGAGCGGGATCACCGCGCAGTCGTGACGACTGACCGGCAGCGGCAACAGGCTGAAGTCCTTGCCCTCCTCGCGCAGTTTGGCGAGAAACAGTCGACGTTGCTCCAGCGGCAAACCGACGAACCTTTTAGCGATACGCTCCGCCATATTGCCGCTCATACTTCTACTCCCTCCAAAGAACTCATGAACTGATCCATGTCGGACCAGTCGTTATCGCTTGCACCGTCTGCCAGCGCGGCCAACTCCAGCGCCAGATCGCCCAGCAGCGGTGTCTCGAACAGACTGCGCAACAGCAGCACCACGCCCAATTGGCTTTTGATCCGGGCGATCACTTGCGCGGCCAGCAACGAATGCCCGCCCAACTCAAAGAAATGGTCATCGATACCGACCCGTGGCACCTGCAGCACTTCTATCCAGATTTGCGCCAGAGCCTGTTCGGTGGCGGTTTGCGGGGCGCGATAGGTGCTCTGCAACTGGCTCGGATCGGGGATCGGCAAGGCCTTGCGGTCGAGTTTGCCGCTGGGGGTCAGGGGCAAGCGCGGCAACAGCAGCAAATGGCCGGGCACCATGTAGTCCGGCAGGTTCTTCTGCAGCGAGGCGCGGATTTGCTGACGCAGAATCGCTTGCTCCGCTGCGCTGCCGAGCACGCTCTGATCGACGATCAGATACGCCACCAGTTGCGCGCCACCGGTCAGGGGCAATGCCAGCACTACTGCCTCACGAATCCCCGGGCATTGCTGCAACCGTGATTCGATTTCCCCCAACTCAATGCGGAACCCGCGAATTTTCACTTGGTGATCGACGCGACCGATGTACTCCACCGCGCCGTCGTCCCGCAGCCGGGCACGATCGCCAGTGCGGTACAGGCGCTCGCCGACCGCGAACGGATCGGCGATAAACCGCTGGGCGCTGAGCGTCGGCTGCCGGTGATAACCACGGGCCAGGCCCGGCCCACCGATGTACAACTCGCCCACCGCCCCTTGCGGCAGCAGGTTCAAATCGTCGTCGAGCACGTACAGCCGGCGTTGCTCCAGACCGTGACCGATCGGTATGCCGCGCCACGACACCGCCTCGGCGGTCAGCGCGCTGCAATCGTGGATGGTCGAAACCACCGTCGCCTCGGTCGGGCCGTAGGTGTTGAGCAAACGTACATGACCCAGCCCGGCGCGTTGCCACAGGCGCAGCCCGTCCACCGCCATCGCCTCGCCGCCCACATGAATCTGGCGCAAGGCGCCGAAGTGGACAGGCGGGTTAGCCGCGTAATCCTGCACCACCGAATACCAGTAAGCGGCCGGCAAATCTGCCAGGGTAATGCCCTGTTCGACGATCACCTGACGCAAGGTCGCACTGTCCCACAGGCCCGCATCGCGCAGGACGACACAGGCGCCATGGCACAGCGGCGGGAAGAATTGCTCGACGAAACCGTCAAAACTGCTGGTGGCGAATTGCAGTACGCGATCGCCTTCGCGCAAATCGCTGTAGTCGATCGCCCGCGCGATGAATTCGCTCAGCGCGCTATGGCTGACGGCCACGCCCTTCGGCCGGCCGGTGGAGCCGGAGGTGTAAATCACGTACGCGAGGTTCTGCGGATCTACCGTCACTTGCAGGTTGTCTTGATTCGCCGCGTCGCTGTCCGGCAGTCGATCCAGGCACAGGCAATCGATGCCATCGAGCGCCGGCAAACTGCTCAGCAGCGGGCTCTCGGTCAGCAACAGTTTCAGCCCGCTGTCATCGAGCACATGGCGCAAGCGTTCGGCCGGGGTGTGCGGGTCCAGCGGCACATACGCGCCGCCGGCCTTGAGCACGGCCAACAATGCCACGGCCAGTTCCAGCGAGCGCCCCAACGCCACACCGACCAGCACATCGGGGCCGACGCCCTTGGCGCGCAACTGATGGGCCAGACGATTGCTGCGAACATTCAGTTCGGCATAGCTGAGTGAGGGCGACTGATCGCCCGCCAGAATCACGGCGCTGGTGTAGGGAGTGCGCGCCACTTGGGCCTCAAACAACTGCGGCATGCCGGGCAGCAGCGCCGGGGTGGCGACGAGTTGAACCAAGCGCTCGCGCTCATCCGTGCCGAGCATCGCCACCTCGCCCAGCGGTTGTTGCGGATCACGGCAGACCGACACCAGCACGTTGTGCCAATGCTCGGCCAACGCGGCAATGGTCGGTGCGTCGAACAGGTCGGTGGCGTAGGTGAACGCGGCGAACAGTTGCTCGCCCTCCTCCCGGGTGTCGAGCATCAGGTCGCTGGTGGCCGCATGTTGACGTCCGCTGCCGGCCAGTTGCTGCTCACTCAGATAGCCGACCTGCAAACCGCAATCGAGCCGCACGTCCTGCAGATCGGTCACCAGTGGCTGGTGGTTGAACATCACCTGAAATAATGGATTGTGGCTTTGGCTGCGGGCCGGTTGCAGGGCTTCGATCAGCACGTCGAACGGCAGCTCCTGATGGGCTTGGGCGCCAAGCGCCGCTTGACGCAAGCTCTGCAGCAGGTCGCCGAAACGGGTCTGTGGGGTGATCTCACTGCGCAGGATCTGGGTATTAACGAAGAAGCCGATCACGCCTTCGGTTTCACTGCGGGTGCGGTTGGCGATCAAGCCGCCGACGCGGATGTCGGTCTGGCCACTGTAGCGGTGCAGCAAGGTCTTGAAGGCAGCCAGCAGCACCACGAACAGCGTCACGCCTTGGCGCTGGGCGAGGGTTTTCAGCTCCTGGCGCAGGGCTCCGTCGATGACTTTTTCCAGGCGCGCGCCCTGGTGGCTGGACTGAGCCGGATAGGCACGGTCGGTGGGCAATTCGAGGATCGGAGGCTCTTCACCCAACTGCGTTTCGCCCAACTGCGTGCGCCAGTAATCGAGCTGACGCTCGCGCTCTCCGGCTTCCAGCCAACTGCGCTGCCACAGGGCATAGTCGCGGTAGTGCACGGTCAATTCCGGCAAGATCGGTTGCCGCCCCGCCACTAACCCGTCGTAGGTGCGCATGAACTCGTCGATCAGAATATTCATCGACCAGCCATCGGCAATGATGTGGTGCAACGTCAGCAACAGCACGTGTTCCTGTTCGGCCAGGCGCAACAGGCGAATGCTCAGCAGCGGCCCCTGTTGCAAGTCGAACGCCTGAGTGGCTTCAGCCATCATGTGCTGTTGCGCCTGCGGCCAGCGCCGCTCTTCAGGCAAGGCACTCAGGTCGTTGATCGCCAGTGTCAGGTCACGGGGTTCGGCCACCCGCTGGAACGCACGCTCGCCTTCTTGGCCGAAGGTGGTGCGCAGGCACTCATGACGCGCCACCAACAGGCGGAACGCGCGCTCAAGCGCATCAGTTTGCAACGCACCGTTCAGGCGCACCGCCATCGGCAGGTTGTAGGCCGCGCTCTGCGGATCCAGCTGCCAGAGAAACCACATCCGCTGCTGGGCATAGGACAGGCCGTCACGCTCATCGACCCCGACACAGGAGGTCATGGGAAGCTGCGCAAAATCGATGCCTTCGCGGGCCATGCCGGCCAGAAACAAGCGGCGCTTGTCCTGCGGCAGTTCGATAAAGCGGCGGGCGAGTTTCTGTGCGTCTGCGGCATTCATGCATTGGGTCCTTGCTGATCGGCGGCGTGACCAGGAGGCCCGGTCGTATCAACAAGAACGAATGGCTAGCGCGATGATTTAGCCTTGTGGCGAGCGAGCTTGCTCGCGCTGGGTTGCGTAGCGGCCCCAAAAATCTGACAGCCATTGCCGATTTTTGTGAGTGCTACGCACTCAAGCGGGAGCAAGCTCCCTCGCCACAGGTTTGTCTGACTCAGAAGCTCTTAAGTGAACACAAAAACACCAAAGCCGGTGCAAGACCGGCTTCGGCGACAGGGAGCGTCAGGGACTGATCAGATCAGCGCACATCCTGGGAATGCCCTTCGGCCATCGCGACGATCACCTTGCGCTTGCCTTCGAAGGGCGCGCGGGCGTGGGCCGAGAGCATGTTGTCGAGCATCAGCACATCACCCTCCTGCCAAGGGAAACTGATGGCGCAATCATCAAGCACGGCACGAATTTCACGGAGCACCTCATCCTCGATGGGCGAGCCGTCGCCGTAGTAGACGTTACGCGGCAGGTCTTCCTCGTCGACGATGTCCAGCAGGGTTTCACGCACCTCCGGTTGAAGGTTGGAAATGTGGAACAGGTGAGCCTGATTGAACCAAACCATGTCACCGGTCACCGGATGACGCGCCACCGCCTGACACGTCTGGCGGGTGCGCAATTCTCCGTCGTCCTTCCACTCGCAAATGATGCCGTGGGCCTTGCAGTAGGCCTCGGCCACCTCTCGGTCTTCGGTGTTGAAAACCTGCTCCCACGCCACGTCCAGCCCGTTACCGAAATTGCGCACGTACATCAGGCCTTTGCTGATGAAGCGCTCGCGGATAGCGACAGGCATGCGGCGATAGACGTCCCGGCTGTCGGCAATCGGCGTTTCGCCGCCCGAGGTGGCGGCGATCATGCTGTAGAACCAGATTTTCATCGGCCAGTCCCGGGAGTAGGCCTGCTCGTTGTGCAACGGAATGCTCTGATGCGCCGGGTATTCGGTGGAGGTGTAGACCCCCTGAGTGACGTTGGTGCGCGGCGTCGAGCCGAACTCGTAATTGAGCAGTGGATGCCCGAAGCCGGCGGCGAATTGGCGGAACTGCTCGGCGCCGTCCAGCTCGAACCCGCGAAACAGAATGCCGCCGTCACGCAGCAAATGCTCATCCACCAGCTCATTCAATTCATCGAACACCGACAACAGACTGGTATTCGGCTCAGTCGCCTCCACCAACAGCGGCAAGCGACCCCGCGCCGGCAGCAACGGCCGCACGGCAAAACCCACAGCAACACCCATGACGGGCCTCCTGTTAACACCGATAAAGTGAACCGCGCGCTAAAAAACCGGCGCGGCCAGCTGTGCATGACGCCGGTGATGGACTTCCAGATGATTCTTGATAATCCGGATCACCTTGGCTTCATGCTCATGAATGAAGAAATGCCCACCGGTCATCATGTCCACCGAGAAACTGCCCAGGGTTTCCTGGCTCCAGCCGATCAATTGCTCGGTGGTGGCCTTGTCTTCCTTGCCGCCGAGCACGTGCACGGGGCACTTGAGCAGCGGGCGCTGCATCGGACGGAAGCGTCCGCAGAGCATGAAATCGGCGCGCAGAATCGGCAGCGTCAGGCTCATCAACTCCTGATTGGCCAACACGTCCTCGCTGGTGCCCTGGAGGGTGCGCAGCTGCTCGATCAACTGTTCGTCGCTCTGGGGCTCGGCGAAGCCACGGTCATAGTCGCTGCGCATGGTCGGGGCGGCCGTGCCGGAAGCAAACAGCGCCACCGGCTCCGCAGCACCGAGAGCACGAAAGGCGTGGGCCATCTCGCAGGCAAGCAACGCCCCCAGACTGTGACCGAACAGGGCGTAAGGACCGTGCAAGGACGGCTTGTGCTCCCTGGCCAATTGCAGGGCCAGCGCTCGCATGTCGGTCTGCAAGGGTTCGTCATAACGGGCGCCCCGCCCCGGCAACTCCACGGGCTGCAAGTGCAGCCACGGCGGCAACTGGCGCCGCCAGCGGCTATAGACCATGGCGCTGGCGCCCGAATAGGGCAGGCACAGCAGTGTCAGCTTTGTCACCGCGTTTACCTCAGTTGGTTATCTGTTTAGGAGAACGGATGAGGTGTGATGAGAATTAGTCTGTGGGATGGATCAGAGTTGCCTGTGGGAGCGACGGTTTGCCGACAAATGAACTCTCTGCGGCTCAAACCGGTCAGCTAGTTAGACCCTCGGTTCCCGGAGTACTGCGGCAATGGCTGATCACCCCGAACGACAAAGCGCCATCGACGCCCACGGCATCATTGGCGACATGCGCAGCGCGGCGCTGGTCAACGACAAGGGCAGCGTGGACTTTTTCTGCTGGCCGGAATTCGACAGTCCGTCGATCTTCTGCTCGCTGCTGGACAGCCCCCAAGCTGGTATTTTCCAATTGGCCCCGGACCTGCCCGACGCCCGCCGCGAGCAGATTTACCTGCCTGACACCAACGTCCTGCAAACCCGCTGGATGAGCGATCACGCGGTGGTCGAAGTCACCGACCTGCTGCCCATCGGCGACAGCGAAGATGATTTGCCGATGTTGATGCGCCGGGTGCGGGTGGTCAGCGGACAAGCGACGATCCGCATGCGCTGCGCTGTGCGTCATGACTATGCCAGGGCGCCCACCAAGGCCCGCGCACGTGATCGGAGTGTGTATTTCGAGGCCACCGGCCAGCCAGCCATGCAGCTGTGTTCGGATCAATCCTTGCGCGTCGAGGACCATGCGGCCGTCGCCGAATTCATCCTCGAACAGGACCAGAGCGCCGAGTTCCTGCTCGGGGGCGTTGACGATGCGCGCTTCAAGGAAGGCGCCGCCATACTGTGCCTGGAACGCACCCTGAAGTTCTGGCGCGACTGGATCGGCCAGTCCAATTATCGCGGTCGATGGCGGGAAATGGTCAATCGCTCGGCCCTGGCCTTGAAGCTACTGACCTCGCGCAAGCACGGCGCCATCCTCGCCGCCGCCACCTTCGGCCTGCCGGAAACACCCGGCGGCGAACGCAACTGGGACTATCGCTACACCTGGATCCGCGACGCCTCGTTCACCGTCTATGCTTTCATGCGCCTGGGCTTCGTCGAGGAAGCCAACGCCTACATGCGCTGGCTGCGCGGGAGGGTCAGCGATTGCCGCGGCAAGCCGATGAAACTCAACATCCTCTACGCCATCGATGGCCGTCAGGAACTGCCGGAAGTTGAACTTCCACACTTGTCCGGCCATGGCGGCGCGACACCGGTACGCATCGGTAATCAGGCTTACGATCAAGTCCAGCTCGACATCTTCGGTGAGCTGCTGGACGCGGTGTACCTGGTCAACAAACACGGTGAAGCGATTTCCCATGAAGGCTGGAAACACACCGTGGAAGTGGTCGATCAGGTCTGCGAAACCTGGCAGCAAAAAGACGTCGGCATCTGGGAAATGCGCGGCGAGCAGTATCATTTCCTGCACTCGCGACTGATGTGTTGGGTGGCCGTGGACCGCGCCATCCGACTGGCTTCCAAACGCTCGCTGCCCGCCCCGTTCGCCCGCTGGGACCAGACCCGTCAAGCGATCCACACCGACATCTGGAGCAACTTCTGGAACGAAGAACGCGGGCATTTCGTCCAGCATATCGGCGGCACCGGCCTCGACGGCTCGATGCTGCTGATGCCGCTAGTGCGCTTCGTCAGCGCCAAGGATCCACGCTGGATCGCGACCCTCGAAGCCATCGAGAAAACCCTGGTGCGCGCAGGCATGGTCTACCGCTACCGCAACGACGACAGCCAGATCGACGGCCTGCCCGGCACCGAAGGCGCCTTCGCCGCGTGCTCGTTCTGGTACGTCGAATGCCTGGCCCGGGCCGGCCAAGTGGAGAAAGCGCACCTGGAGTTCGAACAATTGCTGAAGTACGCCAACCCGCTGGGGCTGTATGCCGAAGAGTTCGACAGCCATGCCCGGCATCTGGGCAACACACCGCAAGCGCTGACGCACCTGGCACTGATTAGCGCGGCGAGTTTTCTGAACAGGAAGTTGAGCGGGGAGAAAAACCTTTGGCAGCCTTGAAGACCGAGGCGCCTTCTTCGCGGGCAAGCCTCGCTCCAACAGGTTTTGTGAACGCCACAGTCCAATGTGGGAGCGGGCTTGCCCGCGATGGCGGTGTGTCAGTCGACATTCATGTTGAATGTGAAATCGCCTTCGCGGGCAAGCCTCGCTCCTACAGGGGATCAGCTGTGTGGCGCAGGCTTCGGTACGTCGACGTTATCCAGCACCCGATTCACCGCCAGCTCGGCCAGCATGATGACCTGCTGAATCGCCAGGAGCGTATGCCGTTGCGGTGCCTCGACATACGCGGCAATGTCGCTGGTCATGACGCTGGCTGGGGCCAGTGATTCGCAGACATGGGCCAGCAGACTTTCGTTGTCCATATCCGGCGCAACCAGAAACATCTTGCTTGGCTTACGGCTTTCGGGTTGTTTGGGGGCGGGTTTGAGATAGTGGTCGAGCGCACGTTCGGCGGCTTCGTGGAGTTTTTTCGAATCGAGAGATTCGTAGGGGCAAACGTTGTCGGTTTCTGGGGGATTGGGGCTGTCTTTTATCATGGTGTAACTCCTGACATTCATGAAGCTCACCACCGTCGTGACCAAACGATGGGTGGTGGGCGGTACGCAGGTTGGTCAACCGGGAAGTCAGGCACCCGGCGCACTCGAAAGTGCCCCGCGCACAGCCCACCGCGAAGCATACCGACAAGCGCACGAAAAAGCGCCGACATGCTCACGTTGGCGCTTGCACGCCTGACATTGCACGGGTGACCAAACCCGGTCGCTGAATTGGCAGCGACCCGGAAAGACTATCGGCTCCCTTTCCTAACCTACAACCGCCAAAACTCGTCAGAAATATCCACATTTACGACACTTTTTGTAGGATCAAGTCCTACCCGCGATGAACTTAAACACACTCCGCCTGACAGGGCTGACCTCCTGTGGCAAGGGAGCTGATCTGGCCTAATAATTCCGGACACCTCTTAAGGGCGATATGATTTCGCCAATTTGGAGGTTCCATGAAAGAAAGAAGAGTCTTTTCCCGCGAGTTCAAACATCGTGCAGCCAGCATGGTGATTGATGACGGTTGTTCGGTACAGGAAGTCTGCGCGTCGCTGGACATTAGCGCCACCGCGTTGCGGCGCTGGGTGGATCAGGTTCGCAAGGAACACAAGGGGCAACCGGTTCAAGGCACCAAGGCCATTACTGAGGATCAGCGCCAGATTCAGGATTTGAAAGCCAAGATCAAACGCATGGAAATGGAAGCCGAAATCTTAAAAAAGGCTACCGCTCTCTTGATGTCGGATCCCGATCGTTTTCGATGATCGCGGAGCTAAGAGAGTCATTCCCGACCGCCATCCTGTGTCGCGTTTTCGATGTGAAGCGCAGCAGCTTTTACGAATGGCTACAGCGTCTCTCGCGGCCTAAGATCGAGCGCGAAGAGCTCAAGGGGAAGGTGGTCGAACTGCACAGCGAAAGCCGGGAAGCCATGGGGTCCAGAACGATCAGCAAGCATCTGCAGGCCCAAAACATAGCGGTCGGAAGAAGCCTTGTTAAAGCCCTGATGAGGGAAGCCAACATTGTCAGCAAACAACGCCAGCCTCATCCATTCAGGTCCAAAGGAGTTGAAGCATTTGTCGCGCCCAACCTGCTCAAGCGCAATTTCAAGCCGACCGCGGTCAATCAAGTCTGGTGTGGCGACGTTACAAGCTTGATGGTAGGCAAGCGCTGGGTTCATCTGGCCATCGTGATCGATTTGTTTGCTCGTCGGGTCATTGGTTGGGCATTTTCGCTGGTCAATGACGCCAACTTGGTGAGTAAAGCGCTACGCATGGCGACAGAGCTTCGAACCTGCCCACCTGGGTTGATGTTCCATTCGGATCAGGGCTGTCAGTACACCAGTCGCAAGTTTCAAGAAGAGCTGATGCGCCATGGCATTTTGCAGAGCATGAGTCATCGCGGGCAGTGTTGGGACAATGCTCCAACGGAACGCTTTTTCGGCACCCTGAAGTCAGAATGGGTCCCTCGCAACGGCTACAGCACGAGCGAGGAAGCACAAACCGATATGGTGCGTTTCTTCATGTACTACAACCGCACCAGGCTCCACAGCTACAACAACTACCTGTCGCCAATAGCTATGGAGCTAAAAGCGGCATAAACACCGTAACTGGTGTCCGGGATTACTTGACCAGATCAAGCTTGCTCCCGTTGGGGTGCGCAGCGGCCCTGAAATCTACAACCACATTCCTCCAGAAGCACCGCATTTGCTGGCTTTTCGACCGCTACGCAGCCGAACGGCGGCAAGCCCCTCGCCACAGAATCGCGTAGTCCAAACACCTACATTTACTAAACAAACCCGCCCAATCAACACTCAGTCACTCATTCCTACATCCAGAAATACCTTGTTGCCACGGCTTACATCCATCCCTACCATCCACGTCAACGGGCACAGCGGAGCTGTCCAACAAAACCCGAATTCAAGGAACCAGAATGACCCAGCGCATCCATCGCAGCATCGACACCCCACTCCGATCAGGCCTGAACCGGGATGAACTGTGGGAGGGCCACGACAAAGGTCTGATCAAATGCTGGGAAATCGGCCGCCAACGCGCTGCCCGCTTCCCCGACCTCGCCCGACAATGCCTCACCAACGAACTCCCGGTGCTGGGCTGGAAAGGTGGTGTCAGCCGCAGCCTGAAGAAACTCGAAAAATACGGATCCCTCAAATACCTCGCCCAATGGCAGGGGTTGCGCGGGGAAGATCTGGATATTGATTTGAGTGCAGAGCGGGCGTTGACCTGTTCCAGGACCAAAATGATGGTGACGTTTACACCGGATCGGTCGAAGTATTTCAATCAAGTGGCGGACGTGGAAGCCTGAGGAAAAGGCCCGAGTCGATTTGAGTCAGCCCTCTCAAACAGCGGTTTACCAGCCCTTACGAACGCCGAGTACTGGCAGGCGTCGGGCATAACATTGCCGAAAAAGCGCCCGAGGCGACGCTTAAGGCAATACTGGATCTGCTGGAGAGCTGACGGAAAACCGCTCGCGATAGGCTTGCGGTGTCACGCCCATGGCTCGCAGAAAACTGCGGCGCAAAGTTTCTTCGCTGCCAAACCCGCATTGCACCGCGACCCGTTTGATCGGTACGCCGGTGTCGCTGAGTAGCCGTCGCGCAGTCTCGACCCGAATCAGCTCGATGGCCCGCGCCGGTGTCTGGCCGGTGTCGGCGCGGTAATGACGGACGAAACTGCGCTCGCTCATGCCGGCCTGCAAGGCCAAGGTCGGGATGCCGAGGTCTTTAGTTAGATTTTCGCTGATCCAGGCGTGAAGTTCATCGAAGCGGTTGCCTTCCTTTTGCAGGGACAAGGTCACGCTGAACTGCGACTGGCCCCCCGGACGCTTGAGAAACACCACCAGTTGCCGGGCGACGTCCAGGGCCATGGTTCGGCCGAGGTCTTCTTCGACCATCGCCAAGGCCAGGTCGATGCCCGCGGTGACCCCGGCCGAGGTCCAGACCGGGCCATCGTTGATGAAGATCGGGTTGGGTTCGACCTGTAGTTTGGGATGCTGGTGCGCCAATTGCTCGCAGCGGGTCCAGTGCGTGACCACCCGCCTGCCATCGAGCCAACCGCTGGCCGCCAGCAAAAACGCCCCGGTACACACCGACGCCACCCGCCGACACCCCGTCGCGTGCTCACGCACCCAATCCACCAGCAGCTCGTCTTTCGCCGCCGCGTAAACGCCCCAGCCACCGGCAATGATCAAAGTGTCGCTGCCCTGATCTGGCAACGACTCCGCCAACAGCGCCAACCCCGCCGACGACATCACCGCCCCGCCCCCGCGGGCAATCACCGACGGCGCATAGGGCGGCGGCAAACCTTGCTGGCGAGCAATGTCGTTGGCCGAGGCGAACACCTGCAACGGCCCGGTGACGTCGAGCAGTTGCACGTTGGCAAAGGCCAGCACATGGATGGTTTTCGGGTTGTTCGGCATGTTTGGCGTAATTCGTGGGGTTATTGGCGTATACGCCAGATCCTACGAGCCTACAGTGAAGCCGTCCACCCCAACCAGGAGAAAAAACGCCATGACGTTGCAGATCGGTTTTCTGTTGTTTCCACAGCTTCAACAACTGGACCTGACCGGCCCTTATGACGTTCTGGCCTCGCTGCCGGACGTGAAAGTGCATCTGATCTGGAAGGACCTGGTCCCGATCACCGCGAGCACCGGGCTGGTGTTGAAACCGACCATCACCTTCGACGATTGCCCGCCACTGGATGTGATCTGCATTCCCGGCGGCAGCGGCGTCGGGCCGTTGATGGAGGATGACGAAACCCTGGCCTTCATCAAGGCTCAGGCCGCTAACGCGAAGTATGTCACTTCGGTTTGCACCGGCGCGCTGGTGCTTGGCGCGGCGGGGTTGCTCAAGGGCAAACGTGCCACCACTCACTGGGCGTATCACGAATTGCTTGGGGTTTTGGGAGCGATCCCGGTGAACGATCGGGTGGTGCGCGACGGCAATCTGCTGACCGGTGGCGGTATCACCGCGGGGATCGATTTTGCCCTGACCCTGGCGGCTGAATTGTTCGATAAGGACACCGCGCAACTGGTGCAGTTGCAGCTGGAATACGCCCCGGCGCCGCCGTTTGCTTCGGGAAGCCCGGAGACTGCTCCGGTCAGCGTGCTGGATGAAGCCCGCAAACGCGCTGCCGCGTCGTTGAAATTGCGCTCGGAAATCACCGAACGTGCAGCGGCGAAACTCGATCGCCAGTGAAAGAAACGGCGGTGGGCGCTATCGCGTCCGCGGCCAGTTGCTCAGGCCGGAAAATCCGCCAGCGATTAACGTGTTTGTAGGGTTTACGGCTGCTGCGCAGCCGAACGCAGCCTACGGCAGCTGCTACAGGAGATCGGGTTTCAGTTTTTTGCACACGAAAAAAAACCCGCCTAAGCGGGTTTCTCAAGACCATCGCGACATCCTGTCGGCAGCCATCCTGGCGTATGGTCGATCATCCATGATCCTGAGCACGTCCTGTGCTTCAGTTGATGGATCCAGATTAGACGCATCGTTGAAGCTTCAAAAGACGACATACCACTGGCTACGTGTAAGCCATTGACCATTCAACGCCTGAAAGCTGCACTTGTAGCAACAATCGGCAGAGGCTACGGCGAACCGGGTTGACGTTTTCCGCAGGCGAAAAAAAACCCGCCGAAGCGGGTTTTTCCCAAGACCATATCGACTCCCTGTCGGCAGCGATCCTTGCTATGGTCGATCATCCGTGACCCTGGAGCACTTCCTGTGCTTCAGTTGATGAAGCTAGATTACGCTTGGGATCCAATCTGCAATAGACGACATAGCTACTACCGCGTGTAAGACATTCGCTATATCCACCCCTCCGAAAACCCTTGGATGTATCAGCCATCATGCGCTGAAGCCACGAGTTTCATGGCCTGCAGCCATCAACCTCCCTGACGCTCGTGGTCCTTGGTGTCTACCAGAAATTTTTCGATATTGCTCATCTGCTCATCCCAGCCCCGGCTGTCCATGCGGAACGCCTTGAGCCTGCGCGACTGAGGAATGTGATCGAAACCGGACTCGACGACCTTCAACAACGTGCCTTCATCCATATCCTCGAGTTCGAACTTCACCAGCGTTGTGGGCTCCTGGGAGTAATCGGTATCGGGTTCGACTGCATACGGGTGCCAGCGAAACGAAAACACCCGCTCCGGCTCGACCCGCTCTACCAGTACATTCCACAACAAGTGCTCATAACCAGGATAAGTAATCTGCCCCTGGGTCCACTCGCCGGCGACAAAGCGCTTGCCTTCGAGCGCCACGCCGAACCATTGCCCAAAGGCTTCGGCATTGGCCAGCACGCGCCAGACCTGCGAGCGCGGCACCTTGAGCAGGATCTTCCTTTCGATGCGATCTGATGCTGGGTTCATAAGTCACCTCCTGTATTGAACAGTAGGCCTGTAAAGACCATAAGACCAACTTAAAAGTTGTATCCAACAGGTGCCGCAATCACCCGTACCTGAAATATTCGGCCTCAGTTTTGGCCATAAGTTCTGGTTTTTCGGGGGAGCCGGCGAGCTGAAACTGCTAACGTTTGCAACGACGTGGAACCCTTACAAGGAAGATTCATGCAGCCTTCACTCACGGAACGTTATCGCGCAACCCTGCTGGGGCTTGCTTGTGGGGATGCCGTTGGCACCCATGCCGAATTCCAGCCGCGCGGCTCATTCGCTCCTCTGACCGATATGGTTGGGGGCGGCCCGTTCAATCTGAAGCCAGGGCAATGGACCGATGACACTTCCATGGCACTTTGCCTGGCAGAAAGCTTGCTGAACAAAAAAGGTTTTGATGCGGCCGATCAAATGGGCCGTTACCTCAACTGGTGGCAATGGGGTTACCTGAGTTCGACCGGCGAATGCTTCGACATTGGTATGACCGTCCGTGAAGCGCTGGCTCGTTATCAGGAAACCGGTCAGCCATTCGCGGGATCCACCGATCCCTATACGGCCGGTAACGGCTCGCTGATGCGGTTAGCGCCTATAGTGTTGTACTACTTTCCCGACCCCGACCGGATCAGGAGGTTTTCCGCAGACAGCTCGCGCACTACCCATGCGGCGCCGGAGGCACTTGAATGCTGTCAGTTGCTTGCCGCTCTGATCCGCAAGGCATTGCAAGGCGCGCCCAAGCAGGATTTGCAGAGCCTGCCAGAGACGACCTTCCTGGAACCGAAGGTCGCGAGCATCGCCCGAGGCGATTACCTCGGAAAATCCAAAGACGATATTCGCGGTACCGGTTACTGCGTTGCATCACTGGAAGCGGCCTTGTGGTGCTTTCACCACACTGACAGTTTTGAAGCCGCCATCCTCGAAGCGGCGAACCTTGGCGATGACGCCGATACCACTGCCGCCATCGTCGGCCAGTTGGCCGGGGCTCATTACGGTGTGCAGGCCATCCCTGACGGCTGGCTTGCGAAATTGCACATGCGCGATGACATCGAGGCCACGGCTGACTCCCTGCTTCGGGCCGCAGCTGCCGACATATCAGCCACGCAACCAGGAAAAGCCCCATGAATAACTTGCATGGCAGCTGCTTGTGCAAAGCCATCGAATACGAACTTGATCGCCTCGACATGCCCATCAGTCACTGCCACTGCCATACCTGTCGCAAGGCACACGCAGCAGCATTCGCCTCAACGGCCGGGGTCATGCGTGAGCATTTTCGCTGGACAAAAGGACAGGACCGGCTAAGCACCTATGAGTCGTCGCCGGGCAAGCTTCGGCATTTCTGCTCGATCTGCGGATCGCATCTAATGGCAGAGCGCTTGACCCAACCTCATGTAATCGTTCGCGTGGCGACTCTCGACGATGATCCGAAAATGACTCCTCAGGCTCATATCTGGACGTCCCATGACGTGTCCTGGCTCGAATATGAATCGAATGAGAAATGTCCGCAGTGGCAGGTATAAATTCTGAACAGCGCAGCGCTTTTGTGGCGAGCGGCAGATTCGTTGATTAACCATCCGCTTCGCTACACTGCACCGCAACTTTCCAATGTCACCACGAGAATCCCCCATGCACCCACGCTTTCTCCTGGCACTGACGCCGCTGCTGTTCACCACCGTGGCGCATGCCGTGGACTGTGCGAATGCGAACGACCAGGGCACCATGAATCAGTGCGCCGCCGAGCAGTACAAAACGGCTGATAAAGAGCTGAACACGCTTTACCAGCAAATCACCAAACGATTGAAAGACAATCCCGATGCCAAGAAGCTGCTGGTCAGTGCGCAACGCAACTGGGTGACGTTTCGTGATGCCGAGTGTGAGTTTTCGACCTCTACGGTGACGGGTGGCAGTGTGTATCCGCTGATCTACAGCCAGTGCACCACCAACCTGACCAAGGCGCGCGTCGAAACCTTCAAACGCTACCTCAAGTGTGAGGAAGGCGATATGAGCTGTCCGGTGCCTGGGGTTTGATGCTGCGGTGTTCTTGAAGGCCTCTTCACGGGCAAGCCTCGCTCTTGCGGGGGCTTTGGCGGGACACAAATTGTGTGTTCAGCAAAAAATCCTCCGACAACTTGATGTTGCCGATCTGCTTCAGGCTATCGGAGTGTTCGACGGTGGCCGAGTCTTCCTTCTCGGCTTCGGATACACGCCGCACCGCCAACGTGGTGCGGCGTGACGCACGTTTAGCGGTAAAATGGAGGGTGACTGAGTTTGTGAGCCTCGATTTCTTGCCGCATATCAGCCACTAGCGACGCGATCGCGTGGGGACTATCCAGTGTCCATACCGGAACATGGGTGGCCACCAGATCCACTTTCCCGGTCATGCAATCGCAGACCCGAATTGTCAGGGACTGGTCCGCCTCCATGCTGCAAGTGCACACAGCGGGCAAAAAACTATGCTCAATGATATTTTGAATTTCCAGGGTTGAAAGGAACATTGCTACCTCCCGAATGCCAGATGTGTGGCCGGGCAAATGCTCCCTCACTCACCCATTAACCTGAAAATTCTAGTCTTCAATAGCAGGTGTCTCAAGACCGTAACAGGTTGCTCGTCGTCTCATTGGTTGTCGCGATTTACAACAACACTTGGGAGCCGCCCTGCATCATGCAAAACCTGCCGACACCGTGGTGCCACCGGTCCAGTCCTGGGATGTCGCCCTGCGGGCAATAAATCGGTATTGAAGTGCAGGAGAAGTCGATCAGTCGGTCGAGAGAATGTTCGCCGCTCGATTAACCCGTCAGCACATGCTCAGTATCTGTAAGCCGGTGCTGTATAGCTTTGATCGTTAGACGTGAGCGTGGTCACCCAGCGCTTTGCTCGGCACGGCGTATTGCGGCTTCAGGTGACCATCCTGATCGAGCAGCCAGGCGTCCATGATTTGCCGCACCACCGGACCGGCGACGCGACCTCCGGCCTCGCCGTTTTCGATCATGACCGAGATGACAATCTTCGGATGTTCAGCCGGGGCGAAACCGACGAACAAGGCATTGTCACGGTTGCGCTCCAGCGTTTTCGCCCGGTTGTAGCGTTCACCCTGCTTGATCGCCACCACTTGCGCGGTCCCACTTTTGCCAGCAATACGGTACTGAGCCCCCGCCGCTGCCGCTCGGGCAATCCCACGGGCATCGTGCATCACCATCTGCATGCCATGATTGACCTGTTCCCAGTCACGCGGGTCCTTGAGCAGGATGTTCGGCATCGGATGCTCGTCCACCGGCGCTACGCCATCCACCGTTTTGGCCAGGTGTGGTCGGTTCCATATACCTTTGTTGGCGATCAGCGCGGTGGCTTGGGCCAATTGCAGAGGCGTGACCTGCATGTAGCCTTGACCGATTCCGAGGATCACAGTCTCGCCAGGGAACCAGGGTTGACGACGGGTCGCGCGTTTCCAGGCCTGGGATGGCATCAACCCTGGGGACTCTTCGAACATGTCCAGCGAGACCTTTTCGCCAAGACCGAACATCGCCATGTAGTCGTGCAGACGGTCGATGCCCAGCTTGTGGGCCAGATCGTAGAAGTAGGTGTCGTTGGAGCGCATGATCGCCGCGTCCATGTCTACCCAACCATCGCCACTGTGGTTCCAGTTACGGTATTTATGATCAAAATCCGGTAGCTGGTAATAACCTGGATCGAAGACACGGGTCTGCGGGGTGACCACCCCGGCGTCGAGGCCGGCGATCGCCACTTCCGGCTTGATAGTCGAGCCCGGCGCGTAGAGTCCACGCAGCACACGATTGAACAACGGCCGGTCGATGGAATCGTGCAGCGCAGCGTATTCCTTGAAGCTGATGCCCGTCACGAACATGTTCGGATCGAAGCTTGGCTTACTGACCATGGCCAATACTTCGCCGGTTGACGGGTCGAGAGCAACCACCGAGCCACGGCGATCGCCCAATGCCTCCTCGGCTGCTTCCTGAAGTTTGACGTCGAGGCTCAGGACGATGTTTTTGCCGGGGACCGGGTCGGTGTGTTTGAGCACTCGCAGCACGCGGCCCTGGGCGTTAGTCTCGACCTCTTCATAACCCACATGACCATGCAACTCGGGCTCGTAGAATTTCTCGATGCCGGTCTTGCCGATGGATTGGGTACCACGATATTCCACCGTATCCAGAGCCTTGGATTCTTTCTCGTTGATGCGGCCGACGTAGCCGATCGAATGGGCAAAGTGCACGCCCATCGGGTAGTGGCGAACGAACTGTGGCTCTACGTCGATCCCTGGCAGACGGAATTCGTTGACTGCCAACACCGCGATCTGTTCTTCGTTGAGTTCGTAGAACAAGGTGACGGGCACGAAGGGGTGTCGAGCCTGCTTCATCGCCTTGTCGAACTGCGTGCGATCTTCAGCCGGCAGGTGCAGGAGGTTGACCACGTCATCCAGCTCTTCTTTGACGTCGGAGGCGCGTTCGCGGGTGATGGTCAGGTTGAAACTGGGCCGGTTGTCCGCCAGTAGCACGCCGTTGCGGTCGTAGATCAGCCCGCGGGTAGGGGCGATCGGCAATACGTGTACACGGTTGTTTTCGGAGATCGTCGAATGGTATTCGTACTCGACCACCTGCAGAACATACAGCCGCACCACCAGCGCGCAGGTAATAGCGACGACGAACAAGGCGCAGGCCATCAGTCTTTTATTGACCAGGCGCGTCTCTTTTTCGTGGTCCTTGATTGGTATTGGTTCAGGCATTTCTGCAGCGGCTCTTTGACTGTAGAAGAGGTGCCGATCCGTAGGCTTGAAATCAGTCCGTTAAAAAACGAGCTGCACCATACCAAAAACGGTGCGTCACTTAAGCGCGTCAGCCAAAATTTCATAAACGATGCAGGTATCACCAGGAAAAGTGGTCGGAATATCCCTTTATTTACCACGGCACTTTCCTGCGGGCAAAACAAAACCCCTACCTGCATACGCAGATAGGGGTTTCGGAATTTAATCTTGACGATGACCTACTCTCACATGGGGAAACCCCACACTACCATCGGCGATGCATCGTTTCACTGCTGAGTTCGGGATGGGATCAGGTGGTTCCAATGCTCTATGGTCGTCAAGAAATTCGGTAGCCAGGTCGTTCTCTCTTGCGAGATCACGCTCCAGCGAATGGGTATGTGATAGATCTGGTGTTTCGTGAGTGTCACAAACTTTCGGTTCGTTTCGTCTTCACACACCGCAATCTGGTGCCTTCTCAGGTCAGCAAATTGCTTGGGTGTTATATGGTCAAGCCTCACGGGCAATTAGTATTGGTTAGCTCAACGCCTCACAGCGCTTACACACCCAACCTATCAACGTCGTAGTCTTCGACGGCCCTTCAGGGGACTCAAGGTCCCAGTGAGATCTCATCTTGAGGCTAGTTTCCCGCTTAGATGCTTTCAGCGGTTATCTATTCCGAACATAGCTACCCGGCAATGCCACTGGCGTGACAACCGGAACACCAGAGGTTCGTCCACTCCGGTCCTCTCGTACTAGGAGCAGCCCCTCTCAAATCTCAAACGTCCACGGCAGATAGGGACCGAACTGTCTCACGACGTTCTAAACCCAGCTCGCGTACCACTTTAAATGGCGAACAGCCATACCCTTGGGACCGGCTTCAGCCCCAGGATGTGATGAGCCGACATCGAGGTGCCAAACACCGCCGTCGATATGAACTCTTGGGCGGTATCAGCCTGTTATCCCCGGAGTACCTTTTATCCGTTGAGCGATGGCCCTTCCATACAGAACCACCGGATCACTAAGACCTACTTTCGTACCTGCTCGACGTGTCTGTCTCGCAGTCAAGCGCGCTTTTGCCTTTATACTCTACGACCGATTTCCGACCGGTCTGAGCGCACCTTCGTACTCCTCCGTTACTCTTTAGGAGGAGACCGCCCCAGTCAAACTACCCACCATACACTGTCCTCGATCCGGATAACGGACCTGAGTTAGAACCTCAAAGTTGCCAGGGTGGTATTTCAAGGTTGGCTCCACGCGAACTGGCGTCCACGCTTCAAAGCCTCCCACCTATCCTACACAAGCAAATTCAAAGTCCAGTGCAAAGCTATAGTAAAGGTTCACGGGGTCTTTCCGTCTAGCCGCGGATACACTGCATCTTCACAGCGATTTCAATTTCACTGAGTCTCGGGTGGAGACAGCGCCGCCATCGTTACGCCATTCGTGCAGGTCGGAACTTACCCGACAAGGAATTTCGCTACCTTAGGACCGTTATAGTTACGGCCGCCGTTTACCGGGGCTTCGATCAAGAGCTTCGCGTTAGCTAACCCCATCAATTAACCTTCCGGCACCGGGCAGGCGTCACACCCTATACGTCCACTTTCGTGTTTGCAGAGTGCTGTGTTTTTAATAAACAGTCGCAGCGGCCTGGTATCTTCGACCGGCGTGGGCTTACGCAGTAAATGCTTCACCCTCACCGGCGCACCTTCTCCCGAAGTTACGGTGCCATTTTGCCTAGTTCCTTCACCCGAGTTCTCTCAAGCGCCTTGGTATTCTCTACCCAACCACCTGTGTCGGTTTGGGGTACGGTTCCTGGTTACCTGAAGCTTAGAAGCTTTTCTTGGAAGCATGGCATCAACCACTTCGTGTACTAAAAGTACACTCGTCATCAGCTCTCGGCCTTAGAATCCCGGATTTACCTAAGATTCCAGCCTACCACCTTAAACTTGGACAACCAACGCCAAGCTGGCCTAGCCTTCTCCGTCCCTCCA